>CAZYQC010000012.1:0-62425 GCA_964649815.1 uncultured Rhodobacterales bacterium | reverse complement strand
TCGCCCAAAACCTCATGGTCATGTGTGGCTTGGTGCGCGTCGCCCCAGCGCAGCGACTCGATCTGATCCCCCCAGGTTTCCTCGATCCAGATCAGCGCATCATCCAGTGCCAGTCGCGCCATATCGGGGCAGGTCTCGACCGGGGCGGATTGACGGACGTCACACCAGACAGAGGCCCCGTCGACATCGCGAAAAACACGCTCGATGAACAAAGGTTCGACATGGGTGAATTCGTCCGCAAGCGGCCCCAGGTCGTCGCGGATCAAGCGATCCTGTAGCGCGCGCAGCCAGGCCGCGTAAATCAGAGGTTCGGGCAAATGTTCATTCATTTCGCCGTTCCAATCCGCCAGCAAGGTAAGCGCCCTTTGACGTTGGCGTTCAATCGTTCCGGTTGCTGCGGCTTGACCGGTGAACCACAATTCCGCGCCGATCAGCGGCAAAAGCGAGCGCGCGGTGAAAGAAACCGTATCCAATTGCGCTTCGATAAAGCTATCGCGGGTGTGCACCTCGCGCGACTGCATCAAACGTTGCCACCGCTGAACGCGCTGCGTGTCGCCCCATTCAAAAGAAACATGATTGGGAAAGGGGCGGTCGACGGTTTTGTTGTTCGTGTTGCCCAGAATGCCACCCAACGGCGCGACGAATTCCGGGTTGGACGCATAGGGCATCCAGCCTTGCCACCTGTTTTCCGCGACATAGCCAAAACTGGGAAGGCGCCCTTGCGAGGCATGGCCAGCATCGCGTTTGGGCACCCTGCCAATCGTCTTCATCGCGATGGTGTTGGTATCTGCCAAGGTCATGTTCTGTGCGGGCGCAACATAGTCTTGCGCCGCTGCGATGGCCTCTTCAACGCTTTGTGCTCGCATGACGCCGATTGCGGCACTCAGCGATGTGTCCTGGGTGCTGAGTACAGTCCAGTTCAAGGCCGCCACATGGCCGGGGGGTGTGACCTCGGCGATGTCTTTCACGCTGCCAGGCAAAACCGGCCCATTCGCCGTCCACCGCAAAGTGAGCGTGATGGGTTCGGCGTCTTTGATGTTCACAATAGAAGAACGGCTCTCGAACGGGGCCCAGCCGGTTGGCGTTCTGTATTCTTCGGGGTTGTCTGGATTGATCTCTTCGATGAAGAGATCTTGGTCGTCGACATAGGCCGTCGTCAGCCCCCAGCCCAAACTCACCGAACGGCCGGTCAAAATGACCGGCACGCCGGGAATTGTGCCACCAATGACGCCGCCGGTTTCCAGTTCGAGCCGCGCCAGATACCAAATGGCAGGGGCGGTAAAGCCAAGGTGCGGATCATTGGCCAAAAGCGTGCCACCCGATGCCGAGCGCGCAGGCGCCGCGGCCCAGGCATTCGAGGCCCCGCTCATGCCCAATGGCGGAAACGGAGAGAGCGGATGCGAAAGGTCTGCTTGCGCCACGCGCCGCCCGGTGGCACCGGGGACGAGTGCGGCGTATTCGGGCAGGCTTGCGACGCCTTGGCCGGGCGTGTCGGGCAAAATATCCAGCAGGCGGTCTTGATCGCTTAGGCTAAGCGAGGTGCGCGCGCGGCGCACTTCTTCGTCCAAATGACCAGAGAGCTGAACGCCCATGAGCTTGACCACCGCGAGGCTGTCGGCGGGGCGCCAGGGCGCAATGGGCGTGTTAAAGAGAAAGAACTCCGGCGCGCCGCGCCCCAGGGCCTCTGCATTGACCTGAGCGATGCGTGCATTGACGCCCGCGGAATACGCATCGAGCGCTTGCAACGTGCGTTGATCCTGTGCGGGGACGCTTTCGACTGCGCGGTTGTAGATGTCGATGCGGCGCAAAAAGCTGTCGATGTCGACGGTCGCGGTGCCGAACACCTCGGACAATCGGCCTTGCGCAGTACGCCGCAACATCGTCATTTGCCACAAGCGGTCCTGAGCATGGGCAAAACCAAGGCCGAAAAAGACATCGGCATCGTTTTGACCCAGGATGTGCGGCACATTCGCATTGTCGCGAACGATCTCCACCTCGCTTTGCAGGCCTAGCACGTCGACCACGGCGTCGTAATCGGGCAAAGATCGGCTGGCCAAATAGTAAACGCCGATCCCTGCCAGAACGGTCAAGCCGATCAAAGCACCGGTGGTGCGCAACAGCCATGTAAAGATCACTGCCATATGCGGTCAGTCCATTGGTTGACCCGTTTCGAAGGACTGTTAGGTAGGCAGAAGAGCAAGCGCAAGCCCCGGCGGGGCAAGGCGCACGTCACGAAAGGATCTCCGAATGGCAAAAATCGCGTTTCTTGGCTTGGGTGTTATGGGCGGGCCGATGGCTGGGCATCTGCAAAAGGCGGGCCATGAGGTGACGGTCTACAACCGCACAGCCGCAAAGGCCGACGCTTGGGCGCAGACATATGGCGGCGGATTTGCAGCAACCCCAAGGCAGGCGGCCCAGGGGGCCGAATTCGTGATGGCCTGTGTCGGCAATGACGATGATCTGCGCTCTGTGTGCCTGGGCGACGACGGCGCGTTTGCGGGCATGGCAGCAGGCAGCGTGTTTGTCGACCATACGACCGTTTCCGCAAAGGTGACGGTCGAGCTTTATGCCGCAGCGGATGCTCTGAACATTTCCTTTGTGGATGCGCCCATCTCGGGCGGGCAAGCTGGCGCCGAAAATGCACAGCTGTCGATTATGTGCGGCGGCGATCAGGGCGCCTATGACCGCGCCGCGCCGATTTTGGATGTCTATTCCAAGATTTGCCGACGCCTTGGCGAAAGCGGCGCAGGCCAAATGACCAAGATGTGCAACCAGATTGCGATCGCCGGTCTTGTTCAGGGCCTGTCCGAGGCGTTGAATTTCGCGGACAAAGCCGGCTTGGACGGGCGCGCGGTGGTCGATGTGATCAGCCAGGGCGCTGCGGGGTCGTGGCAGATGTCGAACCGTTATGAGACGATGCTGGACGATCACTTTGATCACGGCTTTGCCGTCGACTGGATGCGCAAGGACCTTAACATCTGCCTCGCGACCGGAGACGAAATTGGCGCGGCTTTGCCGGTGACGGCGCTGGTCGATCAGTTTTACAAAGACGTTCAAAAGCTGGGAGGCGGGCGCTGGGATACGTCGAGCCTCTATAAAAGGCTCAAGGCGCTGGACTAACGTCGCCAAGCGGGTGAGGCGCGCGGAGGGGCCGCGCGCCTAGGTGTCAGCCCCGATCAGGGGATGATGCGCGTGTATTTGGTGCCTTCGAGTGTTGCGCCGATGCGCAGGCCAGCCCGACCAAAGACGGCGGCCAAAACCGGGGAAAGCACTGTGGTCGTGTCGGCCGCGACGCTGTCGCCACGATCAGACACCACATATTCCAGATCAGCGCCAGCCGCCCAGCCAGGAGAACGTCGGAACTCGGTCAGGGCATCTGCGGTCATAAAGAACAGAACGTGCGCGTATTGCTGGGCGCCGATTTGCAATCCGCCGGATGCTTTTGCGACCGAGTAGTAATCGACTGTTATGTCGTCGACGCGCAAGGCGCCGCGGCCAAACGCGCCGCCAAAGCCAAAGCCCGCTTCGGTCACAAGCGGCATGACCAAAAGGCCATTGGCCTTAGCCGCAAGATCGACCGTGTTGGGGAAGGTCCGGTACATTTCGTTCAGCGTGGCATCGACGCGCGCGTCGATTGTCACCGCGTTTTGATTGCCGACGCCGTTGCCGCAAGCTGCCAAGGTGGCCGCGCCACCAATTGCAAGTGCGCCAAAGGCACGACGTGAAAAGACATCTTGTGTCATGGTTATGAGTCCGCCTGTTACTGCTTTGGCCGGTTATCCGGTCTTGTCGGCGAATATACGCGCATTGCGCGCCTCTGTCACGATGCTTGCATCAGATGTGAGCGGCTTATCGCTGGGCGCGCAGCAGTTTCGCGGCCGCGGGCGCAAAATAGGTCAAAATCCCGTCGCAACCGGCTCGTTTAAAGGCCATCAGGCTTTCCATGATGACCTTATCGCCATCGACCCATCCGTTTTGAGCCGCCGCCTGGATCATCGCGTATTCGCCCGAGACTTGGTACGCAAAAGTCGGCGCGCCAAACGTGTCTTTGACGCGGCGGCAAATGTCGAGATAGGGCAGGCCGGGTTTGACCATCACCATGTCTGCGCCTTCACGCAGATCGCGTTCAATCATCCGCAGCGCCTCGTCGGAATTGCCTGGATCCATTTGATACGTGTTCTTGTCCCCTTTGAGCGCACCAGATGCGCCAACCGCATCCCGGAAAGGCCCAAAAAACGCAGAGGCGTATTTGGCCGCATAGCTTTGGATCATCACCCGTTGATGGCCCGCGCTTTCAAGGGCCTGGCGGATCGCGCCAATGCGGCCATCCATCATGTCGGACGGGCCGATGATGTCTGCGCCAGCCTCGGCCTGGGACAAGGCCATTTTGACCAGCGCGTCGATGGTGCGGTCGTTCACGATCTCGTCGCCTTCAACAAAGCCGTCGTGACCGTTGATGTTATAGGTATCGAGCGCCACATCGGTCATGATCATCATCTCTGGCACAGCGGCCTTGATCGCCCGGATCGCGCGGTTGGCGTGGTTCTCGGGGTCCCAGGCGCCTGCGCAATCCTCGGTCCGTTCTTCCAACGCGGTATAGGGAAAGATGCACATCGCCCGAATGCCCAGGCTTTGCGCCTCGCGCGCGGCGTCAACGACCTTGTCGACCGAGCGGCGCATGACGCCGGGCATCGAGGGGATTGGCTCTTCGATGCTTTCTCCTGCGCGCACGAAGACGGGCCAAATGAAATCATCGACAGTCAATGTGTTTTCCCGCACGAGCGCTCGAATGCCGGGGGCCTGTCTGAGACGGCGCGGACGCGCGGTTGGTGTCGGAGCGATAATTGGGCGCATGATGAGTGTCACTTTTAGTTTACAGGTGTTGGGTGCCACGGAAATTCAGCGCTGGCAAGTCTGGGCAAGCGCGTCACTCCTCGTTATGAGACCTGAAACAAACGCAAAAACAGGCCTGCCGTGGATTGGCAAGACGCACTTTTTGACCTGATCGACATGCGGTCCTTTTCGAACCTTTGGTTCTGGATCGCAGTTGCTGTGCTGTGGTCAACGGCTTCGCATTGGGTGCTGGGCATCCCTTATGACATGGTCGTGCGCGCCAAACGGATGGGCGGACAGGCAAGCCAGGATTTGCATGACATCGTGCGCATCAACGTCACGCGCATCCTGTTGATCAGCCGCGTTGCGGGTCTGTGGCTGGCTGCGATCAGCTGTTTCGTCATCGCAGCACTGGCCATCTTGGGCTTTATGTACCGCGTCGAGTTTGCGCAGGCGGTCTTTTTGTTGATGTTCCCCATGACGTTGGTGGGGGCATTGTCTCTTTCAACCGCGCAATTGATTGCCGACGAAGATCCGCAAGACGTGGACCTGTTCCGCAGGCTGGCCCGCCACCGAACCTATGTACAGGGCATCGGGATGATTTCGATCTTTTTCACCGCGCTTTGGGGCATGTATCAAAACTTGTCCGTTGGCCCTTGGGGTGGTTGACACTTGCAGAGCGAAGGCCAATTGAAGCGGCCTGATGACCTCGCAACCCCATATCACTGTCAGCGGTGCACCCGAGGGCTATGACGCCCGCCTGATCCTCAAAGAGCTGGATCAAAGCGGTGCGCCTGTGATGCATGTTGCCCGCGATGACAAACGTCTCGCGGCGATGCGGGATGCTTTGCGGTTTTTTGCGCCTGATTTGCCGGTGATCGTCTTTCCGGGTTGGGATTGTTTGCCGTATGACCGGGTGTCGCCCAATGCGGATATCTCGGCGCAGCGGATGGCGACGCTGGCGGCGCTTGTGCACGGTGTACCAAAGCGGATGGTGCTGTTGACCACGCTGAACGCGGCGACCCAACGCCTGCCTGCGCGCGCGATTTTGCGAGATGCCGCATTTTCCGCAACCGTGGGCCGGCGTATGGACGAGGCCGGTTTGCGCGCCTTTCTGGTGCGCATGGGCTTTACCCAATCGCCGACCGTCACCGAACCTGGCGATTATGCGGTGCGCGGTGGCATCATCGACATCTATCCGCCCGGCGATCTTGGACCTGTGCGATTGGACCTTTTCGGTGACGTTCTGGACGGCGCGCGCCGTTTTGATGCGGCGACCCAGCGGACGACAGAAAAGCTGGATCAGATCGAATTGGCCCCGGTAAGCGAAATCATCCTCGACGAGGCGGCCGTGACCCGGTTTCGGCAAAATTACCGGATCGAATTTGGCGCCGCAGGTACGGATGACCCGCTTTATGAGGCGATCAGCGCAGGGCGCAAACATCAAGGGGCCGAGCATTGGCTGCCGTTTTTCCACGACACGCTGGAGACGCTGTTTGACTATTTGCCTGACGCGAGCATCACGCTTGACGATCAGGTCACAGCAGCACGGCTAAGCCGGTGGGACACGATTACGGACCAATACGAAACGCGGCGGCTGGCGATGCAAAACCGCAATCGCATCGACAGCGTTTACAAGCCCGCTCCGCCGCAAGGGCTGTATTTGGATGACAGCGCTTGGCAGGGCCTGATCGAAGGCCGCCGCGTTCTGCAATTCGCGGCCTTGCCACAGGCGACGGGCCTGGGTGTGACAGATGCCGGCGGGCGCATCGGGCGCAACTTTTCGCCCGAACGCCAATTGGAAAACATCAGCCTTTTCAAAACGCTGGCGGACCATGTACGCACGCGGCTGCAAAAGGGACCGGTCGTTATCGCCAGCTATTCTGACGGTGCACGCGAACGCCTGTCAGGCCTGATCGAAGACGAAGGCCTTGCCGAGACCATCCCCGTCACCGACGCGGGGCGGATTGGCAAAACAGGTGTACACCTCGTCGTTTGGGCGTTGGAACATGGGTTCGAAGGCCCTTGGGGCGAGACAGAGATCACGGTGATTTCTGAACAGGACGTCCTAGGCGATCGCCTGATCCGCCAACCCAAAAAGCGCCGCAAGGCCGAGAACTTTTTGACCGAAACCCAAAGCCTGTCGCCCGGGGAGTTGATCGTGCATGTCGATCACGGGATCGGCCGCTATATGGGGCTCGAGGTCATCACGGCGGCGGGCGCGGCGCATGAATGCCTGCTGTTGGAATATGCCGAAGGCTCCAAACTGTATTTGCCGGTCGAGAATATCGAGCTTTTGTCCAAATACGGGCATGAAGAAGGGCTTTTGGATCGCTTGGGTGGCGGTGCATGGCAGGCGAAAAAGGCACGCCTGAAAGAGCGCATTCGCGAAATGGCCGACAAGTTGATCCGCGTGGCCGCCGAACGTGCCTTGCGCAAAGCACCCATGCTCGAGCCGCCGCCCGGCACATGGGACGCCTTTGCCGCGCGTTTCCCTTACGAAGAAACCGACGATCAGCTGCGCGCCATTGCCGATGTGACCGAGGATTTGACCTCGGGCTCGCCGATGGACCGTTTGATCTGTGGCGACGTTGGTTTTGGCAAAACCGAAGTCGCCATGCGTGCGGCCTTTGTGGCGGCGATGTCTGGCGTTCAGGTCGCCGTCATCGCACCGACCACCTTGCTGGCCAGACAGCACTACAAAAGCTTTGCCGAACGGTTCCGCGGCTTTCCCATCGAAGTGCGCCAGCTTTCGCGATTTGTTGGCCAAAAGGAATCGCATGCCACGCGCGAGGCGATGTCGAAGGGCACGGCCGATATTATCATCGGCACCCACGCCCTGTTGGCGAAAAACGTCCGCTTTCAACGGCTTGGCCTGCTGATCATCGATGAAGAACAGCATTTCGGCGTGGCGCATAAAGAGCGGCTCAAGCAAATGCGGTCGGACATTCACGTTCTTACGCTGACCGCAACGCCGATCCCGCGGACGCTGCAACTGAGCCTGACGGGCGTGCGGGATCTGTCGATTATCGGCACGCCGCCGGTCGACCGGCTGGCCATCCGCACATACGTCAGCGAATTTGACGCCGTCACCCTGCGCGAGGCGCTCTTGCGCGAGCATTATCGCGGCGGGCAGTCCTTTTACGTGGTGCCGCGCATCTCTGATCTGCCAGAGATCGAAGAGTTCCTGAAAGACCAAGTGCCAGAAGTCAGCTTTATTGTAGCACATGGCCAAATGGCTGCGGGCGAGTTGGACGAGCGTATGAACGCCTTTTACGATGGCAAGTACGACGTGTTGCTGGCCACGACGATTGTCGAATCCGGTCTGGATATTCCGACGGCAAACACAATGATCGTGCACCGGGCGGATATGTTCGGCTTGGCGCAGCTCTATCAGATCCGGGGGCGCGTGGGGCGCTCTAAGACGCGGGCTTATGCGTATCTGACCACCAAGCCGCGCGCCAAGTTGACGCCAAGTGCTGAAAAACGTCTGCGTGTTTTGGGCTCGCTTGACACGTTAGGGGCAGGGTTCACGCTGGCGTCGCAAGACCTCGACATCCGTGGTGCGGGCAATCTCTTGGGCGAAGAGCAATCAGGCCAGATGCGTGACGTGGGGTTTGAGCTGTATCAATCCATGCTCGAAGAGGCGATTGCCAAGATCAAAGCCGGAGAGATGGAAGGTCTGAGTGACGCCGACGACCAATGGGCGCCTCAGATCAATCTCGGCGTGCCGGTTTTGATCCCGGATGATTATGTGCCGGATCTGGATGTCCGCTTGGGATTGTATCGCCGTCTCAGTGGCTTATCGACCAAAGTTGAACTGGAAGGGTTCGCCGCTGAGCTGATCGACCGCTTTGGCACGTTGCCGAAAGAGGTGAATACGCTCTTGCTGGTCGTGCGCATCAAAGCGATGTGCAAGAGAGCCGGGATTTCCAAGCTGGACGGCGGGCCAAAGGGAGCCACCATTCAGTTCCACAACGACAAATTCGCCTCTCCTGAGGGGCTTGTGGAGTTCATACAGGACCAGCGCGGCTTGGCCAAAGTGCGCGACAACAAGATTGTTGTTCGGCGCGATTGGAAAAAAGACTCGGACAAAATCAAAGGTGCTTTTGCCGTGGCCCGCGACTTGGCGGAAAAGGTCATCGCCAAGAAAAAGCAGGCCAAAAAGGCCTAGCTATTCCGCAGCCTTCATCGCGGCCTGCGCGCAGAAGCAAGAGGCGCCCACAGCCCGATCCGCCCGCGCCAGGGCGATATCCAGACGCTGTCGAACGGAGGGGAGTTCCACCTCGTCGCCGCGGGCTTTAAGGCAATCGTGTAAGCCTTTCAAAGACCACACATTATCAGGATGAACAGTGGCGCGTGAAAGCTGACCGCCCAGGCCAAGATCCTCACGATATACCGCTTCTGCCTCATCGATGTGGCCCTGTTCAAAAAGCAAAGCGCCAAGCGCGTGGCGGGCGGGCTGCATCCAGCCCCACGGCTCGTCATACGGCAACGCATCGTCCAAGACGACGGCTTGGCGAAGATGCGTGAATGCTTGTTCAAAATTGCCTTTGCGGTATTCGATTTCGCCACGGGCCATTTCGGCTGCTATCTCCAAGAGGTCAACGACACGGTTGTTGTGCAAGACGCGGGTGTCGGGAACCCGCGTTTTCGCGGCAAGGAACTCTTGCTCTTTGGCTTCCGCAGCGGCGACATCGCCCAAGGCCGCATGGGCGACCGCCTGAACGTAAAGGATTGTCGCGGTCATCGTGCACCAAAGGTCACGATCCTCGGGCAGGGGCATGGCCAAGGCCTCTTCCCATCGGCCAAAGCGCAGCAGAACATGCGGCTCCATCGCCAGATAGGCTTCGAAAAAGTCGGCCATTGGCGGGCTTTCGATCCTTAGCATCTCTTCGGGCGTCGTGTCGCGCATGCCGCGCACCGCCTCGAGAGCAGGGGCCATCTGCCCCTGAAAGAGCGCGCCATAAATGACAAAATGATAATCGTGTTGGCGATAGCCGGTGTAGATGTTGAACGCGCCCTCGCGCGCGTAATACTTCAAATCCGCTTCGACAGCCTTTTGGTTCCACAAAACGGTTGACGTGTAATCGCCGCACAAGACATCGATATGGGTGGGCATATGCACCAAATGACCGGCATCGGGGCAGAGCGCGCGCAGCGCATCGCCTGCCTTGAGCGCCTTTTCGGGGGTCGGCGACATCTCCATCAGATGAATGTAAAAGTGCAAAAGCCCCGGGTGCGCCATGCCTCCGGGCAAATCGAGACCCGTCTCGATCAACTCTTGCGCCAAAAGTGTCGGAGCGCCTTTGGCGGGCGTGCCGGATTTAAGATCCCACAATTTCCAGGGCGCTAGGTTCAAAAGTGACTCGGCGGCGATGGCACACAGATCCAGGTGGCTGGGATCGGTTTGCAAAGCCACTTGCATCGCGTCGGCAAAGGCCTGATCCCACGCCTCCATATCAGCGGCAAGCGTGCGCTGCGGATAGCGATGGGGCAAAGCTTCGATCAACGCGCGTTCGACGGCCGTGACGTGGTCGCGATGGGCTAGCGCCTCTTGCGTGGCATCGTAAGACGCGGCCAAAGCCTTGGCGCGACCCGGATCGTCATAGAGCGCCCACGGCATGTTGTAGTTCGGCCCCGAGGCATAAGCGATGCCCCAATGCGCCATAGCGCAGGTGGGATCGGCTTGGGCGGCTTTGCTAAAGCAGGCGACCGCTTCGCCGTGGTTATAGCCATAGGTCCAGATCAAACCGCGATCGAACCAAAGTTGCGCCTCTGGCGAGGATGTTGTCACGGGCCAGGAATAGGGGCCAAGGTCATAGTAATCCATGAGGCAAGCGTGGCATGCCTGCGGCTGCGCTGTCTATGCCCTTTGGGCGGCGGGTTCGGCAAAGCGCATGAATTGCATAAGCATATAGGCGATCAGCGCGAACACGAGGATGATGATCATAAGTGGGCGCGGCGTGCCGTCAAAGAAATAGCCCATCGGTGACGACAAGATCGCAGCGCACATCGTAGAGACCGCCCCAATCACCGAAGCGGCCATGCCCGCGATATGCCCCATCGGTTCCATTGCGATGGCGTTCAGGTTGGCCACGGTCAAACCCGCCTGAAACATCACGCCGATTTGCCAAGCCACGAAGATCGCAAAGACGGATGGCCCGAAGAACCAGATCAGAGCGAGACAGATTGCCGAAACAGCGAGCTGAAGCAAAAGCGCCCAGGTGATCAGTTTGCGCATGCCAAAGCGCCCGACAAGGCGGGCGTTGATCAGGCTTGCCACGCCGCTGGCCAAAGCGATGCCGCCAAACCACAAGGGGAAGGTTTCGGCGCGATCAAAGGTCTTGTCAAAGATCGGTTGGATCATCGTGAGCATGGTAAAGAGCATCGACAGCATCAGCGTCTGAACGATGATCGACAATCGCACCGTCGGATGCGCGAACATCTGGCGCACCGCGTCCCACATAAGCGACCAACGCAACGGACGTCTGTGCGCGGGGGCCAAGGTCTCGGGAATGCGGATCGCAAACCAAAGTGTGAGAAGCGTGATAAAAATCAGGAAGACAGCAAAGATCGCGCGCCAGCCGGCAATCGCCCCAATGCTGGCCCCCATGACGGGGGCCAAGGCCGGAAAGACCAGAAAGACGACAATGACAAATGACATGATCCGCGCCATTTCGCGCCCGACAAACAGGTCGCGAATGACAGCCATCGACACAACGCGGGGGCCTGCTGCGCCGATGCCTTGGATCAGGCGCGCGGCCAGCAACACCTCAAAGGATTTGGACAACGTGGCCACAGCTGCCGCCCCGGCATAGACGACCGCCCCGATCAAAAAGGTACGCCGTCGGCCAATCGCGTCAGAGAGCGGGCCTACAAAAAATGTGCCGAGCCCCATGCCGACCAAGAAAAAGGTCAGGATAAGCGGGGCACGACCCGGCTCAGGCAGGCCAAGATCGGCTGCGATATCGGGAAGCAGCGGCAACATGGAATCGATAGAGAATGCGATGGTCGCAAACATCATCGCCATCAGAGCGATGAATTCCTGCTTTCCAACAGGCAAGGTTTTCTCAGCGTTTTCCGGCACGCACCCTCAAAGCCACAAGAACAAACTAGGTCAGCGCCCACCACGCTGGCCAGACTTTAGGCGAGGAAAATCTTAAGCGCAATTCCCTTAATGCGTGAAAATATGACTTTCCGCATATCTTTCACAGCGCAGCGATTTTCGCTTTTCTTTTAGGCGCTTACGGACTGCTCTTTCAGTTCTTGGATAACTTTGATCCAAAGATCCGGGGGTTGGGCGCCGGGCACGGCGTGTTGTTGGGCGACGATGAAGGTTGGCACGCTCGAGATTCCCATCTGGCGGCTGTGCGCGTCGCGTTTTTGGATGTCTTCGGCATCCGCATCCGACCCCAGAAGGCGCCGAACGACCGAGGCGTCCATCCCGATGCTGTCTGCGATGTCGGACAAAACATCGTGGTCACCGATATCGCGGGCTTGAACGAAATAGGCATCAAAAAGGGCATCCACAGCTTTGGTCTGCTTGCGCTCGATCCCGGCCCAGTGGATCAGGCGATGCGCATCTAACGTATTTGGCGTGCGTTCCATCGCTTCGAAATTGATCGACAGGCCTGCATTTGAGGCGTGTTCAACGACGGGGGCATAGGCCCGCACGGCACCTTCTTTGCCGCCGAATTTGCGTTCAAGATAGGTACGACGATCCATGCCTTCGCGCGGCATGTCGGGGTTCAGCTGAAAGGGATGCCATTCGATTGCAAACGGATGATCCGGCACCTCGGCCAGAGCGCGGTCCAGATGTGTTTTGCCGATATAGCACCACGGGCAGATGGGATCGGACATGACGTCCAGCTTAATGGTCTCCATGATCTAGATCCTTCCAGATGTCTTTCAGTTTCCGGCGTGCCAATTTGCCGTTTCCGCCGGCGGGCAGGGCGGCAAGATGCACAAAGGCGCGGGGGCGTTTGTAATGCGCAAGTTTGTCGGACAGATAGGCCTCCAGCTCTTGCGACTGTAGAGCCTTTGGCGCTGTGTAAAAGGCCGCAATGATACTTTTGTCCTGCCCAACCGAGACTTCGGCCGCGCCGACGGCCTGGATGGTCGGAAAACCGGACAGGGCCGTTTCAACCTCGAGAGGGGAGACCCGAAACCCGCCTGCGTTCATCATATCGTCAGCCCGCCCAAGATATGTGACGGCGCCATCCTTGCTCATTGCGCCAGTGTCGCCAGTCAAAAACCACCCACCCTGAAGGCGCCCGTCAAAGGGATCGTCGGTGTGCAGGTATCCCCGCATAAGGCCTTGATCACTGGAATGGATTGCGATGATGCCGGGCGCGTCGGCTTGGGCGATGCCATCCTCGGCCAGGATCGCGATGCGTCGGCCTATCTGTGGGCGGCCAAAGCTGGTGCCTTGTGCGGGGTGGCTGGGGCTTGCGGAAATGAACGTCGAGCATTCGGACATGCCGTAGGCTTCGTAGACCGCCCTGCCGGTTGCGTCGTGCCAGGCTGTGACGACAGATTGGGGCAGCTTTTCGCCCGCGCTAAGCCCATGTCGAAGGTGCGGCACTTTTGGCATCGAGGCGCGCAACATCTGGCGGTAAACGCCAGGGGCCGCCGCAAAGATCGTCACGTCCTCTTTGGCGAGAAGGTTGGGCAATTCCGCGGGTTTGGTGCCTGTTTGGGGAATGATGGCGGTGGCCCCTTGTGTCCAGGGATCCATAAGCCCGGTCCCTAGCGTATAGGTCCAGTTAAAGGCGCCAGCATGCAACAGACGGTCTCGCGCGCTTAGGCCGTACCAGCCGTCCATCATCATTTGGCGCGCCCAAATCGCCCGATGCGCATGTGCCACCGCGCGCGGCGTACCCGAGGTGCCAGAGGTGTAGATGACATAGCCCAGACGCTCGGGATCGCCCAGGCGATAGGTGGCCTTTGGGCATGTGCGCCAACTGCGCAAGGTCTCTGACGAGATCAGATTGGCCGCGTTCGGACAGGCCACATCTGGCGCCCGCAAAATCGCCTTGGGCTGCAACGTCGCGAGGATATGCGCCACTTCGGCCTCGGTCAAAGCTGACGAGGTGGGCACAGGCACAAGGTCCACGGCCAAAGCCGCAAGGTAAGCGATCGGGAAATCCACAGTATTGCCAAGGCGCATCAGCACAGTGTCGCCGGGGCGCAGACCCATGTTGATCAAGCCGGTGGCGGTGCCAAGAACTGCGTCCTGCAGGGCGCCATAGCTCCAGGTCTCGGGCGTATCGCCTGCAATCACGAGCGCGGGTTTATCGGCCAACGCGTCAGCATGGCGCAGCACATGCGCAGCAAGGTTGAACGGGTCCGGGCAGGGCGGCGGAGGGCCTTGATCAAAAATCGCGTCGCTCATGGCCAGAGCAGCTAGCTTGACGTCGCTGGCGTTGCAAGCGTTTGACGCCGCCTGTATGTCACACCAATGACAGGCAAAGATCCCAAATCCCTGATCGCAATTGCGCGATCCAACGGTGTTGACGAAACCGCAGAACCGCTTGATTTGGGTGCGCGGGTGCGTGAGCTGCGCAAAGCGCGGGATTGGACGCTGGAACAGGCCGCCTCCCAGGCCGGGTTGGCGCGCTCCACTTTGTCCAAGATCGAAAACGGGCAGATGTCGCCGACCTATGAGGCGCTGAAAAAGCTGGCGATTGGCCTGGAAATTTCGGTGCCGCAGCTGTTCACCCCGCCGGAAAAGGAACAGGTGAACGGGCGCATGGCGATCACCAAATCCGGCGAGGGCAACGCGCAGGCCACCACAACCTATGAACATGAGCTGCTGGCCGAGACGCTGACGAAAAAGCAGATGCTGCCGTATCGCGCACGAGTCAGAGCGCGCTCGATGGAGGAATTCGACGGCTGGGTCCGCCACGACGGAGAGGAGTTCCTCTACGTGCTGACGGGAGTTATCAAGCTATACACCGAATTCTATGAGCCGGTCGAAATGCGCCGCGGCGACAGCGCGTATTACGACGCTGCGATGGGGCATAATGTGGTGTCGGTCAGTGCCGAAGACGCGACGATCTTGTGGGTGACGTCTTTGGTGTAAGACGTCCTCAGGCCGAAATGCGGGACGGCGCGGCTGCGAGATCGCGCGCGCGCATCATCAGATAGTCGTCCAGCGCGTCTTCTGCTTCTTGATAGGTCAGGCTGTGCGATGTGGCGATATAGCCAATAAAGCGTTGGCGGTCTTGTTTCACAAAGGCCATTGCCTCGTCTTCCAGACGCGGAAACGTTGTTTTCATATCTGCATAAGATGTGCACCAGTCTCGCGTCAAATCTGCCCAGGTCATCTGTCCCTCCATCTCAGACCGTTGGCCAAGACGCGCACTTTTCTTCGCCGGGTTGCAACATAGGGGGCGTTTACACTTCGTCAATCTTTTTTGAAAAGACGGGTTAACGCGACATGCGCCACCCCAACGGCGATGATTTGCGCGACGATAAAGGCCAGGACATGCTGTGGCGCGATACCGGCGAATGTGTCGGACAAGGCCCGCGCGATGGTAACGGCCGGGTTCGCAAAGCTGGTGGACGACGTGTACCAATAGGCGCCGGTGATATAGAGCGCGACAAGTACCGGCACGGCCTCGGGCCTGGATCGCAGGCCACCAAAGATCACAAAAAGCAATCCAAACGTCGCGACGATCTCGGACCACCATTGGGCCGGCCCGGTACGGTGAAGCGTTTCTGACAGTTGAAAGACAGGCAGGTCGAACATCAGATGCGTTGCCCAAACCCCTAAAATGCCGCCGACGATTTGGACGGCAACATAAGCACCGGCCGCAGCCACACTGATCTCACCTCTGAGCAGAAACGCCAATGTTACGGCGGGGTTGAAATGCGCGCCCGATATCGGGCCCAAAACCGTGATGATGGCGAACAACATACAGCCTGTCGCGATGGCATTCGCCAAAAGCGCAAGTGCGACGTTCCCGCCCGAGAGGGTCTCGGCCATGATGCCGGATCCGACAACGGACACCAACAAGAGGGCTGTGCCGAGGCCCTCGGCCCAAAGGGTTTGCTGTTTTGCCATGCGGTGCATCCAAGCCGTTTGGTTCCCCGCGCCCGTAGCGCGGATCAGGCAGCGTTGCAATCTTTCCCAAAGGGGGCGGGCGCTAGTTCTCTTGCCACCACCATACGTGTGGCATGTATGCAGGTCCGTCGCCGTAAATCGGGATGACCTCTGGCGCCTTCATCTCTTTGACATGGGCGATGCGCCCGCTGGTGTAGGCCCAAAACGGGATGACATAGCGCCCAGCGGTCAACAGACGGTCCAGCGCGCGGGTCGCGGCGATGAATGTTTCTTGGTCCGGGGCGGTCAGCATCGTCTCGATCATCGCATCTACCGCTGGATCCTGAACGCCCATGAGGTTCCGGCTGCCTTCTGTTTTGGCTGACGCGCTGCCCCAGTAAAAGGTCTGTTCGTTGCCGGGCGACAGCGACAAAGCGCGCCTGTAGTAGGCGAGCTCAAAGTCAAAGCTGCCGGTGCGCGCAATGAATTGGGCGTCGTCCACCAAATCGATGGTCGCAACGATACCCAGCCGTTCAAGCGCCTGAATGTAGATATCGGCAATCCGGCGGTTTTCGGTGCTGGCTTTGTCCAAAAGGATCGAAAAGGTCAAAGCAACGCCATTTGCATCGCTCATGATGCCGTCCTGAACTGTCCAACCGGCGTCTTCGAAAAGGCGCAGCGCCTTTCGGATGTTGGCGCGGTTGCGCAAAGTGCCGTCAGACACCGGCAGCGCGTAGCCCTCTAACGTGCCAGGCAGAAGAGCGTCTGCGAACGGGGCCAAAAGCGCGGCCTCGCGCCCTTTGGCCGGTTCGGGCGCAAAGGCCAGAACCGAGTTGCCAAAGTACGACGAAATGCGCGGCTGGTTGCCGCCGGTCAAGGTGTCGTTGATATATTCAAAGTTAAAGGCCTGGATCAGCGCGTCACGCACACGCCAATCGTCAAACGGCGCGCGACGGGTGTTGATGGCAAAGCCGGTCATGCCTGTCGGTTTCTTGTGCGGGATTTCGGTTTTGATCACGTCACCGGATTGGGCGCGCGGAAAGGCATAATCGCGCGCCCAGGCTTCGGCGTTGAACTCGCGCACAGCGCTTATGGCGCCGCTTTTGAAGGCCTCTTTCAACACGTCGCCATCGCCGTAAAAGTCGATGCGGATACGATCAAAATTATGCGTGCCTTTTTGCACCGGAACATTTGCGCCCCAGTATTCTGGGTTGCGCTCAAGTTCGACAAAGCGCGGCGCCTCGTATCGGGTGATGACATAAGGCCCCGAGCCGATGGGAATGTCGTCGAGACCCGCGTCCGAGAAATCCTTTCCCGCCCATTGCGCTTTTTTCAGGATGGGGCGCATACCGGCCAGCAAGGCCAGCTCACGATTGTTGGTGTTAAAGGTGATCCGCAAAGACCGCGGGCCGGTTTGGGCGATTGTGTCGATCTGAGACCACAGCCCCCGATACCGTGGATGCCCCTGCGTGCCGAGGATCTCGTAAGACCAAATGACGTCTTCGACCGTAACGGGGGAGCCGTCGGAAAAACGCGCGCCCTGGCGCAGCGTGAATTCGACCCAGCTGCGGTCTTCGGCAGTTTCGATTGATTCGGCTAACAAACCGTAAAGCGTGAAGGGCTCATCCTGCGATCGGCCCATCAGACTGTCATGGGTGAAAAACCTCAGCTGCCAGGGAACAGACCCTTTGACCGCGTAAGGATTGAGCGAGTTGAACGTGCCTGTGTTGCCCAAAACGAGGGCGCCACCTTTGGGCGCATCGGCGTTCACATAAGGCAACGACACAAAATCGGGTGGAAGGGCAGGCGCGCCATACATAGCTATGCCATGCTGCGGTTCCGCCTGACTTGGCCCGCCCAACAGAATCGCTGTGAAACTGACGAAAATCAGCGAACGTATGTGGAAAAAAACCTGCTCCATTTTCGCAACAATCCCACTCTGCCCTTATTTTCTTGAAGGATACCGCGAATAGAGCCTCTTCGCATTATCAAACTTTTAGCTTGGACTCTTCGTGTGGTCCGTCGTATTAAGGTCTCACTGCTCGATAGGTTTCTTGCCTGTATGAAACCTGCCTCAATAACTTAACGCCGGCTTCGTGCCGGCGTTTTTTTCTTTCAGGCTATCCTTTGCAAGGGGCTGTTGGGCCTGCGGCGAAGTGATCAGATCCCATTGCATTCGCCTCGAACTTGCTCATTGTATTTTGCAACTGCAGCAATTTGGGATCAGGCGTCATGGCTTACGAAATCAACCTGACAGGCAAAACCGCCGTCATCACCGGTTCAAACTCTGGCATCGGTCTGGGCGTCGCGTGGGAATTGGCAAAAGCGGGCGCGGATGTCGTGCTGAATTCGTTTACTGATCGCGAAGAAGACCACGCGATCGCAGACGAGATCGCGGCCGCAACAGGAACCAAGGCCCGCTATATCCAAGCCGACATGTCCAAGGCCGACGCATGTCGGGCCTTGATTGAACAGGCGGGCGTTTGTGACATCTTGGTCAACAATGCCGGTATCCAGCATGTCGCCGGTATCCCCGATTTCCCGACCGAGAAATGGGACGCCATCATCGCGATCAACATGAGCTCGGCGTTCCACACCTCGGCGGTTGCGATGCCGATGATGCGCGCGGCGGGGTGGGGCCGGATCGTCAACATCGCCTCGGCGCATGGTTTGACCGCATCGCCTTACAAATCGGCCTATGTGGCGGCCAAGCATGGTGTTGTCGGTCTGACCAAAGTCACGGCCCTGGAAACGGCCAAAGACCCGATCACATGCAACGCCATCTGCCCGGGCTATGTTCTGACCCCCATCGTCGAAAAGCAGATCCCTGACACGATGAAAGAATACAACATGAGCAAAGAGGATGTGATCGAGAACATTCTCTTGGCCCGCCAACCGTCAAAGGAATTTGCCACCGTCGAACAGGTCGGCGGCAACGTGGTCTTTTTGTGCTCGGATGCCGCCGCGCAGGTCACTGGCACAACGATCAGCGTCGATGGCGGTTGGACCGCTCTCTAAGTGCGGGTCATTATTCCGCCGCAGGCTGTTGCGCGATGTTCAGGGCATCGATTTCCTGGAAAAAGCGCGCAGCCTGTTCGATGGCCATCTCTGCAGGCGCTCTGGTCTGGCCCGCGTCGCGATAGGTCATCGCGGTGACGGTTCCCGCGCCGCTGTCCCGGTCAGCAAAGCTGCGCCAGTCTGCGTCCAGATGATCTGACAGATGGCGCTGGTGCATCAGCACCCCATCCCGCCAAAAGCGCAGAACCGGGTGGATAAACGGATCGGGCGCGCCGTCAAAGGCATTGTGCGCGCGTTTGACGTGCAATGGGTTCTCGCCAAAGTCCCCAAATTCGAGCGTCGCCGTGACGAAATCGCCTGTGGGCAACACATCTTGCTGTAGCCAGGCATAGGGCATCTCGTGGAACTTTTGTCCGGCGTGTGGCCCCGACAGGGCATAAGCGTCGGCCAAAAAGCCCGGCTGAAGGAAAAGCCCTGCGCTTATGCTGAACCGTTCGATGATCTGCGCGATCAGGTCGTCGCCTGCCGCGCCAAAGCTCTGCGTTGGTATCTCGGTGCCGAAATGGCGGGCGCTCACAAATTCGACCAAAGCCGTGATGTTGTGGCGGAAGCCGTGGATAAAGCCCGACATCGTCTTTTTGAAATCAAGCGACTGCATCAGGGTTCCGGCAAACCAGATCCCCGGTGCGTTCGGATGCTCCCAATTTGGCGTCATCTTGGGGAACTTGTCAAAGCGGTGCACGTCCGGGCGGATCTCGGGGGCAAAGATGCTGGGATCAAACCGAAAGCCGGTGCAGGCGATCACGTGATCATATTGCAGAACGATTGTGTGCCCCTCGGCCGCGGCCATTGTCGCGGTGACAAGAAATGTGCCGTCGTCCTGCCGGGTGATCTGCTCAACCTGTGCATCAATCACCGCGTTTTGGGATTTCAGCTGATAGGTGTCGATAAAGTTCGTGTTGACCGCGCGAACATGCCCCACAAAGTGCGAGTTCCAGGCGAATTTGATCGGCTGCGGTGACATGACGTGGATGGCTTGGGCATGCTCGGTCAAGGATTCCGCCGTCTCGAAAGCGGCATTGCCCTTTCCCAGGATCAAAACGCGCTTGTCATCAAACCGCTCGGGCGTTGGGTCATAGGTTGTGTATTGCTCGACCAACTCCAGGCCATCGATCTCGGGAAGCCAGGGCTGTGTCACGCCGGTGCTGACAATCACTTGGGCGGCTTCAAAGCGCGTCCCGCCTTGTGTCAGCAAGACATAGCCGGTGTCGCTGGTCGTGATGCGCGCGACCTCGGTTTGCAGATAGATCTCATCCGTCAAAGCCGCGGCATAATCTTCGAGGTAAGAAACCAGCACATCGGCCTTTGGAAAGTACTTTTTGCTGTAGCTGGTAAAGAGCGGGGTATCGGCATCGCCCAGCAGGCTGTTCCAGTCATAGCGCAGCCGCGCTTCTGGGTCCGAGAGGCTCGTGTGGACCTTGTTGATGGAAATCAGATTGCGCTGGCGCGGAAAGTGACGAAAGAAATGCCCAACGCCCGCGCCGCGTTCCAGCACAGCGACCCTAAGGTTCTTCTTTTTCAGTTGGAAAGCAGTTTGCAACCCCGCAGCGCCCGCGCCGATAATGCAAACATCCAAAGAAACAGGGGTATCGCTCACGTTGAATTCTTTCTTGTCATGGTAGAGGCCTTGCTTTCAATCTACGCGCGAGGCGGACTTGTCAACAAAGGGTTAAATTCGACGCAGAAATTTTTGCAAAGTGCTGAGGTGTTGCATCTGCAAGCTGCACGATTAGATCGCCCAGAGGAGGCGCCATGTCAGAGAAAAAGAGAATAAATCTGGCCCTGCAGGGCGGCGGGGCGCATGGGGCATTCACCTGGGGTGCGCTTGACCGCATTTTGGCAGATGACCGGCTAGAGATCGCGTCGATCTCGGGCACCTCTGCTGGCGCGTTGAATGGGGCGGCGGTCAAATCTGGCCTGGTTCAAGGCGGACCTGATCGGGCGCGAGAGAATCTAGAGCGTTTGTGGGACAAGGTCGCAGGCGCGCAGACGCCGCATATGGCGCAATGGCTGGCACCTTGGGGGCCTGCGGCGGTTGCGCAAACGATCGAGACGTCATGGCCCTACATGATTTCCGAGTTCTGGGGGCGCATGACGTCGCCCTATGCCTACGGCCCGTTCTACCAAAACCCTTTGCGCGACATTGTCGAAGGGTTCGATTTTGACTGTGTTTGCGCCGATGAGGGGCCGGCGTTTTTCGTGTCTGCAACCCGCGTGCGCAATGGCAAGCTGCGCGTATTTTCGGGATCAGACCTGTGTGGGGATGCGATCCTGGCCTCGGCCTGTTTGCCGACCCTCTTCAAAGCGGTGGAGATGTTTGACACCGAGACCGGTCAGGTCGAAGCGTTCTGGGATGGCGGATACACCGGCAATCCGGCGCTTTTTCCGATGTTCGGGCGGTCGTTCCCGCCGGATATCGTGATCATCAACATCAACCCGCTTGAGCGCGACGGCCTGCCGACGACGCCGCAACAGATCCAGAATCGCATCAACGAGATCGGCTTTAACTCTTCCTTGCTGAGAGAACTGCGCGCGATCAACTTTGTCCAGCGTCTGTTGGATGACGGCACAATGGATGCCGGGCGTATGGCGCGCGTTCATGTGCATATGATCGCCGACGATGCCTTGATGAACGACCTGAGCGTCGCCACCAAAGTCGTGCCCAACGCCTATATCATCTCGACGCTGAAAAAGGCCGGAGAAGAGGCGGCGGATCAGTTTCTGGCGACGCATTTCGACATGATTGGAAAAGACAGCTCGGTCGATCTGCGTGACATGTTTGTGTGATCGCGACAGCGCGCTATTGCGACGCCGCCGCGCGCGGAGAAATCCCACAAAAACATAGTTTTGTCGGAGTTTCTTAAACCGTCAGTTTCGAGAGGAACCGTTGGGCGCGCCATTGGGATAGACCAGACCGGCCGAGATCACCAGCTTGGCCGCGTCCTCGATGCTCATGTCCAACTCGATCACGTCTTGGCGTGGGAAGAACAGCAAAAAGCCAGAGGTCGGGTTTGGCGTCGTTGGAACAAAGACGCTGACCAGCTCTTCTTCTTCGGTTGCACCGGCGCGCCGCGCAACCTCGCCCTTGGCGTCGGTTGAGATAAAGCCGATGGCCCAAATGCCTTTGCGCGGATATTCGATCAGACAGGCCTTTTCAAAGCTGCGTTCGGATTGGGCGAATACGGTTTCCGAGATTTGCTTTATGCCCGAATAAATCGACCGCACGACGGGCGTTCGTTCGACCAGGCTCTCTGCATATCGGATCATCGAACGGCCGATGAACCCTTTGGCCATCCAACCGACGATGACGGTGAAAAGCAGGAAGATGATAACGCCGATGCCGCGGATGTTGATCTGAACGGAGGGATCAAGGCCGATGTAGGTTTGCAAAAGCTTGTCGGGCTGATAGGCGTCCGGCACCAAAGGCAGGACAAAACCGTCAATCCACCCGACAACCGACCAGATTAGCCAGATGGTCAGGCCAACAGGCGCAATAACAACCAGCCCCGTCAGGAAAGAATCGCGCATACGCGACAGCAATCCGCGGCGCTTTGGGGGAACAGGTTCAAATGGGGTCGTCATATGGCCTTCCAGGCGAGAGTTGCGCTCTAGTTAGGCGAAGCGCGCGCCGGGAACAACGGTTGGGCCGCCGTTATTGCATATCAAACAGGCATCGTGCCTAAGCAGGAAGCAATCCGGGCAGCCAATCGGGCATTGTTGCGCACCAAAGCGATGTTGGCCACAAGCGAGCGCCCCTCGGTCAGCTCGAAGATTCGCTGCAACAAGAAAGGCGTCACCGCTTTGCCCGCGATGCCTTGCGCGTCCGCGTCGGCCTGCGCTTGCGCGATGACAGGCGCCAGATCCACTGCGGGAATTTCATCGCCGGGTGGGATTGGATTGACCACCAATGCACCGCCTTCAAGATCCATCGCCCGACGCATTGCATGGGCTTTGGCGATGTCGTCGGGGCTATCCATCCGCAAAGGGGCGCTTAACCCTGATTGGCGCGACCAAAAGGCTGGCACTTGGTCCTGACCATAGGCGATCACTGGAACGCCTTGGGTTTCAAGCACTTCGAGCGTTTTGGGGATGTCCAAGATCGCCTTGGGGCCAGCCGCGACGACGATCACGGGGCTTTGGGCGAGTTCAAGCAAATCGGCGGAGATGTCAAAGCTCTGTTCTGCGCCCTGATGCACGCCACCGATGCCGCCGGTTGCAAAAACCGAAATGCCCGCAAGGCGCGCGGCGATCATGGTCGCCGCGACTGTGGTGGCGCCGGTCCGCCCCGAGGCGATGCATACGGGCAAATCTGCGCGGCTGAGCTTGGCGACATTCGACGCCTGGGCAAGAGAGGACAATTGCGCATCCGTCAGACCGACGTGAAGAACCCCGTCGATCACCGCAATCGTCGCGGGCGTCGCTCCGGCAGCGCGGACGTCCTCTTCGACCTGGCGCGCGACCTCCAGGTTTTGGGGATAGGGCATGCCATGCGTGATGATCGTTGATTCCAACGCGACAATCGGTTTGCCATCCGCACGTGCCGCAGCCACGTCGGGCGCATAAGCCTTTGGGATCACGGTGTCTCTCCACTCACGTAGATGGCTGCTGCTTCTAGGGCTGTGGCCAGCGCGCTCTCGCGGTCTTCGCCCCGTGTTTCAGCCGCAATATGCGCAGCCATGAACGTATCCCCTGCGCCGGTCACGCGGGTCACCAACACCTGTGGCGGCGTTCGCGAAAAGGATCCGGCTGCGTCTGCTTCGCACGCCGCCGCGCCGCCGTCGGTCACAAGCACACGCGCGGCGCCGCGGTCCAAGAGACCAGATGCCGCGTCAGAGGCGCTGGCAAATTTGCGCTGGCACAGCAGCCCAGCTTCTTCGAGGTTGACGTAAAGCGTCCCGCAACTGTGCGTCAGAAAGGGTGCCAAACGCTCGGCCTTGCCGGGCGAGGCCGGGGCCACGCGCATATCGGTTTGCGAGAGGGCCGGATCGCTGGCGATATCGGCCAACAGATCCAAAGTTAGGTTCCCATCCAGCGCAACCGGCCCGGTCCAGGGCGCCTCAAGCGATCCCAACGCGCCATTGGTCAGAGGGCGCAGTATTTTGTCGCCCGCAGCCTCTAGCGAATGCGCATCGGCAATCGCGGCAATAAGGCCATTGGCCCCTTCGACCGCCATATAGCGATCGGTCGGCAAGTCATCCGAGCGGTAAACCCAATCGGCCAGCATTCCGCGCGCCGTACAGGCATTGATCAGCTCGTCGCCCTCTGGGTCGCGCCCAATTGCCGTAAGCAGCGCAGGCGTCATTCCGAACCGCGCCAGCGTCATCGCGATGTTCAGCGCAACGCCCCCTGGCAAACGTGTGATGCGCCCAGGAACATCCGATCCCTGGCGCATCACAGACGCAGAGCGTCCAATCACATCCCACAGGACAGATCCAATGCAGATAATGTCTGGCTTCATTCCGACGGCACCTGAAATGTCAACGCAGCCCAAAGTGTCTCCCAGGCCGAGCCGGTCTCGGCCTCGGCGGGGCGCAGAACAACGGCGTCAATGAGATACGTGTGCCCCGCGCGCACAGCCACAGTGACGATGCCATCGCTGTTGGTGCGTGGGCTGCGATCCACCACAACAGATCCATCCGGCGTTTTGTCAAAAACCTCGACCTGCACATCCTGCCGTGGGGCGCCTTGGTAGAGAACGCGCATCTGCATCTGACCGTCAAAGTCAGCGGCATATGGATTTGTCAGGGCGACGATCTCGGTTTCCAAACCAAAGGCTTTGTCGCGGCCTTCGCCCGAGCCTATGCCGACCAGGGCCTTGGCGTGGCGGGTGTAAAGCTCGGAAAATCCTTCGGTCGGGTGCCCTGCCGCCTCGTGGCGCGCGCGGACATCCGCACCAAAATCCTTGTGGTCGACAAAGTTCTGAAATTTTTCCCACGATTTGTACGAGATTTTCGAGGGCTCGGTCTCGTAAAGGGCAATCATCAACCCTTGGTCCGAGGCCGCGACGGTTGCGGCTGGCACGTCACCAGCGCGACTGTCCACAGCCCGCAGCGCATCAGCCTCGACCAGGTCAAAGCGCTGCACCCGGTTCGGGAAATAGGCCAAATTGACGCCTGAAAAGTCTTCTCCGTTCACGATGTGAAAGAAAATCTCCTCCCCGACCTCGGATTGCCAACTTTCCGTCTCTAACCAAAGCTCATGCGCGCTTGCAGAAGACATCGGCAGCATGCAAAACAGAGCGGCTAATAAGGTGATGGGGCGTATCATGGTGCGGGTTACGGCGTGGGTTCGAGTTTGGTTGACAGGTCTGTGTCTGCTCTTGGTGGGCATGCCTGCCGCGCAAGCACACGAAGTGCAACCTACTATCGCGGATTTCACACAGGAAGGCGAGGGGCTGAGCGTTGCGATCCGCATGAATGCCGAAGCTTTGTTGTCCGGCATCAACCTTGACGGGCTGAGCGATACTGACGACGCGATCGACCCCAGCCTTTACGAAAATCTGCGCGCGCTCAGCGACCAAGACCTCGCGGCGCGTATTCCGCAACTGGTGCCCGCTTGGAACGCAGTGCCGGTCTTTCAGTCAGAGGCAGGGCCATTGGCGCTGCGGCTGGACACGGTCAGCGTCGAGGCACAGCCGAACGCGGAGCTGCCGCGCTTTACGCTTGTGACACTGAGCGCACCTCTTGCAGACGGCGCCGAGACCGTCACTGTCACCTGGCCCGAAGGCTCTGGCGCGTTGATTGTCCGCCAGCAAGGCGTTGAAAATCCCTATACAGGCTATCTCGACCTGGGTGCGACCAGCCCTGCCATCCCGCTTGCGGGGGGTGAACCTGTCAGCGGCTGGCAAAGCTTTGCCAGCTATATTCCGGTCGGCTTTGATCACATCCTGCCGAAAGGGTTGGACCATATTCTGTTCGTCCTGGGCCTCTTTCTTTTGTCGACGCGCATGGCGCCTCTCTTGTGGCAAGTCACCTCGTTCACGCTGGCTCATACTGTGACGCTGGCGCTGGGCGCGCTGGGCTGGGTGAACGTCCCCGGCAGCATCGTTGAGCCGCTGATTGCGGCCTCGATTGTCTATGTCGCGATCGAAAACATCTTTGCGCGCGGGCTGAACCCCTGGCGGCCTTTCATCATCTTTGGTTTTGGGCTTTTGCACGGGCTTGGCTTTGCGTCGGTCTTGCAGGAATTCGGCCTGCCGAGCGGTCAGTTCATTCCGGCCCTGATTGGCTTTAACGTTGGCGTCGAAATTGGCCAGCTGACCGTCATCGCAATTGCGGCGATTGCCCTTTGGGGGGCGACTTTTGCCGCGCGTCTGGCTCAATTGGAAGGCGAAGAGGCCGTCGTCGAGGATTATGAAATCATGTTCCGCGCGATTTCCATCATCGGCTCGCTGATGATCGCGGCGATTGGGATCTTTTGGGTGATCGAACGGACGCTGCTCTGACCAGATAGCTGGCGGGCGCGCGCTTAGGCGTTGGCAATGGCGTCCTGAATGGTACGCAATGCGGCCACCGGATCCTCGGTCGACCAAACCTCTTCGCCCAGGGCAAAGAAATCTGTCACCGGTGTCAGTTGCGCAATCACGTCTGTGTCCAAAAGACCTTCGGCAACAACCGGCAGTTCGATCATCTCGCTCCACCAACCAAAGAGCTCGGGCGCAGCAACGGCTGTGCCCAGCCCGCCATCCCGTGTCGGGCCAAACGCGATATAATCTGCGCCTGCTTCGCCTGCGTCCATGCCGTCGTGGCGCGACGCCCCGCAAAAGGCACCAACGATTGGATCAGGCCCTAGGTCTTTGCGCGCTGCGCGGACCGAAGCGTTTGCCTGCGCAAAGTGAACGCCGTCAAGGCCCAGACGGTCCACCAGCCCAATGTGATCCGCAATCACGATTGGCACATCGCGTGCATGGGCCACAGCCCGGCATGCATCCGCCGCCCGGCTTAGACGATCTTCATCCTGCGTGGCCAGGGCCAGACGCATACATGCAATCGGCTGCGCATCCAGCACTTTGGCCAAAAGGTCGGGAAAGGTGCTAAGCTCGATCTGCGGCGGGGAGATCAGGTAAATCTGTGGCTGTTCTGGTGCTGTCATCGGTAAATTCTGCGTCTTTCAGAGACCAAGCGTGCCCCGGGTCCGGGTGGCTGACCAGAGCTTTGATGTCGCTATACCTTTCCGCGCGGCAAATCCACTGGTGAAATTACCTTTTGAACCATTGTTTCTGCGGGCGGGGATCGGTACGAGCGGGCAATGAGTGATCGCCCCGCATTTGTTCTTGTGCGCCCGCAGATGGGCGAAAACATCGGCGCTGCCGCGCGCGCGATGTGGAATTTTGGATTGGAACATATGCGGATCGTGGCCCCACGCGACGGTTGGCCGAACCCCTCGGCGGTTGCGATGGCCTCTGGGGCAGGGCGCTTGCTGGACGCCGCACAGATCACGCCGGACGTGGCCGATGCGATTTCCGATTGCACCTATGTCTATGCAACGACGGCGCGGCCACGCGATCTGACCAAGGCGGTTTTCTCGCCCGAAGGGGCAATGCAAGACGCCGCGCGCAGACTTGCCGCGGGCCAGCGGGTTGCCGTCTTGTTCGGGCCAGAGCGCGCGGGCCTGGAAAACCACGACATCGCCCAAGCCAATGCCATCATCACCGTGCCGGTCAATCCTGATTTTCCGTCCCTGAACCTCGCGCAATGCGTCTTGCTGGTCGGCTATGAGTGGCGCCGCGCCACCGAGCAGGTGACGGCGCAAACAACGGGAATGGCCGGGACCGAATGGGCCAATGTGGCAGAGGTCGAGCATCTTGCCGCGCATTACGAAGAACGGCTTGATCAAGCCGGGTTCTTTTTCCCCGAGACCAAAGCCGCCAGCATGAAGACAAACTTGCGCAATCTGTGGTCCCGTTTGCCGTTGACGCGCGCTGACATTCAGATGCTGCACGGCGTGATGCGTCAGATGGTCCGCTGGAAGGAGCGGGACTGACGCTGGACCTGCTTGGGCCACAGCCTTAGGTATGACGCAAGCAAGACAACCGAGGTAGCCAATGGCCACAAAGCGCAGCATTTTCGAAGAGGTTTCAGAAGACGCCCGCCCTGAGGTCCAGACGGGCGTGATCGACAAAGGGCGCGACACGGCGCGTGGGGCCATTCGGGTTTGGCTGATCATGTTGGCCGCACTCGTGGTGGCGATGATCGCGGTGGGCGGGCTTACACGCTTGACCGACAGCGGGTTGTCCATCACCGAATGGCGCCCGATCACAGGTGCCATCCCGCCGCTCAGTGCGGCGGAATGGCAATCTGAATTTGAAAAGTACCAAGCCATTGATGAATGGCGCATCCAAAATCAGTGGATGGAACTCTCTGATTTTAAAGTGATTTATTGGTGGGAATGGGGTCACAGACAGCTCGGGCGCGTTGTCGGTCTGGTGTGGGCTGTGGGCTTTCTCTGGTTCCTGGTCCGCCGCAAAATTCCAACCGGCTGGACACCGCGTTTGTTGCTTTTGGGCGGCTTGGGTGGCCTTCAGGGGGCGATTGGCTGGTGGATGGTCGCCTCGGGCGTGACATCTGGCGAAGGCATGGTCGATGTCGCCAGCTACCGCCTGGCGACGCATCTTGGGCTGGCTTTTGTGATCCTGGGGTTCATCGCGTGGTACATCAATCTTCTCTCACGACCAGAGAGAGAGCTGATGCAAGCGCGGCGCACCAAAGAGGCCAAACACTTCTCGCTCGCCACGGGGCTGTTGCATTTCACCTTTCTGCAAATTCTGCTGGGCGCTCTGGTGGCCGGGATCGACGCTGGACGGTCCTATACCGATTGGCCGCTCATGGGGGGGCAAATCTTCCCGGCCTCTGCCTTCACGTTCGAGCCGATGTGGCGCAACTTTTTCGAAAGTCCGGGGCTTGTTCAATTCATTCACCGCGTGTCCGGTTATCTGCTGTTGATCTTTGCTGTCGTCGTCTGGCTTCGCGGCCGCAAATCGGCGCATGCAAACACACGGTTCGCCTTTAACGCGGTGTTTGCAGCCATGTGTCTGCAAATCGTCGTGGGCATTACCACGGTGCTCTACGCAGCGCCTTGGCCGATTGCGATCACCCATCAACTGCTTGCGGTGCTCGTTTGGCTTTTGATCCTGCGCGCCAGGTTCTTGTCCGCATACCCCATTGCAACCTCCATCAGAGGATCTTGATCCATGACCGCATTTGACGATCTGCTCGCGTATGAGCGCGACACCCAAGCCCTTGGCCAAATCGCAGGGCGTCTGGGATGGGATCAGGAAACCATGATGCCGCGCAACGCCGCCGCCCAACGGGGCGAAGAGATGGCCGCCCTGGAAGGCGTCTTGCACGCCCGCAGAACCGCGCCGCAGGTTGGGGAATGGCTGGACACTATCGCGACCGCCGATCTTGATGCTGTCGGCCAGGCACACCTGCGCGAGATCCGCCGCAGCTATGAGCGCGCAACGAAAGTGCCGGGCGATCTGGCCAAAGCATTGGCCAAGACCACCTCGACCGCGCAAGGCAAATGGGCAGAGGCGCGCGCCGACAACGATGTCGCCGCCTTCCTGCCCGTCTTCGAAGAGGTGCTTGCCCTCAAGCGGCAAGAGGGCGAGGCTTTGGCATCCGGTGGCGACATCTATGACGCCATGCTGCAAGACTATGAGCCGGGCACAACAGGCGCCGATCTTGAGGCGATGTTCGGCGCGATGCGGCCTGCTTTGACCGAACTGCGCGCGGCCATTTTGGAAAAGCCCATGCCGACGGGGGTGGCGGGCCCGTTTGACGAACGCCAACAAATGCAGCTGTCGCGGAAATTGGCCAAAGCCTTTGGATACGACATGTCGCATGGGCGGATCGACAAGGCCGTTCACCCGTTTTCCTCGGGCTCTGGCGATGATGTGCGCATCACCACACGCACCGCCGAGGATGACCCGTTCAACTGCATCTATTCAACGATTCACGAGGTCGGCCACGCCGCCTATGAGCAGAACATCGACAAAGCCTATCTTTTGACCCCTCTTGGGCGCGGCGTCTCGATGGGCGTGCACGAAAGCCAAAGCCGGATCTACGAAAACCAGCTTGGTCGCAGCCGCGCCTTTTGTGGCTGGCTTTTCGAAGAAATGCGCGCAGAGTTTGGCGACATGGGCATGGCAGATGCCGAGGCTTTCTATGCGGCCGTGAACCGGGTTCAAAACGGCTATATCAGAACCGAAGCGGATGAGGTTCAGTACAACCTGCACATCATGCTGCGCTTTGACCTGGAGCGAGCGCTGATCACCGGTGATCTGGCCGTTGCTGACCTCGAAAGCGCGTGGAATGACAGGTTTGCCTCTGATTTCGGCTATGCTGTCGATGTCCCTGCGAACGGCTGTTTGCAGGATGTTCATTGGTCGGTTGGCCTGATCGGCTATTTCCCAACGTATTCGCTGGGCAATGTCTATGCCGGTTGCCTTTATGGCGCCTTGCGCGACGGCGTTCCATCGCTTGACGCGGACTTGGGGCAGGGTGACACGTCCAAGGCAACGGCCTGGCTGCGCGACAATCTGCAAACGCACGGTGGACTTTATGAGCCGAAAGAGGTCATCGAGAAAGCCAGCGGTGTTGCGCCGTCCGCGGACCCGTTGTTGGGATACCTCAAGGCAAAATTCTCTGACCTCTACGGTCTCTGATCGAAACCCTGCGCTGTTGTGGTCGCAGGCAGATCACGCTGAGCGTCTCGTCCAAGTCACAGCGGCCCAGGACCTAGGCCACTGTTTTTGCACTTATTCTTCTTCTTCGCCCTGATCGGCAATCCAGGCGACGCTGACAACTTCTTCGCCTGCGCCTGTGTTGAACACCTTCACACCTCCGGCCGAGCGGGAGCGGAACGAGATGCCATCCACAGGCACGCGGATCGATTGGCCTTTGGATGTGGCCAGCATGATCTGGTCATCCATCTCGACAGGGAAAGAGGCGACCAATGCGCCGCCGCGCATACCTTTGTCCATCGCCTGAACGCCCATCCCGCCGCGCCCGCGGACCGGGTAGTCATGTGACGACGACAGCTTGCCCATGCCACCGGATGTGATGGTCAGAATGAGGTTTTCAGCCGCCGACATCTCGGCATAACGCACTTGCGAAATGGTCGCGTTCGCGTCGGTGGCCTCTTCGTCGGCTGTTTCGCCGTCATCGGCGAGACCTGCCACAGCCCGGCGCATTTTCAGATAGGCTGCCCGTTCATCTGGCGTCGCCTCAAAGTGGCGGATCACCGACATGGACACAACGCGGTCTGAGCCAGACAATTTGATGCCCCGCACACCCGTGGAATCACGACCTTTGAACACGCGGACATCTGTGGTTGGAAAGCGTATCGCGCGGCCCGAATTGGTGATCAGCATCATGTCATCGGTCTCGGACGCGATGCGCGCGTTTACCATCTCGACGCCGTCGGGCAATTTCATTGCAATTTTACCGTTCGACCGGACGTTGGTGAAATCAGACAGCGAATTGCGCCGCACATCTCCGTCCGAGGTTGCAAACACGATTTGCAATTCGTCCCATTCTTCTTCGTCCCGATCGACCGGCATGATCGCTGCAATCGACACGCCTTGTGGGATCGGCAGGATGTTCACAATCGCTTTGCCCTTGGCGGTGCGCCCGCCCAGCGGCAGGCGCCAGGTCTTGAGCTTGTAGGCCATGCCGTCGGTCGTGAAGAACAGCAGCTGCGTATGCGTGTTCGCCACGAAGAGCGTCGTGACAACGTCCTCTTCCTTGGTTTGCATCCCCGCACGGCCCTTGCCCCCACGGCGCTGCGAGCGGAAGTCGGACAAAGCCGTGCGTTTGATATAGCCGCCCGAGGTGACGGTCACGACCATGTCTTCCCGCTCGATCAGGTCTTCGTCTTCCATGTCGCCAGACCATTCGACGATCTCGGTCCGACGTGGCACGGCAAACTGTTCTTTCACGTCGCTCAGCTCGCCTGCGATGATCTCCATGATCCGTTCGCGGCTGGACAAAATGGCCAGGTATTCCTTGATCTTACCGGCAAGTTCTTCCAACTCGTCGGTGACTTCTTTCACGCCCAATTGGGTGAGGCGCTGCAATCGCAACTCAAGGATCGCGCGCGCTTGCACCTCAGTGAGGTTGTAGGTCCCGTCGTCATTCATTTTCGACAAGGGGTCGTCGATCAGGCGCAAATACCCTTCGATGTCTGCCGCAGGCCACCGACGTTCCATCAAAGCGGCGCGCGCCTCGGCGGCGTCTGCCGAGCGGCGGATCGTTGCAACGACCTCGTCAACGTTTGAAACCGCGACCGCCAGGCCACACAAGATGTGGCTGCGTTCCCGCGCCTTGCGCAGCTCGAACGCGGTGCGGCGCGCGACAACCTCTTCGCGGAAGTCGATAAAGGCGGTGAGGAAACCGCGCAGGGTCAATTGTTCGGGCCGGCCACCGTTCAGCGCCAGCATGTTGCAGCCAAACGACGTCTGCATCGGCGTAAAACGGTAAAGCTGGTTCAGCACCACGTCTGGCGTCGCATCGCGCTTCAGCTCAATGACCACGCGCACCCCATTCCGATCGGATTCGTCCTGCACATGCGCAATGCCTTCCGCGCGCTTTTCACGCGCGGCTTCCGCGATCTTTTCGATCATGGTGGCTTTGTTCACCTGATAGGGAATCTCATCGATAACAATGGCGTAGCGGTCTTTCCTAATCTCTTCCACGCGCGTCTTGGCGCGCACGATCACGCTGCCGCGTCCTTCCAGATAGGCCTTGCGCGCTCCAGACCGGCCCAGCATGAGGCCGCCGGTTGGAAAGTCTGGGCCCGGCACGTATTGGATCAGCTGTTCAGATGACAGGTCAGGCTCTTCGATCAGGGCCAGACAGGCGTCGACAACTTCGCCCAGGTTATGCGGGGGAATGTTGGTGGCCATGCCCACCGCGATGCCACCCGCACCGTTGACCAGCATATTGGGGAACCGCGCCGGAAGAACCGTCGGCTCGCGGTCTTTGCCGTCGTAATTGTCCTGAAAATCGACCGTGTCCTTGTCGATATCGGCAAGGACAAAGGCGGCGGGCTTGTCCATGCGCACTTCGGTATAGCGCATCGCCGCCGGATTGTCGCCGTCCATCGACCCAAAGTTGCCCTGACCGTCAAGCAGGGGCAGGGACATGGAAAAGTCCTGCGCCATGCGCACCAAGGCGTCATAAATCGCGGAATCGCCGTGCGGGTGATACTTACCCATGACGTCTCCAACAGGGCGCGCGGACTTGCGATAGGCTTTGTCGTGCGAATTCCCGGTTTCCCACATGGCATAGAGGATGCGGCGGTGAACCGGCTTTAACCCATCGCGCAGATCGGGGATTGCGCGGCTCACAATCACGCTCATTGCGTAGTCGAGGTACGACGTCCGCATTTCCGCTTCGATCGAGACCGTCGGGCCATCGTAGGGAATACGAGGCGGTCCGGCGTTTTCTTCTGGGTTATCAGGTGCTTCTGGCGTGTCGTTCACGTTGTTATTGCCTGTTGCTCGCGTGCACAATATCTTGGGGACCACTATACACCGAACGGCATATAAGGTGCAACCAAACCAGGCCTATGCAATCGTGCCGCGAATGAACGCAAAGCGATCAAACTCAGGCGCGTGCAGCCGCTTCGATGATGGGCGAAAACGTCTCGGCCGACAGGGAGGCGCCACCAACAAGCGCGCCGTCAACATCCGCAACCGCAAAAATCTCGGCCGCGTTGCCGGGATTGACCGAGCCTCCATAGAGGATGCGCGTCTCGGCGCCCCGCTCGCCCAAAGCGGCGCGCAAAGCGGCGTGAACTTCGGCGATTTGTGCAACCGTGGCGACTTCACCCGTTCCAATCGCCCAGATCGGTTCATAAGCGATCACAACAGCGCCCATGTCCGGGGGGAGTGAGCCATTCAACTGCGCAAGGATGACCTCGAGCGCGCGGCCCGATTTACGCTCTGCCAAAGTCTCACCCAGACAGATGATCGGGACCAGATTGGCGCGCTCGGCGGCCTTGGCTTTCGCAGCCACGTCCGCATCCGATTCCCCATAGCCTGCGCGCCGTTCGGAATGGCCAACGATGACATAGCTGGCGCCAACCGCGTGAAGCATCTCGGCCGAAACATCGCCGGTATAGGCGCCCGTGACGTCCGAATGACAGTTTTGTCCGCCCGTGGCGATCCCACGGGCCGCCGCCACCTCAGACACCGCAGACACCAGGGTCGCTGGTGGACAGACTACAACATCAACCGCCTCGGGGACTGGCAACGCCGCCACCGCAGCACGCGTGTCAGCGTTGCCGTTCATCTTCCAATTGCCCGCAATCAATTTACGACGCATGCAGCGGACCTTTCTGTGAGGGAATACAAGATCGGCAGGCTCACATCTCGGCGAACTTGATCGATTCTCCGCAGCCGCACGCCTCGGTGACGTTTGGATTGTTGAACTTGAAACCGCTTTCCAAAAGCGAAGTTTCATAGTCGATTTCAGTGCCAAACAGGAACATCTGAGCCATAGGCGCGATCAGGATACGCGCGCCGTCTTGTTCGACGACCTCATCGTTGGGATCGGCGTCATCGACGTAATCCATCGTGTATTCCATCCCCGCACAGCCGCCTTTCTTGACGCCAATGCGCAGGCCGGAATGGCCGCCTTGGTCCATCAATCTTGCGATATGCGCCGCAGCTTTGGGCGTCATCGTCACGGCTTGCTTACCAGGAATGGAAAACATGACAGGTCTCCTTTGGTCGCAAAATAGGGCTTTGGAGCCGGGCACTCAAGACGACAGGCGGCACAAGCTGTAAAAAAGGGCCGCCGGTGTTACAGGCGGCCCCAAAACTGACCTGTGGCGATCTTCGCTTGGGGAGCGGGGTGTGATACCCACAGGGCACGGGTTACAGGCGCGTCGGACCAATTCCGCAGTGCTGCGTCTTGGTCCGGCGGGCGCGTACTGCGGCGCAGCCTGCAAGGAACGCGTAACGCTTTTCCAACCGATGGGTGACAATCTTGTAAGTCTTTTGTGACGCAGGCGCGCGTCGGGTCCGCTTAGAACGGGATTTCGTCGTCCAGATCGCGAGACGCAGCCGGGGCAGGTCCACCGCCCCCATAACCCGCATCGCGATCATCATAGCCCATTTGGCCACCACCGCCGCCGCCGCCCATCTGGCCGCCACCATCGCGCCCATCCAGGAACGTCATCTCGCCCGCATAGGGGCGCAAGACAACCTCGGTCGAATAGCGATCTTGGCCGGATTGGTCCTGCCACTTGCGCGTCTCAAGCTTGCCTTCGATGTACACCTTAGAGCCTTTGCGCAGGTATTGCTCCGCCAGACGCGCCAGATTTTCGTTGAAAATCGCGACGCTGTGCCATTCGGTGCGTTCGCGTCGCTCACCTGTGTTGCGGTCTTTCCAGGTCTCGGATGTGGCAATGCGCAGGTTGCACACCTTGCCGCCGTTCTGAAACGTGCGCACCTCTGGGTCGCGACCCAAATTGCCAATCAGGATAACCTTGTTGACTGAACCGGCCATCTCCGCTCTCCCGTGTGCTGGTGCCATTCTCGCTGTTGGATGACCCTATACGCCTGATCAGCGGGCGCAAGCCTCTCCTGCGATATCCCTAGGGCAGATTTGGTTTGTGAAGTGTTAAGCTGGCCATTGGACTGGCAACACGACGCAAAAACTGTATATTGCAGCAAAGTTTACGCGGGTTTGGGTAGGGCAGAGATCAATGCGAGCACTCCTTTCCGGGGTTGTGATTGCCACTTTGGTGGCCACCTCTGCCACGGCCGATATCTTTTCCAGCCGCAGCCGGGCGAACCTCTTCAAATCCCAGACCAAGGTTTTGGACAGCCGCGCAGCCTCGCAATACAACAACTCGGTCCGTCTCAAACCGTCGCCCATCAACACGCCCACCAAATGGGGCGGCAGCAGCCCGGCCTATGATGGCCGCTACAAGGGCAAATACCTGTCGATGGCCAAGGCCGCGGCGCGCAAACATGGCGTGCCCGAGGATTTGTTCCTGCGCCTCGTACAGCAGGAAAGCAATTGGAACCCGCGCGCGAAATCCCATGCTGGCGCCTTGGGGCTGGCACAGTTGATGCCGCAAACGGCCCGATACCTGCGCGTCGATCCGCTTGACCCCAAGCAAAACCTCGACGGCGGCGCGCGCTATCTCAAAGAGCAATACCGCGAATTTGGCAGCTGGCGCCTTGCTTTGGCGGCCTACAATGCCGGACCTGCCGCCGTGAAAAAACACGGCGGCGTCCCCCCATTCCGCGAGACGCGCAACTATGTGCGCGTCATATGGGGGAGCTGAGGCAGGGCCTCACAACCTAAGGGTTAAGATGGCGTAAAGATACGCGAAGATTGTACCATCTTGGCGCGAGTTCTGCCCCATTTCCGCCCGTTTCCGACAACAGTTTTGCGCTCAATTCAACTTGGGACAGTCGAAACTAATGACCACATTCGAAGATCGCATTGCACGGATCGCAAAAAAGGACGGAATCCCCCTGATCCCGGCCTCTGCGGGCGGCGTTGCGTTAGCATTTTCCGAAAACGCCATGAAAGCCTCGGAAATTGCTGAAAAATCCAGAGAGCTGCGCGCCAACCTGAATGCGGCGGACCGCCAGATCCGCTTCATCGCTTTGATCTTGGGATCGGTTCTGGGCATGATCGCTGGGCTTATGTTTCAAACCTTCATCGGGTTTGACACGCTTTACGCGCATAGCTTTGCCGAACATGTCGCGATGGCCCTGGCTGACCCGGCCTATTTGTGCAGCTGGCTGGTCATTCTTGTGGGACCGGTCATGTTCACCATATTGGCCGCCTTCCCAAGCAGCGCTTTGCGCCTCACCCAATTCGCCGGGATTTATCTAGGAACATCCCTTGGCGTAAATTTGGCCATTACAGTGCCACTCTTAATCTCCTAGCACACCGCTCTACTGAAAAACGAAAAGGGCCAGACATTTGTCTGGCCCTTTTGCTTTTGGCATGTGCCGCCGTTTATTCAGCGGCGATTTTGATCACCTGATCCATTTCGGCCAAGGTCTCGTCGCTTAGGTGGCACTTGATTTGGTGTCCATCCGCCAGATGGCGCACGGGTGGAACCTCTTTTTCGCAAAGCCCGCCAGGGACGTTCGATTTCCACCGGCAGCGCGTCTGGAACGGGCAACCCGTCGGCGGGTTCATCGCAGAGGGGATGTCGCCTTCTAGAACGATGTGCTTTTTCTCGACGCTGGTATCCGCAATTGGAACCGCGCTCAAAAGAGCTTCGGTGTAAGGGTGATAGGGTGGGGCAAAGACCTGCTCGGTCGAGCCCAACTCGACCACATGGCCGAGATACATCACCATCACACGGTCAGACAGATACCGTACGATGGACAAATCGTGCGAGATGAACAAAAGCGTTGTCTTCTGCTCGCGCTGGATTTCCATCAACAGGTCCGTCACCGCGGCTTGCACGGACACGTCCAAGGCCGAAACCGGCTCGTCCGCCACCACAATCCGAGCGTCACCCGCAAAGGCACGGGCAATGCCCACACGCTGTTTCTGGCCGCCGGACAATTGTCGTGGCATGCGATCCGCAAAGGCGCGCGGCAGCTTCACAAGGTCCAAAAGCTCCAGCATGCGCTGCTTGCGTTCGGCTTCGTTGTTGCCAACCTTAAAGATCTCCAGCGCGCGAATGATCTGCCGCCCCACGGTCATCGACGGGTTCAGAGTGTCGAACGGGTTTTGGAAGACCATCTGAACTTCGCCAACGGTCTTGGTGTCGCGGCTCTCGATGGGGACACTTTCGATATTGCGGTTGTCGAGCAGGATTTGCCCGTCCGTCGCCGTCTCAAGGCCCATCAAAACCTTGGCAAAGGTGGATTTGCCGCAACCAGATTCGCCCACAATCGCAAGCGTCTCGGATTCGCGTGCCTCGAACGACAACGTCTCGTTGGCTTTGACGACCTTCTTTTCGCCACCCCCAAAGAGTGCATTCGCGGCCACCTCATAGTATTTCTTGAGGTTGTCCATCTTGAGAACCACGTTGCCGGGTTCCGCCTTTTCTTTGCTGTCGACGCCGGTCATCGGCGCGTTCCAGTCGATCTCCTGGAATTTGAGACACCGTGTGTGGTGGCGGTCGCTGTTTGGCACTTCGGCCATCGCTATGTCGCCCGCATCACAGCGGCCCGCTTCGAAATAATCGCAGCGCGGACCAAAGTTACAGCCCGGAGGCCGTTCATGCGGCAGAGGGAAGTTCCCAGGAATAGCCTTCAGCGGGCGCGCGTTTTTGTCGGCACCGGGCAGGGGGATCGACCGGAAAAGCGCCTGAGTATAGGGGTGCTGCATGTGGTCAAAGACCTGCTCGATCGAGCCACGCTCGACAGCTTCACCAGAATACATCACGCACAGACGGTCGCAGGTTTCCAGAACAAGACCCAGGTTGTGCGAGATAAACAGCATCGACGTGCCGTATTTCTTGCCCAGGTCTTTGACCAACTCGACCACAGCCGCTTCGACGGTCACGTCCAGGGCGGTGGTGGGCTCGTCCAGGATCAAGAGCGACGGCTCTGACATCAAGGCCATCGCGATCACGATCCGCTGCTGCTGACCTCCAGAGAGCTGATGCGGAAAGCTTTCCAACATCCGCTTTGGGTCAGGCAGTTTCACATCGGTCACCACCTGCAGGGCGCGTTCATAGGCGTCCTTTTCATTCATGCCCTGGTGGATCATCGGCACTTCCATCAGCTGTTTGCCGATTTTCATCGCCGGGTTCAGTGAGGCCATCGGCTCCTGATAGATCATTGCGATTTCGGATCCGCGGATATCGCGCAGCTCTTCTGCGCTCATCTCGCCAAGGTCCCGACCTTTGAACTTAATCGAACCGCCGACAATGCGGCCGTTCTTGCCCAAGTCCTGCATCACGCCAAGCGCCACGGTTGATTTACCGCATCCCGATTCGCCCACAAGGCCTACGGCCTCGCCCGGTTGCACAGTCACGGAAAAGTCCATCACCGCCGGAATTTCGCGAAGCCGCGTAAAGAATGAAATCGAGAGTTTGTCGATCTCAAGAATAGGACCGTCGTAGTCCATCTTTGCCATTTTGTTTCTCCCGTCCCTGGTTTGACCCGGGACCATTTTGTGTAAGGGGACCCCGGATCAGATCCGGGGTGATTGGGCGCGAGAGCGCGCGCCCAATCAGTCTTTCAAGCTTTCTTCGCGCAGACCGTCCGCGAGCAGGTTCAAACCAAGAACCAGGATCATCAAGGACAGAGCAGGGGCGAGGGCCGCATGTGGATAGAGCGCCAACAGACGTCGACCTGCGTTAATGGTCGACCCCCAGTCCGGGCTCTCCGATTCCAGACCCAGGCCGAAGAAGCCCAAGGTGCCAAGCAGAATGGTCGTATAGCCAATCCGCAGGCAGAAATCGACGATCAGCGGACCACGCGCATTCGGCAGGATTTCCCACAGCATGATGTACCAGGGGCCTTCTCCGCGCGTCTGAGCCGCAGCCACATAGTCCCGCGTCTTAATGTCCAGCGCGAGGCCGCGCACAATCCGGAAAACGGTTGGCGAGTTCACGAAGACAACCGACACGAACACCACGAGGATGGCGGGATCGATGTTAAAGAGGTCCAGCCCATTCGGCAGGCCAGGGATCCGGTAGGTCGGCGTCGAGACAATCGACCCGTTGGTCGAAATCAACGACAGATAGATCCATGTCATAACCCCCAAAACCACGATCAAAAGCGGTGTGCGGAAACTCGGCTGTGTGTAATAGCGCGAGTTCAGCAAGACCGCAAAGAAGATGATCGGGAAGACAAACAGAACCGTCGCCATGTAGTTCGGGATACCCGTCGCAACGATCTCTGGTGTCACCAGCAGGTAGAACAGCAGGATCACCGGGAACGCGAGGATCAAGTTCGCCAGGAACGAGATGAACGTGTCCAAACGGCCGCCATAATACCCGGCCGGCAGACCAAGCGTGATCCCGACCATAAAGGCAAACAGCGTGGCCAAAGGTGCGATCTGCACAACGACCCAAGCGCCTTTCATCAAGCGGCTAAAGACGTCGCGCGCCAGATTGTCCCCGCCCAGCAAGAACCACTGGTAATCGCCTTCTTCGGCGCCGCGCATCGGCGTGCCGGGCAATTTGTTCTTCATGCCGGAAACTTGGCTCAGGCTGTCATGTGTCGTCAGCATGTCGAAGACGCCAGCCATCACACCGACAAAGACCCAGAACATCACCAGGCCAAAGCCGATCATGCCCACGGTCGAGTCAAAGAGTTTGCCGTAAAGACCAAGCTTGCGCTTGTAGGTGATGGAAACGGCAAAGGTGATGACCAGAGCGATCCAGACCGGTATCAGCTGTTGGCTTACGCCGCCGACAATCCCGGCATAGCCCGGGCCAGTCGCAGCACCCACCACCAGATAGACCAGGATAACCGCAATCAGCGCCAGCCCGATCCACCGCGTTCCGGTCGATGCCATATCATATGGCCCACCCGCATTTGAAAGCGTGCCATCCGGGTTCGTAATCACCCGCTGGCCGCCGGTGACATAGCTAAGGACGATCTGCACCACGAGGATGATCGCAAAGAGGATCGCGACCACATACAAGATCGGATCGAGAATGGTTCCAAGGGAGCCAGTCCAGGTTAAAGGTTCCATGTTCCTGCCTCCTTAAGAAATGCGAATGCGTGGGTTGAGGTAAACATAGCCGATGTCCGAGATCAGCTGCGTGATGAGAACCACGACAACCGATACGACCGAAACGGCCAACAGCAGTTCGATGTCATTGTTGCCCGCCGCCTGCACCAGCAGCCAGCCAAAGCCCTTGTAGTTAAAGAGCGTCTCAACAATCACAACGCCGTTCAGCAGCCAAGGGATCTGCAGCATGATCACCGTAAAGGGGGCGATCAGCGCATTCCGCAGCGCGTGCTTGAGAACGATATTGCCAAAGCTCACACCTTTGAGGCGTGCCGTTCGGATGTACTGGGCCGTCATGACCTCGGTCATCGACGCCCGTGTCATCCGCGCAATATAGCCCATGCCATAAAGCGCAATGGTCAGAACCGGCAGGGTAAAGTTCTCGAATGTGGCGTTCTCGATGGCCTGCGTGGCCGAGCCTTTGAACCATTTCAGGCCCACCGCCGACGAGGCGAAGACCGCGATGAAGATAACACCAGACACATATTCAGGCGTCGCAGTGGTGGCGATCGAGAATGTGGAGAGCGATCGATCAAGCCCTGATCCTTCTCGCATCCCCGCCAAGACCCCGACAAGCAAGGCCATCGGGACCATGACAAGCATAACAAAGCCCATCAACTTGCCCGTCGCCCCTAATCGCGTGGCCACCAGAGAGCTTACGTCATCTTTGAAGACCAGCGAAAAGCCCCAGTCACCCTGGAGCAAGCCGCAATGCGTGCTGCGCTCTTCTTCGGGTGTGCCTTCAGCAAAACACTGTCCCAAGACGACGCCGTCCTCTTTTTCTGTCACCCAACCGGGTGCCAGACCAAGCCAGCGGCCGTATTTGACGAAGGTGTTGTCCAAATAGCCCCGATCACCCAGCCAGCTGTCCACTTGCTCTTCCGTCATGCGGAAGTTGCCTTGTGTCTTGGCGAGTTTTTCGAGGTTTGGATAAAGGTTGGTCAGAAAGAACACGATGAATGTCAGGCATAGCGCCGTCAACAACATCACGCCCAATCGTCGTAATATAAAAAGTCCCATGTAAAGCCCCTGTTGGAAGGCTGGCGGCGGGTGTGCCCGTCCGTCGGTGATTGATTATTCAGTTCTACGATGCCGCAGAATCGGCGCGGCGGGCTCAGCCCGCGAGTGTGATGCGGTATGCTCTCCCCAAAATTGGCGCGGCATTGATTTTGCGCCGCGCTGTGTTCCCGCCTTCATGAGGCAACATTGCGGGCCAGAGGTCAATGTTCTGTTTGCGCCATTTATTGCCCTAAAGCGACATTCGTCTCAAAATTGACCACGCCGCTCGCTGTGCAAGCGCCGCGATTGTTCCCGGATTGCACTTGGCGTGAGGCCTGTTTGGGCAGAGATGAATCTCGTGAAATATGCAGCAGAGCCAAACCCAAGGTGCCGCGCGATGTCCTGAATGGCGACGTTTGTTTCTTCCAAAGCGAATCGCGCCGCATGCAAAATACGCTCGGTCAGCAGATCGGCGGCTGTTTTGCCCGTTGCCGCTTTGCACGCCCGAGTAAGATGGGTTGGCGTGACCCCAAGCGCCTCGGCATGGTCCGCCATGCTCATCGGGCGGTGATAAAGCTCGGAGATGCGCGCGCAAAACCGCTGCGACAGGCGTCCGGCGGCGTTTTGCTTGCTGGGCAGATGGTCCTGTTCCGCAATTTGTCGCCGCAACCAGACCGCCATCAAGGACACATGCGCATCCAAAGCATCCTGCGACAAGGCCCGCTTGGCGTTTGCTTCACGATTGGCCGCATCAAAAATGCCCGAAAGCTCGGAAATCGCATCGACATCGCGCAGCCGCATCTGCCGGGGTGTTTCCGGCAAATTGACCTGCGTGCCATCAGGAATGATGGCGACCATCCCCAAGGCGTTGCGGCCAGCATCCAATGCAAACAGATGCCGCGGCGGCAAAGAGATGAAGTTGTTCACAGTCAAGCCGCGGCGCGTCCCGTTTAACAAAAGCCGCCCTTGGCCACGGGTGAGCCAGATCAACACATGTTCAGGCCGATCATGCGCCAAAGCCACACGCCACTCACTGCCTTGCGACCATTGAGCCAAGGTAGAGATTTGAACGGGGGCCAGCGACATTTTGTGCGATTAGATCAATTCTGAATGCGGTTCATCCTGTGAATTTGAGGAATTTGGTCGCGAATTGTCAAGTCAGATCCTGGCCTGCCATATCGATCCAACGCCAATTGGCCATTCGTTTGCGAAACCACGTGCGTTGCCGCTTGGCGTATTGGCGCGTGGCGATGGTGGCGCGTTCGATCGTTTCGGGCGCGTCAATCTCGCCCGCAAGCAAGGCCATGATTTGCGGAACACCGATCGCTTTGCAAGACGGCAAAGACGGATCATAGCGCGATTGCATCGCCCGCGCTTCGTCCAAAGCTCCGATGTCTAGCATCTTGGCGAACCGCTGTGCGATGCGCGGGGTCAGATCGTCTTTGGGGGCGTCAACCACCAGCGCTGTTGTCTCGTGCAGCGGCAAAAGCGGCGCCGAGGTCCGGCCTTGCCAAGCCCGCAGGCCTTGGCCCGTGGTCTTCAGAACCTCCCAAGCGCGCTGCACCCGCGCACGGTTCATCAAATCAAGTCCGCTGGCCGTGTCCGCATCCAATTCCGCGATCAAGGTCTCCAGAGGCATTGCATCCGCTTGCGCCCGAAGAGGCGCAGGCGTTTCTGGAATGTCTGATAGCCCCTCGGTCAGAGCGGAAAAATAAAGTCCCGTCCCGCCGACGATGATAGGCCGCGCGCCCGCGCGCAAAACTTGCGCAACCTCGCGCTGCCAATGCCCGGCGGAATACGCCTGATCAAACGGTACATGGCCATAAAGCAGATGCGGGGCACGGCGTTCTTCTTCATCAGAGGGGCGCGCAGTGATGATGCGCCAGCACGCATAGACTTGGCTGGCGTCTGCATTCACGATCACGCCGCCTTGGTCCTCTGCAATCGCCAACGCAAGCGCCGATTTCCCACTCGCCGTGGGTCCGGCGATCAAAACCGGCTTGTCGGCGGAAATTGTTCGCAAAAGCGCCTGCATTCGACTGCTTGTTCCATTGAATTCAACCCTCTTTTAGGACAGGTTGCGCGCAACGACCACCAAAGAGCGAACGGAGCCTGTCATGACCCAAGTGGAAACAACGTTTAACCGGGTCATGCTGAAAATTTCAGGCGAAGCGCTGATGGGGGATCAGGGTTTTGGCCTCCATCCACCGACCGTTGAACGCATCGCACGCGAAGTGAAGACAGTGCACGACCTCAACGTCGAAATCTGCATGGTCATCGGCGGCGGTAACATTTTCCGCGGATTGCAAGGCTCGGCGCAGGGGATGGAGCGGACAACCGCAGACTACATGGGCATGTTGGCCACGGTGATGAACGCCTTGGCCATGCAATCGGCTCTTGAAAGCCTGGGCATTCACACCCGTGTCATCAGCGCGATTACGATGAACGAGGTCGCCGAACCCTATATCCGCCGCCGCGCCGTGCGCCATTTGGAGAAAAAGCGCGTCTGCATCTTCGCCGCAGGCACCGGAAACCCGTATTTTACCACCGATACCGCAGCGACATTGCGCGCCAACGAAATGTCCTGCGAGGCGATCTTCAAAGGCACCAAGGTGGACGGTGTCTACGACAAGGACCCCGCGAAATTCGATGACGCCAAACGCTATGACGTTGTCAGCTATGATGACGTATTGGCCAAGCGTCTGGGCGTGATGGATGCCTCTGCCATTGCCTTGGCGCGGGACAACAATCTGCCCATCATTGTCTTTTCTCTTGATGAACCTGGCGGATTCAAAGGCATACTGGCGGGCGAGGGCACCTATACAAAGGTGCACGGCTAACGCTATAGACGTGCGCAACGAAAAACAGAGGGAAGATCCCCATGTCAGACGAATTTATGCTCGACACCGATGATCTTGAGCGTCGCATGGACGGTGCGATGAACGCGCTCAAGACCGAATTCGCCTCCTTGCGCACCGGTCGAGCTTCGGCATCCATGCTAGAGCCGGTCACGGTTGAGGCCTATGGGCAGCGCACGCCGATCAACCAGGTCGGCACGATCAACGTCCCCGAGCCTCGGATGGTTACGGTGAACGTTTGGGACAAATCGATGGTGAATGCTGTCGAGAAAGCGATCCGCGAAAGTGGGCTGGGCATCAATCCGCAGCTGAATGGAACAATCATCATGCTGCCGATCCCCGAGCTTAACGAAGAGCGCCGGCGCGAACTGGGCAAGGTTGCCGGCCAATATGCTGAAAACGCCCGGATCGCCGTGCGCAACGTGCGCCGCGACGGGATGGACCAGATCAAGAAAGCCAAAGATGGCATGTCCGAGGATGATCAAAAGTTCTGGGAAAGTGCTGTGCAGGATTTGACGGACACTTTCATCAAATCGGTCGATGAGGCTTTGGAAACCAAGCAAACAGAGATCATGCAGGTATAGCCCTTGGCTGGACCATGCAGGTTTAAAGGTTCGTAACGCGTGTCTTCTTCTCTACCTTCCAAAATTCCAACCGCACCGACCATCGAGGCAGGCGGCCCGAAACATGTGGCCGTCATCATGGATGGAAACGGAAGATGGGCGACCCAACGCGGTCGCCCTCGTCTTTATGGGCACCACGCCGGTGCGCGGCGGGTGCGCGAAATTGTTGAGAGTTGCCCATCCGTCGGTGTCACGCACCTGACGATTTTTGCCTTTTCGACGGAAAACTGGAAACGCACGCAAACCGAGGTTGCGGGCCTCATGCGCATCTTCCGTCAGTACATCAAACGCGAGGCCAGCGCGCTTAAGGAAAAAGGCGTGCGGGTGCGGTTCATCGGCGACCGCTTGCGGCTAGATCCGTCCTTGGTGTCGATGATGAACGAATTGGAGCTCATGACCTCGGGCAACGACCTGCTGAACATGACAATCGCCATCAACTACGGCGGGCGTGACGAGGTTGCGCGCGCGACCAAGCGGCTTGCCCGCGATGTTGCCGAAGGGCGGTTGGATGTTGAGTCGATAAATGAAGAAACGCTTCCAAAGTATTTGGATACATACGTTTTACCTGATCCAGATCTTGTCATTCGCACCAGCGGAGAGGCGCGGATTTCGAACTTTTTGCTCTGGCAATCAGCTTATTCCGAATATGAATTCGTCGACACGCTTTGGCCCGATTTCACAGCCGAACATTTCCGCAACCTTTGCCAGAACTACGCGCGCCGCGAGCGGAGATTTGGTGGCGTGCTTGCATGACGGCGCAAGAAGACCCCGAAAAATGGTCTGACCTTGCCGCCCGGGCAGGTTCCGCCGGGGTTATGCTGATCATTGGCACGGTTGGTCTTTGGTACGGCAGCCACACATTCAACGTGATCGTTTCAGTGATTGCCGGGCTCATGGTTTGGGAGCTTGCGCGGATGATCGCCCCGCGCCATAGGCCGCTGGCCTTGCAATTGGGTGGCTTGGCGGCAATCGCCGCACTCTTGTCGATATACTTGCCGCCCGGGTTCGCTCTGCCGCTTTTGCTGGCGCCTGCTTTGATCGGCTTTGGCCAACTGGCCCAATATCGCGCGACCTTTTTGGTCTTTGCAGGCCTTGTTCTGCTGGCGTCCTTTGGCATGATGTCCGTGCGGAGCGACTTTGGCTTTTGGTGGATGCTCTGGCTGGTGCTGGTCGTGGTTGCCACCGATGTTGCGGGCTATTTTGCCGGACGCATGCTGGGCGGGCCAAAGTTCTGGCCGCGGGTGAGCCCCAAGAAAACGTGGTCTGGCACAATCGGCGGCTGGGTCGGCGCGGCCCTTGTCGGCGCGGGTTTTGCCATGTTCAAAGGTGTATCCGCCGAGGTCGTCGGCATTTCGGTCGCCGTTTCAATGGCATCGCAGATCGGCGACATTGGCGAAAGCGCGATCAAGCGGCGCATGGGCGTGAAAGACAGCTCGCATCTGATCCCGGGGCATGGCGGCGTTTTGGACCGCTTTGACGGCATGCTGGGCGCTTCGATCTTTCTGCTCTTGGTTGGTCAAATCATCGGCTTTCCACCGGGGCAAATGTGATGCGGCGGGTCTCAATTTTCGGCGCAACCGGTTCGATTGGTCAAAACACCATCGATCTGATCCGGCGCGACCCAGAGGCCTATGACGTTATTGCCCTCAGCGGGGGGGTGAATATTGCCCAATTGGCCGCCGATGCCAAGGCCCTGAGGGCGGATGTCGCCGTCACCGCCTATGAAGACCGCCTGCCGGAGTTGCAGGCCGCCTTGGCCGGAACCGGTGTTGCGGCGGCCGCAGGTCACACCGCGTTGATCGAAGCCGCCGCGCGCCCGGCTGAATGGGTCATGTCAGCCATCGTTGGCGCCGCCGGGCTCGAGCCTGGGTTGACCGCTTTGCGGGCTGGGGCTGATCTGGCGCTGGCCAACAAGGAAACACTTGTGTGCGCGGGCGCGCTGGTTTTGCAAACGGTGGCCGAGGTGCAGGGACAGCTTTTGCCCGTCGATAGCGAACATTCCGCCGTTTTTCAGGCGCTGATTGGCGAAGATATGGACGCCGTGGAACGTGTGATTATCACCGCAAGCGGTGGCGCCTTCCGCGACTGGCCGCTGAGTGAGATCGCCAAAGCCACGCCTGAACAGGCCTCCTCTCATCCCAATTGGGATATGGGGCAGCGGATCACCATCGACAGCGCGTCTATGTTTAACAAAGCCTTGGAGCTTATTGAAACAAAAGAATACTTTGGCTTGCCATCCGGCAAAATCGAAGTGCTTGTGCATCCAGAAAGCCTGGTTCACGCCTTGGTCGGTTTCGTCGATGGCGCGTTGATGGCCCATGTGGGCCCGCCAGATATGCGGCACGCGATTGGCTATGCGTTGCACCACCCACGCCGCGCGGATCTGCCGGTGGAGCGTTTGAATCTGGCCGATATCGGCCAGCTGACCTTTCGGCCACCCGACGAACAGCGCTGGCCAGCCTTGCGTTTGGCGCGCGAGGTGATGGACCGCGGCGGGCTGTCTGGTGCGATGTTCAACGCAGCCAAGGAAACCGCGCTTGATGGCTTTTTGGCGCGGCACATCCCCTTTCCGGCGATGGCCGAAGTGGTGGAAGAGGTCCTGCAAACGGCGGACGAAAGCCTTATTGATGCCGAAATGACCCTTGATACCGTGCTTCGGGCGGACCAAATGGCCAGAGAAGCCGCAAAACGCCAAATAGAAGAGAGAGCAGGATAGTCGTTTGGATATAGTGTCATTCGTTCCGGCCTTTGGTGGCCTGATTTGGACATTGCTGGCGTTTGTTGTCGCGCTCAGTGTGATCGTCGCGATCCATGAATATGGCCATTACATCGTGGGGCGCTGGTCCGGGATTCAGGCGGATGTGTTCTCGATCGGATTTGGCCCGGTATTGTGGAGCCGGATGGACAAACGCGGCACCCGCTGGCAAATCGCGGCTCTGCCGTTTGGCGGGTTTGTGAAATTTGCCGGGGATGCGGATGCCGCGTCGGGAAAAGACGCGGACGCGATGGCGCAGGCCGCCAAAGACCCGGCCGCGCTGCGGCGGACCATGCATGGCGCGCCGCTTTGGGCGCGTGCGGCGACTGTGGCTGCGGGGCCGGTGTTCAACTTTGTCCTTTCCATCGCGATCTTTGGCGCGGTCATCCTGACCTCGGGCGTTACACGGGACCCGCTGACCGTTGGCCAGCTCTGGCCGATGCCGGTCGAGGAGCGCGGCCTGCAAGAAGGTGACATCGTGCGCGCCATCGAAGGCGTGGCCGTACCGTCGATGGAAAGCCCAGCGTATCCGACATTCCTGCGGGATCTTCCTGCCAAACCAGAGCTGACGTTCACCGTCGAAAGGGACGGGGCGCAGTTTGATGTCGTGTCTCCGCATCTCCTGCCGGCCCGCGTCCGCGCGGTCAGCCCGCAAAGCGCAGCTTTTGAGGCCGGATTGCAAGCAGGCGACGTGATCACCGCTGTGAACGGAACGCCGGTCTTTGTGTTTTCCCAGCTCAAGGACGCGGTCGAAGGTTCGGACGGCGCACCTTTGGCGTTGGACGTATGGCGCGACGGCACAACGATTGCGTTGACGCTCGCAGCCCGCCGGGTCGATGAACCTCAGCCCGAAGGTGGTTTTGCAACGCAGTGGCGCATCGGCATTGCCGCGGGCAACGCCTTTGAGCCCGCAACAGATTCGCCCGGCGTCGTGGATGCGGTGCGCGGTGGCATGGCCCAGACGTGGCGGATTGTCGAAAGCTCTTTGTCGGGCATCGCGCATATGATCACCGGTGCAATCAGCACCTGTAACCTGTCCGGCCCGATCGGGATCGCGCAGACCTCGGGCGCAATGGCCAGCCAGGGGGCCGAGAACTTTATCTGGTTCATTGCCGTTTTGTCGACGGCCGTTGGTTTGCTGAACCTCTTTCCGATCCCCGCGCTGGATGGGGGACACCTGGTTTTCTACGCCTATGAGGCGGTGACAGGACGTCCGCCAAGCGACCGTGCGCTGCGTGTGCTGATGGCGGGCGGCCTTGCGCTTGTGCTCACCTTGATGGTGTTCGCACTTGGGAATGATATCTTCTGCCCCTGATTCCACCCGTTTTGCGCGAAGTTGCCTCAGTTTCGCCACATTTCGTCAAACTTTGGCCGAAGTCTTTCGGCAAAAGCAAAGGAACGAATGAGGTGAGCTATGCGTACGATTCAATCTGGGTACCGCGGTCTGAGCATGTTGATGTCTCTTAACTGGGACCGTTTTCTTTATTCTGGAACCCTTGCCCTGGCGCTTATCATTGGCGCGTGGCTCGGCACGCTCTAAGCGCAAATTTCCCTGCAGTTTTGACCGCAAAAGCACACGTTTTCGCGTGTGCTTTCGATCTTTTGACAAGGCTGCATCTAGCCGTTACTCACGTAGTACTGGATGTCTGAATACGTGGGGTAACACCATGGGGCCGGGGACGAGCGTTAATAGCGCGACTGGGCGCGCTTGGCGTAAATTGGCGCAATCACTCGCTGGAATTTGCTTAATAATTTCAGTGGCTTTCGTGGCCTCCGCTTCTGCGGTGTCTGCCCAGCAATACACCTTCAACTCGGTTGTCGTCGAAGGAAACGCGCGGATCGGCGATGCTGCCATCGCCAATCAGCTAGGAATCGCTCGGGGCCAAACCATTTCAGCGGGTCAGCTGAACGACGGTGTGCAACGTCTCCAGAACAGCGGTTTGTTCGAAACAGTTCGTGTTGAGCCTCAAGGCAGCACTTTGCGTGTCACCGTCGTGGAATTGCCGACGATCAATCGCATCAACTTTGAAGGCAACCGCCGCATCAAGGACGACGCTTTGATCGCTCTGGTCGAAAGCCAGGAGCGTCGCGTTTTCAACCCCGCTCAGGCCGAGCGGGATGCAAGTGCCATTGCCGAAGCCTATTCCAACGATGGCCGCATCGCAGCACGGGTCACACCGCGCGTGATCAAACGCAACCAAAACCGGGTCGATCTTGTCTTTGAAATCTTCGAAGGCGATGTGGTCGAAATCGAACGCCTCAGCTTTGTGGGCAACCGCGTCTATTCAGACCGCCGCCTGCGCCGGGTGCTGGACACCAAGCAGGCGGGCCTCTTCCGCACGTTCATCCGCACCGATACGTTCATCGCGGACCGGATCGAATTCGACAAACAAGTGCTGCAGGACTTTTACTATTCCCGCGGCTACGTCGATTTCCGCACGCTGTCGGTGAATGCCGAACTCGCCGAAGAGCGTGATGGCTATTTCCTGGTCTTTAACGTCCAAGAAGGTCAGCAATTCACCTTTGGCGAATTGACCGTCACGAGCGAGATCGCGGACGTTGATGCAGAAGAATACGAAGCGATCATGAAAATCCGCCCGGGCGTGGTCTACAGCCCGACGCTGGTTGAAAACGAAATCGCCCGGATGGAGCGTCTGTCGATCAAGAACAGCGTCGATTTCTTGCGGGTCGAGCCGCGCATCACGCGCAACGATCGCGAATTGACGCTGGATATCGAATTTGTGCTCTCTCGTGGCCCCCGCGTCTTTGTTGAGCGGATCGATATCGAGGGCAACACAACCACGCTTGACCGGGTTGTGCGCCGCCAGTTCCGCGTGGCCGAGGGCGATCCGTTCAACCCACGCGAAATTCGCGAGGCTGCTGAACGTATCCGGGCCTTGGATTTCTTTGAAACAGCCGAAGTGAACGCGCGCGAAGGTTCTTCGCCAGAAGAGGTCATCGTCGACGTGGATGTCGAGGAAAAGCCGACAGGTGCGCTGAACTTTGGTGCGTCTTATTCCGTCAACGACGGCATCGGCTTTGCGATCTCTTTCCAGGAACGGAACTTCCTGGGGCGGGGCCAGGATGTGACGCTGAACTTCTCAACCGCGGAAGAGGCCGAGCGCTATGGATTGCGCTTTGTCGAGCCGCGCTTTTTGGGCCGCGATGTCCAGTTCAGCTTTGAAATCGACTATTCCGAGGGCAACAGCTCTTTCTTATCCTACGACACTGAAACCTTGCTATTCCAACCGGCGATCACATTCCCGGTCAGCGAAAATGGCCGCTTGTCTTTGCGCTATACCGCGCAGCGATCGGAAATGCTGGCCCGCGATCCCATTGAACATGGCAGCGTTATCGGCAACGGCATTTCTGTTGGCTCGCAAACCAGCTCGTCCCTTGGCTATACCTATACCTATGACACCCGTCGCGGCGGTCTGAACCCGAACGCGGGCGTGTTGCTTGAGTTTGGTCAGGACTTTGCTGGGCTGGGCGGCGATACCGAGTTCATTCGCACCAAGGCCAAGATCACCGGCCAGCGCACCGCCTTTAACGAAGACGTGACGCTGCGCGCCACGCTCGAAGCCGGCGCACTCAGCTGGAGCGGTGGCTCAAACCGGGCGGTCGACCGGTTCTTGCTGACACCCAGCATCCTGCGCGGTTTTGAACCGGGGGGCATCGGGCCACGCGATACGTCCGGCTCGGACCAAGACACGCTTGGCGGCAACCTCTATTGGGCGGCGCGATTTGAGGCGGAATTCCCGCTGGGTCTGCCCTCTGAATTGGGCATCCGCGGCGCGCTCTTTTACGACATGGGCAACCTCTGGGATCTGAGCGACGCCAACCTCAGCGGCGGCAGCGTCGTGGGCGAGGGCGGATCGGTGCGCCACGTCATCGGTTTTGGCATCTTGTGGGACACAGTCATCGGACCGCTGCGGTTCAACTTTACCGAAGCGCTCCAAAAGGAAGACTTTGACCGCGATCAGTCGTTTGATCTGACCATCTCAACACGGTTCTGATCCTATGCACGGTCTGGCAAACGCCGCCCGCTTTGCGGCGTATGCCTTTGCCCTGATCCTTGTTCTTTCCCCGGTGGCGCCTGCGCAGTCTCAGCAGGCGCCCAGCCAACCCCGCTTTGGCAGCCCCATCCTGACGGTTAATCAAGACCGGCTTTATCTGGAATCCGCTTTTGGCCAGCAATTCGTGACCGAACATGCGGCGCGGGAGCAGGCGTTGGAGGCCGAGAACGAAGAGATCCGGCTGGCGCTTGAAGAAGAAGAGCTTGAGCTGACCGAGCTGCGCAGCACGATGGCCGCGGATGCGTTCCGTGATTTGGCGAATGCCTTTGATGAAAAGGTGCAAAACATCTATCGGACGCAAAACGCAAAGGGCGAGGCGCTCAACCGGATGGTCGAGGAAAACCGCACCCAGTTTTTCCAAACCGTGCCGCCGATCCTGGAAGGCATCGCCCGCGAGGCTGGCGCCGCCGTTATTCTGGACGAGAGGGTCGTTCTGATCGGGGCGCGCTCTATTGACATAACGGACCGGGCCATCGCGCGCATCGATGCCGCCCTCAGCGAAAGCGAACCACAGCCTGATCAGTAGGAGTAAGCTTGCTCAGGCACGTGCCGCTTGTTACCCAAAGAAAAAACAGAAGACGGGACCCCATTATGACCGAAACACTTGCGACCGCTGACATCGACCTTATTCAGCGGATCATCCCGCACCGCTATCCCTTTCTGTTGATTGACAAAGTTGTCGATATTGATGGCTATCAAAAGGCGTGCGGCATCAAGAACGTTTCGATCAACGAGCCGCATTTCCAAGGGCACTTTCCATCCAAGCCGATCATGCCCGGTGTAACAATAGTTGAGGCGATGGCGCAGACTGCCGCTGTTATGGTGGGCGTGGCCTTGGATTTGGCCGACAAGGAACTGTTGGTGTATTTCATGGGAATAGACAGCTGCAAATTCCGGCGGATGGTCGTACCCGGCGATGTTCTTGAGCTGCACTTGGAAACGGTCCGCGGCCGTCCAGGGGGCAAGGTTTGGAAATTCGCGGGGCAAGCCAAAGTCGGGGATGAGCTGGCCTGCGAAGTCGCCTTTACGGCGATGATGGACCTGCCTCAAACATGACAAGCGCGAATATCCATGCCAGCGCCGTCATCGAGCCCGGCGCGCAAATCGATCCCACGGCCAAGATCGGTCCGTTCTGCGTGATCGGCAGCGAGGTGGTCATCGGGGCGCATGTCGAGCTCAAATCGCATGTCGTGATTTCCGGCGACACGGTGATCGGGGCCGAGACGATTGTGTTCCCCTTTGCCGTGATCGGCGAGGTGCCGCAGGACAAAAAGTTTAAGGGCGAGCAAAGCAAATTGCGGATCGGCATGCGCAACCGTATCCGCGAACATGTCACCATCAACCTCGGAACAGAGGGCGGAGGCGGCGTGACGCGCATCGGAGATGACGGTCTCTTTATGGCCGGTTGCCATATCGCGCATGATGCGATCATCGGGAACCGGGTGATCGTGGTGAATTCGGCTGCGGTTGCGGGCCATTGCGTGTTGGAAGACGACGTGATCGTCGGCGGTCTGGCTGGCATTCACCAGTTTGTGCGGATCGGGCAGGGGGCCATTATTGGCGCGGTCACAATGGTGACCAACGACGTGATCCCTTATGGCCTCGTCCAGGCACCGCGGGGCGAGTTGGACGGGCTGAACCTTGTTGGTCTCAAGCGGCGGGGTGTCGCGCGCTCTGACATCACGGCGTTGCGCGCTGCGTTCCAGATGCTTGCCCAAGGCGAAGGCACGTTCCACGACCGGGCCGAGCGCCTGGGCTCTGAAACAGACAGCGAATATGTGCGCGACATCGTGCGCTTTGTTATGGGCGACAGCGATCGTTCTTTCCTGACCCCAAGGTAGCCCGGACCATGCTGGCTCTGGTGTGTGGACGAGGACAATTGCCCGCTGCGATCGCGGCTGAATGCTCTGTTCCGCCGCTGATCTGCGCGCTTGATGGGTTTGCCCCGGCGGATGTGACGCCTGACGTCACCTTTCGGCTTGAGACGCTTGCGGATTTCATTGCGGACCTGATCGCACGGGGCATAAGCGACGTGTGCTTTTGCGGAGCGATCACCCGCGTTCCGCTCGACCCCGCCTTGGTGACCGAGACAAACCGCCCCGTCCTGGCGCAGCTTGCCGCTGCGATGCAACACGGTGATGACCACGCCCTGCGGGCGGTGGTCTCTGTATTTGAAAGCAGAGGTCTGACCATCCGCGCCGCTCAGGATTTGGCCCCGGGTCTGTTGGCCAAATCAGGGGTGTTGACGCAATCCGCGCCGTCGGATGCGGCACAGCGTGACGCAGACAAAGGCTTTGCGTTGCTGCGGGCGTTAAGCCAATTCGACGTCGGCCAAACCTGTGTGATGGGCGGCGGACAGGTCTTGGGGATCGAAGCACTTGGTGGAACAAATCACCTGCTCAGCACCTTGCCGGATGTGCCGCAAACCGCGTCAGCCATCCTGTGCAAGGCGCCGAAATCAGGGCAAGACCACCGGATCGACTGGCCCACGGTCGGGCCGGACACCATCGCGGCCCTTGTTCAGGCGGGACTCTCGGGTTTGGTGCTGGAAGACGGCGGCGCCTTGATGCTGGATCGGGATCAGATGATCCAAGCGGCAGATGCTGCCGGGCTTTTCATCTGGGTAAGGCCCGCTGCAAGATGAAGGTATTCCTGATCGCTGGTGAGCCTTCGGGCGACGCGCTTGGTGGGGCGTTGATGGCTGGTTTGATCAACGTGGCCCCAACGGTTGCTTTTTCCGGTGTGGGCGGCAGCGCGATGCAGGCGCAAGGCCTCAATAGCCTGTTTCCAATGGACGAGCTTAGCGTCATGGGCGTGGCCGAAGTGCTGCCCAAGTACTTTCATCTCAAACGGCGCATCGCACAGACGGCCGAGGCCGTTTTGCAGGCGCAACCGGATGTCTTGATCACCATCGACAGCCCTGACTTTTGCCTCAGGGTCGCCAAGCTGGTCAAAGCCCAAAGCCAAATTCGGGTGGTGCATTACGTTGCTCCGACGGTTTGGGCGTGGCGCCCAAAGCGCGCCGAAAAGATGGCGCGCGTCGTTGATCATGTTCTGGCCCTTTTCCCGTTCGAGCCGCCCTATATGCAAGCCGCTGGCATGGCCTGTGATTTCGTCGGCCACCCCGCTGCGGGCATTCCAATCGTGTCTCGGGGCGAAACGTCAGAGTTTCGCGAACGCCACGGTCTGCAAGATGCGCAGCCTTTGATGCTGTTGTTGCCTGGCTCCCGCAAGGGAGAGGTCGGCCGCCTTGGCCCGCGCATGGCCGAGGCCGTCGGGGCGATCGCGCGCGAAAACCCGGACATGCGGTTTGTCCTGCCAGCCGCAGGCCCCGTGGCCCCGCTGGTGCGCGAGATGACCGCCAGTTGGCCGGTGACGCCTGTCGTGTTGGATCCAACCGGCCAACGAAACGAAACGGCCGAGCGTGAAAAGCGGGCCGCCTTTGCCGCTGCCGACTTTGCGTTGGCAGCGTCGGGGACTGTCGCGCTTGAACTGGCGGCGGCGCGCACCCCAATGGTCAGCTTTTACGATTTCAACTGGCTCAGCCGGATCATCATTCAGCGCATGCTGCAAACGGACACCGGGAATTTGATCAATCTCGTGACGGATACCCGCACCGTCCCCGAGTTTCTGGGCGCACAGGCCACGCCGGAAAACCTTGTCCGCGGGATGTCAGAGCTTATGGCCGCGCCCGAGGCACAGCGCGCCGCGATGGATCAGACAATGACCGCCCTTGGCCGGGGTGGGGAAAATCCGGGGCTCCGCGCCGCCAAGGCGGTTCTCGCGCGGCTGGGCTAACGATACTGGGCGCTCAGCGCGTCAGCTCTTTCATACCGCGGCTCAGCCCTTCGAGCGTCATAGGCACCATTCGGTCGGCGCCAAAAATCTCTTGGATCATCTGGATCGAGTGCGTGTAGCCCCAGTATTTTTCCGGGATCGGGTTGATCCACAGGTGGGATGTCCACGCATCCCGCGCCCGTTCCAACCAGACTTGACCGGATTCCTGGTTCCAATGCTCGCTCGCCCCGCCGGGATAGGCGATCTCGTAAGGTGACATCGATGCGTCGCCCACAAAGATGCACTTATAATCACCGCCATAGGTGCGCAGAACCTCGTGCGTCGGGATCTGGGCGTTCCAGCGCCGCCGATTGTCGCGCCAAACGCCTTCGTACAAGCAATTGTGGAAATAGTAATATTCCAGATGTTTGAACTCGGCCCGTGCGGCGGAAAAGAGCTCTTCCACCACTTTGATATGCGGATCCATCGAGCCGCCAACATCCAAAAACAGCAGCACTTTCACCGCATTGCGCCGCTCGGGGCGGGTTTGGACGTCAAGATAGCCATGCTCAGCGGTCGAGCGGATCGTGCCGTCCAGATCCAGCTCTTCTGCGGCGCCATCCCGCGCCCAGCGTCTCAACCGCTTAAGTGCGACCTTGATGTTGCGGGTCCCCAGTTCGACCGTGTCGTCGAGGTTTTTGAACTCCCGCTTGTCCCAGACCTTGACCGCCTTTTGGTGCCGGCTTTCTTTTTGGCCAATCCGCACGCCTTCGGGATTATAGCCATACGCCCCAAACGGAGAGGTGCCCGCCGTGCCGATCCATTTGCTGCCGCCCTGATGGCGTTTCTTTTGCTCTTCCAGCCGCTGTTTCAGCGTCTCCATAAGCTTGTCGAACCCGCCCAGAGCTTCGATTTCCTTGCGCTCTTCTTCGCTCAGATGCTTTTCGGCCATCTTTTCCAGCCAATCGGATGGAATATCGACCGCCTCCAGCACTTGCTCCATGCTGATCTGCTCCAACCCTTCAAAGGTGGCGGCAAAGGCGCGGTCGAACTTGTCGATGTTGCGTTCGTCTTTCACCATCGACACGCGCGCGAGATAGTAAAACGCCTCCACGTCATAGGTTGCGAGGCCGGTTTTCATCCCTTCAAGAAAGCTGAGGAATTCCCGCAAGCTGACCGGAACACCAGCTTTGCGCAGCTGATCAAAAAACGGAAGAAACATCTTAAAGGCTCACAGCGCGATCAATGATCACGGTCACGATCATGCCGACCACAACAAAGGCCAGCGCGTAGCCCGCAGCATATTGTGCGATGTCCAAACCGTTGCCTTTACGACGACGGGCGGTAATCCCCCCGATCACTGCGCCAGCAAGCGCCGCGAATATGATGATCATGCGTTCCTCAGCCGTTTGCGGGGCTCAGCGCACGGATCTCATGTATCTTTGCACGTACGGCCCAATCAGGGCCAAAGCCGTACCGCGCCCACCCCAAGCTGTCCAGTCTGACGCTGCGCGCTTGGTCCGCGTTGCCGCTGATTTCCAAGGCTTCCGCTTGCAAGAGCATCACAGTCGACAACAGGGCTGCGTTTTCGCCCGCCACAGCATGCGTGGTTTTGCCGTCCAGTGTCGAAAGCGCCTGTTGCCCCGCGCCGCGGTAAATCGCATGCGCGGCCAGATGCGTCGCTACATAGGTCCGGTGCAAATCTGTCCCCGGGGTCTGGGCATAAAACTGGTTCGCGGCTTGGAAATTCGCAAAAGCGCCCCGTGGATCAGAGGTCTGCATCAGGCGGCCTTTTGCGTAATGGGCAAAGGCCCGGCGATGATCTGTCCAACCGGCCTCGACCGCGATGGCAAGGGCCGTGTTCGCAGCGTTCAGCCGCGCACTTGCGGATGCCCCTGGGCCCAATGCGGTTTGAATGGCATCGACATAGCCTTTCGGCGTCTTGGTGGCATAGCGTGGCGCCAACGCCTCTCCTTGTGGGTTCAGGCGGGCAAAAACGGCTGGCAAGGCTGCCTCGACGTCGGCGCGGGTCATGCCCATTTGCAATTCAGGCGCATAATACGCCCGCAGCATCAGCATGTCATAGCCGGTCAGAACGGCATGCACATTGTCGTCGTTAAAGACGGAATTCGGCAGGCGATAGAGATCGTTCAGCGGCCCGATGGCTTGGGCAAGCTCTTCGTGCAGGCAATCCCGAATTTCCTGCGGAGCCGCGTCAGCGGGCACGAAAATGGCCAGCTTTTCGCGGATCTTCAACTGCGTCCAGCTTGTCTTGGAGGTGCGGCGCGCGGATTTGAACTCGCTCAGCGACGAGACATTCGGCACCACGAAACACGCGGCCTGCGGCAACGCTTTGCGGATGTCCGACCGGGACACTGCCTGGATCGTGATATTCGCAGGCTTGCCCGAGCCGACCTGGCGAATGTCGATATCCGCTTCGCGCTGCAAACGCAGCAGCAATTGCGCCAGATCCCGGTTCAAAGAGGCGGGCGCCGCCCCAGTGACCCGCACTTTGATCGGCTCGCGAAACCGCGTAAAGATCGGCAACGTGCGCCCGCTTTCCAGCTGAAAACTCAGATCGATGAAATCGCGCACCAGATCTTTGTTCGAGACCGCCTGCATCTGTGGCTGCGCCCGGTTGAACGCCTTCATAGGCGGCAAAGTGCTGTCGGCAATCTCTGCGCGCGTCGCGGTTTCCGCGGGCGCAACAGGCGCACAAGCGGCAACCGCCAGCAAAAGAAGAGGGGCAATCAAAAGGCGGAACATGCGTTACTTTCTGTCGTACTTGATAAAAGGGCTCAGCTGACCAATCCGGTCATAGAGCCGCCGTGCGTCATGATTAAACTCTTGCGTCAACCAATAGACCGCCGGTGCCCCCGCCGCGTCAGCCTCTTTGTAAACGCCTTCGATCAGCGCCCGGCCAACGCCGAGGCCGCGCACCGATGGATCTGCAAACAGATCCTGAAGATAACATACATTTTCAATCCGCCAGCCGTGCCGGTGAAACAGGTAGTGGGTCAAACCAACGACCGCACCGTCGACTTCGGCGACCAACCCGTTGTAATCCTGTGGGTCATCGCCCAGCAGACGCGCAAAATAGGCGTCATAGATCTCTTCGGGTCTGCTTGTTTCGTAAAACGCCAGATAGGCGTTCCACAGGCGATCCCAAGCCGCGCGATCTTTGGCCTCTAGGGGCCGAACCAAAACTTCTGGCCTGTTTGTCATACCAATTGCGCCATTTACTCGTCACATTGCGGCTGGGATCGCCCATGAATGTGACGGGTAGGCGGGGAATGCGGCGGAAACATGGCAAGTGCCTCAAATTAAACACGTTTCAACACTGTGTCCCCAGAGCGGAAACAATACAAGTCAAAGCTCTGGGATTGAGGATGCGCAGCCCCGCCGCGCCGCAATCAGCCCCGCGACTGACCGCGCGCCATAAAGGCCAGACGCTCAAACAGGTGAACGTCTTGTTCGTTCTTCAACAGGGCGCCATGCAGCTTGGGCAAAGCGCTCGCGCCGTTTGATTTCAAATCTTCCGCCGTCATGTCTTCGGCAAGCAGCAATTTCAGCCAATCCAACACTTCGGAGGTTGAGGGCTTTTTCTTGAGGCCCGCCTGTTCGCGCACTTCGAAAAACTGCGTCAGCGCGGTGGTCAGCAAACCTTCCTTGATGCCAGGGTGATGCACTTCGACGATCTTCTTCATCGTCTCCATGTCTGGAAAGCGGATATAGTGGAAAAAGCAGCGCCGCAAAAAAGCATCGGGCAGTTCTTTTTCATTGTTCGATGTGATGATCACGATCGGGCGTTGCTTTGCCTTGATGGTCTCACCGGTCTCGTAGACAAAGAACTCCATCTTATCGAGCTCTTGCAGCAGGTCGTTTGGAAACTCGATATCGGCTTTGTCGATCTCATCAATCAGCAGAACCAGCTTTTCCTCGGCCTCGAACGCCTCCCAAAGCTTGCCCTTTTTGATGTAGTTCTTGACGTCATGCACCTTTTCTTCGCCCAGCTGGCTGTCGCGCAGGCGGGAAACGGCGTCATATTCATAAAGACCTTGCTGGGCGCGCGTGGTCGATTTGATGTTCCACTCGATCATCCGCAGTCCCAGACCTTCGGCGACCTGTTTGGCCAATTCGGTCTTGCCCGTGCCAGGCTCGCCTTTGACCAGCAGGGGACGCTCCAGCGTCACGGCCGCGTTTACGGCGATGGTCAGATCGTCTGTGGCGACATATGCGTCGGTGCCTTGGAATTTCATGTCTGCTCCCTGCAGTAGCAATCGTCATTGATGTCAGTGGCTTTTAGCCAATCTGGTGTGGGATTGTGTAGTGACAATCCCCACGCGCGGGTATAGACGCTGCGGCATGGGAGCTGGCAAGAGCTCGCGGGGGTCAAAATTAAGGATTTTCGCCATGGTCGAAGCCAGTCGTATTGAGGGGAACGCAATGAAGCAGGAAGTTTTTCTTCCAGACGACTACCGCCCTGCCGAAGACGAACCATTCATGAACGACCGGCAGGTCGAATACTTCCGCCGCAAACTGCTGAACTGGAAATCAGAACTTCTGGCGGGCAGCAAAGACACAATCGAAGGGCTGCAAGACGGCACGCGCAACATTCCTGACGTGGCTGACCGCGCCAGCGAGGAAACGGACCGCGCGCTTGAGCTGCGCACGCGCGACCGACAGCGCAAGCTGGTTGCCAAAATCGATGCCGCCCTGCGCCGCATTGACGAAGGTGAATACGGCTATTGCATCGTCACGGGCGAGCCGATTTCGCTCAAACGCCTGGATGCGCGCCCAATCGCCACCATGAGCCTCGAGGCACAAGAACGCCACGAGCGGCGCGAAAAAGTCCATCGCGACGACTAAGGCTGGCTTGTGTGCATGACATATGAATGGCCGCCCCGCCCGGGCGGCCATTTTCGTTACAACCGCAAGCGCCACAGCCCATAGGCAAAGAGCGTCATCGACCCGATTGCGCCAACCGCAAAAGGCACGCGAATGGCCAATTCGCGCCCCAGGCTCGGCTCGCCCAGGCTCACCAACCATCCGCCGATCAAAGCGCCAAAAGGCATCATACCCCAGCCAAAAAAGCGATAAAGCGCATTAACCCGCCCCAAAAGCGCATCGGGGATCAAGCGCTGCCGGTAAGACACCGTCACAATGTTCCACAAAAGCGCGATGGTCATTTCCAGAAACAAGGCAAACCCGGCGACCCAAGGGTTCGAGGTCGCAAAAAGGATGCCAAAGGGGATCACCATCATCGCCAAAGCGGTCAACACGCTCCGCTGCGGACCCAGGCGTCGGGCGATATGCGGCCCCAGAATGCCTCCGATGACACCGCCTGCGGCGCCTGCCGTCATCATCACCCCGTGGCCCACCGCATTCAGCCCCAGCACATCTTGCGAATAGAGGATCAAGATGGTGAAGGTCATCGTGCTGAACGCATTGATCAACCCCAGCATAAGCGCCAAGCGCAACAAGGCGGCATGCCCAGCCATAAACCGCCACCCTTCCACGATCTGCGGCCAAATGCGCCGCGCAGGCGCCGGCGCCCGCTTGGGCAAGGCGATGCAATAGACCAAAAAGGCGGCGATCCCAAAGGTCACCGCATCCAGCGCAAAGGGTGCAGGCACGGCCCAGGCAATCAACAGACCCGCCAACGGCGGCCCGACAAAGGCCCCCATGACCTGTTCGATGCTCCACAATTGCCCGTTGGCTTCTTCCAGATCAGGTTTTGCGACCAGGGCCGGCAGAACCGTCTGCGCCGCATTGTCCCGCACAACTTCTGCCGTGCCCAACAACAGCGCAAGCCCCGACAACGCCAGAATATAGCGCAGCTCTTGCCCCTCAGGCGGCAAAGACTGCGCCGAGAAAATCAACGCAATAACGCCGCAGGTGAGCAACAGCCGAAATGTATCGGCCTGCACCATCAACAAGCGCCGATCATAGCGATCCACCAGAACACCAACCGGGATGGACACCAAAAGCCACGGCAGGCTCGTTGCAAAAGCCACCAAGGCAATGAGACTGGCATCGCGCGTGATCAGCGTCGCCAGCCACGGAAACGCCAGCGCCGAAACGCCATCGCCCAAATTCGACACCGCTGTCGCGGAAAAGAGCATCCGAAAAGACCGATTTTGACGCAACAACCGCATGCGCCCACCCTTGACCCACCTAAGCCAGGGGTCAAGCGCCCACACTCACGCGCCTATGGTCTTCTTTTGGATAAAAATACTCTGGGGGGGAGCGCCGATAGGCGCGTCCCGGGGGGCAAAGCCCCCCAAAATCAATCAATTGGGCAAAGCCCCCCTAAAATAAGGCAAACGGGCAAAGCCCCTTTAATCCAACGGACACAAGCCCCGATCAAAGGCCCGCACGACACCGCACGGGCCCAGATCTTGCGCGCTTAGGCGGCCTTCGCGAGGTTGCGCAGGACGTAATGCAGAACGCCACCATGTTCGATGTATTCGATCTCGATCGCCGTATCGATCCGGCACTTCAGCGTGATCTCTTTCACGCTGCCATCGCCCATCGTGATGGTGCAGGGCACCTCTTGCAGCGGCTGAATGGTATCAAGACCGTGGATCGACACGGTCTCTTCGCCGGTCAGCCCCAGTGTCTTGCGCGTATCGCCGCCAGTGAACTCGAACGGGATCACGCCCATACCAACCAGGTTCGAGCGGTGAATAC
>CAZYQC010000011.1:69963-71995 GCA_964649815.1 uncultured Rhodobacterales bacterium | reverse complement strand
GTCACCGTTGCGGCAGGCCGCGCGATGGAGCGCCTCGGCATCCGCGGGCGCTATCACCGCCCGCGCGAGACGCGGCTGGCAACCTTTGGTGTCTCCATCGCCCTGCAACAGCTCGCCAAAAACATCTTCGGCACCCAGGCGCGCCCGCTCACTGCCCCCGCCTGGCTCGACGGCTCCTGGGTTCTCAACGACATCGTGTCAATCAGCTACATCCGCATCGCGATCTTCGTCCTCGCCCTCCTCTTCCTCGCCCTCTTCCTCTTCGTGATGAACCGCACCCGCCTGGGGCTAGAGGTCCGCGCCGTCACCCAAAACCCCCGCATGGCCGCCTCAATGGGCATCAACCCCGACCGCATCAACATGCTCACCTTCGGCTTCGGCTCTGGCATCGCGGGCATCGCCGGCGTCGCCATTGGCCTCTATGCCAAAGTCACCTCCGAAATGGGCGCCGACTACATCGTTCAATCCTTCATGACCGTCGTGGTCGGTGGCGTTGGCAATATCTGGGGCACACTTCTGGGCGCCACCCTTGTCGGCACCCTGCAAAAAGGGATCGAGTGGTTGAACCCCTCCAACACCCTTGCCGCGCAAACCTACATGATCCTCTTCATCATTCTCTTCATCCAATTCCGGCCCCGAGGCATCATCGCCCTCAAAGGCCGCGCAGCGGAAGCCTAAGTCATGCCCACCGACAGCGCCTCTCCAACTTCTTTTGGACCCAAATACTCTGGGGGTGTGGGGGCAACGCCCCCGCAAAACGCAGGCCCCTTTCTGTTGCGCCACCCGTCGGTTTTGATCTTTATCGCGTGCCTTGCCATGTTCACCCTTGGCGTCACGGTGTTGGCCGAAGGCTTCGGCATCGGCACGATCTCCACCAGCTTTGTCAAAACCCTCGGCAAGACCCTGTGCCTCTGCCTCGTCGCCCTCGCAATGGATCTGGTCTGGGGCTATTGCGGCATCCTCAGCCTGGGTCACATGGCCTTCTTTGGCTTGGGCGGCTACGCGATTGGCATGTGGCTGATGTATGCCCGGACCGAGCTCATCGTCGCCCAAAGCCTCGCCGCAGCCCCCCTTCCCCCAACACCGCAAGAGATCTCAGACGGCATCGCCACCCAGATCTTCGGCGTGGTTGGCGCATCCGAATTTCCGCCCATCTGGGCTTTTTCCCATTCTCTGCCCCTCCAACTCGCCGCCGTCGTCCTTGTCCCCGGTCTGATCGCGCTCGTCTTCGGCTGGCTCGCCTTCCGCAGCCGCGTCACAGGCGTCTATCTCTCGATTCTTACCCAGGCCATGACCCTCGCCCTCTCGCTCTATCTGTTCCAAAACGACAGCGGGCTGCGCGGCAACAATGGCCTCTCGGGTCTGCAGAATTTGCCCGGTCTCGATGAGACGCCACAATCTATCGTCTCCATGTGGTTCTTCTGGGCCTCAGCTCTCGCTTTGGGCGCGGCTTACGTCCTCTGCGCCTGGGTCGTCTCCGGCAAATTTGGCTCCGTCATTCGCGCCATTCGCGACGACGAGGCCCGCGTGCGCTTCCTGGGCTATTCCGTCGAAGGCTTCAAACTCTTCATTTTCACGTTCACCGCGATCCTTGCTGCCATCGCAGGCGCGCTCTACTACCCCCAAGCAGGCATCGTGAACCCCGCCGAGATTGCCCCCATCGCCTCGATCTACCTGGCCGTCTGGGTTGCCATCGGCGGCCGCGGTCGCCTCTACGGCGCGGTCATCGGCGCTGCATTCGTCTCCCTTTTGTCAACCTGGTTCACCGGCGGCCAGGCGCCAGACGTGAACTTGGGCATCTACACGATCCAATGGGTCGATTGGTGGACGGTGCTGCTGGGCTTCTCCTTTGTCGCCGTGACCCTTTTCGCCCCCCGCGGCATCGGCGGCCTCTTCGATCTGATCACTGACCGCCGCAGCCCCGACCGCCACGGCGCCGACCTCGGCCCTGACGCCGGCGCTCTGCGCGAAGAGGAGGCCGAAAAATGATCCCACCCCAAACCTTCCCGGCCCCCGAGCCGGGACCTCTCCA
>CAZYQC010000011.1:0-69863 GCA_964649815.1 uncultured Rhodobacterales bacterium | reverse complement strand
CCTAGGACCCGCCTAACATGAGCACACTTCTCGAAGTTTCCGGCGTTTCGGTCTCCTTTGACGGCTTCAAAGCCATCAACAACCTCTCCTTTCAAATCGGCCCCGCCGAACTCCGCGCCGTCATCGGACCAAACGGCGCGGGCAAAACCACCTTCATGGATATCATCACCGGCAAAACCCGCCCCGACGAAGGCCGCGTGATCTGGGGCGCAAAATCCCAATCCTTGCTCAGCATGTCAGAAAGCCAAATCGCCCAAGCCGGTGTCGGACGCAAATTCCAAAGGCCAACGGTCTTCGAAGACCAATCCGTCGCCGATAACCTGATGCTCGCCCTCAAAAATGCCCGCGGCCCCTGGTCCGTCCTCAGCTTTCGCCCCAAATCCGAAGATCACGCCAAAGTCGCCGACCTCGCAGCCCAAATCGGCCTATCGGGCGCGCTCCACCGCAAATCCGGCGAGCTCAGCCACGGCCAAAAGCAATGGCTCGAAATTGGCATGCTCCTGGCCCAAGACCCCCAGCTCTTGCTCGTCGACGAACCCGCCGCAGGCATGACCCCGACCGAGCGTGAACACACAACCGACATCCTGGTCGAAGCCGCCAAAACCCGCGCCGTCGTCGTGGTCGAACACGACATGGACTTCGTGCGCCGCCTCGATTGCAAAGTCACCGTCCTACACGAAGGCGCGGTCCTGGCTGAAGGCTCCATCGACCATGTCACATCAAACGAAGACGTCATCGAGGTATACCTTGGCCGATAAGACCCTCGCACTCTCCGACATCACCCTGCATTACGGCGGCAGCCAGATCCTGCATGGCGTCTCGCTCTCGGCGGCCCGCGGCCAAGTCACCTGCGTCATGGGCACCAACGGCGTCGGCAAGACCAGCCTGCTCAAAGCGATCTCAGGCACCCATCCCCGCAGCGGCGGCACCTATGAACTGGATGGCGAGGTCATCGACCGCGCCAGCGCACATACCCTGGCTCAAAAAGGCGTGGCCTACGTTCCCCAGGGCCGGGAAATCTTTCCCTTTCTCACAGTCCGCGAAAACCTCGAAACAGGCTTTGCCTGTTTGCCAAAATCAGAGCGCCACGTCCCCGATGACATCTTCGAGCTCTTCCCAATTCTCGCCGATTTCTTAAATCGCCGCGGCGGCGACCTCTCTGGCGGACAACAGCAACAATTGGCCATCGCGCGCGCCCTTGTGACCCGCCCAAAACTGCTTTTGCTCGACGAACCCACCGAGGGCATCCAACCCAACATCATCCAGCAAATCGGAACCGTCATCGGCAAACTCCGCGACGCAGGCGATATGGCCATCGTCCTGGTCGAGCAATTCTTCGATTTCGCTTTTGATCTTGGCGATCACTTCGTCGTTCTCGAACGCGGCGCGGAAAAACTGCAAGGCAGCGCCGCCGAGATTGACCGCGACACGCTCTACCAGGCCGTATCCGTCTAAGCCTTTCTTTTGGCGCTAAATATCCCGGGGGTGTGGGGGCAGAGCCCCCACCCAGTCGCATGGCCAAAGGCCATGCGATCCCATTTAAATCGGCACCGCCTTGTCCTCGCGCCGCATATCTGCCGCGCCCAGGTCGCGACCCCGCCAGCTGACGGGATGCGCCCCGTAGTTAAAGAAAAACCGCTCCGTCTGCGTCTCGCGCATCCGCAGCTCGTCCGGCAGCCGCCAAACCCGCAGGCCCGCCTCTTCCAGCACCAGATACATCAGCCGATCCATCGCTTCGGCATCCAGCCACGCCCCAAGATAAAGCGGCCCGCCCTCTTGTGCGCGCACAGCAACCGGGCTGCCGTCCACAAGGGACAAAACCGGCGCGCCTCCCTCCAAGGTTTCGACCCAATGGATCGCAGCCCCGCCACCTTTCAGCGCGCGGGGCGTGTCGCGCCGGATCGTCTCGATCCGCGCCACTTTGCACGGTGCGCCCGGGATCGCAGGTGGCAGATCCGCCGGGATCGCAAAGCTCTCGGTCAGGGCACCGGCCCGCGGGCCCAGGACCACCCGCGCGGGCGTCTCTGACAAGGCGCGGCCCAAATCTGGCGGCAGATGCGCCAGTCCGGGCGCAAAGACAATCGCATAGGCCGAAAAGTCGCGTGTTGTGGGGGGCAAGATGTCGACGGACTGGCCCGCACGGCGCAGCCCTTGGTAGGTCTGGTAGACCAAATCGAAATAGCTCAGCCCCGCGCCCTGCGGCTGTACCGCCCAGGCCGCTTCTGCGTCGTAATCGAAAATCAAGCCGACGGGTGCGGTGCCCGCCTGCACCTCTGGCGCGTCCAAAAGCTCGGATGCGACGGCTTTGGCCTCTGCAAATCCAGCAGCCTCGTTGCTGTCGGGGCGCAGCAGCCCTGCGTGATTTTGCTCTTGCCCAAAGGGGACCTGACGCCAGCGGAAATAGCTGACCGCTTCGGCCCCGTGGGCAAAGGCCTCCCACGTCCACAAGCGCACCATCCCCGGCAACGGCGCGGGGTTATGTGGCGCCCAATTCACTGGTCCGGGCTGTTGCTCCATGATCCACCAGCGCCCGCCACAGACCGCGCGATAGAGGTCATGGTGAAAGGCTTGGAAATCCGGGTCGCCTTGCTGTGCGCAATCCATTTGCAGCGCCGCAGAGGCGCCTGCGCGGTCTTCCAGAAACCCAAGCGGATAGCTGTCCCATGTCGCGACCTCGATATCCGAGCCCAAGGCAAAGTGATCAAAATCTGTCACCCGCCCCATAAAGTTATGCGAAATCGGCGCCGTCGAATGCCGCCGGATTTCTGCGACCTGAACCTGGTTAAACGCCCGCACCTGATCTGACGAAAAGCGCCTGAAATCAAGCGCATGGCTTGGGTTCGGCTCGGTCACCGTCAAATTGGGCAGATCAATTTGATCAAAGCGGTTGTAGTGCATCGACCAAAAGACATTGCCCCAGGCCGCATTCAGCGCATCGATGGTTTCGTACCGCGCCTCCAGCCATTTCTGAAACGCAAGGCGGGCGGCGGGCGAATAGCTGAACGTGGTGTCATGGCAGCCATATTCATTATCCGTTTGCCACATATAAAGCGCCGGATGGCGCCCATAGCGTTCGGCCATCAGGGCTGTGATCCGCTGGCATTCTGACAGATAGCCTTGATGCGAAAAGCAATAGTGCCGGCGAGAGCCAAAGCCGCGGGGGCGACCATCTGCATCCCAGGCAAGCATGTCGGGATGTTTGTCCAGCATCCAGCGGGGCGGCGTGGCTGTGGGCGTGCCCAGCACGATCTGAAGACCGGCGGCGGACAAAACCTCAAACGCGCGGTCCAGCCAACCCCACTGCAGATCGCCGGGTTCCGGTTCAAGAACGCTCCAAGAGAACTCTCCGATCCGAACATAGCGCAGGCCCAGGTCAACCATCCGCGCGGCATCGTCAGGCCATTGGGTTTCGGGCCAGTGTTCTGGGTAATAGCAAACCCCAAGCGCGCGTTTCACAAAAGCACCTGATGTTCTGCCTGACCGGTCACGCCCGGTGTCGCGAAAAATGTCTTCCCGTCCTCAGGCCCTTCGACGCCCACCGCCGCAGACGTCGCGTATAACGTCGCCAATCCAGGCCCTCCAAACGCGGGGCAAGAGATCTGTTTCGCCGCGAAATCGATCGTGTCTTTCAACTGGCCATCCCAGCCATAGCAGGCCACCCGCGCAGCGCCCCATTGCGCGTTCCACAGATTGCCTTCGGCATCCACAACAGACCCGTCAGGGAAAAGCCGTTCCGCTTTGACATCCACGAAAGGCGTTGGCGCGCCAACAGGCCAGCCGTCCTTAGGGTCTAGCCGCACTTGATCGATCCGACTGTTCAGCGTGTCCGCAAAATAGGCCGTCGTGCCATCAGGGCTAAAGCAGATAGAGTTGCTGACGGTGATCCCATTGAACAGTTCGCGTACCTCGCCCTTGTAATAGCGCCAAATGCGCCCGGCCCGAGGCTCGGATTGTTTGCCCATTGTGCCGATCCAAAAGCCGCCAAACGGGTCAGCGCGCCCATCGTTTGACCGCGTGATCGGATTATCAGCCTCCAATGCGGCCAGTTCAGTCAATTTGCCCGAGGGGATGTCAAAGGTCCAAAACGCACGCTCGCTTGCCAGAAAGAGCGTATCGACATCGACCCAGCCCGCAGCACTGAAATGGCTGTCGAATTGCCAATGGCTTTCGTCACCGTCGACTTTGGTCAGCAGGCGTTTGCCCAAAATGTCGAACCAGAAAAACTGAGCCCGCGTCGGATGCCAAAGCGGGCCCTCGCCCAATTGGCAGATTGTGTCAGAAAAAACCGGCATCGATCACTCCGCATCCCACGCCGCAACAAGCGCGTCTGCACGTTTGCGGACGTCGCCTGCGGTCATCCCCGGCGCATAGAGCGCCGAGCCAATGCCAAAGCCGGTGATACCCGCCGCCCGCCAGGTGCCAAAGTCCTCGGCGCCCACGCCGCCGACGGCATAGGTTTCCGTCCCCGCCGGCAGCACCGCTTTGACGGCCTTCAACCCGGAGGGACCAAGATGCGAGGCCGGAAAGAGCTTGAGCCCATCGGCACCCGCAGCCAGCGCCGTAAAGCACTCCGTGGGCGTAAAGCACCCCGGAAAGCTAAGCAAATTCAAAGCTTTGGTCGCCATAATCACTGTGGCATTCGTGTCCGGTGAGACGATCATATGCGCACCAATTGACGCCAGCCTTTCGACCTGCGGCACCTCTAGGACTGTGCCCGCCCCCACCTGGGCGACGTCGCCAACCTGGGCCAACATCTCTGCGATACTGTCATAGGGCTCGGGCGAGTTCAGGGGAACTTCGATGCGGTCAATGCCCGCTGCCACAAGTTCCTGAGCGATGGCACCGGCCTCACTCGGCGTGATGCCGCGCAAAATTGCAATGATTGGGCGGCTCATGCAGCGATACGTCCTTGTGTGCGGGCCGCGATCAGCCCGGCCAATGTCATGTCTTCGCCATTGGCGGTTTCGGTTGGAACGCCTTGGGTTTTGAGTGCCGCTGCATAGCGCGCACAGAGCGCGGGCGCCCCGATCAAGGCAACGCGCTGACCCAGCCAATAGGGCTTCATCGAGGCAAGTTCGGCACCAATCAAAAGGCCCGAAAGACGGGCCGTGGCGGCGGCTGCGTCCAAGCCATGCAAAAGGTTCTCGGCCCGCAGCCCAAACAGCTGAGTGGCCAGACCCTCTGGCTTGGAGAGGCTGCTGTCCAGCCCTGCGGCAAAAGCGGCCTCGTCCCAGCCCTGGCCGAGGGCATGACGCAGAATGCTGTGGTTTTTCAGAACACCAAACAGCTCACCCGTCATCGCGGTGCGAAAGCTCACGATTTCCCCCGCAGAGATATGCACCCACTTCGTATGCGTCCCCGGCAAGCAGATCACCCCGTCAAAATCGCCATGCCCCCGCAAAAAGCCCGCGATTTGCGTCTCTTCCCCACGCATGACATCGGCGGGGCTGTGTTGTTTGACCCCAGGCAGGATCGCGACATCAAACGCGGCGTCTTGCACGCGCGTGGCTGCGCCGATCTGAGGCGGGGCGCAGGGCACGCTGGCGTAATCCGCCTCGGCCCAGCCCTGACGCGCGCCCAGCATGCCACAGGCCACAACGGGCATACGTTCGCGGCTGAGGAAATCGCCCATCAGGCGCACCAGAACCGGCGCGAAATCGGCGGGGTTTAACCCGGCCATACCGTCATCGCTGCTGCGGGCTTCGATGACCTGATCGTCCGCTGACATGGCCCAGCCCCGCAACCGCGAGGTGCCCCAGTCAACCGCAATCCAGGCCACGTTTGTCATCCCGTCACCACCACGCCACCGTCGACCACAAGGGCCTGTCCGGTCATCATCCGGCTTGCCTCGGACGACAGAAAAAGCGTCGCTTCGACTATGTCGCGCGGGGCGAGATGTTCGGGCAGGCATTGGCGATCCAGATGCGCCTTGAGCCCTTCTGGCGTCGCCCAGAGATCCATCTGCCGGTCGGTCAAGACCCACCCCGGCATCAGCGCATTGACCCGAATGCCATCTGGCCCCAGCTCGCGCGCCAAGCCACGGGTCAGCCCGGTGATGCCGGCCTTGGCGGCCACATAGCCTGGGTAGCCCTCATTGCCCATCATGTAGCTGATCGAGGAGAAATTGACGATCGCGCCATAGCCATTGGCCTTCATCCCCGGCGCTGCGGCCTGAGCGGTGAAGAAATGCGGGCGCAAATTGACCGCCTGGCCCAAATCCCACTCTTCGACACTGGTGTCGGGCGTTTTGTGACGTGTGTCATTGGCTGCGTTGTTCACCAGCCGCGTGATCGGCCCATGCGCTTCGGCGGCCTGGGCCATCGCGGCCTGGAGTGCTGTGACATCGGTGATGTCACAGGGCAGATAGAGCGGGCGGGCGCCGAATTTCTCTGCCATTTCATCGCAAAACCCGCTGGCGTCAGAGCGTTGGACAAAGGCGACCTTGGCGCCTTGGGCGAGAAAGCCTTCGGTCAAAGAGGCGCCGATGCCGGAGCCGCCGCCAGTGATAAAGACGCTGGCGTCTTTGAGATCATGGAAGGTTGCGAATGTGTTCATTGGGCAAGCTCATTGTGCGGGCGGAGCCGCTGTGGGCCGGTGTGGACGCCTCCGGCGGGAGTATTTGGGTCCAAAAGAAGCAGATCGGTCATGCGGCTTTGTCCGTGCGCAACCAAGCGGGCATCCAATCGCCATGTGCGGTGATCAGATCGTTGGTCAGATTGCGGATCTGGTCGAGGTCCAGCTCGGCTGCTGTATGTGGATCAAGCATCGCGGCGTGGTGGATCGCCTCGCGGTCTTGGTTGAGCAAGGCGTGCACGGTGAGCTCTTGGACGTTTACATTCGTGCGCATCATCGCAATCAACTGAGGCGGGATGTCGGTCACGGCGGTTGGCTGGATGCCTTTGCCGTCGACGAGGCACGGGGTTTCGACGGCGCAGCCTTGGGGCAATTGCGGGATCAGGCCGTGGTTGGCGACGTTGCCATAGATGACCGATGGCGTGCCGGTGACGACCGAATTCATGATGGTGGCAGCGTATTCGTGGCTTTTGTCATGGTCGATCCGCGCGGCGGTTTTGAGGCTTTGCGCTTGGTCTCTCCACTCTGCAATCTGTTCTTCGCAGCGGGTCGGATATTCGTCGAGCGGGATGCCGAAGCGTTGGATCAGATCGGGCCGGCCTGATTTGATGAACCAGGGTGTATATTCGGCAAAATGTTCAGAGCTTTCGGTCACGAAATATCCGAAGTGCTTCATCACTTCGTAGCGGACGTGGTTGGGGCAGCGGGGGTTGGCGCCGGTTGCTGTGGGGAAGCGCCCTTCGCGATAGCCGTGTTGCAGGGCCGGATAGGCGTCGCGCCAGCCCGTGTCTGTGCGCATCTCGAGATCGAGATAGAAGGCCATGTGATTGATGCCACCTGCGCGGTACCGCAGGTCAGAGACCGGAATGCCCAAGTCGCGGGCGAGCTCTTCGGCGGTGCCTTGCACGGAATGGCACAGGCCCACCTGTTTAATATCGGGATATTGCGCGGTGATTGCCCAGGTGTTGATCGCCATTGGATTGACGTATTGCAGCATCAGCGCATCCGGGCAGACCGCGCGCATGTCTTCGCAAATTGACCACAGATGCGGCACGGTCCGCAGGCCCCGCATGATGCCCCCCACGCCCAGCGTGTCAGCGATCGTTTGGCGCAGGCCATAGCGTTTGGGAATGTCAAAGTCGGTCAGGGTGCAGGGCTTGTAGCCGCCGATCTGAAAGGCGACGACGACGAAATCGGCACCGTCGAGGGCGGCGCGTTGCTGGGTGAATGTCTCGACCTGGGCCGCGGCGCCTTGGGAGGCGACCAGCTTTTTCGCCACCAGCTCGCTTTCGGCCAGGCGCGTCTGATCGATGTCCATCAGCGCGATTGTGGCGTCTGAGAGCGCGGGGTAATGCAGCGCATCCCCGATGATGTTCTTCATGAATATGGTGCTGCCGGCACCAATAAAGGTGATCTTTGTCATCGGCCGAAATCCAATAGTTTGGGGGGGTGCCCGTTCGCAATATGCGCCGGGGACTGAGGCCGCGTTAGCGCTATCTGGCGGGCCTGTCCAGACGGAAAGTCGCGAGGGTGCGCCGCGCGCGCGAATGACACGTCTGGATGCGCTTTGATGCCGAAAATCCAAGCAAACATTTGGCGGATCATTTCACAGCCCCCAAAGTCAATCCGGCGATAAAATGCCGCTGCATCAGGAAAAACATGAACACAGGCGGCACCGCAGCCAGCAAGGAGGCCGCCGACACCAAGTGCCAATTGTTGACGAATTGCCCGTTCAAGGCCCGCACGCCTGCCGTGATCGGCTTGGCGGATTCGCCTTGGGTCAGCACGTTGGCCCAAAAGAAATCGTTCCAGACGAAGGTGAAGATCAGCACCGCGAGGGCTGCGATGGCGGGGCGCACAAGCGGCAAGACAACGTACCAGAAGATCTTCCATTCCGCGACGCCTTCGATGCGGGCGCTTTCGATCAGATCAAAGGGCAAGGCCTTGATGAAATTGCGCATAAAGAGCGTGCAGAACCCGGTTTGGAAGGCGGCGTGAAACAGAAACTGACCGGCAATGGTGTCGTAGAGACCCGTTTGAACGGACATATCACGCACCGGCACCATCAGGATCTGGAACGGGATAAAGTTGCCCGCAACGAAGAGGAAGAAGAGCGGCACAGCCACACGGAACCGGTAGATGGCGAGCGCGTAGCCAGCCAAACAGGCAAGGGCCACGGAAATCGCCACCGTTGGCACCGTGATCAGCACCGAGTTCAGCATGTATTGCGCCGCCTCGGATTGGGTGAAGACCGCCGTGTAATTCTCCAGCATCTTGAATTGCGAGGGCCATCCAAAGACATTGCCCGAGTTGATGTCTTGCGCCGAACGGATCGACGTGAGGAAAATCGCGAGCAGAGGCAACAGCCAGAGGATCAAAGCGACGGGCAAAAAGGCCTGATAGGCGAACTGCGCACCGGGGCCGGATTTCTCGATCGGACGGGGAAACATCAGCGGCTGTCCTTTTCATCCTGGTACATCCGCCACAGGAAATAGCTGATGTAGACGAGCATGATGGCAAAGAGGACGGAAGCCACGGCAGATCCGTATCCGTAGCGTTCGCCATATTCCGAGATCGCGACCTCGTACATGTAATGCGCCAAAACGTTGGTCGAGCCGAAGGGGCCGCCCTGGGTCATGATCGCGATCATGTCGAACGAGCGCAAAGCGCCGATGACTGTCACGACGACCGCAATGAATGTCGCCGGGCGCAGCTGCGGGATGACCACAAACCACAGCATCCGCCACCCTTTTGCACCGTCAAGGCGCGCGGCCTCGATCTGGTCGGCGGCCACGTTGTTGAGCCCGGTGAGGTAGAGGATCATGCAATAGGCGATCTGCGGCCAGAGGCCTGCGGCGATGATGCCGTAGGTGGCCCATTCCGGGCTGGAAAGGATGTCGGGCACAGGGCGCGAGCATTTGAAGGTCGCGTTGCCCAGGATGTTTACGGTTTCTTCGCAGAAGGCCCATTTCCAGATCGTTCCGACAACGCCAAAATCCGGGTTGTAAAACCAGCCAAAGATCAGGCCCACGACCACCTGCGAGATGACAAATGGAAAGAAAAACATGGACTTATAAAAGCGCATGCCCGTGACAGTCTGGTTCAGGAACAACGCGATAAACAGCCCCGCTGGAACGGCGAGCATATAGAGGATCAGCCAGGCGAGGTTGTTGCGCAGTGAGACCCAGAAATTCGGGTCATCCCACAATTTGACGTAGTTATCGAAACCGACCCAGGTTGCGGTCGATTGCCCGTCAGCAGTGTAGAGACCGTTCCATTCGTAAAGGCTCAGCCAGAGGCTTTCGAAAATCGGGATCACCACATAGATGGCGAAAAAGACCAGTGCGGGGATCAGGAAAATCCAAGGGGCAACGGCGAGCTTGTTGCGTCTCAGCCAGCTGCGGTCATCTGGTGCGGATACATGCGTTACGTCGGACATAAGCGACCTCGCGATCAGCGCTAAAAACTATGAAAATGGCGGGATGGCCCGCGCCGGGCGGAGGCCACGCTCCGCAGAGAGTAAGGGCGGGACAATCCCGCCCTAACTCATTGGTATTAGTACACTTCTTCTTGTACTTGATCGAGACGCTCAAGCACGGCCATCATCTTGGATGGGTCCAGCATGAACTCTTGGAAGCCTTCCATGCCGGCCTTGGCCATCGCCGCAGGCGCGTCACGGTCATAGAATTGCGCGATACCTGTTGCAGAGTTCAGCAGGGCAAAGCCTTCTTGAATGAACTTGTCGTCAGAGATCTCGGCTTTGGCGTTGATCGGCAATTGACCGATTGTCTTGTTCCACTGCGTCTGAACGTCAGGGCGCGCCACAAAGGCCAGGAACTTTTTCGCGTCTTCGACATTCTTGGCATTTGTTGGAATGAAGAAGGCGTCCGCAGGCGCTTCTTCGGCCAATGGCACGGCCGGATCGATTGTCGGGAATGGCATAAAGTCGATTTGGTCTTCGGTCAGACCAGCGTTTTTGTAGCCATCAACCGAGAAGTTGCCCATCACATACATCGCCGCGTCGCCATTGGCGAAAGGCGCGATGGCGTCCTGCCAGGACATCGAGGCGTGGTTGTCGACGAAACCACATTCATCGATCAGGACCTTCCAGTTTTCAAAGGTCTTCACGATGCGTGGGTCGGTGTACTTGATCTTGCCGGCGGTCAGGTCGTTGTGCACGTCATAACCGTTGGTCCGCAGGTTGAGGTAGTCAAAGACACCCGCCGCAGTCCACAGGAACTTGGTGCCAATCGTGAACGGCGTCACGCCGTTGGCTTTCATCTTGCCACAGGCTGCCAACAGCTCGTCCCATGTCTGAGGCTCTTCCAGCTCAAGCAGGTCAAAGATGTCTTTGCGGTAATAGATGCCCCACTGATAATAGCTGTATGGCACACCCCAGATTTTGCCATCACGGCTCATCGTGGCTTTGATCGCGGCGAGGTCTTCGTTGAATCCGTTCTCTTCCCAAACGTCATCAACCGGCTGGAAAAGGCCCGCATCCACGAAAGGCGCCATGCGGTTGCCGGGATACCAGCTTGTCACGTCAGGCGCGTCAGCGGTCAAAAAGTTGCGGATCGCAGTCTTGTGCGCTTCGCGGTCGTTGTTGTTGACGATCACGTTGATGTCCGGGTTTTCCTTTTGGAATTGCGCCACAGCATCATCAAAGCCCTTCTTCGGGCCCGGGTTGAGGTCGTCAAAGTTGATGACAAGGTCGCCCGCAAGGGCAGACGTCGCCGTCAGAGCGAGTGCGGCGACCGCACCCTTCAAAGTCTTGATCATGGTTTCCTCCCAGTTGGCCTTGGTTCCGTCCTGCCAATTTTTTCTTTGACAGATGGTTCCACATAGTGAAACCTGTTTCCAACTAATGAAACTATGCGGACCGTATTTGCTCAGGTCAACAGATTCTCGCAAAAAACGGCCAAACAATCAGGGGGGAGACATGGGCGACCAAATCGGGACGCCGGGCGAAGGCACTGTGGCCAAAGCGGCTATGGTTCTGGATCTTGTCGCCGATTTCGACCGCCCCGTGCGCTTTTCCGAGCTTTTGTCGCATTCCTACCTGCCCAAAGCGACCCTTTACAGGTTGGTGCAATCGCTGACGGGCACCGGCCTTTTGCAATATGACATCGACCGCCAAACCTATGCCCCGGGCCTGAGGTTGGTGCGTCTGGCCCACGCCGCTTGGCGGCAATCGGCGCTGGCACCCATCGCGCGGCCCTTTCTGGACAAGCTCTCTGACGATGTGGGTGAGACAGTGCATCTTGCGCAACTCGATGGCGGTCAGGTCCTCTATGTTGACAAGAGGAACGCCAAGCAACCCATTGAAATGTTTAGCCAAGCTGGCAAAGTCGGCCCAGGATACTGCACCGGCGTCGGCAAGGCGATGATGGCCTTTCTTGAACCCGAGGCCCAAGCCAGCGCAATCGCGCGTCAGGCCTTTTTTGCGCACACCGCCAGCACATTATGCAGCGCCGCCGAGCTGCGCGCAGAGCTGGCGGCCATTCAAACCGAAGGCATCGCCTTTGATCGCGAAGAACATGAACCCGGCATCATTTGCGTCGCTGCTCCGATCTGTTCGGCCCGCGGGCGGGTTTTGGGCGGGCTGTCGGTGACCACCGCGACCTCGCGCAAATCATTGGACGATCTCGCAGAGCTCGCCCCTCTCATTCAATCAACCGCCCGCGGCATCGCCGATGCGGCGGAAACCTGGCAATTCCCTACGGAATAAGGAGGCCCCATGTCCGGCGTCACTTTGGAACAAGCAGTCAAGCGCTATGGCGACGTGCAAGTGATTCACAACGTCGACCTTCAGATCGAAGACGGTGAGTTCTGCGTTTTTGTAGGCCCCTCGGGTTGCGGCAAATCCACGTTGCTGCGGATGATCGCCGGGTTGGAAGAAACCTCAGACGGCGCGATCAATATCGGCGCGCGCAATGTCACCCATGTCGACCCTGCCGAGCGCGGTGTCGCGATGGTGTTCCAAACTTACGCCCTGTATCCGCACATGACTGTGCGCGAGAATATGGGGTTTGGTCTGCGGATGAACAACGTCCCCAAGGACGAAATCGCGCGCAAGGTCAACGAAGCCTCGCGCATTCTCAAGCTGGACGACTACCTTGATCGCAAACCCGCCGCGCTCTCGGGTGGGCAGCGACAGCGCGTTGCCATTGGGCGCGCAATTGTGCGTGGCCCCGAGGTTTTCTTGTTCGATGAGCCCCTGTCGAACCTTGACGCGGAACTGCGCGTGGACATGCGCGTCGAAATCGCGCGCCTGCATAAGGAAATCGGCGCAACGATGATCTACGTCACCCATGACCAGGTCGAAGCGATGACCCTGGCCGACAAGATCGTCGTGCTGCGGGCGGGCTATGTTGAACAGGTCGGCGCACCGATGGATCTTTACAAAGACCCTGACAACAAATTCGTGGCAGGCTTTATCGGCTCGCCTGCGATGAACTTTGTCGAAGGCAAAATCACCGAGGCAGGGGTCGACGTACCCGCCCTGCCTGGAACAGTGATTCAGTCCAACGTCAATCTGCCCGCCCCCGGCAACACGGTCATCGTTGGCATGCGCCCACAGGATATGGCCATCACCGCCGGCGAAAGCGACGTCACCCTGGACATCCGCGAACGTCTGGGCGGCGTGGCTTACGATTACCTCGCAACTCCCACGGGCGAGCGTTTGATCGTCGAAAGCCGCGATGATCTTGCCATGCCCGAAGGCACCGCTGTCACCGTATCCTTTGAGGCTGATAAGGTGTTGTTTTTCGATCCAAAAACCGAAAAGCGCATTCGCTAAAGGTTACAAAAAATCGACACCACATCCGGCACCTGCGGGTCTTGCGCCTGGGGCTGCTGCGTGATCTATGGTTGAATTATCAGCCATAGGATTCCCCACATGCGTGCTCCTTTTCGCCTCAGATCCATCCTCGTGACAACGCTGGCCTGCGCCACACTCGCGACGCCGCTGGCGGCACGTGACGCATTCACCTGCACCTTTCCCGAACGGTCCAAGCGCGGCCCAGCGCCCGCAACCCTCACCGTCGATGTAGAACCCGGCAAATGGGTCGCATTTGTGAAAGATGAATTCACCGAACAACTGTCCGCACGACCGATCAACGCCGAAATTGATCTTTATTCGCCCAAGCGCATCAAACTGAAGTGGAAACTGGTCGGCCTCGACTACAAAGGTTTTGAACATCGCGTGACCGATGGCGTGGTGAATTACAACCTGAACATCAACCTGGCGACCAACGGGGCGGTTCTGAACGGCGTCGACCGCGAATATTACTCGCAGGTCTATGGCCACGGCACATGCGTTAGAAACTGACTGCCTCTGTTCCCTCTTTGAGGAAAACGCCGCGCGGCTTTCGTGCGGCTTTTTTGTTGAAAAGCGCTTAGATTTGGCGCGTTCCAACGCTGGTGATTGGCTGAAGAACAAATATCGCAAAGGTCGGGATTGTGATAGTTGGGATCAAATACTGGGGATAAACTGCCAAGAATGTCTGTTTAAGACGTGCGGCATAGATCGACTTACCCACAGGTCATTGGCTCGCAAATTCGCGATCACAGGCAGAATACCTTAGGTTTTGCCGGCAAGTAGTTGAAATATATGAGTTATGAGGTTTGGCGCAAATAGTCCATAATCGCGGGCCTGACCGACATTTCACCGCGATGGCGGGCATCTGTGATAACCTTGCGCACCTCTTCCAAATTTGACCGTCTAAGCAATGACTTAACAGGCCCAATTGATGCAGGTCGCATCGACAACGTCCGCATCCCGATAGACGCCAGGCACAGCGCCTCGACAGGCCGGCCAGCGTCCTCGCCGCAGAAACTCAGCGGTGTGTTGGTGATGGCACAACGCTCCACAATCCGTTCGATGAAGCTCAGGAACGACACGTTGAGCGAGTCATAACGCCGCCGCACCCGCTCATTCTCGCGGTCCGCGGCAAAGAAAAACTGTTTCAAATCGTTCCCGCCAATCGACAAGAAGCCGACCTCTTCAAAGAACTTCATCGGTGCAAAGGCCAGCGACGGTGTCTCTAACATCGCGCCGATTTCGATGTCTGACGGCAACGGATGCCCCAAGCGCCGCTCGCGTTCATAGGCCTTGTCCACCTCGGCCCGGGCGCGCGTGTATTCCTCGTATTGCGCCACAAATGGGAACATCACCGACAAAGGCCGCCCGTTGGCTGCGCGCATCAAGGCCTGCAGCTGCATCCGCAAAACGCCAGGTTTGTCGAGACCCACGCGAATGGCGCGCCAGCCCAAGGCCGGGTTCGGCTCTTCGTTGGGTTTCATGTAAGGCAGAACCTTATCCGACCCGATGTCGAGCGTTCGAAACACAACCCGTTTGCCCTGGGCGGCATCCATCACACGGGCATATGTGGCGGCCAATTCTGTCCGGCGCGGCATCTGGTTGCGCACCAAAAACTGCAATTCGGTCCGAAACAGCCCAACACCTTCGGCCCCAGACGACGGCAGCGACGGCAGATCGGCCATCAAACCTGCGTTCATCTGCAAGCCAACGACCGCACCGCAGAGCGTCTCGGCCGGTTTGTCGCGAATGGATTCGTAGCGTTTGAGCGCCTCGGCCTCCATCGCCATCTTGTCCCGGAACGCCGTGACAACCGTGTCCTCGGGCCGCAGATGCACAACGCCTTGCTCACCGTCGACCATCACGTGATCGCCGTTCAACGCCTCGGTGGTGACACGATCCACGTTCACCAAAAGCGGGATCGCCAAGGCCCGCGCGACAATCGCCGCGTGGCTGCCGACGGAACCGGCCTCTAGCAATATGCCCTTGAGCGACCGGCCATAGTCCAGCAACTCGGCCGGTCCGATGTTGCGCGCGACCAGGATCGGGTCCGCTGGCATCTCGGCGCCCGTGTTCTGCCCCTGCCCCGTCAAAATACGCAGCAGGCGGTTCGACAGATCATCCAAATCGCTCAACCGCTCGCGCAGATAGGCGTCATTGGATTGGCCCATGCGCCCGCGCGCCAGAGATTGTTCCTTTTCGACGGCTGCTTCGGCGGACAGGCCTCGGCTGATGTCTTCCTCCATCCGCCGCATCCAGCCTTTCGAATTGGCAAACATGCGGTACGTTTCCAGAACTTCGGTCTGATCACGGTCACCAGCCGCCATCGCCAGCATCTTGTCCACGCCGACGCGCAGCTCATCCACCGCCGCCGACAGACGCTCAAGCTCTCGATGTGGGTCGTCGGCAACGGGGTTTGTCACGACCACCCGCGGCTCGTGCAGCCAAATGTGGCCTTCGGCGGCCCCTTCCTGCGCGACGATCCCGCGCAACAACGCAGGTTGCGAATGCCGTGCGCTCAGCGCGGCGCCATCGCCAACAAAAGCGCCCAACTCGGCCATTTCGGCCAGCACCATTGCGACCACTTCGAGGGCATAGACCTCATCCGTGGTGAATTCGCGCGCTTCTTTCGATTGCACCACCAAAACGCCCAGCGACTCGCCCAGGCGCTGAATCGGGATACCGATAAAGCTTGAATAAACCTCTTCCCCGGTCTCCGGCATATACCGAAAGCCGCGCGTTTGCGGGGCATTCGCCGTGTTGACGACCTGCCGCCGCCGCGCCACGCGCCCCACAAGACCTTCGCCAAGCTTCATCCGCGTTTTGTGCACCGCGTCCTGGTTCAGACCCTCGGTTGCGCATAATTCAAGCGTGTCGTCGTCGCGGAACAGGTAAATGGAGCAGACTTCGCTGCCCATCGAGTCAGCGATAAGATGCGTGATCTTGTCGAGACGCGCCTGACCTGGGTCATCGCCCGCCATCGCGTCCCGCAAGCGCACAAGCAACTTACGGCTTTCTGATTCCACCCCGTCCGGCATTGCCGGTCCTCCCGAGACTGCGTCCGAACGTCACCTTACACCACGAAGGTGCCGAGAACGAAATGGGAATTCTCGTTCAGGCCAGATTTCCTGTCTGGCCGCCGCGCATATGCCTATCGCTCAGGCCGCTTTGTCCAGCTCGAACGCATCATGGAGCGCCTGGACAGCCAGTTCCATGTATTTGCGATCAATCAGGACCGAGATCTTGATCTCGGAGGTTGTGATAACCTTGATGTTGATCCCCTCGCTTGAGAGGCATTGGAACATCTTGGCCGCCACCCCGGTGTGAGAGCGCATCCCGATCCCGACAACCGAAACCTTGGCGACATCCGTGTCGGCGATCAGCTCCTGGAAATTGACCAGACCTTCTTCCTTGGCCTTGGCCATCGCCGCTTCGGCCCGGGTCACTTGGTCTGTGGGGCAAGAGAACGTCATATCTGTACGCTCGTCCTCGGCGATGTTCTGGACGATCATATCAACCAAAACGCCCGCCTCGCTGAGCGTTGTAAAGATCGTGGCGGCGATGCCAGGGCGGTCTGCCACGCTCACCAGCGTCATTTTCGCTTCGTCACGGCTATAGGCCACGCCGGCCACTACATTGCTTTCCACGATATCATCCTCCGCACAAACCAGTGTGCCCGCATTGTCAGATTGTTCTTCAAAACTCGACAGCACCCGCAGGCGCACATTGTACCGCATGGCCAATTCAACCGAACGGGTCTGCAGAACTTTTGCACCCAAGCTCGCCAACTCTAGCATTTCTTCGAACGCGATTTTTTCAAGCTTGCGCGCCTTTGGCGACACGCGTGGGTCTGTGGTGTAGACACCGTCCACGTCCGTGTAGATGTCGCAGCGCTCTGCATCGAAGGCCGCTGCAAACGCCACAGCCGTCGTGTCAGAGCCGCCTCTGCCCAAGGTGGTGATCCGGCCTTCTGGGCTGATACCCTGGAACCCTGCAACCACAGCAACCCGCATGCCTTCGGCGAATTTGGCGTTTATGTTGTCGGTCGGGATCTCTTCGATCCGCGCCGTTCCATGCGCCGAGGTCGTCTTCAGCGGCACTTGCCAGCCCTGCCAGGACCGCGCCGGAACTTCCATTTCCTGCAATGTCAGCGCCATCAATCCGGCGGTCACATTCTCGCCCGAGCTGACCACAGCGTCGTATTCGCGCGCGTCGAACAAAGGCGAGGTTTCGTTCACCCATCCAACCAACTCGTTGGTTTTACCTGCCATAGCGCTCACGATCACGATGACATCATAGCCTTTCGCAACCTCTACGCCGACACGCTTGGCCGCGCGCCGGATACGGTCCAGGGTCGCCACAGACGTGCCGCCGAATTTCATCACCAAAACAGGCATATTGTCCCCGTTCTTAACGTCGGAGGCCTCTTAGACCCTTGCGGGGTGGTCTGCAAGCAAGGCTCGGCTCAATAGGGATGCGCCCGCCCGTCCCAAGTCTCGAAGACGCCGGTCGTCTCAAGCGAAAGCGCGTCAAAGCGGGCCATGAGCCCTTGGGCAGATTGATCCACATCGATATCCGCCGCCGCGCCGCCCATGTCTGTCTGCACCCAACCGGGGTGGTAAATGCCCACCGGAATGCCCTGCGCCCGCAGGTCAGAGGCCAGGTTCCGCCCCAGGTTCAAAACTGCCGCCTTGGAAGACCGATAGATGTAAGAGCCGCCAGGCGCCCGCGTGTGCGAAGCCATTTGGCTTGAAATAATCGCAATCTTTGGCGCCTTGGACCGCGACAGATGCGGCAAGAGGCTTTGAACGGACAGGAAAACGCCCGTGACGTTGACGGCAAACGCGTCTTGCCAAAGCGCGACGTCATAGCCCGAGGCCAAGTCCTGCCCCCGGTCCAGATAGACGCCTGCGTTGCAAACCAGCAAATCAATCGCCTGCGCCCCCAGCTTGTCCGCAAAGGCCGCATGCGACTCGGGCTGGCGAACGTCCAATGGATAATCCGCATCCGCCGCGCGGCTTGTTCCAATCACGTGATGACCGCCAGCGCGATACATATCTGCCAGCCGCGCACCTATGCCGCGGTTGGCTCCGGTAATGACGATGTTCATCTGATGCTTCTCAGTTGCTTTTGGATTTGGGTCCGAATGGCAGGGGCGCCACCGGAATGCCATCATCGATCAGCGATTTGGCATCTTCAAAATTCGCCTCACCCCAAATGGCCCGCTCTGGCGACGTGCCTTCATGCATCGCGCGCGCCTCTTTGGCGAACGATCCACCAACCCAGGTCGAGTTCTCCTCGACCTTTTTGCGCATCTCGGCCAAGGCCATCTCAGAAGGTGCTGCAGGCGCCTCCACCGGAACAGCCGCCTTTTTGCGCGCGGTTGTAACCCGCGGTTTCATCAACGCTTTTTCGACCTGCGTGCTGCCACAAACGGCGCAAGACACATGCCCAGCCGCCTTCAACTTGTCGAAGGCATCTGCCGATTGGAACCAACTTTCAAAACTGTGGTTCGCATCACATTTCAAAGCATATTTGATCATGGTTTGCGAAATGTAAGGCGCGGGGAATGGCTTTGCAATCGCTTGCAGCGGGCCGCGTCAATGTTGCCGACGGGGATCGAAATCTCGCAAAATGCGCGACAGCTCAGGCGAATCCACCGCAGCCGCAGCCTTTTTCCGCGACATCCACTTGCGCTTGCGTTCTTTCATTTCAGGGTAAGCTTTTGACAACGACTTGACGCGCACGCCGTAAACCATTGCGACGCAAGGCAAATCCAGATCGTTTTCGGTTTCCTTAACATAGGAAAACAGACCCAGCGGCCTCTGATCAACCTCACCTTTCACGCCGGCTTCTTCCCATGCCTCTTGCGCCGCACTTTCGCCCGGTGTCACACCGCCCATCGGCCAGCCTTTGGGAATGACCCAGCGGCCCGACCGTCGGGTCGTGATCATGAGAATTTCGATCTTTTGCGCCTTGATCCGCCAGCACAACGCCGCAAATTGCGTTCTCAACTCTGACTTGCGTGCCGAGAACACCGGTAGGGGCAGTTGTTTTACAATGTGAGCCGTCACTCGATTAGCCTTTTTTTGTTAGCATACATGCTTTTCGGCCAAAACGCCAGAAGAGGATCTATATGCGGTGGTTTTGCGTGCTCAACTTACACTATAGGGTACGCCAATTTTCACGACTCGTCCACTTCCCCGCCTCTTGCACGTTATTTCATGCTGGGCAATTGTGCGCTGCGATGCGGCCTTTTGTAATCATATCTTTGTTAACTTTGTGCTTATGGGGCCCGCCCCAAACCGCACAGGCGGATGACCCGCCTCTTCTTTTTGCCGCGGCCAGCCTCCGGGGGGTGCTTGAGGCTGTATTTGCCGATCCCGCAACAGCCCCCACGATCAGCTATGGCGGATCGGCGACGCTTGCCCGGCAAGTGGCGCAAGGCGCGCCAGCCGACGCCGTTTTGCTGGCCAATCCAGACTGGGTTGACTGGCTCGGCAACCAGGGCGCGACACTGCCGGGTTCGGCGCGGGACATCATCGGCAATAGCCTCGTGGTAATCGGCCCGCCAGATGCGCCGATGCTCTCGACCACAGAGGCCAAAACGCTCGCCAGCCAGATGCAGCCGCAGGACCGGTTGGCCCTTGGACAGCATCAATCCGTGCCTGCGGGGATCTATGCCGCTGCGTGGCTCAAGGCGTCGGGGCAATGGGATACCCTGTCACAACGCCTTGCCGAGACCGAGAACGTCCGCCTCGCCCTTGCGCTGGTCTCGCGAAGAGAGACGCCGCTGGGCATTGTCTATCGCTCGGACGCGGTGGCAGAGCCGCGCGTGGCAAAGGTCTATGACATCCCGCACGAGGCTCATCCGCCGATCCGCTACCGCTTTGCCGCGATGACGCCCCAAGGGGCTGACTTGGCCCCGCTTTTGCAAGGCGCCACGGCGCAGCAGCTCTTTGTCACAGCGGGTTTCGCCGCGCTTGCAGAAGGCGCCTCGCAATGATCGGAGAGGCAGGCTGGGTCGCCCTTAAATTATCCCTCTGGGTCAGCAGCTTAGCGACCATACTTGCACTGCCCCTGGCCATCTGGGTGGCCTGGCTCTTGGCCCGCCGCCAGTTCTTTGGCCACGCGATTTTGAACGCGCTGGTCCATCTGCCCTTGGTCCTGCCACCGGTGGTAACGGGCTATGCGCTGCTTCTGCTCTTTGGGCGCAACGGGCCCATCGGCCAAGTGCTTGAACAAACACTGGGCTTGGTTCTGGCCTTCCGCTGGCCCGGCGCGGTTCTTGCCGCGATGGTCATGGCATTTCCGCTGATGGTCCGCGCCATCCGCCTCGCGATCGAGGCCGTGGACCCAAAGCTCGAAGCCGCAGCCGAGACCCTTGGCGCATCCCGCCCCACAGTCTTTGCGACAGTCACGTTGCCCCTGATCCTGCCCGGTGTTCTGGCAGGCTCGGTCATGGGATTTGCGAAAGCCGTCGGCGAATTCGGAGCGACCATAACCTTTGTCGCCAACATCCCCGGTCAGACCCAGACCATCCCCTCGGCCATTTACACGCTCCTCCAAGTTCCGGGCGGAGAGGCTCAGGCCGCGGCCCTGGCTGTCGCTGCCGCGACGCTCGCTGTGGCGGCCGTGCTTATCAGTGAATGGCTGGCCCGCCGCACCGCCAACAAGATCGCCAACGGATGAGCCTGGATCTGCACATAAAGCACCGCTTTGGGGATTTTGCCCTCGACGCTCAGATACAGGCAGGCGCGGGTGTCACCGCCCTCTTCGGTCGCTCAGGCGCGGGAAAAACAAGCATTGTCAACGCAGTAGCAGGCCTTTTGCAACCAGAGACAGCCCAGATTTCTTTCGATGGCGAGACGCTTTGCGACACGGATCGACGGCTCCATGTGCCTCCGCATCAACGGGGGTTTGGATATGTCTTTCAGGACGCACGCCTCTTTCCGCATCTCGATGTCCTAAAGAACCTGCGCTATGGCGCGCGTTTTGCGACCCGCCCCGTGACCATCGCGGAACCTGATGTGGTCGCGCTCTTGGGCCTCGCCCCGGTGCTGCACCGCATGCCCCAGAGCCTTTCTGGCGGCGAGCGGCAGCGCGTCGCTTTGGGGCGGGCGCTGCTGTCGCAACCGCGTATGTTGTTGATGGACGAGCCGCTGGCCTCGCTCGACGGGCCCCGGAAACAGGACATCCTGCCCTACCTTGAGCATCTCAAATCAGCGGTCGGCCTGCCTATTCTCTACGTCAGCCACGCGCTCGACGAGATTGCCCGCCTCGCGGATCACTTGGTTTTGCTGCAAAACGGCTCTGTCGCGGCGCAGGGCCCGGTCTTTAGTGTCATGTCTGATCCCGCCGCGATCCCGCTTTTGGGCGTGCGCGAAGCGGGTGCGGTTCTCGAGGCAAAGGTCCTCGGACATGATCCCGACGGGCTGTCGAAATTGGCTGTCCCCGCGGGGACACTCGAATTGCCCGGTGTCGCGGCCGAGATCGGCGCGACTGTACGCTTGCGCGTTTTGGCCCAGGACGTGATCCTGTCGCGCACTGCGCCCATTGGCCTTAGCTCGGTCAATATATTGCCGGTGCGCGTCGTGGATGTCCTGCCCGGCGGCGGTCCGGGCGCGGCCATCTCGCTCGATGCTGCAGGTCAACGCCTCTTGGCCCGCGTCACCGCCCGCGCGGTGAAAGATCTGGATCTGAGACCCAATGTCGAGGCCTTCGCGATCTTGAAAGCAACCAGCGTCGCGCCCGCCTCAATCGGCCGCTAGGCGCTTGGCCAATCCGCTGACCAATTCGGCATGCGGCACACCGCTGTCGCCAGCCAGCCGCCGCAAGCCAAAGTGAACATGCGCCATTTCGGTATAGTACCTGGTATAAACCAAATTCGTGCTCGCCCCCGCCAAAGCGCCAAGCACCGGCACCGTCTGCGCAGCAAGCTTTTGCCCCAAAACGCTGGCCAATCTGGGCGCAACCCGGGCGATAACCCCTTGCATCGCAACCCCTTGCAACGCGATCCGCGCGCTCAGGAACGCCAGATCTGCATCGTCGTCATCGCTCAGCGGACCGGCAGAGGCAAAAACGTGGACACAGTCAAACCGAACGCCTTCCTCTGAGGGATCAAACCCCTCAGCCGCTGCTACACCCTGGATCACGCGCAACAGAAACGTCGTCGTCACCGGCAGTTCCGCAAGCGCGCTTGCGAGGCCGCCAAACCCTCCCGCAGCGCCCAGACCCACCCCAACCGATTGGTTCAGAAAAGCCCCCTGATCGGGAATGATGGCCCGGCTGCCATCCGCCGCCCGCACCGCTTGATGCAGCGCGACAATCGTCGCCTCGGTCAACCCATGCCGCACCGATGCGGGCAAGCGATCCAAAAGGCCGTCGGCTTGCGTGCCAAGCGCGTTCAGCACGCGCATACCCACACCACTTGCTGCCTTGTGACGCGCGCTCAACGCGGCAAGTTCGGCGTCAACATCCGTTTTGGGGGCTAGAACAACATGCGTCATACCCTTTCAAATCGGTATGCGCTCAGGCGTTGTCAACGTCCGGCACCACATCCCCGCGTATGCCATGCCACGCGCCAGGCACCAAATCGCGCCCCAAAACCCGCGCCGGATTTGTGGGCGGCGGCATGACAACGTCATCGATCCGGCCAAAGCCAAAGCGCGCGTAATAGGGCGCATCGCCCACCAGCATCACCCGCGCCCACCCACGCGCCGCTGCCTGATTAAGCGTCTCTTCGATCAAAAGCCCGCCCAGGCCCTCGCCCTGACGGGTCGGGTGAACCGCCACAGGCCCCAAGAGCAGCGCCCGCTCTTGCCCAATGCGAACCGACCAAAACCGAATGGCCCCGGCCAAAATGCCCAAATCATCGCGCGCAACTTGGCTCAACCCCGCAACAGGCGCCCGGCCCTCGCGCAAACGATACGAAGACAGCGCCGTCCGCCCAGGCGCAAAGCACGTATCAAAAAGCGCCTCGACCTCCCAACCATCCTCAGCGCATTCTGCAGAAAGTTGGTACATGGTGCGACAAATCAAAGGGTTGCGAAAACGGCTGGCATTCCGCCTAGCATGATGGCATCCCCTCCGCAAACCGAATGAGGCTCCCTGATGTTTTACCGCCCAGAAGACGGCCACGGCCTGCCCCACAACCCCTTCAACGCCATCGTGTCCCCGCGCCCGATTGGCTGGATCTCTTCGCGTGACGCCGATGGGGTCGCAAACCTCGCGCCCTATTCCTTCTTCAATGCCGTCGCCTACGTGCCGCCGCAGGTCATGTTTGCCTCCACAAGCGCCAAGCCCGATCAGGACAACACCAAAGACAGCGTCGCCAATATTGCCGCAACAGGCGTATTCGCGGTGAATATCGTCGAATACAGCGCCCGCGACGTGATGAACGCCTCATCCGCCACGCTGCCGCGAGAGACGGACGAATTCCAAGCCTCAGGCGCCGCGATGGCCGCCTGCGAAACCATTGACTGCCCCCGCGTCGCCGATGCGCCGGCGGTTCTGGAATGCAAACTGACCAAGATCGTCGACCTGCCCGGCGAGGCGAACAAAGTCGTCTTCGGAGAAGTCACCGGCGTGTATATTCGCGACGACACCTTGGTCGATGGCCGTTTCGAGGTCACACGCTTTGGCCTGCTCAGCCGCTTGGGATATCGCGACTACGCCCGCGTGACCGAAGCGTTTGAGCTGATCCGCCCGGATGACTGACCCCACAGCCCTCCCAGATCCCGATGATCCCTACCCCGTCCGCACCCAAGACGGGGCTCCGCTGCGCTCAACGGTCTTTCTCAAACCTCTGATCGATCAAGACAATTTCGAGGTCGGCGAATACACCTACGCCTCCGACAGGCACCCACCCCAGGATTGGGCCGCACATCTGGCGCCCTACCTCTTTCCCGGCGCCAAAGGCGCGCTGAAGATCGGCAAGTTTTGCGCCATTGCCCAAGGCACCCGCTTTGTCACCGCAGGGGCCAATCACGCCACCGATGGCCTCACCAGCTACCCGTTTCCGATTTTCGACGCCCACGAAAGATCAACCTACCAACCCGACACACGCCCCACCTCTGTCGGCCATGATGTCTGGTTTGGCATGGATGCCTGCGTCCTGCCCGGGGCCAACATTGGCTCCGGCGCGATCATCGGCGCCCGCAGTGTCGTGCGCGGCACGATACCGCCCTATGCGGTTGTGACCGGCAATCCCGCGCGCGTCACCGCCCTGCGCTTTCCAAGCGACGATATCGCCGCGTTATTGGACATCGCCTGGTGGGATTGGCCGCCAGACGCCATCGCCCGCGCGCGCCCAAGCCTTGCCACAGGCGATATCGCCCACCTCAAAAGGCTCAGCTAAGCCTTTCTTTTGGCTTTAAATATCCAAATCCCGCACCGCAACACCCGCGCAAGGCCCCGACATCACAGGCACCACCCCAGGCCAGGGCGCCTCAGGCCCCCACGCCCGCTGACAAAGCGTCAATGCCCGCCCAGGATGCCCGTGCGCACGCGGTAATTCGCAGCCACCCCATAGGTCGGGTCATCGGCGCTATCGACCACCAGATGCCCCGCTTTGGTCAGCAATTGATGGCAATCGCGGGTGAGATGGCGCAGCTGCACGCGTTTGCCCGCCGCCTCATACTTACCTGCAACCGCTTCGATGGCCTGCAAGGCCGATTGGTCCACCACACGGCTGTCGGCGAAATCGATCACCACCTCTTGCGGGTCATCAGCGACGTTGAACATCTCAACAAAGCCGGTCGCCGATCCAAAAAAGAGCGGCCCTTGCACTTGGTACACACGCGCACCTTCCGGTGTGACATGCGTCTTGGCATAGATGCGGCGGGCGTTGTTCCAGGCATAGGCCAAGGCCGAAACGATGACGCCGACAACCACCGCGACCGCCAAATCCTCCATCACGGTCACGACAGTCACCAGCACAATCACAAAGGCATCGGTCAGCGGTACTTTGCGCAGGATACGCAAAGAGTTCCATGCAAACGTGCCGATCACGACCATGAACATCACACCCACCAGCGCAGCCAGCGGGATCATCTCGATCGCGCTGGAGCCAACCAGAATAAAGCCCAGCAGGAACAGCGCGGCCGCGACGCCCGCGATCCGGGTGCGGCCACCAGATTTCACGTTGATCATGGATTGGCCGATCATCGCACAGCCGCCCATGCCTCCGAAAAAGCCGGTGACGGTGTTCGAGACACCTTGCGCGATGCACTCTTGGCTCGCGCCGCCGCGCTGGCCTGTCATGTCTCCGACCAGGTTCAGCGTCAGCAAACTCTCGATCAGACCGATCGCGGCCAGGATCACCGCGTAAGGCAGAATGATCTCAAGTGTTTCCCAGGTAAGCGGCACCATCGGGATGTGAAAGCCAGGCAATCCCCCCTCGATCGAGGCCAGATCACCCACCCGCGGCACGTCCAGGCCCAGTGCGATCACAAGTCCCGCCACAACGGCGATACCGGCCAGAGGTGCCGGGATCGCTTTGGTCACGCGCGGCATAAGCCAGATGACCAGCATCGTCAGCGCGACCAGCCCCAGCATCAAATAGAGCGGCATCCCCGAAAGCCATTCTCCACCCGACATGCCGTGGCCATCGCTCACCATCGTTCCAGGCACTTTGAATTGCCCCAATTGGGCCAGAAAGATCACAATCGCGAGGCCGTTGACAAAGCCCAGCATCACCGGGTGCGGCACCAATCGGATGAACTTGCCCCATTGCAAAACACCCGCGGTGATCTGCAAGAGCCCCATCAGCACGACCGTCGCAAAGAGGTATTCAACGCCGTGCTGTGCCACGAGCGAGACCATCACAACCGCCAACGCCCCTGTCGCGCCCGAGATCATGCCCGGACGGCCGCCGATCAACGCAGTGATCAGACCCACCAAAACCGCCGCGTATAGCCCGACAAGCGGGTGAACACCGGCCACAAACGCAAATGCAACAGCCTCTGGGACCAGCGCCAGCGCCACGGTCAGGCCAGACAACAGGTCGGTGCGCACCTGCCCGAAGGTCAGGCGACCCTGCCCAGGTGCGATGGAAAAATCACCAAACCGTTTGGTCTCAGCGATCGAAGCGAAGTCAAAAAATGCCATATGGTCTGCTCTTGCCTCTGCTGCATTGCAGAAAATTGCCGTGTTGAGATGCGTTAGACCGATCATAGGCGAAGGGCCACCGCCCCCAGCGGGACGCTGGTATGCGCTGAGGACATAGCACAGCCCTCACGCATGGCACGGTCTATCTCGGTATACTTTCCAAACCATAAAGAGAGATTTGACAGAATCTCACCTTGGTACCAAGATGCCAATATGAAAAAGACCATCACCCGCACACAAACGGGCCTGCGGCTCGAAACACGGCTGATCAAAGTGCTCAAAGGCCTGGCCGAGCATCTTGATGTCTCACTGGCCGAACTTGTCGAAGGCATGGCCCTGCACGCCTTCGAAGGCAAAGTCGTCTTTTCCCAAGAAACGAGGGACAAGATACTGAAACTAAAAGAGGTTTACGACCTCGACCTATCGGCTGCAGACAGCCATATGACCCAAGAGCGCGCAGATCAGACATGAGCATGCTGGACGATTTTCTTTCAGATCGGCTGGATCCGGCCGCGTTCACGCACCGCGATCATGTGTGCGTCGCCTATGAGGCGCTCTCGCGGCAACCTACGTTCGAGGCGATTGCCCAGGTCGCTCAGGGTCTGCGCCGTCTTGCGGGTCGCGCCAACGTCCCGGACAAGTTTCACGCCACACGCACGATGGCGTTCATGTGCCTGATTGCTGAGCGGATGGCACAAAATCCGGCACCTGACGCAGAAACCTTTCTCTCGCAGAACCCGGATCTGTTGAACGCAACCGTTCTCAGCACTCATTATTCCGACGAGAAACTGGGGTCGAGCATTGCCCGTGCCGTGCCTGTTCTGCCAGATCGCGCCCCTGGTTGATCCCGCGCGCGCAAAGTGTCTTAGTGAGCGGGGCACGTCGCAAATGAGGAGCATATGGCACAAACGAAAATCGCAGTTATCGGAGGCTCTGGCATTTACGACATCGATGGCCTGCAAGATGCGGAATGGGTGCACGTTGAGACACCCTGGGGCGATCCGTCAGACGAGATCCTCACCGGTGTGCTGGACGGCGTTCCGATGGTCTTTCTGCCGCGACATGGCCGGGGCCATGTCCACAGCCCGACAACAGTCCCCTACCGTGCGAATATAGACGCGCTCAAACGCTTGGGTTGTACCGATGTCATTTCGGTCTCGGCCTGTGGGTCTTTCCGCGAGGATATGGCGCCGGGGCATTTTGTGATCGTGGATCAGTTCATTGACCGCACCTTCGCGCGTGAGAAATCGTTCTTTGGCACGGGCTGTGTGGCGCATGTGTCTGTGGCGCATCCCACCTGTCCGCGCCTCTCGGACGCTTGCGAAACGGCGGCAAAAGACGCAGACATCACGGTCCACCGTGGTGGCACGTATCTGGCGATGGAGGGGCCGCAGTTTTCCACGCTGGCGGAATCCAAAATGTATCGCGAAAGCTGGGGCGCTGATGTGATTGGCATGACCAACATGCCAGAGGCGAAACTCGCCCGCGAGGCCGAGCTGTGCTACGCCTCGGTCGCGATGATCACCGATTACGACAGCTGGCACCCGGATCACGGCGAGGTGGATGTCACCCAGATTATTCAAACACTTATGGGAAATGCCGACAAAGGCCGCGAGATGGTCAAGCGCCTGCCTGCGCTTTTGGGCGCCGATCGCGCGGACTGTCCGCATGGATGCGACAAGGCGCTCGAATTTGCGATCCTGACCGCCCCAGACAAGCGCGATCCAGCACTTGTGGCCAAGCTGGATGCGGTCGCGGGCCGGGTTCTGAATGGGTAAAGAGACCACGCAATGACCTTTGAACTCTGGCTGACATTCGCCGCTGCTTCGACCGCGCTTTTGGTGATCCCCGGACCGACAATTTTGTTGGTCCTCAGCTATGCCCTCTCACAAGGTCGGCGGGTCGCGGTGGCCTCTGCCCTTGGTGTCGCCGCGGGCGATCTGGTTGCCATGTCCTTGTCGGTCATCGGGTTGGGCGCGCTCTTTTTGGCCTCGGCCACGGCCTTCACCATATTGAAATGGGTGGGGGCCGCGTATCTGGTTTATCTTGGCCTTAAAATGCTGCGCAGCACGCTGGGCCGCCAAGACGCGACGCTTTTGCGCGCACAGCCCAAAGAGCAACCGGCCAGACGGGTGTTTCGCGACTTGCTGACCGTTACGGCGCTGAACCCAAAATCCAACACCTTTTTCGTGGCATTCGTTCCCCAGTTCATCACCCCTGACCAGGCCTTCGCCCCCCAGGCGGCGATCTTGGTGGCGACCTTTGTCAGCATCGCCGCCGTCAACGCGCTGGTCTTTGCATTGGCGGCCAACGCCTTGAATTCACAGGTGAAACGACCAGGCTTTCAGACGTGGCTGGCGCGCATCGGTGGCGTGACACTGATTGGCATGGGTCTTTTCACCGCAACCTTACGGAAAACAGCATGAAAACCGTTCAGGATTACATCCGCACTATTGTCGACTTTCCCCACGAAGGGATCATGTTCCGCGATGTCACCACGCTTTTTGCGGACCCGCGCGGCTTTCGCATTGCCGTCGATCAAATGCTGCACCCCTATGCGGGGATGCGCATTGACAAGGTTGTGGGTCTTGAGGCGCGCGGATTTATTCTGGGCGGCGCGATTGCGCACCAGCTCTCGGTCGGGTTTGTGCCCATCCGCAAGAAAGGCAAGCTGCCCGGGGCCACCATCAGCCAAGCCTACACGCTCGAATACGGCGAGGCCGTTGTCGAGGTTCATGACGATGCCATCACTGCGGGCGAGAAGATTTTGCTGGTTGACGATCTCTTGGCCACTGGCGGCACCGCAGAGGCGGGGATCAAGTTGGTCGAGCGTTTGGGCGGGCAAATCATAGGCTGTGCCTTTGTTGTCGATCTGCCCGACCTCGGCGGTCGCAAAAAGCTTGAGGCGATGGGCATGGATGTCCATGCCCTATGCGCTTTTGACGGCGACTGACCCTCAGGCGTTTAGTTCAAAACCTCAGGCCAATTGGCGTCAGCGGCTGCGATCCGCCCTGGAATGTCGCCTTCCCAACGGCGCTGCACCCGGCGCGAATAGTTGAGGTAGAGCTTGCCATCCACAATGCGCCACGCTTCTGGCGTCGTAGAGGCCGTATAGCCTTCGCTGACGGCATAGGCGCAATAGCCGCCATATTGCGGGGCATATGTCTCGGGCGCGGCGGCAAAGGCCGCGCGATTGGCCTCAGACGAAAAGCGCCAAGTCACTCCATTCCAATCATGCGTGATGTCTTTGCTGCCTGCGACAGGTTTGCCTTGGGTGAAATAGGCCACGACATCACTGCCATCCACGGCCACACCTCGGTCTGAATAGACCGACTTTGTCTTCGCTTGGGCTGGCCAGGCGATCGCGGCAACGGGTGCCGCCAGCGTGGCTGCTAACATCATACGTCTTGAAATAACTGGCATCCGGGCCTCCGTCGTTTCTGAAGTGGCCTTAACCTATCCATTGAAACCGCCAAAACCAGAGCCCCCCACGCCTTTGTCAGAACTTGTAACGAAAGGCGCTGCTGTCCCCCCGGATCACGCGCGCAGAACGGCGCCTGGGTTCATGATGCCCTTGGGATCAAGCGCCGACTTGATCGCCCGCATTGCCGCCAGCTTGGCCGGATCGCCATAGCGTTCCAGATCCTTCACCTTGAGCCGCCCGACCCCATGTTCGGCACTGACCGAACCGCCAAGCTCATCGGTCAGGTCATGCACAACGCGCTTGATCTCGTCACGCTCGGCCAAATGGTCTGCGCGGGATTTTCCGGGCATGGGAAAGACGTTGTAGTGCAAATTGCCATCGCCCACATGGCCGAAACAATTGATCCGAAAGGCGCCAAGCCGAGAGATACGCCGCCCGCCTTCTTCGATGAACGCGGGCAACGCGCCCAAGGGGACGGAAATGTCGTGACTGGACACCGACCCGATCCGCCGGTTTGCCTCGGGGATATGTTCGCGTACAGACCAAAAGGCGTCGGCCTGAGCCTCGGATTGGGCGATCATACCGTCACTGACCCACCCGGCGTTCACCGTCTCTTCGAACACGGTTTCCAGCGTCTGAATGCCTTGGCCAGCGTGGGACATGCCAAGCTCGACCAGGATGGACCAATCCGGCGGATCGTCCCAAGGGCGGCGAATATCAGGCAGGGTGTCGCGCAGAAAATCATAGCCTTGGCGGTGGATCAGCTCGAACGCGCTGACACTTTCGCCGGCGTGGTTGCGCAGGCATTCCAGAACCGACAGTGCGGCCTGTGGGGACGCAACCGCCAGCATCGCGACCGCCCGATCTGAGGGGCGCGCAAAGAGCTTGAGCGCGGCGGCCGTGATGATGCCAAGCGTGCCCTCGGCACCGATCAGCAGATGCCGCAGGTCATAGCCGGTGTTGTCTTTTCGAAGGCGCGACAAACCGTGATAGATACTGCCATCGGGCAAAACCGCTTCGACCCCCAGACAGAGGTCGCGCGCGTTGCCATATCGCAAAACACCTGTGCCGCCCGCGTTGGTCGCGAGGTTTCCGCCGATCCGGGCAGAGCCTTCTGCCGCAAGTGACAACGGAAACAGACGACCGGCCTCAGCCGCGGCCGCCTGAACATCCGCCAAAATAACGCCCGCATCCGCAATCAACACATTTTCCTGCGGATAGACGGCGCGCACCTTTGTCATGCGCTCTGTCGACATCACAAGCGGCACCAGCGCCCCTTCGGCAACCTGCCCCCCGACCAGTCCCGTCCCACCGCCATAGGGCACCACAGCGACGTTCAGGTCAGACGCCAGCCGGATCAGGCGCGCCACGTCTTCGGTGCTGTGAGGTGTTGCGATCAGACCGGCCTGGCCCGCAAATCGGCCACGAGGTTCTTCGAGATACTTCGCTTCTGGTGCGCGAAATCTGTCGTCCGGCAAAGCCGCACGAAACTGCGCGGCCACATCATCGGTAAGGGAGGTCAAAGGCATGCCGTCTTATCCGGCACAGATTGCCCAGGTGCAACCGTCACTCAATTTCCGGCAAAAATTCAGGCCGCAAAACCATGATTGTGGGCCGCGACGGCAAGCGGCTTAGCGACACGTCAAGCGACGGGCCTTCGACGTCCACAACCTGAAACGTCTCGCGCATCCCGGACAAAAAGGCGTTGAGCGTGTATTCACCAAACCAATGCATCGGGATGACAATAGAGGATCGCAACCGGTTGATGACGTTTATCATCGTCGGCAAATCGAGGGTCATCCCCCCATCGACCGGCGCCATGACAACGTCCAGACGCCCAAGTGCTGCATATTGCTCGGCGCTTGGTTCGTGATGCAAATGCCCCAAATGCCCAACGCAGAGCCCGGCGACCTCGAACACGAAAATCGAATTGCCCTTGGGTTCTGTGCGCCCGAATTGGGACCGAATATCGGTTGAGACATTGCGCACCAGCACTTCGCCCAGATCAAGGCGATGTGTGACGCCTTTGCCGAATTCACCCCACCCCGGCAAAACATGCGGGATGGCCGGATCGGGGAAGGCCGTCCAATGCGAGCCATGCGCATGGTTCATCGTCACCACATCCGGCACGAACGCACTGCGCCCGGTAAAGCCGGTGTAATCCGTGATCATATTCAACCCGCCATGCGTGCTGATCAGAAAGCTGGCATGCGCGATGTATCGGATGCGCACCGTTTCTTCGGCAACAGGTGCTTCAAAGCTGGCCTGGTGAACAAAGGACATGCCCGGCGCCTCGGCCAATGCGATGCAGTGGCTGGGCGTGCGGTCTTGCGCGGCAAGGCCGGTGGCAAAAAGGAGGAAGAACAAACCGATGATCAAGCGCATGTGCTTAAGGGTAGGACAGCGCCCGCGCGGGCCAAGACTTTTTTCGCCCGCTAGGGTCAGGACCCATTAATGTGAGTGCCTCAATTCGCCAGATTTTGTGTCTGACTAAGATCTAAGCCACAGGAATAGTGGTTCTATTTCAAGGCTTTGATCAGACGTCAGGCGCAAAATCCGGCGAACCCGAAGGGCACCGAGAAATGCACAATCTCAACGTCTTGATCCCTTTGCAAAGTCAACCAGACTTCGCCGCAGGGATCAAACCATTGATCTCGCTCATTTTTCGGCGTTGAGATATTCACATCAATGGGTCCTGGCCCTAGGCCGCAAATTGCCGGATCACCGGCAAGATGCCCAAACAAGCGGCGTTAACCCGCGTCGGTTTTCCCGCGCCGATCTGATCGCAACGACGCATAAAGAACATGCGTCCGCCAGCGTCCATCGATCTGCAAATAGCTTTGGGCAACGCCTTCGTACTTAAAGCCGCTGCGCTCTAACAGACCGCGGGACGCCGCGTTTTCCGGCAAACACGCGGCTTCGATCCGGCTGAGGTCCAGGCGCGTGAAGGCGTGATGAACGACCGCCAGGATCGCCTCGCGCATATACCCTTGGCGGGCATAGGCCTCGCCCGTCCAATAACCCAATGTGCCGGCCTGCGCAGGTCCGCGTCGGATGTTGTCCAAGGTGATCGCCCCGATCAGAATGTCATCCGAGCGGCGGATCAAAAAGAGCGGCATCGCCGTGCCAGCGGTCACAGATCTCTGCGCCCAATAGACACGATTGGTAAAGGCTTTGCGGCTGAGGTGATCTTCTGCCCAGGTGGGCTCCCACGGGACAAGATGGCTCTCGCTGGCCAGTCGCAGCGACGTCCAGGACCGAAAGTCGGAATGTATAGGCGGGCGCAACGTCAGCCGCTCTGTTTCGATCCGAAGCTTGCGCTTGGCCAGAAGCATTACGCGGCGCGCCTCTCCTGCAGACGTTCCAACGTTGGCGCTGTGTCAACGGGGCCGTAAAGCGCCATCGCTGCAGGCGCCTGTTCCGCCATATGGGCCGCAAACTCGCGCACATCGCCGGTTGTGACCGCGTCAATACGGGCGACGGTTTCTTCCAGGGGCGGCACGCGATCCCAAATCTGGACCAGACGCGCCAAACGCTCGGCCCGGTTGGATGGGCTTTCGAGCCCCATCAACAAACCCGCTTTCATCTGCGCCCGCGCCCGCGCAACCTCGGCCGGAGACAAATCAGCGGCGCATCGCTTCATCTCGTCGATGGTCAGCGTTGCCAGATCAGCCAGTTGTTCACCCGACGTGCCCGCATAGATCGTTGTCATACCAGTGTCGGCATAAGCGCCCGTTTGCGCAAAAATCGAATAGCACAGGCCACGGTTCTCTCGGATTTCCTGGAACAGGCGGCTCGACATGCCGCCGCCCAAAGCGCCCGAATAGATCTGAGCGGTGTAAATCGCATCGTCGCGGTAGCCGGGGCTTTCAAAGGCCAAAGCAAAATGCGCCTGTTCCAACGCCTTGACCTGGCGCATCTCGCCACCGTCAAAGCGCCCCAGCTCGGCTGCTGCGCGTGGGCGTGGCGCCAAATGGCCAAAGAGCTTTTCCGCGGCTTCGACCAGGCTGTCGTGATCCACCATACCTGCCGCAGACAGGATCATCTGATCCGGCCCGTAATGCTCGCCCACAAAGCTTTGCAGATCATCGCGTGCAAACCGCGACACCCGCTCGGACGGCCCCAGAATAGGACGGCCCAGAGGCTGTCCGGGAAAGGCTTTTTCTTGCAGCCAGTCAAAGATCACATCGTCGGGCGTGTCCAGGGACTGACCGATTTCTTGCAGGATCACGCCACGCTCGACCTCGATCTCGCTTTCGTCAAAGACCGGATTGAGCAGGATGTCGGAAATCACATCAAGCGCCAGTGCAACATCATTGCCCAGCACACGCGCGTAATAGGCCGTCACTTCGCGGCTGGTGTAGGCGTTGATATAGCCCCCGACATCTTCGATCGCCTCTGCGATTTGCAACGCGCTCCGACGTTCGGTGCCTTTGAACGCCATATGCTCAAGGAAATGCGCAATTCCGTTTTGCTGGACGCGCTCATGACGCGCGCCGGCATTGACCCAAATCCCGATAGATGCCGAGGCAAGGCCCGGCATATGTTCGGTTACGATGCGAAAGCCGTTGGAGAGGCGGTGTATTTGCGTTGTCACGAGGCGCGATGTTCCCTGATATGCGCTTCGAGTGCCGCAAGATCATTGGGCACCCGTGTCAGCCGTTCCGACCTGTCATACAGGTCTGCCATGCGCGGGGGAAGAGGCGGATGCACTCCGGTTGCAGCTTCAACCGCAGCGGGGAATTTGGCAGGATGCGCGGTCGCCAATGTGATCATGGGCGTCTGCGGCGTGCGCAGCGCCTCGGCCACCTTTACGCCGATCGCGCTGTGCGGGCACAAAAGCTCATTGCTGGCGGCCAAAGAGGCTGTGATCTGGGCGCTGGTCTCTTCCTCAGAGACGCGCCCGGATTGGTAGATCTCTTGCAAAGCTTGCAGCGCGCCTTGGCTGACGTCGAAGCCCCCGGCTTTGAGTTCGTCCATCAACTGCGCCACAGCGGCCCCGTCCCGATTGTAGGCGTCGAAAAGGGCGCGTTCAAAGTTGGAGGACACTTGAATATCCATTGACGGGCTGATCGAGGGGATCGTTTCCCCCTTGTGATAGCCATGCCCGCTCAGACAACGGTGGAGAATATCGTTTTGGTTCGTCGCAACGACCAGCTTGTCGATCGGCAAGCCCATGCGCTTGGCGACATAGCCTGCAAAGATGTCGCCAAAGTTGCCGGTGGGCACCGTAAAGCTCACGCTGCGCTCTGGCGCGCCCAGTGCGACCGCCGAGGAAAAGTAATACACCACCTGGGCCAGCACACGCGCCCAATTGATCGAGTTCACCCCGGCAAGGCCAACCTCATCACGGAAGGTAAAGTCGTTGAACATATCCTTCAGACGCGCCTGACAATCGTCAAAGTCACCCTCTAGCGCCAAGGCATGCACGTTTGGCTCGACCGGGGTGGTCATTTGCCGGCGCTGCACCTCTGACACGCGACCATGCGGATAAAGGATGAAGACATCGACATTCTCCAAACCGCGAAAGGCTTCTATCGCGGCCGATCCTGTGTCGCCGCTGGTTGCGCCGACGATGGTCACCTTTTGACCGCGCCGTTTCAGCGCGGTTTGAAAAAGCTGGCCAATCAATTGCATGGCGAAATCTTTGAAGGCGAGGGTCGGGCCGTGGAACAGTTCGAGCAGGAAATGCCCCTGGTCCAGCTGAACCAAAGGTGCGCGCGCCGCATGGCCAAAACTGGCGTAGGCTTTGTCGATGCAGGCCCGAAACTCTTCGTCTGTGAACGTCTCGCCCACAAAGGGACGCATGACCCGATAGGCGATATCCTCGTACGGCAATCCTTGCATGGCAGCGATGTCGTCGGCGCCAAGCACCGGTATCTCTGCCGGGACATAAAGCCCGCCATCGCGGGCCAGGCCGGTCAGCATCGTGTCTTCGAAAGTCAGTTCAGGAGCAGAGCCGCGGGTGGATACATACCGCATGGGTCAGGGCCTTTGTGTTGCGACACGCGACGAGCGCATCGTGAAGAAAGCAGTCATCCCAAGCCAGATGAAGGCAAGGGAAAACCAGGTGATTGCGTATTGCAGGTGATCGTTCGGAATGCCCGCCGTGTCCACGGGCAAGGGCGTCACGCCAAGGTCTGGATACGACGCTTCGCGTACAACCAGCAAAACAGGCTCGGTTTCCAGCTCTTCGGCCATGACCGAGACCTCGCGCGCGAACCAGGTGTTCCCCGCTTTGTCCGGCTCTGGTGTAAAGCTGTCGATCTCGTCGGGCCAATGCAGGTTTCCAACCACGCGCACGCGCCCCTGGGGCAAGGACGGCAGCGGCGCCTCGACACCGATCCAGCCACGATCCACCAAGATGCGCCGCGCATCTGTGGTCTCAAACGGGGTGATCAGCCGATACCCCGGCCCTTCCCGCTTGACCGAAATCAGAACACGCAATGTCGCGCCATCAAAGGCACCCTGGGTGGCCACTGGCATATAGCGATCCTGGGCGGGATCGAACGTGTCTGGCAACGCGACCGGCGCATCGCTGATACGGCTCTCGATTTGCGCGAGCATGTCTTCCTTCCAGGCCAGGCGCTGCACCTGCCAGACGCCGAGCCAAATCAGGATGCCTGCGCCGCCCAGCCCAAAAATCAATAGAAACAGAAACCGCCGCATCGGCCCCTCTTGAAAAGAAAACGGCGTGCCAGGATCCCCTGCACGCCGTTTGCGTTGTAAGCGCTATTCGCTCAGGTGCAACCGGATCAGACGCCCCAGAGGTACACAGCAAAGAAGAGGAACAGCCAGACCACGTCAACAAAGTGCCAGTACCAAGCTGCGGCCTCAAAACCCACGTGCCGCTCGGCAGTAAAGTGGCCGCGCATCGCGCGGAACAGGCAGACCGTCAGGAAGATGGTTCCGATGATCACGTGAAAGCCGTGAAAGCCTGTCGCCATGAAGAAGTTCGAGAAGAACTCATCGCCGCCAAACTCCCATCCTTGCTTGAGCAGATAGCCATATTCATAGGCCTGCAGGCCGGTGAACAGGATGCCCAGCACGATACCGATGGCCAGACCGTTGATCAGGTCTTTGCGGTTGCCTGTGTGAACAAGCGCGTGGTGCGCCCATGTCACGGCACAGCCCGACAAAAGCAGGATCAGCGTGTTCATCAGCGGCAGTTCCAGCGCGTTCACCTGATAGAATTCAGGCGCCACATACTCCGTGCCGACATAGTTCTCCATCGGGTACATGGCGTGCTTGAAGAACGACCAGAACCAGGCCGAGAAGAACATGACCTCGGACATGATAAAGAGGATAAAGCCATAACGCAGACCGATGCGCACAACAGGCGTGTGATCGCCAACGTGGCTTTCGGTGACGACCTCACTCCACCATGCGAACATGACGTAGAGGACAGCAACCAGGCCGCCCCAGAAGAGCCAAGGCGTGACGTCGTGCATCCACAGCACCGCGCCGAAGAGCATGGCAAACCCGCCAACCGCGCCGAGGAAGGGCCAGATAGAGGGGTTCAGAATATGGTAATCGTGGTTTTTTGCGTGCGCCATGTTCTGTGGTCCTTAGTTTTGCACTGTGATCTCGCGTGTGTCGGCCTGCGCATAGGCCTCCGGCAGATCAATTTCGTAGAATGTATAAGACAGTGTGATGGTGTGCACGTATTTTGCGTCACGATCCGTCACAATTTCTGGGTCAACATAGAAGGTCACGGGCATCATGACGCTTTGACCGGGTTGCAACACCTGCTCTTCAAAGCAGAAGCAGTCAATTTTCGAAAAGAACCAGCCCGCCTCGTATGGGGCGACGTTATAGCTGGCCGAGCCTGCAACAGGCCGGTTAGTCGGGTTGTAGGCTTCGTAGAAGGCCAAGCCCGTCTCGCCGATGCGGATTTCCATCTCGCGGACTTCGGGGCGGAATTCCCAGGGCATATCGCGTTCCAGCGAGGCGTCAAAGCGCACTGTGATCGTCTGATCGAGGATCTCGTCGCTGGCGACTTCTGAGATGCTTGGCGTTCCGCCAAAGCCCGTGACGCGGCAGAACCAATCGTAGAACGGAACCGATGCCCAAGCGAGGCCGCCCATCACCACGACCAAGCTCAGTGTTTGAAACACGGTCTTTTGAGGCCCGGACAATTGCATCAATTCGATCCCCCCGAAGATGTGGCCGCTGTCGGCACCATTTCAAAATCGCCGCGCGTGACTTTGACAACGGTCAACGCCAGCACCAGCACGACAAAGCCAGCCAGCACAAGGCCAACCCCGATGTTGCGCCCACGACGGCGGGCATGCATTTCGTGTTCCGCGCGGATCATGTCCACCCTCCCAAGCCCCAAGGCTTTAGCAACGCTTCGGCGAGAATGGCGCCGAAATGCAGGAAGAGATACAGAAGCGACAGGCGGAAGAACCGCTTTTCGACTTTGTAGTCATCCGCATCTGCCCGCGTTTCATCGCGGCGCCAAATGTCGATGGCGCCTTTCAGGAACATCCCGTTGAGGATAACCGCAGCCGCCAGGTAAATCGGGCCGCCGACGCTGGTAAAGGCCGTGCCGATCGCCAGCAGAGCGAGCAGGAGCGTATACGCCAGGATGTGAATGCGTGTCGCACGACGCCCGTGGGTCACCGTCAGCATCGGCACGCCAGCGTCGTCATAATCCGACCGCATGAACAGGGCCAGCGCCCAGAAATGCGGAGGCGTCCACATAAAGATCAGGGCGAACATCAACCAGGCTTCGAGCGACATAGACCCGGTCGCCACAACCCAGCCGATGACCGGTGGAAAGGCACCCGCGGCGCCACCGATCACAATGTTCTGCGGCGTCGACCGCTTGAGCCACATGGAATAAATGACGGCGTAAAAGAAGATCGTGAACGCAAGCAAGCCGGCCGCAAGCAGGTTCGCCGACAAAGCCAGCATAATGACCGACAGGCCAGACAGCGCAACACCGATATAAAGCGCGTCTTCGGCAGAGACTTTGCCAGCCGGGATGGGGCGCTTTTTCGTGCGCTTCATCACCTGATCAATATCGGCGTCCCACCACATGTTCAGCGCCCCAGAGGCCCCCGCGCCAATCGCGATGAACAGGATCGATGCGAAGCCGATTACCGGATGAACGCCCACAGGCGCCGCCAAAAGGCCCACAAGCGCGGTAAACACAACCAACGACATCACACGCGGCTTGAGCAACGCGAAAAAGTCACCAAACGTGGCCTCTTCGGTTTCGCTTTTTGGCTGCGTCATTGCAGTGGCGTCGGTCATGTCGAACCTATCGGTCAGAGGGGAAGGCGCGCAGCCTTTGCGCGCCTTTTACAATCAGTTAGAGGCGACTTTGACCGCAGCTGGTCCAGTTGCGAATTCAACCTTCGCTTCTTCCAACCAGGCGGCATAGGCCTCTTCGCTCACCACTTTGACAGTGATCGGCATATACGCATGCGCGATGCCGCAGAGCTCGGAACACTGACCAAAGTAGACGCCTTCTTTCTCGGCTTTGAACCAAAGCTCTGCCAAGCGACCAGGAACGCCATCCTGCTTTACGCCAAAGGCTGGGATCGTCCAGGAATGGATCACGTCCGCGCCAGTGACCTGCATGACGATTGTCTTGCCGACCGGCACAACGACCGCGTTGTCGGTGGCCAGCAGGAATTCTTCCTTGGAATAGCCCGCCTCGATCAGCTGTTCTTCTACCTCTGGCGACATGGCGTAGTTACCGCCCGTGGCCGGTGAGCCGATCATGTAAGCGTCAAAGGCGATGCCTTCGTCGACGTATTCATAGCCCCAGAACCACTGAAAGCCTGTTGCCTTGATCGTCACATCGCCTTCGGGGATTTCCTGCTCGTAGAAGAGCGTCGGCAAGGAAAACGCGCCGATAAACACCAGGATCACGATTGGAATGACCGTCCAGGCGACTTCCAAAGGTGAGTTGTGTGTGAACGTCGCAGGTTCTGGGTTCGCGCGGCGGTTAAAGCGCACGATCACATAGCCCAGCAGGCCAACCACAAACAGGCAGATCAGCGTGATGATCACAAGGATCATGCCGTCCAACCACTGCAAGCGGCGTGCAATTTCTGTCACAGCGGGTTGGAACCCGGTGCCCCGGTCCACCGGAACGCCAATCAATTCCAGCGAGTCTTGTGCGTAAGCTGGGACTGCGGCCAAGGCCGTCATTGCGCCCGACATCGTGAGAAGCTTTTTCATCTGTCGTCCTGATCAACTAGATCGTTTATCTTTTAAGAGCGCGCACCAGCACAGGCCGTAGACGGCTCCCGTTGTATTGGTCCGAGTAACAATCATATATCTGCCTCAAGATAAAGACGCTGTGGGCGCGTCAAACGGACGCTCACCGGTCTCATTCAACCGGCACACGGTGCCAGAGAGGGCAATTTATGTCAGAGCAGCCATTTTCCCCGTTCAACGCGGCCTTGGATCGCGAAACAGCGCTGTCGATCCTGCAAAATGCGACCAATGGTGCCGATGACGGAGAGCTCTTTTTCGAACGCCGCCGGTCTGAGTCGCTGCTTTTTGACGATGGCCGCCTGAAAACCGCCAGCTATGACGCCTCCGAAGGATTCGGGTTGCGCGCGGTCAAAGGCGAAGTCACCGGCTATGCGCATTCCACGGAATTGACCGAAGCCGCCCTGCGCCGTGCCTCCGAGACTGCGCGCCTTGCCGTTGCAGAAGGCGGCGGAACATGGGCCGATGGCCCTTTGCCAACAAATGAAAAGCTTTATACCGACGCTGATCCGATTGCGGGCGCCACCTTTCCGGTGAAGATCGACACGCTCAGAGAGATTGACGCCTTTGTTCGGGATCTCGACAGCCGCGTCGTGCAGGTCTCGGCCTCGATCGCCGCGGGCCTGCAAGAAGTCGAGATCTTGCGCCCTGACGGACTGTCGGTGCGCGATATCCGCCCGATGACGCGCCTCAATGTGTCGGTGATCGTCGAACACGATGGCCGGCGCGAATCTGGCAGCGCAGGCGGCGGGGGCCGCGTTGGTCTTGATGGCCTGATGGCGCGCCAGGATTGGGAAGCCAAGGCGCGCGAAGCGTTGCGCATCGCACTTGTGAACCTCGACGCCGTCGCCGCCCCTGCTGGCGTGATGGATGTGGTCCTTGGCCCTGGCTGGCCTGGCATTCTGCTGCACGAAGCCATCGGCCACGGGTTAGAGGGCGACTTTAATCGCAAAGGCAGCTCGGCATTTGCCGGCTTGATGGGGGAACGCATCGCTGCACCGGGTGTCACCGTCCTCGACGATGGCACCATCCCAGATCGCCGCGGCTCGATCAGCGTGGATGACGAAGGCACGCCTTCGGGCAAGAACACGTTGATCGAAGACGGCATACTGGTCGGTTACATGCAAGATCGCCAAAACGCCCGGCTGATGGGCGTTCCCGCGACAGGCAATGGTCGACGCCAAAGCTATGCCCATGCGCCGATGCCGCGCATGACCAACACCTATATGCTGGGCGGGGATGCGGATCCTCAGGATATTGTCGCCGATCTGAAAGACGGGATTTATGCCGTGGGCTTTGGCGGCGGGCAAGTCGACATCACCAACGGCAAGTTCGTTTTCTCGTGCACCGAGGCCTATCGTGTCGAGAACGGCAAAGTTGGCGCGCCCGTCAAAGGTGCCACCCTGATCGGAGACGGCGCGACCGCGTTGAAGCACATTCGTGCCATCGGCAACGACATGGCGCTTGATCCCGGCATGGGCAATTGCGGCAAGGCCGGTCAATGGGTGCCGGTGGGTGTCGGACAGCCCACAATGATGATCGGAGGTCTCACGGTGGGCGGCAGCGCCTCGTAGCGTTGGAAAAAACGGGGGAGCCGCCACACTCCTTTGCGGCGGTTCACCCCTTGTTAACCTTAACGATTCTATACCGAGTGTGCAGCAAGCGGAGCGCGGGATGATCGACAAGGATACCCATCCTTCTTCCATTCACCCCCCAATCCCACCCACCCCGGAAGTAGAACGATTGGCCCGGCTCCGCTTGCTGCGCTCGCGCCGCGTGGGGGTTGCCACGTTCCGGCGATTGCTTGGCGAATACCAAAGCGCGCAGGCAGCCCTGGATGCGCTGCCCGGGATCGCACGCCATGCAGGCGAGACGCGCTACGCCGTTTGCGCTCAGGCCCAGGTCGAAGAGGAACTGCGCGCAGGTGCGGCCATTGGTGCCAGGCTGATCCACGACATCGATCCTGATTATCCCGCCGCCCTTCTAGAGCTGCCCAATGCGCCCCCCTGCATCTGGTGCCTTGGCCAAATTGATATGCTCAAGAAACCTGCCGTCGCACTTGTTGGGGCCAGAAACGCCTCTTCGCTTGGCACGCGCATGGCCAAGGCCCTGGCGGCTGACCTTGGGGCGGCTGGATACATCGTCGTCTCGGGTCTGGCGCGTGGGGTGGACACCGCCGCTCATCTCGCTGCCTTGCCCACCGGCACGATTGCCGTCCAAGCCGGTGGTGTGGATGTGATCTATCCGGTTGAAAACACCGACCTGGCCGCCAGTATCGCCCAGCACGGTCTGCGCCTGTCTGAAACGCCCATCGGTCTACAGCCCGCTGCCCGCCACTTTCCTGCGCGCAATCGCCTGATCGCTGGTCTGGCCAAAGCGACGGTCGTGGTCGAAGCGGCCTTGCGCTCGGGCAGCTTGATCACCGCGCGTGATGCCCTGGACCTTGGCCGCGAGGTGATGGCCGTGCCGGGCCATCCCTTTGACGGACGCGCAGGCGGCGGCAACGCCCTTTTGCGCGACGGCGCAACCCTCGTGCGCTCGGCCCAAGACGTGCTTGAGGCGTTGGCCCCGCTCGCGGCCCCTGCCGCGCCCTCCCCCGCGCCTCAGGCGGCAGTGACCCTGCCGTGCAACACCGCACCGATACGCCAAATGATCCTCGACCGTTTGGGCGCGGCTCCGCTTGCCGAAGACCAGTTGATGCGCGATTTGGACGCCAACGCAGCCGATCTGACACCCGCTTTGATTGAGTTGGAGTTGAACGGGGAAATTCGGCGTCAAGCTGGCGGATTGGTGATGCGCAACAGCTAAGCGGAACGCTGGGGTGAGACCTCGTGCCGCCATTCAATATCAGAGAGCGCGTTGACAACACCCCAAGAGGCACCACATGTTGCGCCGCCATAGAGGTAAAGCAGATTCTGAAAAAATAGGTTAGCTCAAGCGCATGCCAGTCGTTGTTGTCGAATCCCCGGCGAAAGCAAAAACAATCAACAAATATCTCGGTGATGACTACACGGTCTTGGCGAGTTACGGCCACGTGCGAGACCTGCCTCCTAAAGACGGATCCGTTGATCCCGAAGACGATTTCGCAATGTTGTGGGAGGTCGCGAGCGACAGCAAAAAGCATGTCAAAGCCATTGCCGACGCTCTGAAAGACGACAACGCCCTGATCCTCGCCACCGACCCCGACCGCGAGGGCGAAGCGATTTCTTGGCACTTGCAGGAGGCCTTGACCAAGCGAAAGTCGATCAAAAAGGACACGCCGGTCAGCCGGGTGACATTCAACGCGATCACCAAAGACGCGGTGTCCGAGGCGATGGCGAACCCGCGCGAAGTCGACATGCCTTTGGTCGAAGCCTATCTCGCCCGGCGCGCGCTGGACTATCTTGTGGGCTTTAACCTTTCGCCGGTTTTGTGGCGCAAGCTGCCGGGGGCCAAGTCTGCTGGACGTGTCCAATCGGTGTGTCTGCGTCTTATCGTCGAGCGCGAGATGGAGATCGAGGCCTTTCGCCCGCGCGAATATTGGTCGGTCAAAGCGATCCTGACATCGCCACGTGGCCAAGACTATGAGGCGCGGCTTACGGTTCTCGCGGGCAAAAAGCTTGATCGTTACGACATCGAGAACCAGACCCAGGCGGAAATGGCCGTTCAGGCGATTGAAAGCCGCGATCTGAGTGTCACGTCGGTCGAAGCCAAGCCCGCCAACCGAAACCCCGCGGCCCCCTTCATGACCTCGACGCTGCAGCAAGAGGCCAGCCGAAAGTTCGGCATGGGCGCCCGCCAAACCATGAGCGCGGCGCAACGCCTCTATGAGGCCGGCTACATTACCTATATGCGGACCGACGGCATCGACATGGCGCCCGAAGCCGTTCAAGCGGCCCGAGATGCAATTGCAGATCGGTATGGGGCCGATTACGTGCCGTCCTCGCCGCGGATCTACAAGAACAAGGCCAAAAACGCGCAAGAAGCGCATGAATGCATTCGTCCAACAGACATGACCCGCGATGCCAGCAGCATCAAGGCGACCGACGACGACCAGCGCAAGCTCTATGATCTGATCTGGAAGCGCACGTTGGCCTGTCAGATGGAAGCCGCCCGGCTTGAACGCACCACCGTCGAAATCGGCAGCGCCGATGGCCAGGTTGGCCTGCGCGCGACCGGTCAGGTGATGCTGTTTGACGGGTTCCTGCGCGTCTACGAAGAAGGCCGCGACGATGAAGTTGTCGATGACGACGACAAGCGCCTTCCCCAACTGAGCCAGGGCGAGACGGCCGCAAAGAAAGGCATCACGCCAGATCAGCATTTCACCCAACCGCCCCCCCGCTATACCGAAGCAACTTTGGTCAAGCGGATGGAGGAGCTTGGTATCGGGCGCCCTTCCACCTATGCCTCGATCGTCACGACCATTCAGGATCGCGGCTATGTGCGCAAAGACAAAAACCGCCTCATCCCAGAGGACAAAGGGCGGTTGGTGATCGCGTTTCTTGAAAACTACTTCCGGCGCTATGTGGGATACGATTTCACCGCCCAGATGGAAGAAGAACTCGATGACGTCAGCGCCGGTGATCGCGCCTACAAAGACGTTCTTGGCCGTTTCTGGCGCGACTTTTCGGCAGCCATAGCAGAGACGGCGGATCTGCGGATCACCGAAGTGCTTGAAAAGATCAACGAGGTGCTCGAGCCGCATTTGTTCCCGCCCAATGAGGACGGAACCGACCCGCGCCTTTGCCCCAATTGCGGCGTCGGACGTCTGTCCATGCGCACCGCGCGGTCCGGCGGGGCCTTTATCGGCTGTTCCAACTATCCCGAATGCCGCTATACGCGCGCCTTTGGCCCTCCGTCCGAGGATGGCAACGACACGGCCATTCCGCCTGACGGCAAATTGCTGGGCGAGGACGATGGCGACAACATCCGCGTCTTCAAAGGCCGCTTTGGCCCCTATGTGCAACGCGGAGAGGTCACAGAAGACAACAAAAAGCCGCCACGCCAATCTATTCCCAAAGACTGGCCGCCAGAAGAGGTTGATCTTGCACAAGCGTTAAAGCTGCTGTCGCTGCCGCGCGAAATTGGTCCGCACCCCGAAGACGGGATCACCGTCTGGTCCAACATCGGACGCTATGGCCCCTATCTCAAGCATGCGCCATCAACCTCTGACCGAGGCGGCACCAACGCCAACCTCGAAAGCATTGACGAGGTCTTTACGGTCGGTATGAACCGCGCCGTTCAGCTTTTGGCCGAAAAGGTTGCATCGCGCGGGGGCCGAGGGGCCGCCGCCAAGCCGATCAAAGAGCTGGGCCCGCATCCAGATGACGGCGCACCGGTCAACATCATGAAGGGCAAGTACGGGCCTTATGTGAAATGGGGCAAAGTCAACGCCACCATTCCAGACACGACGGAACCCGATGATGTGACGGTCGAGTTCGCCTTGCAATTGCTGGCAGAACGCGCAGCCAAGAAAGGCACGCGGCGGAAAAAATAATCTCCGCTGACGTGCCAGGTGCTTGCGGTAAAGCTTGATGCCGCATGCGATTCCTGCGAAAAGTCCTCCAAACAGTGCGCGCAAGACCTCGTCCCCTTCTTCGAAGCGGTTCAGCGGGGTCTTTTATCGCGTTCGACACGGCAAGACGAAGGAACGCACGTCTATGAAGAAGGTTTACGGATCAGCAGCAGACGCGCTTGATGGTTTGTTGTTCGATGGGATGTTCATTGCTGCAGGTGGCTTTGGGCTCAGCGGGATACCGGAACTTCTTTTGCAGGCGATCAAAGAGGCCGGCACCAAAGACCTGACGTTTGCGTCAAACAATGCAGGCGTCGACGATTTTGGCATCGGCATTTTGCTGCAGACCCGCCAGGTCAAAAAGATGATCTCTTCCTATGTCGGCGAAAACGCAGAGTTCATGCGCCAATACCTGTCCGGCGAACTGGAGCTTGAGTTCAACCCGCAAGGCACATTGGCCGAACGGATGCGCGCAGGCGGCTGCGGCATTCCCGGGTTTTACACCAAAACCGGCGTTGGCACCGTGATCGCGGACGGCAAAGAACACAAAGACTTTGACGGCGAGACCTACATCATGGAACGCGGTATTTTCGCGGACCTCAGCATCGTCAAAGCCTGGAAAGCTGACGCGACCGGCAACCTGATCTTCCGTAAGACGGCCCGCAACTTTAACCCGCCCGCTGCGATGTGCGGAAAGGTGTGCATCGCCGAGGTGGAAGAAATCGTGCCAACCGGCTCGCTTGACCCGGACCACATCCATTTGCCAGGGATCTACGTTCACCGCCTGATCCAGGGCGAGCACGAAAAACGAATTGAACAACGTACAACCAGACCACGTCCAGACGCTTAAACAGGTGCGCGATGGCTAACACGATTGAATCACTGCTAGACGACGACAAGGCCTTTGACGGGTTCTCTCGGGCCGAAGTAGCAATGGTCGTCACAAACCCGCATCTCGACGACAACCCGATTGTCTACGTTAACCAAGCCTTCACCCGCAGCACAGGCTATGCCCGGTCCGTGTCCATCGGCCGTAACTGCCGCTTTTTGCAAGGCGAAGACACCAACAAGGCGGATGTCGACAAGCTGCGCAAGGGCATCCAAAACGAAGAGAGCGTCACCGTTGATATTCTCAACTACCGCGCCAACGGAGAACCTTTCGTCAACCGACTGATCGTCGCGCCGATCAACGATTCCCACGGGCGCACGCAGTATTTTGTTGGCATTCAAAAAGAGCTGCGGAAATCCGAGATCGGGGCGAGCGCCGAAGAAACAAACGCACAGCTTCTGGAAATTCAGAACCGGGTCACATCCGATTTGTCGATGATCATTGGCATGATCCGGCAACAATCCGACGCGACATCCGTCCCCGAGGACTTCGCCGCTCTGTCGCGCCGGATCGAGACGCTTCAACTGCTTTACGAAGAAATGAAGCTGTCTGACGCGCAATCCAACCGTGACTATATCCAGATGGGCAGCTTCCTCAGCCGCCTGGCTGCGGCCATTGCACATATCGAAGGCCGGTCAGGCATTCGTTTGTCGCTGCAGATTGAGCCACTGGAAGTGCCGATCGAAACGGCCACCCGCGTGGGCTTGGTTCTGTCCGAGCTGATGACAAACGCGTTCCAACACGCCTTTGAGCGCATGGACACCGGGCTTGTCGAAGTGCGCATGTCGCAATTGTCAGCCGGTGGTTTGCGTCTCATCGTGTCAGACGATGGCGAAGGCATTCCGCAATCGATCGCCTGGCCTGACCCCTCGACAGTGGGTGGCCGCATCGTTGGCGGCTTGATCGAAGGGCTGGAAGGCACTCTCCAACTGGGCCGCGGTGCAGCGGGTTCTTTCATTACAATCGAAGTGCCCGCCGGCGCTGCGGTTGTCGACTAAAGCAGGAATAAAAGAAACATGCCTTGGGATAGAAACCAGATGGCGGCGCGTGCCGCGCAGGAACTGGAAGATGGTTGGTACGTGAACCTGGGGATCGGGATCCCGACGTTGGTGTCCAACTATATCCCCGACGGCATCGAGGTGACGCTGCAATCCGAAAACGGAATGCTGGGCATGGGCCCCTTCCCTTACGAAGGCGAAGAAGACCCCGACCTGATCAACGCGGGCAAGCAAACGATCACCGAATTGCCGCAGACGGCCTATTTCGACAGCGCGACAAGCTTTGGCATGATCCGGGGCGGTAAAATCGCTATGGCGATTCTGGGCGCAATGGAAGTTGCCGAAAACGGCGACCTGGCCAACTGGATGATCCCGGGCAAGCTTGTCAAAGGCATGGGCGGCGCAATGGATCTGGTTGCTGGCGTTGGCCGCGTGGTTGTCGTGATGGATCACACCAACAAGCACGGCGAAAGCAAGGTTCTCAAGTCATGCACCCTGCCTCTTACCGGTCAAAGCGTCGTTGACCGCATCATCACGAACCTTGGTGTTCTGGATGTTGTCGACGGGGGATTGTCTATCGTCGAGCTTGCCGACGGTGTGACCGAAGAGGAAATGCGCGCGGCGACCGAAGCGACTTTGGTGAACTGACCCAACCTGCGGCCTTAGCGCATCCCAACAAACACGCAGCCGTCCGAAATCAGCTCGGGCGGCGTTTGACACAGGCCACGTGCGACCTGATAGGCCGCCAGCACCTTTGGCACATAATCGCGCGTTTCGGGGTAAGGTGGCACGCCTGCATGGTCGCGTACGGCGCCCTCGCCCGCATTATACCCCGCCAACACCAAGACCGGGTCTTGGTCAAAGTGATCCATCAACCAATTGAGGTACTTTACACCCCCTGCAATGTTCTGAGCAGGCTGCAAAGCGTCCTCGACACCGAAACGATCCGCTGTCGCGGGCATGAGCTGCATAAGGCCCTGCGCGCCCGCAGAAGAGATCGCGTCAGCTTTGCCCGCAGATTCGACGACCATCACCGCCAGCACCAGCGCGGGCGAGACGTTGGTGCCCACTGTCGAGCGCAAAATATCGACGCCGCGTCGCTGCGCCACATCTTGCAGCGTTTGCAACCGCGGAGCAGGCACGGTCGTGTCCGCCTGTGCCAAGACCCGCAATGCCGCGTCCAGCCGCCCCGGACCGCTGGCCGCGATTTCTGGCGAAATGTCATTCCAGAACCAGTCATAGCGCGCATTTGAAGGCCCGGTGCCGCCTGCCGATTGGTTTTGGGCGGGCGCTGTGCCTTCTTCAGCGGCACCGATTTGCACCGTGATCCGCTTTTGGCCCGCCTTCGGCAGGCCAACCCGTTTTGAACTGAAGTCTTTAAAGGGTGGCGGCGCCGGTTTCGTATCAGCCGCCGCGATACCTGTCGTCACCACAAACGCCAGGGCCGCGCCCGTCGCGCATCCAAATCGTGCCATCTGCTCTGCCTCGCGCCTTTTATCGTAACGCTTTGGCCCCAGAATACGCGGAAATAAGCCGATTGTCGCCGGGCAATTGCGGCGAAACCGCGTCGGAACTGCCTTATTTGGCCCGATCCAGCCGGTTTCAAACAAGTTGAATCAAATAGATTTGCATTTTTTTCCATTCAAATCAGTGCTTTGAAAGTTTTTCTGAAAAATTCCCACCGACAAGGGAAATTACCATATTTCGCGTCAAACAATGGCCCCAATCAAAAGCGATAAACCTCCCATGCCAAGTCGGCGAGGCCCAATGAGAGAGAGGCGGTCTCAGAGCCCGGCGAGGTTGCAACCGAAATCGAATGATCCTTTGGAGGGACATACCATGATCAAATTCATCAAGAACTTCCGTAAAGACGAAAACGGCGCTGTAACAGTTGACTGGGTTGTGCTGACAGCCGCAGTTGTTGCCCTGGCCGGTGCAGCTTACACATCCATCGAAACAGGTTCTTCTAACCTGACTTCCGATACAGCTTCCTTCCTGGGCACAAAGAAGCCGACCTAAGCTAACGCTTAGGCTCCTGCCGAAGCGCAGGACCAGGAAACGAGAAATGGGCCGCGTCCGGCAACGGTCGCGGTCTTTATTTTCGAAAATTTTGCAGGGTGTGAAAATGTACAAGTTGAAAGAGTATTTTCGTCGCTTCAAGCGGAAAGAAGACGGTGCCGTCACTGTCGACTGGGTTGTTTTGACAGCAGGTGTTGTTGGGTTGGCCGCGGGGACGCTGGCATCATCCTCCAACGTCTTTGTGAGCTTTGCCTCAGATGTCGCGACCTTTATGGGCGGGCTTCGCTAAGGCGCACCCGAACCGTTCCCTTTGATGGATACGCGAAAATTTTCGTCCATTTAGCGGCTGTAAGTCACCGTAAGAACGTGACGCGTCCCTGATTTGGCCATTTTTGACACATATTTTCAAACCGGAACCTAACCACACTCAGACTGGAGCAGGGTCATCATGCGTGCTGTATTCGGATTGGTACTGTTGGTCGGTCTCGCCCTTGCTGGCGGTGCTGTCTACCTCGCCAAAAACTACGTTGGACAATATCAAAGCGCTTTGGCGCGCGAACGCGCTGAACGCGAAAAAATCGTTCCCACGGTCGAAGTTTACGTGGCCGAACGGCAATTGAAATACGGCGAACGGCTTGACCCCGAAGACCTTCGGCTGGTGTTGTGGCCCCAGGACGCCATTCCAGAAGGCGCCTTTGTCGGCGCATTCAGCATCTATGACGAAGCGTACGAAACGGCAGAAGATCTTCCCGAAGATCTGGCCCGGACCGTGTTGCGCACAATGGAAAAAGACGAAGCCATCCTGCAAGTCAAAGTGACCGAGCCTGGCGAAGCTGCCGGCATCACGTCACAGCTTGACCGCGGCATGCGCGCTTTTGCCATCAAAGTTGACGTGGCCTCTGGTGTGTCAGGCTTTTTGCGCCCAGGCGACCGGGTTGACGTCTATTGGACCGGCAACATTCGCAACGCCAACGAACGCGTCGGCGGGGGCGAGGTCACTAAACTGATCGAGGCTGGCATCCGACTGATCGCCGTTGACCAAAACGCAGCCGCAGATCTTGATGGCGCAAGCATTGCCCAGACCGTCACCGTCGCCGCCCTGCCCGCTCAGGTCGCCGCTTTGGCACAGGCGCAGTCGACCGGACGCTTGTCTTTGTCCCTAGTCGGAGCCGAAGACGACACAATCGCAGCCCAAGTCGAAATCGACCAGCGCCGCCTGCTCGGCCTCCAGGAAGAGGAAAAGCAAGTGCAGGTTCAGGAAAAGCAAGTTTGCACAATCCGCACACGCCGCGGCTCCGAAGTGGTCGAAATCCCGATCCCGTGCACGAATTAAACGCACGCCTGCGGCCATAAACACCCGCATCCCAGAGCCGCCTCACCCGCGGCTCTGATCCGTTTTGTGGGATTTTTGCAAGTTATCCACATAAAGCCTGACCCAGAAGGCACTGATTCTTGCAAAAAAACCGGAATTGACGCAGAGTGCGCCAAATGACAGGCAAAATGTCTGCATCCCCCAGTGATCAAGAGGCAGGTCACATGACGTTCAATAGTTCTATCAAGGCCGCTTTGCTGGGCCTGACACTTTCCTTTGGATGGGCCGCGACAACGCTGCCGACTGAGGCGGAAACGCTGCGCGTGGTCAAACGCGGAAAAGTCGCAACGCTGAATGTTCCCATGAATAGGGCCGTTGTTGTCGAAAGTGACGTCCCCTTTGCGGAATTGTCCATCGCCAACGCGACCATCGCCGATATCTCATCGCTGAGTGACCGCACAATTTACGTCCTGGGCAAAGCGCCCGGCATGACGACGCTGACGATCCTTGATGGCACCGGCCAGTTGATCTCGAACGTGGATGTGCGCGTGGCGCCCGATCTGACCGAGTTCAAAGAACGCCTGCGCCAGATCCTGCCCAACGAAAAAATCGAAGTGCGCACCGCAAATGACGGTATCGTCCTGTCGGGCGTCGTCTCGTCCTCGCAGCGGCTGCAACGTGCCCTTGATCTTGCCGAACGCTACGCAGAGGGCCGCGTCAGCAATTTGATGTCGGTCGGTGGCGTCCAGCAAGTCATGATGAAAGTGCGCTTTGCCGAGATGAACCGCACTGTGTCCAAGTCGCTCAGCTCGTCTTTGGCGGTTGATGGTGCGATTTTCTCCAACAATGTGGGCGTGAATGCCGGCACCGGCGGCACGATCGGCTCTGCCGACCTCGCGAATTCGCTCTCGGGTTCGGTCCCGGCGGGCAACGAAAACGCTGGCGCCTTGCTGCTGGGGTTCACCGCAGGAAGCACCCGGATCGGCCTTTTGCTTGAGGCGTTGGAAACCAAAGGGATGGTGCGCACCTTGGCCGAGCCAAACCTGGTTGCCCTCTCCGGCCAAGAGGCCAACTTTTTGGCAGGCGGCGAATATCCTATCCCGGTGGCCCAGGACAACGGCGTGATTACCGTTGAATTCAAACCCTTTGGCGTACAGCTCGACTTTATCCCGCGCGTTGTCGACAAAGACCTGATCAACCTGGAATTCAAAGCGGCCGTATCCGCGATTGACCCGACCAATGGCTTTGCGGTCAACGGCTTTGAAATCGATGCCTTTACCCGCCGCGAAGCCGCAACCACGGTCGAGCTTCGGGATGGCCAAAGCTTTGCAATCGCTGGACTTTTGGAAGACAACTTTGTCGACAACAGCACGCAACTGCCTTGGATTGGCGACGTGCCGGTGCTGGGTTCGCTGTTCCGCTCTGCCAATTATCTGCGCGGCCAAAGTGAGCTGGTGATTATCATCTCGGCCCATCTGGTGACCCCCACAAGAGGCGACGCGCTCGCGCTGCCGACGGACCGTGTTGTCCCGCCAAGCGAAAAGGATCTGTTCCTGCGTGGCAAGGTCGCTCAGAACAAAAACGCTCCGAAAAAGGGGCCCGCAGCAGAAGTGGCAAAACAGGATTTCAGTGGATCATACGGCTACGTGCTGGACTGATCGCTCGCAGAGGGGCAACGACATGACACAGCGTCGAACACTTGCAGCAGCCGCATTGGCCTTGGCGGTTCTGGGCGGATGCACCAGCTCCGACTCGATCATGACCCAGTTCTTCCGCGAGGCTGGCGCGATCACCGACACCGGCGACTTTGGCAACGCCACGCATAACAACATGCAGTATCACACAGGCCAAAAGACCTATGTGACGGACCTGGCGAACCGATTTGCCGCCGAAGTGCCGACGACAATCAATTTCGCGTTCAACTCGTCCCAGCTGGATGCAGCGGCCAAACAAACGCTGGCGCAGCAAGCCAACTTTATCAAACAATTCCCCGAAGTGCGCTTTCGGGTGTATGGCCACACCGATCTTGTCGGCTCCAACGCCTATAACAAGCGCCTCGGACAGCGCCGCGCAAATGCCGTTGTGCGGTATCTGACCAGCCACGGCATCAGCCGCAGCCGTCTCGAAGCCGTTGTTTCCTTTGGTGAAACTCAGCCATTGGTCGTCACGCAAAACCGCGAACGCAAGAACCGCCGCACGGTGACCGAGGTGACAGGATTTGTGCAGAGCCATCCTCAGGTTCTCGACGGCAAATATGCACAGATCATATATCGCGACTATGTCGCATCCGCCATCGCGCCAAGCGTCGTTGGCTCTGAGGCGACGCTGATCGCAAACTGACCCTGCCCGGGCCTTTCTCGCACAGGGGAAAGGCCCGCAGCCCGATCTTCGCGCATACCGCGAACATCATCCCCTAAATCCCACAATTGGGTTTTTTTGGCCGCATTCCTGCCCGAATTCCAAGCGACACTACAAGAGTAGGAATTCGAGAGTCCGCCTCGGTGGACACGCGACGTCAGGGGTTATGCGAAGCGGAAGTTTAATCCGTCCCCCGTCCGGCGCCGCAGCAACATAGGACGTGTGGGCAGATGAGCAGTGTTATGCCACAACCAGAAACGCCAGCAGTACTGGCCTGTACCGTCAGTCGCGACGTGCAGAACTTCGATCTGTTGATCGAGGATATGGAAGATGCTCTGGGCGAAAAGTGGGGCGATCTCAGCTTTGCCGAAGCGCTCGCCTTTTTTGGTCAACCCGACGCCGAGAACCTGGAATTCATCGCCGTTGCCCTTGATTCTGAGGATGAAGAAAACCTCGGCCTGATCACGGACATCATCACGCGCGCCAAAGCCGTGAACATCCAAGTTATGCTTATTGCTGAGGATGTTACGCCTGCATCTTTGCACCAATTGCTGCGCTCTGGCGCCGATGAATTCGTCCCCTACCCGCTGCCGGAAGGCGAATTTCAGCAAGCCATCGACCGTTTGCGCACCATCAGCGCGCCACAGCCCGCACCCGCCGCCGCGGCAGCCGCCGCCACGCAATTGCGCGTGGGCGACGACAAGCAAGGCGCGGTGTTCGTAACGCATGGCCTGGCCGGCGGTACAGGTGCAACAACGCTGGCCGTCAATCTGGCCTGGGAATTGGCCACCATCAACAAAGACGACTCACCCAGCGTCTGCTTGATCGACTTCGATCTGCAACAAGGCTCGGTCTCGACCTGCCTGGACCTGCCCCGGCGCGAAGCGGTGCTTGAGATGTTGTCCGATACAGAATCAATGGACGAAGAGATCTTTGGCGGCTCTTTGATCACATATGAAGACAAACTGAATGTCCTGACGGCTCCGTCCGAGATGGTGCCGCTGGACCTCGCCTCGCCCGAAGACATTTCGCGCGTGGTCGAGATGGCGCGCTCACACTTTGATTACGTCGTGATCGATATGCCTTCCACTTTGGTGATGTGGACCGAAACCGTGCTTAGCGCGGCGCATCTCTATTTCGCGACGCTTGAGCTTGATATGCGTTCGGCCCAGAATGCGTTGCGCTTTAAACGCGCCTTGCAATCCGAAGAATTGCCTTTGGAAAAAGTGCGCTACGCGCTGAACCGTGCCCCGAAGTTCACCGACCTGACCGGCAAAAGCCGCGTTAAGCGCCTGGCCGAAAGCCTTGATATCAGCATCGAAGTGCAATTGCCGGATGGTGGCAAGCCGATCACCCACGGTGCCGACCACGGGCTGCCGCTGGCCACGTCGGCGCCAAAAAACCCGTTGCGCAAGGAAATCGCAAAACTCGCGATGTCGATCCACAACCTTGCCCACGAAGCAGCCGAAGCTGCGTGACCGTTTTCTGAGGACGATTGATGTTTTCCAAGTTCAAAAAGACCGAAGACGCACCCGCAGCAGCACCCGAGAAAAAGGTCGCCGAGGCCAAAGTCACGGAGATGCCGAAAAAAGGTGTCACGCGCAAAGCGGTGTCAAAAATCGCAGGTGCCGCCGCGGACCCGGCTGCGGAACGCGAACGCAAGCGGCGCGACCGGATGGCCGAAATCAAGCTCGAGCTGCATCAGTCACTGCTCGACAATCTTAATCTGGCCGCGTTGGAACACGCCACCGAACAGGATTTGCGCCAGGAAATCAGCGCCATCACAAGCGAAGTTCTCGAAGAAAAGAACATCGTCCTGAACCGCGATGACCGCCAAACACTGAACCAGGAACTTTTCGACGAAGTCACCGGCCTTGGGCCGCTTGAAACGCTTCTGAAGGATGAAACCGTCAACGATATTCTCGTGAACGGTCCAAAGCAGATTTTCGTCGAACGCGCCGGTAAACTCCAACTGACCGACATCACCTTTAAAGATGAGCGGCATCTCCTTCGTATCATTGACAAAATCGTCTCGGCCGTGGGTCGTCGCGTCGATGAATCGAACCCTTATGTTGACGCCCGTCTCCAGGATGGATCACGCTTTAACGCGATGGTGCCGCCTGTGGCTGTGGATGGATCTCTGGTCTCGATCCGTAAGTTCAAAAAAGACAAGCTGGGTATTGATGATTTGGTCAATTTCGGTGCTTTCACCGAAGAGATGGCTGCATATCTACAAGCGGCTGTGGCGACACGACTGAACGTTATCGTCTCTGGCGGTACAGGCTCGGGCAAGACGACCACGTTGAACGCGCTGTCATCCTTCATCGACAACGCCGAGCGCATCCTGACGATCGAAGATACGGCCGAACTTCAGCTGCAACAGATCCACGTGGGCCGCATGGAAAGCCGTCCACCAAACGTGGAAGGCAAAGGCGAAGTGTCGCCGCGCGACTGTCTGAAAAACGCGCTTCGGATGCGTCCCGACCGCATCATCGTGGGCGAAACCCGCGGCGAAGAAGTTATCGACATGTTGCAGGCCATGAACACCGGCCACGACGGATCCATGACAACGATCCACGCCAACTCTGCCCGCGACGGCATCAGCCGTTTGGAAAACATGATCGCGATGGCCGGCGTCGAGATGCCGATCAAAGCCGTGCGCTCGCAAATCGCGTCCGCTGTGAACCTCATCGTTCAGGCCTCGCGTTTGCAAGACGGCTCGCGCCGCATGACGTCAATCACCGAGATCACCGGCATGGAAGGCGATGTCATCTCCATGCAGGAGGTTTTCCGCTTTCAGCGCGTGGGTCTGACGCCCGACAACAAGATCATCGGTCACTTTACCGCAACTGGCGTCCGGTCGCATTATTCCGAGCGTTTCCGCCTGTGGGGATACGACCTGCCCGCCTCTATCTACGAACCAATCGCAGCGCAGTAAGGAGGCGAAAATGTCAATTGAGCCAATTATTTACGGCCTGATCTTCGTCGGCGTTCTGGTTCTGGTCGAGGGCATCTACCTGGTCGCCTTCGGGCGCTCGATCTCTTTGAACAACCGCGTAAACCGCCGCCTTGAAATGCTCAACAAAGCGGGCGGGCGCCGCGAAGAGGTTCTGGAACAGCTGCGCAAGGAAATGCAGCAGCATATGGGCGCGCGTTCCATCCCGATTTATTCGCTGCTGGCCGAAAAGGCGCAAAAAGCGGCAATTGCCTTCACGCCCAATCAGCTGATGGGCATTATGGGTCTTTTGGCCGTGATCGCCTTTTTCGGGCTGAGCATTGGCACGGATACAGATGTCGCTGTTCGCGCCTTGATGTCCGTTGGCATCGGCATCGGCGCCGTTTACTTTTGGGTCTCGTCCAAGGCGAAAAAGCGCCTGGGCCTGATCGAAGAACAACTGCCTGATGCGGTCGAACTTATGGTGCGCAGTTTGCGCGTGGGACATCCGTTTTCCCATTCCATTCAGACCGTTGCCAAAGAAGTGCCCGACCCGCTGGCCTCAGAATTTGGCCTGATTGCAGACGAGGCCTCGTTCGGCCGTGACGTCGGTGAGGCGCTCAAAGACATGGCCGAGCGTCTCGACATGCAGGATTTGCGCTTTTTGTCGGTCGCAGTGACTATTCAACAGCAATCCGGTGGTAACCTTGCCGAAATTCTGGCGGGTTTGGCCAAAGTGATCCGCGCCCGTTTTCGTCTCTTCCGCCGCGTCAAAGCAATCACCGCCGAGGCGCAATGGTCCGGCAAGTTTCTGTCAGGCTTCCCACTGATGGCCCTGGTCGCGATTAACGTCTCGGACCCGCATTACTATGATGACGTTCTGGATCATCCGTATTTTATTCCCGCGTGTTTCGTCGTTGGCATCATGCTCGTCGCGAACCTGATTGTGATGCGCAAGCTCACCAATATCCAAGTGTAAGGCGGTGTTGCGATGAACCAGGTTCTTGAAGCGTTCGAAATTCTCGGCCCCCTGGGTCCGATCATCATCCTTGGCGTGATGGGCATCATGCTCGTTTTGGGCGTGGTGATTTATATGATGCGCCAGCCCGAGGATCCGCTGTCCAAGCTCAAAAAAGCGCAGGACCGCCCCTCGGTGATGGGCAATCAACAGCGCCTTCGGCAGGCATCGCGCAACGAACAGCTTGAAAAGTTTGCGAATTTTCTCGAACCACAGGACGTGGCAGAGCTGTCGAAACGCCAGTTGATGTTGCGCCAGGCGGGCTATCCATCCCGCGACGCGGTTCGGTTCTTCCACTTTGCTCAGATGATCCTGGCGCTTGTTGGCCTGGCCGGTGGCCTGGTCTATGTGAATTTCATCATCGAACCCGGCACGATGGATACGCAAAAGATGATGATGTACACCGTGGGCCCCGCGGGCATCGGATATTACTTGCCGCAATATTGGGTCACGCGCCGCGTCGAAGAACGCAAGACCCAGATCACCCAAGGCTTTCCCGACGCGCTCGACATGCTTTTGGTTTGTGTTGAGGCGGGTCAATCTCTCGATCAGGCCATTGCGCGGGTGTCAAAAGAGCTTCACGCCTCCTTCCCCGCCCTGGCAGAAGAGCTGACTGTTGTGAGCTATGAGATGAAGGCCGGTAAAGACAAAGCGATGGTTCTCAACGATTTCGGCGAGCGCTGCGGCGTTGTCGATGTGTCAAGCTTTGTGACCGTGCTGGTCCAGTCACAGGCCTTTGGTACATCCATTGGCGAGGCGCTGCGGGTCTATGCCGGTGAAATGCGGGACAAGCGCGTTATGCGCGCCGAAGAAGCCGCGAATAAGTTGCCAACAAAGATGACCCTTGCCACTATGATGTTAACCGTTCCACCGCTGTTGATCATTCTGGTCGGCCCGTCGGTGAACAACATCACGAATATGTCTGGCGGCAATTAAGGGGCATCATGCAGGCACATATCCGGCGCGGCGCATTTCTTTTGGCACTTGCGCTTGGCGTTGGTGCCTGCGGCCCCGCACCGTTGGATACCTCTCAATCCGGCCCCTTTGCACCTGGTGTTGACGCAAGCAAACAAGCGGTCGACGGGGTCGAAGTTGGCCACCGCCTGATTGCCGCCGGAGAATACGAACTTGCCCTGCGCGCCTTTAACCGCGCCGCATTGGCCAATGGAATGGATGCCGAGATCCTGTCGGGTCTGGGCACTGCCAACCTTGGCCTTGGGCGTTTGGGCCAGGCCGAGATCCTTTTGCGCCGCGCCACCGCGGAATACGACGCCTGGCCCGAGATTTGGAACAATCTCGCAGTCGTCCTGATGGAGCAAGGCAACGTCGCCGAAGCAACCCTCACCTTTCAAAAGGCCTATGCGCTGGATGACGGGGAAAGCACACTCATCCGGGACAATTTGCGCTTAGCGCTCGCAAAATCGGAAAATTCTGTTAATACTGAGCCCCAAGAACAACAAGACTACAAATTGGTGCGGCGCGGCAGTGGCGATTTCGTCCTTCAAACGTCCGCATTGTAAAGGCAGAGCAGGACAAGGACGCAGGCACATGCGCCATCCCATTGGACTAATCGCGGGCTTGACCGCAGCAATTGCGCTGTCGGCTTGTTCCGGAAACAATTCCACCGTTGAACGCGCCTTTCAGGACGTGAATGTCGTCGACGAGTCAAACCTCAATGACGTCATGCTCACCGTCGCTGACCCGAACGAGGCCGTGTCTTATTTCAACCGCGCCTTGGCCGATGATCCCAACAACATCGAACACCGACGTGGGCTCGCCTCCAGCCTCGTCCGTGCCAAACGCTATTCCGAGGCAGCACCCGCCTTTGCCAAAGTGGTCAAGATGGATGGCGCGACCAGCGACGACAATGTCGATTACGCAGATGCTTTGATCCGCTCAGGCGATTGGGCCCGAGCCGAGACCGTGCTCGACGGCGTGCCACCCACGCATGAGACGTTCAAACGCTACCGGCTCGAAGCGATGGTCGCGGACAGCAACAAGGAATGGAGCCGCGCCGACAGTTTTTACGAAACCGCCGTTGGCCTGACGACCAGACCAGCGGGCGTTTTGAACAACTGGGGCTATTCCAAACTGACCCGCGGCGATTATGCCGCGGCCGAACGTCTCTTTGGCGACGCTATCCGCCAGGATCCCGCCCTTTTCACCGCGAAAAACAACCTCGTTCTCGCGCGCGGTGCTCAGCGCAACTACACGCTGCCTGTTATCCCGATGGAGCAGACAGAACGCGCGCAGCTTTTGCATTCCCTTGCTTTGACGGCCATCAAGCAAGGCGACATCAAAACCGGCAAGGCCCTGTTGCAAGACGCCATCGACACCCATCCACAGCATTTCGAAGCAGCCGTCCGCGCCATGCGCGCGCTGGAAAACGGCACGACCGGCTAACGGGATGGACCTGACGAGTTTTGCGGCCAGCTGGTTCTTTCCGTTCGCCCTGCCCATCTGCCTTTATGTCGCCTTCACCGACCTGCGCGAGATGCGCATCACCAACCAGGCTGTCTTGGTGCTGGCTGGGCTCTTTGTCGTGTTGGGCCTTATCGCCCTGCCGTTTGACACCTATCTTTGGCGCCTCGCCCATTTGGGTATCGTATTGATTTTTGGCATTCTTTTGAACGCCGCAGGCGTCATGGGGGCCGGCGACGCCAAGTTTATCGCCGCCGCCGCGCCCTATATCGCACTGGGCGATCTGCGCCTCTTGCTGGGTCTTTTTGCCGCCGTCTTGATCGCCGCCTTTCTTGCGCATCGCCTGGCCAAGCACACCGGTTTGCGCCAAATCGCGCCGCATTGGCAAAGTTGGGACCAAGGCAGCAAGTTTCCAATGGGCCTGGCCTTGGGCTTTACCCTCGCGCTCTACCTGGGATTGGGCTTGATCTACGGTCGTTGATTGTCCACGTCCGCGCCTTATTCTGGCCCATTTGAACGCATATTAGCGGCTCACAAAGAAAAGAGCACATTGAGGCCCGCGCGCTATGAATATGATGAACACCTCCGTCGTCGCCCCGCCCGCCCCCAAGCGGATGGAGGAGATGCGCCTTCCGGTTGTGATGATGCGGGACATCGTTCTCAAAACTGTCTTCCGCAAATCACTTGAAATGGTGTCGGACATCGCCGAAGCGGTCTGCCTGCCGCCACAAGTGGTTCAGGGCATCATTGATTTGTGCCGCGATCAAAAGCTGATGGAAGCCACCGGTACGCTCAACGCCAACAATGGCAACGAGATGGGATACCAGTTAACCGACAATGGCCGCGCGCGCGCCTTGGATGCGCTGGCCCAGTCCGAATATTACGGCGCCATGCCCGTCCCGCTCGAGGTCTACAGCGAACAGGTCAAACGCCAATCCATCCGCAACATCCAGATCACCCGCCAGCAACTGACCTCCGCAATGGGCCACCTGGTTCTGCCGGACAGCTTGCTCGACAACCTGGGCCCTGCCGTGTCTGCGGGCCGCTCGATCCTGATGTATGGCCCACCCGGCAATGGTAAATCATCCATCTCCAACGGGATCCGCGACGCGATGGGCGACCATATCTATGTGCCGCGCGCCATCGAATACGCGGGCCAGGTGATCACCGTTTTTGACCCCATCGTGCACAACCCGGTCGCGCTTGAGGCCCAGGACCCCACCAGCTTGCGCCGCGCCAACCGTTTCGACACGCGCTACGTGCTGTGCGAGCGTCCCACCGTCATCACCGGCGGTGAATTGTCGCTCAACATGCTGGATCTGGTCTTCAACCAGACCGCCCGCACCTACCAGGCCCCGCTCCAGCTCAAATCAACCGGCGGCATCTTCATCGTCGACGACCTCGGCCGCCAGGCCGAGCCGCCACAGGCCCTGGTCAACCGCTGGATCGTCCCGCTGGAAGAAAGCAAAGACATTCTCGCCCTGCAATCGGGCGAGAAATTCGAAGTGCCGTTTGACACGCTGGTGATCTTTTCAACGAACTTTCACCCCAACGAGATCTTCGACCAAGCCGCCCTGCGCCGGATCTTCTACAAGATCAAAATCGACGGCCCCGATCAGGAAAACTACCTCAAGATCTTCGCGCTTGTCGCAAAGAAACGCGGCATGCCCCTGGATGAACGCGCCCTGGTGCACCTGCTCAAGGTCAAATATCCAACCATCGACAGCATCTACGCCAATTACCAGCCGATCTTCCTCATCGACCAGATGATCTCGATCTGCGAATTCGAAGGCATCCCCTACCAAATGTCGCCCGAGCTGATCGACCGGGCCTGGGCGAACATGTTCGTCAAAGACGAGCATATCGTAAAATGATCGGCGTCGCAGGCTGTGGACGCATGGGCTTGCCCATGCTGCAGGCACTTGTGGCCGCAGGCGCGCGGGCGCAAGGCTTTGACGTGGCCCCGATTGCCGACGCCCATGTCACCGGCAATATCAGGGCGTTTGCCAGTGACATCACGACGCTGATCTCGGTCGTCCGGGACGAGGCGCAAACCGACGATGTCCTCTTTGGTGCACAAAACCTGGTCGCGGCCGCACCGCGCCTCGATCGGATCATCATCTCCTCCACTCTGTCGCCCAATTACACCCGCGCCTTACGCGCCCGTGTGCCTGACCATATCGGGCTGATCGACGCGCCAATGTCCGGCGCCGCCATCGCCGCGCAAAACGCCGCACTCACCTTCATGGTCGGCGGCACCACCGAAGAAATCGACGCGCTCGAACCGATCTTTTTCGCGATGGGAAAAACACTGCATCGCATGGGCGCCTTCGGCGCAGGCATGCAAGCCAAAGTGCTCAACAACCTGCTGGCGGCTTCCCATACCGCCATGACACGCCTCGTGCTCGACTGGTCCCGCAAAACCGGCCTGGATCAGGCCGCCTTGCTACAGGTCATCGCAACCTCCTCAGGGCAAAACTGGTTCGCCTCCGGCTTTGACGCCATCGAATTCGCCCGCGACGGATATGCCACTGACAATTCCATCGGCATCCTCGTCAAAGACGTCGCCGCCGCATTGGACGCCGCACCGGCACAAAGCGATCCAACACTCCCCCAGGTCGTTTTGGACACCCTAAGCACGCTCAAACCCCTCCCCTGACATCCCCCCTCTTCTTTTGGATGAAAATACTCCGGGGTGCGGGGCAGAGCCCCGCGAAATCCCGACGCCCGGGCTTTCCTATCCCCCAGGGCCCGCCTATGTCCTGCCTATGCATGCGCTGCCCCAGATCTTCACCGATTGGTTCGCTTCCAAAGGCTGGTCCATCCACCCGCATCAACAGGCCATGCGCGACCGCGCCCAAGACCCCGCGCTTTTGCTCATCGCACCCACCGGCGGTGGCAAAACGCTTGCAGGCTTTCTGCCCACTCTGACCGATCTATACACCCATCCCCATGACGGGCTCCACACGCTCTATGTCTCGCCGCTCAAGGCGCTGGCGGCTGACATCAAACGCAACTTGCAAACCCCGATCCAAGAGATGGGGCTCGACATTCGTGTCGAAGACCGCACCGGCGACACCAGCCAGACCCGCAAGAAACGCCAGCGCGCGGACCCGCCGCATATCTTGCTGACCACACCCGAAAGCCTTGCGCTGTTGACCTCTTACGAAGATGCACCGCGCATGTTTGCGGGCCTCAAACGCGTAGTGATCGACGAAATCCACGCCCTCGCAGAAAGCAAACGGGGCGATCAGCTGATGCTGGCCTTGGCGCGGCTCTCAAGTTTCTGCCCGGATCTGCGCCGCGTGGGCTTGTCGGCGACGGTCGAAAATCCTGCGCAAATCGCCCGCCTGCTGGCCCGCAACCCGGACCCCTGCGAGATCCTCTTCGCCGATCCCGGCCCGCACCCGGATATCTCGATGCTGCAAACGGATGAGGCACCGCCCTGGTCTGGCGGCGGCGCCAAATACGCCATCCCGGCGGTTCTCGAACAGGTCAAACAGCACAAGACAACGCTTATCTTCCACAACACCCGCGCCCAGGCCGAGCTCTTTTTTCATAACCTTTGGCTTGCCAATGACGACGGCCTGCCCATCGGCATTCACCACGGCTCTCTCGACCGGGGCCAGCGGCAAAAGGTGGAACAGGCTATGGTCGACGGCGCGCTCAGGGCGATCGTTTGCACAGGTTCGCTCGATCTTGGCATCGATTGGGGCGATGTCGATCTGGTCGTCCAAATCGGCGCCCCCAAAAACGTCAAACGTCTGGTCCAGCGGATCGGTCGCGCCAACCACCGCTACAACGCCCCCTCCAAAGCGCTTCTCGTGCCCGCCAACCGGTTCGAAGTTGTCGAGTGTATCGCCGCGTTGGACGCTGTCTTGGCGGGCGATCTTGATGGCGATCCGCCCGGTCCGGGACCAAAGGATGTCTTATGCCAGCACATCCTGATCACCGCCTGCGCGGGTCCCTTTGATGCCGACGCACTCTACGCCGAAGTCACCACCGTGGGCGCCTACACAGATCTGACGCGGGCCGAATTTGACGCCTGTTTGGATTTCTGCGCCACAGGGGGCTATGCGCTGCGCGCCTACGATCAATGGCAGCGCCTGTTGCAGCGCCCAGACGGCCGCTGGCAATTGCGCGACCCGCGCGCCGCACAGCTGATCCGCATGAATGTCGGAACCATTCAGGACACCGACACGCTGAAGGTACGGATGAAAAACGCCCGCGGTGGCAAACCCTTGGGCGAGGTCGAAGAAGGCTTTGCCGCGTCGCTCACCCCCGGCGATACGTTTCTTATCGGTGGTCAGATTGTGCGCTACGAAGGCCTGCGCGAAATGACGGTCGAGGTCACGCGCCGCGCAGATAAACCACCCAAAATCGCCACCTTCCTCGGGACCAAATTCGCCACATCGACCCAGCTCAGCAATCGCATCCTGCGCATGTTTCAACAACCCAGCTGGCCCGAGCTGCCCGCTCACACAAGCGATTGGCTGTCGCTGCAACGGCAGGTCTCGCGCCTGCCGGAACCAGGCCGGCTGTTGATCGAGAGCTTTCCGCATGACAACCGCTCGCACGCGGTTGTCTATGGCTTTGCCGGGCGCAACGCGATGCAAACGCTTGGTCTGTTGCTGACCAAGCGCATGGAAGAAGAAGGTCTGAACCCGCTGGGGTTTGTGGCGACGGATTACGCGACCCTGATTTGGGGGTTGGACGCGATCACCGACCCGACGCCGCTTTTTGAAATCGACGCTCTGCGCGACGGGCTCGATACCTGGTTGGCGGGCAATGCGGTGATGAAAAAGGCATTCCGCGCCTCGGCAACGATCGCCGGTTTGATCCAGCGCAACACACCCCAAGCCCGCAAATCCGGGCGCCAAGCCACGTTTTCATCCGACATCCTCTACGACACGCTCACGAAATACGACCCCGACCACCTGATGCTGCACATCACCCGCGAAGAGGCGATGCGCGGTTTGGTTGACTTTGGTCGCATCGAAGAGATGGCCGCGCGCGTCGAAGGCCGCATCGATCACGTCATCCTGGATCGCATCACCCCCCTCGCAGCGCCTTTGTTTCTTGAACCGGGGCGCGTGCCCATCAAAGGCTTGGCCGAAGAAAAGCTATTGGCGGAAGAGGCCGAGCGCCTGATGTCGACCGCTGGCCTAGAGGCCACACCGCCAAAACGAGAATGGCGCGTCCCCTTCTAGGTTTCTCGGTGTCGAAACCCCTTGCGCCAGGGGGCTGAGTGCGCAATGAACAAAGCATGAACTTTTTCGCATTCGACTTCGCGGGTGAACAGTTTCAGGCCTTGGGGTCTGGGGCGTTGTTCTGGCCGGATCAGCGGTGTCTCTGCGTCTCGGACCTACATCTTTGCAAAACCGAACGCACCGCGCGCCGGCATGGCACACAGCTGCCGCCCTACGAAACACGCGACACGCTGCGCCGCCTCTCAGACGCGATTGATCTGACAAAACCGGCACAGGTGATTTGCCTGGGCGACAGCTTTGACGATCTTGCCGCGGCCCAAGCCCTGTCAGAAGACGACCGGCTGGAGGTTTCGCGCCTACAAGCGGGGCGCCGGTGGATTTGGATCGAAGGCAATCACGATCCCGGGCCGGTGGACCTTGGCGGCGAACATCTGGCCGAACTCTCGCTTGGCCCGATCACGTTCCGCCACATTGCGACGCGGGATGGATCGGCCGAAATCTCCGGCCATTATCACCCCAAAGCGACCCTTGTTACCCGCGCGCGCGCCATCTCGCGGCCTGCGTTTCTAAAGGATCGCCAGCGATTGATCATGCCCGCCTTTGGGACCTACACCGGCGGTTTGCGCAGCGACGATCGCGTTCTATCTACGCTGATGGCCTCTGATGCAGTCGCGATCATGACCGGCCCTTACCCCGTTCAAGTCCCCATGCCGCGCCGCGCGTTTTCTTGAAACTGGATGCCTAAAACAGCCCGCGTTCCTGCAAAGCCGCCTCGTGCTTGCGGCTCACCGGCACGACATCTCCGCTTTTGAGAACCACTTCGGGCCGCCCTTTGGCGCCGATCCGCACGGTCTTGACCGCAGATGCCGCCACCCAATGCGACCGATGCGTCAAAAAGCCGTCAACGACCTCCATCTCTTGCACAGCGTCGCCAAAGCGCATGCGCAGCTTCGCTTCCTTGCCATCCATCACGACAATCACCGTGTGGCCATCGACAGAAAGGCGTTGCACCGGCGCGCGTTTTTCCGGCTCGAGCCGATCCAAAAGGCGTGGCGGCTCTGGCGCTTTGTCTTCCTTACGCTCCAGCCCGTAATGCAGCGCGACCCAATAGGGTACACCGTGGCGCAGGACCGAAATACAAGCGCAAATGGCCAATACATAGACCGCCAAGGTGCTGATCGCCGGCGGCAAGTCACGCGCGCCAGGAAAAAAGAGATGCGTCCAGACCGTCAGAACCGGCGTGTAAAACGCCGTCATGCCAACGCATAACATGGTCTCTCGCCAGATGGTCCGCACCTTTGAAAAGTGCCGCCGCTGGACAGCAATCAGACCGCGCGCGATCAGAACGCTCAGCGCGATGGAAACGGTCCAATAGACCAAACGGTCTGGGAAATTGCCCTCAGCATAGGTGCCAAACGGCCCCATTGTCGCGACGAACAACGTCAGCGTAGCCAATAGAGCGACCCGCACTTCCATCGCAGATCGAGATGCAAAAAAGTTCCTGACGCGCCCGCCTTCAACAGGTGGCCGCGCCATATCTGTGTCCACCATAACAACCCAATGAAATGTGGTATGTCCCTACGCCGCAAAGGTTGCCGCCGTCTGATGACAAAATCAACGCGCGTGACCAAAATTCAGGCAAAAATCACCTTATGCGGGTATATTGATCACGACCGCAGCAAAGCTCCCGGAGGAAGGGTGTCATCGTTTCCGATGCAACCAAACGGGTAAAGGTTTGGTTGCACGCCAGATTTATCGAAATTCAAGCGGCCGGCGACTGGCTTAGGCTGTCAGGTTCTCTGGCTCGTCCAAGCCATTGGCACGACAGCACGCCGTCAGCGTATTGGCCAAAAGACAGGCGATTGTCATCGGGCCAACGCCACCCGGAACAGGCGTGATTGCGCCTGCCACTGCGGCACAGCTGTCGTAATCCACATCGCCAACCAAGCGTGTCCCGCCATCCGGTTTTTCGATGCGATTGATGCCCACATCGATGACCGTTGCGCCCGGCTTGATCCAGTCGCCTGGAACCATCTGCGGACGTCCGACCGCGGCGACGACAATATCGGCCCGGCGCACGGTCTCGGCCAGGTCTTTGGTCCGCGAATGCGCAATCGTGACAGTACAGCTGTCGCCCAGCAACAATTGCGCCATCGGCTTGCCAACGATGTTCGAGCGTCCGATCACCACAGCGTCCATGCCGCTGAGCGATCCGTGGTGATCCCGCAGCATCATCAAACAGCCCAAAGGCGTGCACGGCACCATCGATTTCTGCCCGGTCCCCAACAAGCCAACGTTTGAGATGTGAAATCCGTCCACATCTTTTGCCGGGTCGATGGAATTGATCACCTTGTCCGCATCGATGTGATCTGGGACAGGCAACTGGCACAAGATACCATGCACCGCAGGGTCGTTGTTCAACTGCTCGATCAACGCCAGCAGATCCGCCTCGGACGTGCTCGCATCCAGCTTATGCTCGATGGAGTTCATCCCCACTTCGACCGTCTGTTTGCCTTTGTTGCGCACATAAACCTGGCTTGCCGGATCCTCGCCCACGAGGACCACCGCCAACCCGGGCGTGATGCCATGATCCGCCTTCAGCTTGCCGACATGTTCTGCCACCTGCGCACGCACATTTGCCGCAAACGCTTTGCCGTCTATGATCTTCGCCGCCATCGGATGTTCCTTTCTTATGCCGTCGCCGCAAAGGCGTCTTGGTAATGGTCTTTTTGCATGCGGGTCGCGAGAACCGCGTTTTTCATCAAGGTGGCCACTGTCACAGGCCCGACGCCGCCTGGCACAGGCGTGATCCACCCCGCAACCTGGCGGCAGCTCTCTAGGTCTGCGTCACCCACCGTTTTGGGGCCGTCGGGCGTGTCGATCCGGTTGATACCGATGTCGATCACCGCTGCCCCGGGCTTGAGCATTTCGCCAGTGACCAGGCCTGGCTTGCCCACAGCCACGAACACCGCATCCGCAGCCCGGCTGTGCATGGCAACTTGACGGGTCATGTGGTGGCACACGGTCACCGTCGCCCCCAAGCCCATGAGCAAAAAGGCAATCGGCTTTCCAACAATTTCCGAATGCCCGATCACCGAGACATTCAGCCCTTCAATCGAGAGCGGCAGTGTCTTGAGAATTTCGACAGCCGCCACAGCGGTACACGGACCCAAGGCAAGATCGTTGTAGACGATGTTCCCGATCGAGGCGGGGTGCATGCCTTCGACGTCTTTCAACGGATGCACCACCTTTTGCAGTGTCTTGACCGGAATGTGGTCCGGCAGAGGGCGTTGGATGATGATCCCGTTCACACGCGGATCCCCGTTCAGCCCCTGCAAAATGCCAACCAATTGCTCTAGCGAGGTCTTGGCGGGGTAATTGCGGGCCTCAAATTTTACGCCGGCACTTTCCGCGGATTTCTGTTGGTTGCGGACATACAGATCCGCCGCCGCCGTCTCTCCGACCGAGATCGAGACCAGCCGCGGCGACCAGCCAGACTCTGCAAGCTCTGCCGCTTCGGCCGCCACCTGCGCGCGCATCTTGGCGGCGATTGATTTTCCGTCGATGAGGGTGGCGGTCATGGTGTCTTGTTACTCTCTGACAAAAGTCACGCGGTGCGACCAGGATTTACCATCGCTGATCACCAACGTGTCGAATTCCAATATCTGCAACAGGTCGTAAAAGGTCGCGACGAACTGCAGGTTTTGATCCACAAAGAACGGCCCTTCACGGACGTTCACGGTCATCTGCGCCATGACGGCCCGCGCCCGATAGAGCGTCGCAAAGACGTCATCATCCAGCGCCACAGCGATCAGGCTCTTGGCGCCTTCGCCTTTGGCAAAGAACAAAAACTTGGGCGCCTCGGGGGCGGCCAACTGGGCCTGCGTGATTGTCTGAATGAAATCAACGCGGACTTCTTTGTTTGCGCCGCCCAGCGTGCGAATGGATCGATCAAACGTCTCGGTCGATGTCACGGGCGGATAGTAATAACCCTCGTGACGATCCTGTGCCGCCAATGGCAGCGCCCAAACCGCGACGATCAGAACCAACAAAATGCGTATCATGGCCATATCTCCTTGGGATGTGGTGAGGCGAGCGCACCCGCCTGCCCCACCATCGAAGCCTTTCATACGCCTTTGCAAGTCAAGCTTTAGAACAATCCCTCGACCACGCCGTCATCATTGATGCGGATCGTTTCCGCAGCAGGCGTGCGCGGCAGACCTGGCATTGTCATGATTTCCCCGCAGATCACCACGATGAAACCGGCGCCCGCGCTCAGGCGCACTTCGCGCACTGGCACAGAATGCCCTGTTGGCGCGCCGCGGCGGTTTGGATCGGTGGTAAAGCTGTACTGCGTCTTGGCCATGCAGACCGGCAGGTTGCCATAGCCTTGCTCTTCCCAGGCGCGCAGCTGGTCGCGGATCTTTTGATCGGCCAGAACTTCGTCCGCGCGGTAGATGCGCTTGGCCACAGTTTCGATCTTTTCGAACAACGGCATGTCGTCTGGATAGATCGGGGCAAAGCTTGCCATATCCGCGTCTGCGATTTCTGCCACCCGCGTTGCCAGCTCGGCCGAGCCTTCGGACCCCAGCTCCCAGTGACGGGACAAGATCGCTTCGGCGCCCTGCTCGGCCACAAAGTCTTTGACCGCCTGAACTTCGGCATCTGTGTCGGTGACAAAGTGGTTGATCGCGACGACAACCGGCACGCCAAAGGATTTCACGTTTTCGATGTGACGCCCCAGGTTTGCGCAGCCGGATTTGACCGCATCCACGTTTTCCGCGCCCAGATCGGCCTTGGCCACGCCGCCGTTCATCTTCATCGCACGCACGGTGGCAACCAGAACAACGCAGTCCGGGGCCAGACCCGCCTTGCGGCACTTGATGTTGAGAAATTTTTCAGCTCCGAGATCGGCGCCGAAGCCTGCTTCGGTCACAACATAGTCAGCCAGTTTCAGCGCCGTAGTGGTGGCGATGACGGAGTTACAGCCATGAGCGATGTTGGCGAACGGGCCGCCGTGCACGAAGGCGGGGTTGTTTTCCAGCGTCT
>CAZYQC010000010.1:0-73755 GCA_964649815.1 uncultured Rhodobacterales bacterium | reverse complement strand
GTCATTGCCTTGTCTGAACATGGCTTTGAGGCCGCTGTTGCCCCCCTTGGCACAGCGGTGACCGAGCCGCAGTTGCAGATGTTGTGGCGCATCGCACCCGAACCGGTTCTCGCCCTGGATGGGGACAAAGCCGGTATACGCGCTGCGATGCGGGTGATTGATCTGTCGCTTCCGTTGCTGGAGGCCGGACAATCCTTGCGCTTTGCGGTTCTGCCCGAAGGGCAGGACCCTGACGACCTGCTCAAATCCGCGGGTGTGCAGGCCTTTCAGGCGGTTCTGGATAATGCGATGCCAATGGTGCGTCTGCTGTGGCAGCGAGAGACAGACGGCCAGGTGTTTGACAGCCCCGAGCGCAAAGCCGCCTTGGATAAGGCGCTGCGCGAAAAGATCAAACTGATCAAAGACCCCTCCATTCGTCAGCATTACGGGGCTGAAATAAAAGACCTGCGGTGGGAGCTTTTCTCAAAGCGCAAACCATTCAACAAAACCGGGGCTAAGGCCAAAGTCGCCAACACGGCCCTGGCGACGACGAAATCGTCGACTTTGGCAGCTGTCCACGAAGAGCACGCAACCGATGCCCTGCGCGAAGCGGTAATTTTGTCGGTGGCCGTGCTGTACCCGGACATTGTCGAGGGGTTTGAGCGGGGATTGGAAAATTTACCATGCCGTAACGGACTGCATGCAAATTTAAGAGAGTTAATTCTCAAACACAGTGAGTCGGGGCCGACGGTGTTGCGCGAAAAGATTTCTGCCGAACTGGGGACAGATGCGCTTGAATCTTTGACGCGTCAGCGCCATGTCGCAATCGTCCCGTGTATCCGCAATCCTGGCAATGTCGACATGGCCCGCATGACGATGGCCGAAGAATTGGCCAAGCTGGAGGCGACGCAAGGTTTGGCGGCCGAGATCGCAGACGCGATGGAAGACATGAGTGGCGTTGCAGATGAGGGGACAACATGGCGTCTGAAGGAAGCAGCGCAAGCAGCCAACAAAGCTGTGCGCAGTGGACAAGAGGACACCGCAGAATACGATGTGGGCGACAACGGCGCCCGGATTAATCGCAAAGAACGGGACAGCTTTGCGGCTTTGATGGAACAGATTGAATTCTCCAAATCGGGCCGCTGAAACCATTTGGCCATAGCGCCAGGAAAATCGACTCGGACGGGTGGCCGAATCACCCAAGAACGCTAATGATTCGCCGGTGATTCGAATCGTCCGAATCAAGGGAACAAGCCCAGCAAAGGGAGCCCGCGTATGGCAGCCAAAGACAACGAAGACGCCAAGACCGAAGATCAAGACCAGGAAATCTCGCTTGATATGAGTCAAGCTGCGGTCAAAAAGATGATCGCTGAGGCACGGGAAAAGGGCTATATCACCTACGATCAGCTCAACACCGTCTTGCCACCCGACCAGGTCAGTTCGGAACAAATCGAAGACGTTATGTCGATGCTGTCCGAAATGGGCATCAACATTATCGAAGACGAAGAGGCGGAAGAGGAAGAGCAAAAGGGCTCGACCGACGTTGTCACAACCGAAGGTACGCGCGATCTGACGCTTGGCGCGACTGGGCAGGAAAAGCTGGACCGCACGGACGACCCCGTCCGCATGTATCTTCGCGAAATGGGCTCGGTCGAACTGCTGAGCCGCGAAGGCGAAATCGCAATTGCCAAGCGGATCGAAGCGGGTCGCAACACGATGATCTTGGGCCTTTGCGAAAGCCCATTGACCTTCCAGGCGATCACCATTTGGCGCGACGAACTTTTGTCCGAAGAAATCCTGTTGCGCGACGTCATCGATTTGGAAGCAACCTTTGGCAACCAAATGGGCGAAGATGGCGAGGTCGAAGAACCTGTCGTTGCCACGCCCGGCGCTGCTCCGGCCGCGGGTCAGGCCAAACCCGCCGAAGAAGAGCTTGATGCCGATGGCAACCCAATCGCCAAAGACGATGACGACGACGATGATGATCAGGCCAATATGTCATTGGCCGCAATGGAAGCGGCTCTTAAGCCGCAGGTCCTCGAAACGCTTGATCGCATCGCGCACGATTATGCGGCGTTGTCCGACATGCAGGATAGCCGAATTTCGGCAACCCTGAACGAAGACGGTTCATTCTCTGACGCGCAAGAAGAGACCTATCAGTCTCTGCGGTCCGAAATTGTTGATCTGGTGAACTCGCTTCATCTGCACAACAACCGTATCGAAGCGTTGATCGACCAGCTCTATGGCATCAACCGTCGGATCATGCAGATCGATGGTGCGATTGTTAAGCTGGCGGATCAGGCGCGGATCAACCGCCGTGAATTCGTCGATGCGTATCGCGGGCGCGAGCTTGATCCGAACTGGCTGTCGGATATGGCTGCAAAGCCGGGACGCGGCTGGCAGATGTTTATCGAACGCTCAACCGACAAAGTCGAAGAGCTGCGCGCGGACATGGCGCAAGTCGGCCAATATGTCGGTTTGGACATCTCAGAATTCCGCCGCATCGTGAACCAGGTGCAAAAGGGCGAAAAAGAAGCGCGTCAGGCCAAGAAAGAAATGGTCGAGGCCAACCTGCGCCTCGTGATCTCGATCGCCAAGAAATACACAAACCGGGGTCTCCAATTCCTGGATCTGATCCAAGAGGGCAACATCGGTCTGATGAAAGCTGTCGACAAATTTGAATACCGTCGCGGCTATAAATTCTCCACCTATGCGACCTGGTGGATCCGTCAGGCGATCACGCGCTCCATTGCCGATCAGGCGCGCACGATCCGAATTCCGGTGCATATGATCGAAACGATCAACAAGCTGGTGCGGACCGGACGCCAGATGTTGCACGAGATTGGGCGCGAACCCACACCGGAAGAGCTGGCTGAAAAGCTGCAGATGCCGCTCGAGAAGGTTCGCAAAGTGATGAAAATCGCGAAAGAACCGATTTCCCTCGAAACTCCGATCGGTGACGAAGAAGACAGTCAACTGGGCGACTTCATCGAGGACAAGAACGCAGTTCTTCCGTTGGATAGTGCCATCCAGGAAAACCTCAAAGAAACGACCACGCGGGTGCTGGCATCGCTCACGCCGCGGGAAGAGCGTGTTCTTCGGATGCGCTTTGGCATAGGCATGAACACCGACCACACGTTGGAAGAAGTCGGACAACAGTTCAGCGTGACGCGTGAGCGTATTCGTCAGATCGAAGCCAAGGCTCTGCGAAAACTGAAACATCCGAGCCGCAGCCGAAAGCTGCGCAGCTTCTTGGATCAGTGACCGAAACCCCGCCGCTCTGGCGGGGTTTTCATTTCAACGTTCACGAAATCGCTCACTGGGCGCGCACCACAGTGTGATTTCGGTTTTCGAAATCAGACACTAACTATCCGGTACAGACACCGGAGGTCGCGATGCGCTCAGTTTTCATTACCGCTGCATTTTTTCTCGTACCCGCATTTGCATCTGCGTCGACCTTTTTCTCGGACCCGAGGCTTTCGGTTAACCCTTTGTCGCCCACGCAATTCGAGGTGATCGAAGCGCGCGGGGCGGGGGCAAGAGACATCTGGTGTGCCGCAGCACGCTATGCCGTGAACACGCTTGGGCGGGACAGGGGTCGCATCTGGATTGCCGTCCCGCGTGGGCCGGCGCAGACCAAGGCCAACGCCAAAGGGGTGACCTTTACGACAGATCAAGTCGGCTCTGCCGCGAGCTCTGTTTCGGTTTCCGTACGCACGGCGGGCCAAAGCCTGCGCGTCATCCATGCGCTGCAGTTCTGCAAAGACTACATCATCGAACCCGAAGATCGGTTCTAAACCCATAGATTGGAGCCCGTTATGACCAAACTTTCGATTTCCACTTGCCTTGCCGGTATCGCAACGGCGGCGACTTTGGCGGCCTCGGCTGCGCAGGCAGACAGCTTTCGCGCCTATAACCGTGTTGTCGTGAATCCAGTTTCCTCAAGCACGTTTGAAGCCATTGAACAGGCGCAATACGGCCCGCGCGGCCTTTGGTGCGCGGCGGCTGATTATGCGCAGTCTCAATTGGGAGCGCGCGGCACAGACCGCGTTTATGTGCAAACACCGCGGGGCAACAGCGTCACACAATCTGGCCGCAAGGGGGTGGTTTTCGGACTTAGCTCGCCATCAGGCGTTGCGCCGGTGTCGGTCCTGTCGGTTAGCAGTGCAATCCGCGTGCCGGGGTCGAACCTCTCGGTCGATCACGCCTATCAGTTCTGCTACGACTCGTTCCTCATCAATTCTCGATAACAGATGACGTTACGGGCGCGCGTTCTATGTCCCTCAAAGACGCTTTGAAAGGAACCAGCATGCGCGCGCTCGTGTTTACTCTTGCACTCGGTCTTTGCCCTTTGGCTGCTCACAGTGGCAACACGTATGGGGAACAGGCCGCGATGGTGATCAACAAAATCAACGCGGTTGATTTCGAAGTTCTCGATGGCCCGCGCATGGGCCCGCACGAATATTGGTGTGCCGCAGCCAGCTTTAACGAAGTGCGGTTGGGGCGGTCTGAGACCAACCAGATTTACATTCGCTCGCCGCGCGGCCCTTCGGTGACGGTTCAGGGGCGCAAAGGGGTGGTGTTCACATTGGACCCGAAAGGGCTGCCTATTGTTTCTCGCCCCCTCACCGTCGAAGTCGATCAAGCTGGCATAAGCTTCAAATCGTCGGTTGCCCGTCGGTATTGTCGCGACGCGTTTACGCGGTCAACCAAGTAAGGCTTGCCTAACGGGTCCCGCCCGGCCAGCCTGTTGGTATGCAGACTGACTTTGTCATCCGAACGCGCGGGCCGGGCTTGTACGAGTTCACTCGGGACGTGGCAGATTGGGTCACTGGCCAGCCTGGCGGCTTGGTGACCCTTCTGATCCAGCACACGTCAGCCTCTCTCTTGATCCAGGAAAACGCGGACCCGGATGTGCAGGCCGATCTTTTGGCGTGGCTTCAGCGATTTGTGCCCGATGCGAATGCGCCCGAGTTCACCTACTTAAGGCACCGCTCCGAGGGGCCAGACGACATGCCTGCCCACATCAAGGCGAGCGTCTTGCCTGTGTCTTTGCAAATCCCGGTGCAAAATGGCCGTCTGAGGTTAGGCACATGGCAAGGCATTTACCTGTTCGAACACCGCTCAGCCCCGCATATTCGGCGCGTCGCCGCGCATTTCGCAAACTAGTTGGTCCCACCACTAGCGTCTGCATAATTCCCCTACCCAAAACTTGCCAAGGGTCCTATAGTCCTTGTCGATGAGGGGATGTTCTCCACTATAGACAGGTGAGAGGAGGACGCGCATGCGCTGTCCATTTTGCGGCAATATCGATACCCAAGTAAAAGACAGCCGGCCGGCAGAAGATCATGTGTCCATCAGACGGCGCAGGTTTTGTCCGGCATGTGGCGGGCGCTTTACAACTTACGAACGCGTTCAGCTGCGTGACTTGATTGTCATCAAGTCGAACGGCAAGCGCGAAGACTTTGACCGGGACAAGCTCGAACGCTCTATTCGGATTTCGATGCAAAAGCGTCCGATCGACCCAGAGCGGATTGACCAGATGATCTCGGGCATTGTGCGACGTCTGGAATCGATGGGAGAGACCGACATTCCGTCCAAAACCATCGGTGAGATTGTCATGGAGGCGCTCGCTCGGATCGACACGGTTGCATATGTGCGCTTTGCCAGCGTTTACAAAAACTTCCAGGCCGCTGATGATTTCGACAAATTTGTCAGTGAGTTACGTCCAGAACAGCCACTAGACGAGTGACCGAGGCCGAACAGCAGCGGTTTATGCGTCTCGCCCTGTCGTTGGGGCGGCGTGGGCGGGGGAACACATGGCCCAACCCGGCCGTTGGATGCGTGATCGTCAAAAATGGACGTCTGGTCGGACGCGGGTGGACGCAGCCAGGTGGTCGCCCACATGCTGAGGTCGTGGCCCTCACCGAGGCGGGCGAGGCCGCACGCGGCGCAGATGTGTTCGTCACGTTAGAGCCCTGTGCACATCACGGTAAGACGCCGCCCTGTGCCGAGGCGCTGTTGAAGGCGCGTGTTGGGCGCGTGCACGTGGCCACCACAGACCCAGACCCGCGCACGGCCGGCAAAGGTATCTCGACCCTGGTTGATGCAGGGGTAGAAGTGAAACTTGGCCTCTGCGCCGAAGAGGCCGAAGCCGATCACGCCGGGTTTTTTCGGCGCATCATGCTGGGACGTCCCTTTGTTACGCTTAAACTGGCGTCAAGCTTTGATGGCCGCATCGCGACAGGCACCGGCGAAAGCCAGTGGATCACCGGACCAGAGGCACGCCGCACCGCGCATGCCATGCGGCTGAGCCACGATGCCGTGATGGTTGGCGGCGGAACCGCACGCGCGGATGATCCCGCGCTGACGGTGCGCGGTTTTGGCGATGTCCGCCAACCGCATCGCGTGGTGATCTCTCGGCGGTTGGACTTGCCACTGATGGGGCAATTGGCGCGAACCGCGCGCGACGTTCCAGTGATTTTGTGCCACGGCAGTGATGCAGACAAAACGCTGATCCAGACCTGGCAAGATCTGGGCGCGCGATTGGTCCCTTGCCAGGTCAAAGGCAGCCAATTGGACACAGCCGACATCGTGTTCCAACTGGGCGAACTTGGGTATACGCGCATTTTTTGCGAAGGCGGGAGCGCTTTGGCCGCTTCGTTGATCGAGGCCGATCTCGTGGATGAAATCGTGGGGTTCACCGCAGGTTTGGCCATCGGTGCAGAAGGGCTGCCGAACATCGGGGCCTTGGGGTTGGGCCGGTTGAGCGAGGCAATGCGCTATCGCCTAACGGACGTCCGACGGGTGGGGGCGGACGTCCTGCATGTCTGGCGCCCCGCGCGGGACGCCGAATTTTCCTGAGCTTTAGCTTTGCGTAAAGACAAAGCGCAGCGTGACCGGTGCGGCCCGGGTGATACTTGGCAATTCGGCCAGCTCTTTGAGCGTGTCGATCCCCTGGTCGATTTCCAGGTCTTCCGTCGTCAGGAAAATCATATCGTTCGTGGTCACGATGACTTTGTCGTCTGAGGCACGCATCACGAAAAGTTCGGTGTAAAACTCAGTATCGACGCCCAAAAGGGTCAGGACGGCCTCGACGTCCATGACTGTGCTGTCGCCGGTCGCTAGCGCGTCAAGTTGATCTGTTTCAAGCTGTGCCGAAATCGTTGCCGATGGCGCGAGTTTAAAGACATGTTGACCCATCCGTTCGTTGCGGATGTCGATGTTCGTTTCGACCGAACCCAGATCGATTTGGATTTGGGCAAGACCATCGGCGGAAACACTGCCAGACATGCTCTCAAAGCTGTGCACTTCGCCAATGATGTTTTTCTTGATCGAGCCAAAGGCCAATCGGGACGCGTCATTGTCCAATGTCCAATCGCCTGCAAATGCGGGGCCTGCGGTCAGTGCTGCGACGGTGGCCAAGTGTGTGAAAATCCGTTTCATGGTGTCCTCCCATTGTGTTTGCGAGCGCGGCGCTTGCCTCGTATGCTCAATAGGTAAACACGCGGCGGCCGATTATATTCGATGGCATCTCAGATTGATTCAGAAGCGGTTGTTCGGCGGACTTTGAACACGCATCTCAAAGCCATCTGGCGCTTTGCATTTGCGCTTTGCGGTCAGGCGGACACTGCAGATGACTTGTTGCAAGCGACGTGCCTGCGGGCTTTGGAAAAGTGCGAACAAGTCACCGAAGACCGCCGCGTTGATGCATGGTGCATGACGATCTGTCGGTCGATTTGGCTGAACGAGCTGCGTTCGCAAAGCATTCGCAAAACGCAATCACTGGCCCATGCGCCGGATGCGGCGCTGATCGATCCGCGTGGCGACACGGAATCGAATTATTTGGCGCGTGAAGTGTTTACGAAAGTAATGGAGCTTCCCGAGGCGCAACGTGTCACAGTGATGTTGGTATTCGTCGAAGGATATGCCTATCGAGAGGCCGCCGAAGTGCTGGATGTTCCAATTGGCACGGTGATGAGCAGGCTTTCAGCCGCACGGGCCAAGTTGCGAGACGCTGTTGACGGGGATGGAAAGGCGATGGAGGGCAGAACATGACGACGTATTCTGACGACGTGCTTTTGGCCTATCTGCGTGGCGAAGCACCCCAAGAGCTGAGCGAGGGGATCGAAACAGCGGTTGAGGCGGATGCAGATCTCGAAGCGCGCCTCATGAGCCTCGATCCCTTTGCGCCTTCGGTCGCGGATGCCTTTGCGACAGCGCCTCCCAAAGATCGACTGAAGGACGCGCAAGCCTTGTTGGCGCAGCCGAGTGCAGAGCCTGCAAAACCAAACTGGTGGGGGCGGGGCTTGTCTGCGATTGCGGTGGCGGCTGCGGGCGTTGCCGGATTTTTTGTGGCAACAGCGACGTTTGAGCCTGAGCCCTCCGCTGAACTGACGTGGCGACAGCAAGCCGCTCTGTACCAGGCTCTCTACGTTCCCGAGACCATCGCGGGCATCTCGGTGACCGAGGGGCAGCTTGCCGGTCAGATGGAGCGCGCGGGCATGGCCTTGTCGACCACGCTGCGCACGGAAGATTTCCAAGATTTACCTGGGCTCGAGCTGAAGCGCGCGCAGATCCTTGGGTATGGTGACAAGCCGTTGATCCAAATCGCCTTTGCCGGACCCAAAGGTGTTCCCTATGCCTTGTGCATTTTCCGGCGCGGTGCGTCCAAACCGGATGCGCGCGTCTCTGCGAACGAATTGGCGGGCCTTTCGGCTGCGCATTGGGCGGAGGGTGAGTTCGCCTATATGCTGATCGGTGGATCTGACCTGGGTTTCGTCGAAGAGGTGGCGCAGCAACTGACGGAACTGCTGTAAGGTCTTATCGCCACCAATGCGCTTGGCTGGCCAGCGCCCCTTGAACCTTGGACACCAAACGATTGAACGTGCCGGGATGCGCGATGTCGCCTTCGGCCAGGCGTTCAATTGCGACTTCTACAGAACACGCCGCTCCGGTCTTTGGGTCGATGTAACGCGGGTAATCAACAAGGGTGGCATGCACCAAGCCTTCCAAACTGACGTCTTCGCGTCTGCGCGGGGGGACGTCGCCGAGGTCTTCTGTCAGACCCCATCCCGCGTAGAACGGGGCGCCGGTGGTCACCACGCGAACGCCTCTGACCAATGCCTCGAAACCTGAGAGAGACGTCATGGTCCAAAGCTCGTCGATGTCGGTCAGTAGGTGCGCGAGGTTCACGCCCTCGGCCACAAAGTCGGCACAGCTTGGATCAGCAATTTTGCCGGTCCGCAGACCGGCTTCGACATCGGGATGCGGTTTATAGATCAAGGTCGCCTCGGGCCGCGCATTCCGTGCTTTGGCCAGCAGATCAGCGTTGGTTGCTATCGCGCCTGCGCCCAACTTTATCGAGGCGTCGTCTTCGACCTGCCCCACAACAAGGACCCGCTGGCCCGCCGGCAGCTCGGGAGGCGGGCTGCCAACGTTGTATTTCGTCATGTCAGAGCGGCGCAGCAATTGGATAAGGCGCTGAGCCCGCAGCCTCTGATCCGGGCGCAGCTTTGTCCGCGCGCGGATCAGTGTTTCAAGGCGCGATGGCGTTTCGGGGTCATAGTATATGCCCAAATCGTCACACACCAATGAGACTGGCGGAACCAGGGCCGCGCCCAGTCCCTTGGACCTCACGAAACCATCTTCGACCCGCACGACATCGGCATCAAACGGTGTGGCCTTGTTCGCCCAAACCATATGTTTGCGCCCGGCGCGGCGCACTTTGGACCGATCCTCGGTAAAGCGCAGGCGTTTGTGTTGTCCGAAGAACGTCTGCAGGTGTTTGCGTTTCCAAAGGCGCATGCCAGATGCTGTCCAGCCCACGTTATCATCGCGCCAAGCGCGCGTGTCGGCTGCGAAATTGTGCAAGGTTGGCTCAAGGCTGGTGAGACAATCGCGAAACGGATCATACCATTTTGGATACAACATCATTGCGGCGGCAAAGAGTTGCGCGCGCGTGACCTTTCGCTGGCGTCTGTCTATTGGAAAGGCATCTGTGGTCAGACCCCAGCCCGCATAGAAAGGCTGACCAAAAAGCCGTGGTTTATGACCGGCGATGATTGCCTCAAAACCCAGCTGCGAACTCACGGTGTAAACCGCAATCGCGCCGTCCAGCAGGGTGTAAGGGCTTATCGGCTCGGTATAGAACGAGACATCTCCTCCGATGTCTTCGTCTCTGAAATAGCCGGGCCGATGAACTGCGCGTGTTTCAGGGTGGGTTTTGATGAGAATTCGGGCACCTGGATGTTCTTCGCGCGCGGTGAAGAGCATTTCGAGAAACCGATTTCGATCTGCACCGCTGGCGCGGACCGACGCGTCGCCAAAGGTTTGATCTATGACCAGAACGTAACCCGGATCAGGTGGCGCGATGGTGGGGTCAACCGCCGAATACTTGGTCAGATGGGTGTCTTGCAGGAATGCCATCGCGCCGCGCGCCTGGTCCAACAGGGCTGTATCATCAAGCGGTGCATGCGCGATGATGTGTTCAAGATCAGAGGGACGCGCGGGATCAAAGTGGTTGCCGCGTTCATCGATCAACAGCCCCAATGGCGCACCGCCGCTGCGGCCTGGGAACAGAGACCGAAGGAAGGCATCCTCAACGCACACCAGCTTGGCCTTGCGATTTTGCGCGATCTTCTGCCCGCGATGCGCTGTCGGAGAATTCCCCCACACGCCCACGCATTCGCCGTCTTGGGCGCCGTCTTGGGGCAAACCAAGGCTGACCCGCCACCCGGCGAGGTTCAGGATACGGCGCACACGGCGCTGCGTGAGAAAGCCGCCATTGTAAACGAAAAGCCGCCGGGCCGGATGGGCCGCGGCGGCGGGTGGGGTGTCGCCCACGGACATAGCGCGCGTTAGTTGCCGGTACCGGCGACGCTGGAGAGCGAATTCACAGAACCAGCGGCCCCAGAGATAGAGCTGATGATTTTGGTAAATTGGGTGTAAGGCGCTTCGGTGACGTAAATCGTGTCTCCATCACGAATAACGAAGTCACGCGCAAGGAACAAACCGTTGGGTTGGGTTAAGTTCAGCACATAAACCATACGCTGAGGCCCGACCAAATCGCTCCGACCGAGAACCGAGTTCGAAATCGGTGCGGCTTCGTTGCGGAAAATGAAGACGCCTGTGGGATCGGCTGTTGTGGTCGAGAGGCCGCCGACTTGTGCGATGGCTTCCAAAGCAGAGAGGTTCCGCGACTCGAAATCAACTTTTGTCTGCGCTGTGGCGCCCAGGGTCGTGTAAGACCGTGTATCCCCTTCGATCAGGATTTTGTCATTGGGGCGCAAAGGGATGTCGAGTTCGGGGTTTTCGAACAGGTCGTCAAACCAGATGGTGCCCGTCATGCCAGAGCGTTGAACCGTGATCCGCGCGATCTCGGACTCGACCGCTGTGCCGCCGGACTGGGCGATCATCGACGCAAGCGTGCGCGTTGGGCGTTCAATCGGGAACACGCCCTGACCTGCCGCAGAAGAGCCTGCGATTGTCACGGTCGCACCATCGCCCGCTTCGCGCACGACTTCTACCTGAGGGTCAGGCGTTTGCTCTTCCAAGCGCGAGGTAATGATCCGGCGAATGGCTTCGGTTGAGTTGCCTGCCGCTTTGATGCGACCAGCGTATGGCACGAAGATGAACCCGGTGCCGTCAACCACGATAGAATCCAGCGCCGTCTGAGAGGTCCCTTCGGTGGCCAAAAGACCATCATCGACGTTTTCCCAGATCCGCAGGCTGAGCGTGTCGCCCGAGCGGACAATGTCAGGGCCGAGAATACCAGCGTTTTTGAATGCGTCAGAAAAGCCCAACGCCGGCGTGACGGCCGTTGCGCGGTTCACGCGGTCGTTGACGGTGACGATAAATGCGTCGCCCTCGCGCTGGACAGAGCCGGAGTAAATCTGCCGCTTGTTAGGGCCGGCCTGAGGGAGAATGTTGCACGACGCAACGACTGATGCGAGCAACACACATGCCACCGTGCGCGCCCAGCGATATCTGGGGGTGTCCACTGCTTGGTCTCCTCGACCCGAAACTGCCTCTTGTCCCGCATTTTTGCGGTGATTTGCTTAAATCTACCTGAGCCTGTGGAAAAAATCCAGACTAGGGCTTGTGCCGTTCAGGTGACGACACGCAACTGTTGCCTCGGGGCCGCTGTGCCTTTTGCCAGCGCATCATACGGGTCTTCGTGGTCGAGCATCATGTCGACAACCTGCCGCAACAGCTGTCTCCGGCCGCGGGCAGAATAAAATCCGCCTGGCACTTGGCTGGTCTCTAAAAGGTAGCGCCGATAATCCTTGTAGGCCCGGTTGTCCGGGCGGGTCGCAGTTGCAAAGAACTCTGGCAGCGACTGTTCGCTCACGAATTCGGGTTTGGCAAACACCGCCCGACCAAAGACCTTGAGCGGGATGCCGCGCCACAAAACCTGCTGAGCCGCCGTCGAGTTCACCGTCACCGCGCTGCGGGTGTCATTCAGCAATTGCGCCAACTTGCCCCCGCGCACGTAATGCACGCGGCTGGAAATGCCATATTGGCGGGCGAGCGCTTTGATCTGTTTGCGTAGCGGAACCCGGCCATCTTCGAGCGGATGCGCTTTGAACACGAGGTGATGGTGCTTAGGCGCCCCTTCGGCAAAGCCTTTGATGACGACGTCCAGGAAATCGGTCATCGAATTGAAGGGCGAATGCGTCTGGAACGAGCTGTCGTGCTCTAGCTGGAGCAAGGCGAGGTGATAGGGGAAGCCTCCAAACCGGATCCGGGCCGTTGCCTGAATGCGATCGAGCGCATGCAAAGGCATCAGCAACAGGCGCATCAGATAAAGCTGAAACTCTTTTGTGACGCTTAGCGCCCGGTGTGGCCGAAAGTTTCGATAGCTGCGGTTCGTGAACATCACGAACCAATGATAGAGCGCGCCATAAAACACATGCGCGCGCATATCGCCCCAATGCCCCGGAGGAAGCGGAGCCTCCATATCGGACAGAGCCAGCGCGTCCTGCATGTTTTTGATCGACATATCCATAAGGCGCGAGTTGCCGTTGCTCCCCCCGCGTTCATAGGTGACCCAGTAGGGGCGCATATACCCTTCTTCAAAGACGTGCACGGTGATGCCACGTGCCTTTGCTTCGGTGACGGCCTCGGCATGAACGGGGCGGGTGTCTCCGTAAAGGACGATGTCTGTGACACCTTTGGCGTCGCACAGCGCGGAAAAGCGTGCGGGCCAGTTTTCGATCGCGTCGGTGTACGGGATATAGGACGCGCGGTGGAACCAGAATGCGCAGTCCCCGGCGTTGAACCCCACGCGCCAAACCGTTGCGCCGGCGCGGCGCAGCATCACGCCCAAACGGTGAAAGAACGGTCCATGCGGCCCTTGCAAAAACAGGAAAACCCGATCATCGGGCGCATCGTATGGCATACTCGTTCCGTACCTTGGCATTCTTTACCCTGTCTGAAATGCCCGCAAAAGTTGACCAAATTATGTCGCTTTCCAAGCTTTGCGACAAGACCGCCCTTGCTGGGCGTCGTTCCTGCGGCTACCTGAGATCAAACGCTCTAAGGAACCGGACACATGTTCACTGGGATTGTCACCGACGTCGGCACGATCATCGACCTTAAACAAGAAGGCGATTTGCGCGCGCGGATAAAAACGGCTTATGCAACGGACAGCATCGATATGGGCGCCTCGATTGCATCGGACGGCGTGTGTTTGACGGTCGTCGATCTGGGGCCGGACTGGTACGATGTGCAAATCAGTGCAGAGACCGTTTCAAAGACCAACATCGCCAGTTGGACAGTTGGGAAACGTGTGAACTTGGAACGGGCCTTGCGCGTGGGCGATGAGTTGGGTGGCCACATCGTTTCGGGCCATGTCGACGGGGTCGCCGAAGTTGTCCTGGTCCAGGACGAAGGCGACAGCACGCGCGTCCAATTGCGCGCGGCTGCTGAATTGTCCCGCTTTATCGCGCCGAAAGGGTCTGTTGCGTTGAATGGCACGTCGCTTACGGTGAATGAAGTTCAGGGCGACGTGTTCGGTATCAATTTCATCCCGCATACCAAGGATGTCACCACCTGGGGGGACGTCTCGGTTGGGGATGCGGTCAATCTTGAGATTGATACGCTCGCCCGCTATGTCGCGCGGCTTGCAGAGGTTCAGACATGAGCGGGATCGGTCACAACGGCGGACCAACGATGGAACGCGGCCAGACCTGGCGGACATACCAATGGCGCCAGGCGCAAAAGGCGATGATGCCGAAAACGATACCGTTGATGGTGGTAAAGATGCGGCTGAAACGGGCGGCTGAGTTGGGCATGGACTACAAGGCCTATGCCGCAATCCGCCAAGCCAGCGGTCGCGACATATGCGGTTTTCTTTTTTCGTCGAACGCATTGCGTATCCTGGGGGCAGGCTCGGCACGCATGCCTGCGGATCGCTCAGAAAAGTTGGCGGCCGTCAAAGACGCAGGACGCTTTGCGTTGGTCCATCTGCCGTTCAAGCCCGAGGACGTGCTTGCGGCAGAGGAAACCATAGATGCCGCCACACGCGCGCCGGATCTGCGCATGCCGTGGGGGCAAATGCGCGCCCATCTTACCGGGTTCGTGCGCGAGCGTCGTTTGGTCGGTGATCAGGTCGTTGTCGTTGGGGACACCGCCCTCGAAGCAGAATGGACCGCAGCCGTTCGTGCGGCCGGGTATGTTAGCGCTGAACGTTACTTTGGAACGTAACGCTTGCTCTGGCCAATCGCGGCGTGCAGCGTTATCCCGCTGCGAAGTCAACGTGAGAGCGTAATATGAGTTTCACATCACCTGGGCCGGTTGAACGCGATTTGGCATCCGCCATCTCCCCGATAGAAGATATCATCGCTGACGCGAAGCAGGGCCGGATGTTCATTCTGGTTGACCACGAAGATCGTGAAAACGAAGGCGATCTGGTCATTCCCGCAGACTTTGCGACACCTGACGCGATCAATTTTATGGCCACGCATGGGCGCGGATTGATCTGTTTGACGCTCCCGGCCGAGCGGATCGAGGCGCTGGGCCTCCCGATGATGGCGACACACAATTCTTCGCGCCACGAAACGGCATTCACCGTGTCCATCGAAGCGCGCGAAGGCGTGTCGACGGGTATCTCTGCGGCTGACCGGGCTTTGACGATCAGAACCGCCATCAACCCGCAATCAACCAGCGCCGATCTGGCGACGCCGGGGCATGTCTTTCCTCTGCGCGCCCGAAAAGGCGGTGTTCTTGTGCGCGCAGGCCATACTGAGGCCGGGTGTGACGTGGCCCGATTGGCCGGGCATTATCCATCGTCGGTGATTTGCGAAATCATGAACGAAGACGGGTCAATGGCGCGGCTGCCGGATTTGATTGACTACGCGGCTCAGCACGATCTCAAAATCGGAACGATCTCGGATTTGATCGCTTATCGGCGGCGCCACGACAACCTAGTCGTCAAAACGGATGAGCGCACAGTTTCGTCGCAGCACGGCGGCGCCTGGAATATGGCGATTTGGACGGATCAGACCTATGGCATCGAACATGTGACCTTGTCGAAAGGTGATCTGACCGATGGCGCCCCTGTTCTGGTGCGGACCCATGCTTTGCAAGAAGTGACCGACATTCTTGGGCTGGGTGACAAGCCCGTTGGGGAATTGCCGCGCGCGATGGACATCATCGCGCAAGAGGGGCGCGGTGTTGTCTGTCTTTTCCGCGAACCCCGCAAGGCGTTGTTCTCCAATGACGATGAAGACGCTCCGCGCGTTGTGAAAAACACAGGCCTGGGTGCGCAGATGTTGGCCAGCCTTGGTCTGAACAAGCTCATTTTGCTGACGGACAGCCCGTCTACGACCTATCTGGGTCTTGACGCCTATGGGCTGGACATTGTGGGCACGCGCCCGATTTTGGGGGGGTAAGGCATGGCAAGCTCTGGTCATTACATTCTGGACAGGCCGACATTCGACAAACCGGTCAAGGTGCTGATCGTTATCGCACCTTACTACAAGGATATCGCTGATAACCTCTTGGCCGGCGCGCAAGCAGAGCTTGCTGCCGCGGGCGCAACCAGCGAGGTTGTTGAGGTTCCGGGCGCACTCGAAGTACCGACCGCCATCGGGATTGCCGAGCGTATGTCCAACTTTGATGGCTATGTGGCGCTTGGATGCGTCGTGCGTGGCGAGACGACGCACTACGAAACGGTTTGCAACGACAGCTCGCGCGCGATCTCTTTGTTGGGGCTGCAGGGTTTGTGTATCGGCAACGGAATTTTGACGGTCGAGAACATGAAGCAGGCCGAAGTCCGGGCCGATCCAGAGGATCAAAACAAAGGCGGTGGCGCTGCTGCTGCGGCCTTGCATCTTGTCGCGCTCAGCCGTAAGTGGGGCGCCCAACGCAAAGGGGTCGGTTTCCTTCCGTCCTCTGACCCAATCCAAATCGCCTAGCCCATGCCTCTCTCTGGAAATCAGAAACGCAAAATGCGCTCAGCGGCGCGGCTCTATGCTGTGCAAGCGCTTTTCCAGATGGAGCATTCTGGCCAAACCGTCGAAACCGTTCGGCGCGAGTTTCTGGACCACCGTTTTGGGGCCGAAGTGGAAGGCGCGGAATTCGTGGATGGCGATATCGACCATTTCGCACAGGTTCTCGAGCAGGCCGTGAATTATCAAGCGCCGATCGACCAAGCGACCGACCGTGCCCTTGTTGCCAAATGGCCGATAGCGCGCATTGACCCCACATTGCGGGCTTTGTTTCGTGCGGCGGGGGCCGAGTTGCGGGATCCGCACACGCCGCCCAAAGTGGTGATTGTTGAATATATGGACGTGGCGCGCGCCTTCTTTCCCGAGGGGCAGGAAACGAAATTCGTGAACGCAGTGTTGGACCACATGGCACGAGAAGCACGGCCCGACGCCTTTTCATAGCCAAAAGCAGGAGCACCCGCATGCGCGCTATGCAATTGATCGAACGTGGTGAGCCGTTGCAGCTGTGTGACGTGCCGGTGCCCGCACCAAAGCCGGGCCAGATCCGCGTCAAAGTACAGGCATGCGGCCTGAATTTTGGCGATCTCTTGATCATCAAAGGCACCTACCAGGAAAAACCCGACCTTCCCGCCACGCTTGGCATGGAATACGCGGGCACAGTCGACGCGGTCGGAGACGGTGTGACGACCTTCAGCGTTGGCCAGCCCGTAGCCGCCTATGGTGGTTTTGGCGGGTTGGCCGAGTTTGCAACTGTTGACGCGGCAAAGGTTGTGGCCACGCCAGACAACATGCCGTTTGATGATGCGGCCGCGTTTCTGGTGGCATACGGAACCGCGCATGTTGCCTTTGACTACAAAGCCAGGATGCGCGCAGGCGAACGCTTGCTGGTGCTGGGCGCGTCTGGTGGCGTTGGGCTGACGGCTGTCGAAATCGGCAAATTGATGGGCGCAGAAGTGATCGCCTGTGCGCGGGGTGCTGAAAAGCTCCAGATCGCTGCGGATGCGGGTGCAGACCATCTGATCGACAGCGATAGCGGAGATCTGCGGGGCCAGGTCAAGGCTTTGGGCGGCGCGGATGTCGTCTATGATCCCATCGGCGGCAAGCTTTTTGATGAAGCGTTGCGCGCGTGCAATCCAGATGCCCGGCTCCTGCCGCTTGGCTTCGCGAGCGGCGAGGTTCCGCAAATTCCAGCGAATATCTTGCTGGTCAAAAACCTGACGGTGATCGGGTATTATTGGGGGGCGTACACGCGCGTGAACCCCAAAGTGCTGACGGACAGTTTTGACGTTTTGATGGGCTGGTACGCAGAAGGAAAGCTAAGCCCCCATATCTCGAACCGTTTGCCTCTGGCAGAGGCAAACGCTGGATTGGACCTGTTGAAAACCCGCCAGGCCACAGGAAAAGTCGTGATTACAATCGCTTAACCACCGGGGCGCATGTTTTGGCGCAGGTGCAGTCGTGCTTTCTGACGCTCTCTAAGAAAGACGAACAAACCGCTGCCAAGTATCAAGGCAATGCCAATCCAAACTTCAAAGACCGGCAAGTCACCGAACACGACATATCCCCAGAATATTGCGAGCGGCAGGCCAATGTATTCGAATGGAGCAACGGTGGCTGCATCGGCCATACGATAGGCTTGGCTTAAGCAATATCCGATAATGGCCGAATTCAGCCCCAGCCCAAGGAAGATCCACCAATCGCCGTCTTGCGGCAAAATCCAGGCCCGCAAAAGAAAGTGCATCGACGCATTGTCGAAATGTTCCGTGTAGCGGCCATCGCCTGCCACCAGGTAAAAGCCCAGAGAAACCACAATGAACGTCGCTTGGATATAGACGGCCAAGGCGCTGGCTTTGCTGACCGCTCCCAGTTTGCGGGTCAGGACCTGGTTCAAAGCGTAGGTTAACGCAGACAGAACAGGCAGTAGCAACACCAGCCGTGTGACACTCAGTTCTTCGGTGCCTGCCCAGGGCCGTTGCATAATCACCACGCCTGCAAAACCCACCAGAACCGCGCTTAGCCGTAATATGCCTACGCGCTCGCCCAGCAGGGGGATGGACAACACTGTGATGAACAAAGGGGCTGCAAAAAACAGCGCAGTCGCGTCGGCCAGCGGCAAAACGGCGAGGGCCAGAAAGAACGACATATTGGCGATGACAATCAAGATGCCGCGCAAAGCCTGCAAGCCAGGTTGCGTGGTTTTCAAGATGCTCCAGCCGCCTTCCCACTGGACCAGCACCAAGCTGAACAGGATGCCGATGCCCGATCGCGCGAAAACGATTTGATGCAGAGGGTAGGCGCCAGACAATTGCTTGATGGCCAGATCGTTCAATGAAATCGCGAACATTCCAATGAGGATGAACAAAATGCCCAGATTGGCACGGTCTCTGGTCAGTGCAGTCATGCGTCATCCGTATCAGTTTTTCGCGCGCAGTCACGCAAATGCGGGCATGGCGCATCGTGAAAGAAGGCGATAAGTCTGTCAGAGACGGACCGGAGGAAGCCAAATGCAGATGTCAGATACCCGCCAAATCGCGGCGACGCCCGATGTGGTTTACGCGGCGTTGTTGAACGCGGACGTGTTGAAAGCCTGTGTGCCAGGGGCGCAAGAGGTCACGGGAACACCCGAAGACGGTTTTGAGGCGACTGTTGTACAAAAGGTCGGGCCGGTCAAAGCCACGTTCAAAGGGGCGGTGCAGCTTTCTGAAATGTTGGAAAATCAAAGCCTTAAGATCAGTGGTGAAGGCAAAGGCGGGGCCGCTGGTTTCGCCAAAGGCGGCGCCGATGTGCGTCTGGCAGCTGTCGATGGCGGAACCGAGCTAAGCTATGATGTCGAGGCAAAGGTCGGCGGCAAGCTTGCCCAGTTGGGCAGCCGGATCATCGACGGCTTTGCCAAGAAAATGGCCGATCAGTTCTTTACCAACCTTCAAGAGCAGCTCGAAGGACCAAAGGATGCTGCCGAAGACGACGATGAGGCGGGCGATAAAAAGTCCTGGCTGGGTCGGTTGACCGGCAAAAGTTGATCGCACAACGGATGTGCAGCCACGCGCAACGCATTTGCGCGCGCAGCACCATGTTGAAGCCATCAGCCAAGGACGGATTACAGTGGCAGCAATTCTGACAGTAAAAGATCTTCGAAAATCCTACGACAGCGGTTTCGAAGCACTCAAGGGCGTTAACCTTGAAATCGAGGAAGGCGAGATCCTTGCGTTGCTTGGCCCCAATGGCGCGGGCAAGACCACGCTTATTTCGGCGATCTGCGGGATCATCAACCAAAGCTCTGGCGAGGTGCGCGTCGGCGGGCATGACATCTTGTCGGACTTTCGAGCGGCTCGTTCGATGATTGGTCTGGTCCCTCAGGAAGTCGCGCTCGAGCCGTTTGAGACGGTCCAGAATACAGTCAGATTTTCGCGCGGCCTCTTTGGCAAAGCCCGAAACGACGCTCTGATCGAAACGTTGCTGCGCCGTCTGTCACTCTGGGACAAGCGAAAGAACCAGATCAAGGAATTGTCTGGCGGCATGAAGCGGCGCGTTTTGATTGCAAAGGCTTTGGCGCATGAACCGCGGGTTCTGTTTCTGGACGAGCCAACCGCAGGGGTCGATGTCGAACTGCGCAAAGACATGTGGGACATCGTGGCCGACCTGAAAAAAGACGGCGTGACGATCATTCTGACCACGCATTACATCGAAGAAGCCGAGGCCATTGCGGATCGTGTTGGCGTCATCAGCAAGGGGGAAATCTTGCTGGTGCAGGACAAAGAACAGCTGATGGCGCAAATGGGCAAAAAGCAGCTCGAAGTGCAGCTTGCTGCTCCGATCTCAGACATTCCGGCGGGTCTGGAAAACTACAATCTCAGCTTAGAGAATGACGGTCACAGTCTTGTCTATGGCTATGACACCAAAGGTCAGCGCACGGGGATCACGAAACTTCTGAGTGATTTGTCAGAAAATGGCCTTCAGTTGCGCGACGTGATAACCCGCCAGTCCAGCTTGGAAGACATCTTTGTGACCTTGGTCAAGGAGGATGCGACATGAACTGGGCAGCCATCCGCGCCATATACATCTTTGAAATGGCGCGGTTTTTCCGAACGATCGCGCAAAGCTTGATCTCGCCGGTCTTGTCGACGTCCCTCTATTTTGTCGTCTTTGGCGCCGCCATCGGCAGCCGGATCGACCAAGTGGAAGGGGTAAGCTATGGCGCCTTTATTGTGCCCGGCTTGATCATGCTCACCGTGATGACCCAAGCGATTTCGAACGCCTCGTTCGGGATTTATTTTCCCAAATTCATCGGCACGATCTACGAGTTGCTGTCTGCACCGATCAACTTTCTAGAGATCGTCATGGGTTATGTGGGCGCCGCCGCGACCAAGGCGTTCTTTATCGGGGTGATCATTCTGGTGACGTCGTTTTTCTTTGTCGACATCAGCATCGCGCATCCCCTCGCCATGATCGCCTTTTTGGTTTTGACCTGTCTCAGTTTCGCCCTTCTGGGGTTCATCATCGGGATTTGGGCAGGCAATTTCGAACAGTTGCAGCTTGTGCCTCTTTTGATTGTCACGCCACTGGTCTTTTTGGGCGGTTCTTTCTACTCGATCTCTATGCTGCCTCCGGTATGGCAGACGATTTCGCTTTTTAATCCGGTGGTTTATCTGATCTCTGGTTTCCGTTGGGCGTTCTTTGGTTTGGCCGACGTTCCAATCGCGACCTCTCTCTTTGCGATTGCCGGATTTTTCGGGATTTGCCTGGCGATTGTGGGTTGGATATTCAAAACCGGTTGGCGCATCCGACAATAAAGTAACGCCAAGCGTTTTACTGACGCCTGCGGCCTTGTTTGCAAGCGGTGTCGCTTCTAAATGGCCCTAGATGAAACGCTGGATTCCGTTCGTAAAATCTGACCCAGAGGTGTCTGTTGTCCGTCTGCAGGGCGTCATCGCCAGTGGCGGGCGCGCAGGCCTGTCCGATCAGGCCCTGGCGGCAGCTATTGAAAAGGCGTTCCGGGGCAAGCCGGTGGCGGTGGCCCTCGAAATCAACTCGCCCGGCGGAAGCCCGGTGCAATCTTCATTGATCGGTGCGCGCATCAGGCGACTTTCAGAAGAGAAGGAGATCCCCGTTTTTGCCTTTGTCGAAGACGTGGCCGCATCTGGGGGCTATTGGCTCGCTGTGGCGGCCGACGAGATTTTCGCTGATCCAAACTCGGTGGTTGGGTCGATCGGTGTGATCTCGGCGAGTTTCGGGGTCGACAAACTCATCAGCCGATACGGAATTGACCGGCGCGTTTACACCGCTGGCACGTCAAAATCCCAGCTCGACCCGTTCCGCCCGGAAAAGGAAGAGGACGTCGCGCGGTTGAAAACACTGCTCGAAGACATCCACGCCAATTTTATTGCGCATGTGACCTCTCGCCGAGAGGGCAAGCTGACTTCGGATCAGGACCTCTTTAACGGAGAGATCTGGTTGGCGGCCAAAGCCAAGGAATTGGGTTTGATTGACGGGCTTGGTCATTTAAAGCCGATTATGAAGGAACGCTTTGGAGACAAGGTCAAGTTCCGGCGCTATGGATTGCGTCGGCCTTTGTTGTCGCGGCTGGGGGGACAGATGATGGATGACGCTTTCACCCAGTTGGAAGAACGCGCGGCTTATGCGCAGTTTGGGCTCTGACGTTTTGCTCTCCAAAATAGTTCTCCTTTTCCTGGTTTTCATCGCGGTTCTGGCCATGCTGGGCAAACTGCACTGGATCGGTGGGCGTCGCTTTGCATCAGCCAAATGCAAGTCGTGTGGCCGTTATCGCATTGGGCAAGGCCCATGCCAGTGCCAGACGCGAGGCCGTAAATGAGCGCGCTTATGCCCTGGCTTTTATCCGGTCTTGGGCTGGTCATTCTGCTGCTTGCGGGCGATGCGCTGGTCAAAGGTGCGGTGAACCTGTCCTTGCGCCTGGGGGTGCCGGCGCTGATCGTCAGCCTCACAATCGTCGCCTTTGGCACCTCGGCGCCCGAGCTTTTGATTGCGATCAAGGCCATCATGCAGGATGCGCCCGGGCTCGCCTTGGGGAATGTTGTCGGCTCGAACACCGCGAATATCCTGATGGTTTTGGGTATTCCTGCGATGCTGGCCGTGATGCACACGTCCGAATGCGACAGCAAAAAGAACTACAATTACATGATCGCGGCCACGTTGCTCTTTATCGCCTTGGCCTTCCGCGGTGTTTTCGACTGGATTGCCGGTGTGATCTTGTTGGGCGGGCTTGCGGCCATTCTGACCAGCGCCTTTTTCGAAGCGCGCGCGCATCGCCGCAATGGACAAGACGCGGAAGACGAGGATGTAGAGGGCGCCGATCCAGACCTGCCTGGTTGGCGCATCGCGATATTCTTGGTGCTTGGTATGCTTGGCCTGCCTTTGGGCGCCGACCTCTTGGTTGACAACGCATCGATCATCGCGCGTGCCTATGGGGTCAGCGATACCGTCATCGGCCTCACCTTGGTTGCAGTTGGAACGTCCTTGCCAGAATTGGCCACAACCGTGATGGCCGCGTTGCGCCGTCAGGCGGATGTTGCGTTGGGCAATGTGATCGGCTCCAACATGTTCAACCTGTTGGCCATTATTGGCATTGCGTCGTTGGTTGGGCCGATCCCCGTTGATCAAGCGTTCCTGCAATTTGATCTTTGGGTGATGCTGGCTGCATCCATCCTGATCGTGCCCTTTGTCTACATGGGGCGCGATATCACCCGGACATGGGGCATTCTGTTGACCTTGCTCTATGCGGCCTATGTCACTCTCGTACTGACCTAAGGCAAAGAGAGCGAACATCATGAACAGAGCGTTGGTAACAGGCGCAGGCGGCCGCCTGGGGCAAGCTATGGCCATCTATCTTGGCCAACGGGGCTATGATGTCGCGATCCACTATGCCAGCTCGGACGAAGGCGCGCGCGAAACACAGCGACAGGTAGAGGCCGCAGGGCAAAAGGCGGTCTGTCTGCAAGCCGATCTGTTGGACCCAGCGCAGACCACCGCATTGTTTGACGCAGCGGTGCGCGAGTTGGGCGGTCCCATCACATGCTTGATCAACAATGCGTCGATTTTTGAGCATGACACGATTGAAACAGCGACCGAAGACAGTTGGCATCGGCATATCTCTTCCAACTTGCACGCGCCTTTTTTGCTTAGCCAATCTTTCGCACAGCAAGGATTAACCCCAAGCACTGATGACGCGTCCGAACCGGTTGCGACCGGGTTGATCGTGAACATGGTCGATCAAAGAGTGTTAAAGCTGACGCCCGAATTCATGACCTATACGATCGCAAAGATGGGGCTTTGGGCCATGACGCAAACGACGGCGCGTGCGCTGGCGCCTGCGGTGCGGGTCAATGCGATCGGGCCGGGGCCGACCCTGCAGGGCAGCAGGCAATCACTGGACCATTTCACCGCGCAACGTCAGGCGACCATCCTCAAACGCGGCGCGAACCCAGACGATATCACCCGCGCTCTGGGTTATTTCATCGATTCTCCTGCCATCACTGGACAGTTGCTATGTGTAGACGGTGGTCAGCACCTGGCGTGGGAAACACCGGACGTTTTGGGCGTTGAGTAACGCACGAGCCGAGTTTTGCACTGGTCACAGTCCCGTCACATGGATGTTACCAAAATGCCTTTGTTTTCAGGTATTTGCGAGGTGGGGAGAAAATTGTCGTTTGAGATCAACAGGTTATATTTCTGCCTAAATTTTAGGCAATTCAAAGAAACCACCGAAAAACAACGGAAAATTCATCGGCTCCAGAAGTTACCCAAAGACTTATCCACACAAACCGTGGATGCCTAAGTTCTTGTAACTTAAAGCCCATCGGTGCAGCCAAGATGACCAATACCGGCGAATCACCTAACGAATCGTAAAGAAATGACAGTGATGGTGGATGATCAAAACGAGCAGCCCGGCCACGAGGTGATTGCCGGATACCTCAAGACGATAGACAGCTCTCCTGGCGTCTATCGCATGCTCGACCGGGAAAGCCGGGTTCTCTACGTTGGCAAGGCGCGCAACCTTAAGGCGCGGGTATCAAGCTATGCGCGTCCCACCGGCCACAGCGCCCGTATCGCGCGCATGATCTCTCTCACGCATTCGATGATGTTTTTGACCACGCGCACCGAGACCGAAGCGCTCTTGCTTGAACAAAACTTGATCAAACAGCTCAAGCCAAAGTTCAATGTCCTTTTGCGGGACGACAAGTCTTTTCCCAATATTCTTGTCACCGGCGACCATTCTTTCCCGATGATCAAAAAGCATCGCGGCGCCAAAAAACAAAAAGGCGAATACTATGGCCCGTTTGCGAGTGCGGGCGCTGTGAACAGAACACTTAATCAACTCCAAAAAGTGTTCTTGTTGCGAAATTGCTCAGACAGCCAATTCGACAGCCGGACGCGGCCTTGTCTGTTGTATCAGATCAAGCGGTGCTCGGGCCCCTGTGTTGGGTTGATTTCCGAAAGCGACTATGCGGCCTCGGTAAAGGACGCAGAAAAGTTTTTGACCGGGCGTTCCACCGACATCCAGGCAAAGCTGGCCGCGGACATGCAGGCGGCATCCGACGCGATGGAATTCGAGCGTGCCGCCGCCTTGCGCGACCGGATCCGCGCGATGACATCTGTTCAAACCGCTCAGGGGATTAACCCGCGCACTGTGACCGAGGCGGATGTGATCGCCCTCCACGTCGAACAGGGGCAAGCCTGCGTGCAGGTCTTCTTTATCAGGGCGGGTCAAAACTGGGGCAATCAGGATTTCTATCCGCGGGTGGTGGCGGATGCTGATGCGTCTGAAATCATGGAAGCTTTCCTGGGCCAGTTCTATGACCAAAAGGAGCCAGCGCGCCAAATCATTCTGTCGAATGACATCGACAGCGCCGACCTTATGGAAGATGCATTGTCGCAAAAAAGAGGCCGAAAGGTCGAATTGCTGGTCCCACGCAGAGGCGAAAAGGCCGAGCTGGTCGACGGCGCTCTGCGCAACGCGCGCGAAAGCCTAGCCCGCAAAATGGCGGAAAGCGCCACGCAGACCAAATTGTTGCGCGGCTTGGCCGAGGCGTTTGATCTGGCCGAGCCGCCAGAGCGCATTGAAGTCTACGACAACTCGCACATCCAAGGCACGAACGCCGTTGGCGCAATGATTGTGGCTGGCCCGGAGGGTTTCCAGAAAAACAGCTATCGCAAGTTCAACATCAAAGGGGATGATCTGACGCCGGGGGATGACTTTGGCATGATGAAAGAGGTTCTGACGCGCCGCTTTAAACGCCTGCTGAAAGAGGACCCGGATCGCAAGCTGGGGCAATGGCCGGATTTGCTTTTGATCGACGGCGGAGCGGGCCAAGTCAGCGCGGTGGCCGAAATCATGCAAGAGCACGGCGTGCAGGATATTCCGATGGTGGGTGTTGCCAAAGGCGTGGATCGTGACGCGGGCAAAGAAGAGTTTTACCGAACAGGAAAACGTCCGTTCGCGCTCCGCCATAACGATCCGGTTCTGTATTTTGTTCAAAGGCTGCGTGACGAGGCGCACCGCTTTGCGATTGGCACACATCGCGCCAAACGCGCCAAGTCAATGAGCGCGAACCCTCTGGACGACATTCCCGGCGTCGGCGCCGCGCGCAAACGCGCATTGCTGGCGCATTTTGGCTCTGCCAAAGCCGTGTCGCGGGCCAATTTGGCAGACCTCAAAGCTGTGGATGGCGTGTCGGAGGGCTTGGCGCAGAAAGTCTATGACTTCTTCCACGACCAGTAACTTGCCATTCTCATGCGCCTGGGGTTCTGTGCGTCAAAAGGAAAGGGATCAACGATGCCGCTGATGCAGGGGTTTCCTCCGCCAGAAGAAGATCGCGCAACGCTCGCCAATTGGCGGACCCAGCCCTATTCGTCTTGGGCCTTTCATCACGTGCGTGAAATCGTTCCGTCCGCACCGATTGCACATGACCCCAACGCGATTTGGACGCTGGAAACAGGCGCGCCTGTGATGGACGATACCGCGCTGGCCGAGATGTTGGCGCCCAGCAAAAACGACGCGCTTGTGATCTTGCATAAAGGCAAGGTCGTTCACGAAAGCTATCGCAATGGTATGACCGCGTCGGACCCTCACATCTTGATGTCCGTGTCCAAGTCGATGCTGGGCCTGTTGGCGGGTATTTTGTCGGAAAAAGGCATCCTCGACCTCCAAGCTCCTTTAACGCAATACATCCCCGAGATTGCGCAGACGGCATACGCCGGTGCGACGGTTCGACAAGCGCTTGATATGCGGGTCGGTGTTCTTTTCGATGAAGATTACTTTGTCACGACCGGCCCCATCATCGAATATCGCAAGGCGGCCAATTGGAACCCGCTGGCGGCAGGAGAAACGGCGTATGATCTGCGGTCATTCCAATCCCTGCTGACAGAAGCCGATGGCCCGCACGGGGGCCGGTTTCACTATGCTTCACCCGTCACCGATTTGCTGGCGTGGGTGTTCGAACGCGCGGCGGGGATACGGTACAGCGATCTCATGTCCCAGCACCTGTGGCAGCCGTTGGGCGCGGAACAGCCGGCCTATATCACCATCGATCGGATTGGTGGTGCGCGTGGGGCAGGGGGCATGTGTGTCACCGCCCGCGACCTCGCCCGCGTCGCACAGCTGATTGTGCAAAACGGACGGCGGGGTGATCGACAGATCATTCCCGAGGGTTGGATCAACGACATCTGGAACAATGGTGATGCCGAGGCTTGGGATCAGGGGGACTTTGCTGATAAGTTTCCGGGCTTGCCCATGCACTATCGATCCAAATGCTATGTCCAGCGTGGTGAAACACCACTCATGCACGGCTTGGGCATTCATGGTCAGTTCTTCTTTGCCGATCCGGCCAGAGAGTTGGCAGTTGCTTGGATGTCTTCTGAGGCGGATCCTGTGAATGTTGAGTTCATGGGGCGTGCTATGCAGGTTGTTCAGTCGCTGCGCGATGTTTTACCTGTGACGCCGTAATGACCTGGACCATTCCAAATATTCTCACAGCGTTGCGTCTGTTGGCGGCCCCGTTGGTGGCGGTGATGTTTTTGTACTTCACACGACCTTACGCAGATTGGTTTGCGCTGATCTTGTTTATCGGCGCGGCGATCACGGATTATTTTGACGGCTATCTCGCGCGCGCTTGGGGGCAACAGACCAAGCTGGGTGCGATGCTGGACCCAATTGCGGACAAAGCGATGGTGGTTATCGCCTTGATGGTCATCATCGGTTTTTCCAGCTGGTCGCCCTGGTTGGTCTTGCCCGCAACGGTCATCATGTTTCGCGAAGTTTTTGTGTCGGGCCTTAGGGAGTTTTTGGGCGATGTCGCCGGAACGCTCAAAGTCACACAGTTGGCCAAATGGAAAACCACGTTGCAGATGATCGCGATTGCCGTGTTGTTCGCGCAGGGTGTGTTCGAACATTACTTTGGCATGTCGATTTGGGGCATGGATCAGGACATGGTGAATGCGATCCTGTCCGGTGACGAAGAAGATACGCTGGGCCTTGGTTGGAAGCTGGCAGGTGCGCAATACGCCGGGACCGTGGGGTTGGTTCTGTTGTGGATCGCGGCTGCGCTGACGCTGATCACTGGTATCGACTACTTCCGCAAAGCCATGCCGCATTTGAGGGATGATCCGAGATGACGATACTCTATTTTGCATGGGTTCGGGAGCGGATCGGCCTCCCGCGGGAAGAGATTGAAACGCAGGCCGCCACCGTGGACGAGCTTGTTGCAGAACTGCGCGCACGCGAAGATCGCTATGCTGCTGCGTTCGCCGATACAAGCGCATTGCGCGTTGCCATTGACCAACAGCTCACAACCTTTGATGCGCCTTTGAACGGCGCGCGCGAAGTTGCGTTTTTCCCACCGATGACAGGTGGTTGATATGCGCATTTCGGTGCAGGAGGCCGCATTCGATTTTGGCGCAGAGGCGGATCAATTCGCGCGCGGGCACCAAACGATGGGCGCGATCGTGACCTTTACCGGCGTGGTGCGCGACACGGATGACGGCGCGCTGCAAGCGATGGAGATCGAGCATTATCCCGGCATGACCGAAACGGCTTTGACGGAAATAGCGCAGCAGGCGGCAGATCGATGGTCGCTGGGTGACGTTCTGGTCATCCACCGTTATGGCCGTCTTGAACCCGGCGAGATGATCATGATGGTTGCGACCGCCGCGCCGCATCGTGCCGATGCGTTTCAAGCAGCGGAGTTCTTGATGGATTATCTCAAGTCGCGCGCGCCGTTCTGGAAAAGAGAAATCACCGCTGAAGGCGCGCAATGGGTAAAGGCCAAAGACGAAGACGAAGCGGCGTTGACCCGTTGGTAGCCTCGCGTCCTAGTACGGCCTTGGCGGTTCGGACTTAAAGGCGCGTGGGAGGTCGTCGAACAACGATCCGGTGATGCCGTCGTCATCTTTCCTGCCCCAAGCCTTCATCCACGGCAAAGGCTCGGCGATTTTGCCATCAGGCGCCCACTCGAAATAGCCAAGCGCGCCGGAACAGGGGATCGGCGCAATGGCAACCGGATCTCTTAGGACCAGCCCGACCTTGCCGCCGTACCAAGGGCTATCCGACTGGGTCACGAAATCCACCACCTCGACGGTGCCAATAATGGCACGTCTGATCAGGTGATCTGGCGGCGGCACTTTCGTGTTGGTCTTTGCCATTTTGAAAATCGACCACTCGTATTCGCTGGCCTTCAACCCGATAGCCGCGTGTATACAGATCCGCCCTGTCGTCATGCGGCCTGCACGGACGGACCCTTCTGTGCGGTTCTCAATATCTTTGCCACCATGAATGATCGCCCAAGCCGAGGGCTGACGAACAGAGAGTGCAAGTCTGGGAAGATCAGAAATGTTGTTGGCCATGAACGCCAGCTAACGCGTGACGGCCGGTGGTCAACCAGCTCAGTTAGAGGCCATCTGAGAACGATCGATGTAGGCGCGTAGTTCTTCTGCCTCGTGTCGCGCATCGCGCAAACCGTCCATCGCGGCGCGCAGCTCTGCCTCTGTTTGGCTAAGCTGGTTTGTCAGCTCTGCTTCACGCTGTTGCAAGTAGGTGATCGCCTGATCGCGGGTTTCTTCGGCCTCGTGCAGTTCCTGGCTCATCCGATCCAGCTCGCCCACGTCGTTTGCGGCGACCCGGGTAAACCGGTGAACGAGCCAATTCGCAAACCAACCAAGCGAAAAAGCGACAAACAGAATGATCGCTGCTGCAACAACAAATTCTGTTCTACTCACCGGCTTGTCCTTCTCCCTCAGAGCCATCCGACTCTTGCGACGCCTCTATATCGCCCGAAGCGGCCACGCTTTCCAGTGTCGTTTCGCGTTCGGGCTCAGATGGCGCTGGACGAATGAGGTAAAATTCGATGCGTCGGTTGGCTTCGCGGCCCTCTTCGGAGTCGTTGTCGGCAATGGGGCTGCTTTCGCCATAGCCCTTGGCCGAATAGGTCGCGGTCAGAACCCGGCGCGCTCTGAGTTCATTCAGAACGGATTGAGCGCGCGCCTGGCTCAGATTTTGGTTCATTTCTTCGCGGCCCTGGCTGTCGGTATGGCCTTGGATTTCCAGGCGGATCGGCCCGCATTCCTTTAGGATCTCTGCGATGTCGTCCATTGTGTCCAATGCGCTGGCGTCAATGGTCGTGCTGCCGGGTTCAAAGCTGATCTTTGACTCGGCTTGGATTGTCTTGATGTCAGCAATGCATTCTTGCGGCGTCGGCAAAGCGGCCACAGGGTCCAGCGCCTCTTGATAGGTGACTTGAATGGAAAACTCTTCCGCCTCACCCAGCTTGGACGCAAGCAGGGAGGCGATATCGCTGTTGGCGCTTTCGTCCCCGGTGTTGCCTGTCACGGACAGGCTGTCCGGGGTGATGCGCACAGCACCGTTCGACAAATGTGCGAGCGCCTCAAGACCCGTCAGAACGCGCACAGCCCAATCCGAGGGCAGGTCGGGAACAATCCGCGCGGCGGTGTATACGTTGCGCGAGCCAAAGGCAGCCTTGGCATAGCTGTCGGCAACTTCGCGCAGGTTTTCGTTGGGCAGACGCCCGCGCAGCTGAACAAGACCTTCTGGGCTGCGCGTTGCGGTGAATTCTGGTGGGCCTTGGTTGGGGTCCGGCGTCTCTGGCAGCTTGGCATAAAGCGCGAACACGGGTGGCAGATCGTTCTCTAGCTCGCCCACTACGCGATCAAACAAGCCTTCGTCGGTGCCTTCGGCGGCGATCAGCGTGATGTCCGCGTTGGAAAATGTCACGCTGCCTTGGCCAATCTCGTCAAGCGAGCGGATCGCTTCGGTCACCGCGTTTACCCAATTGGGGCTGGGAACACCCATACCAACCTGGCACTGCGTCTCGCGGGTCATGCCCACTTGGCGGGCGGTGGTGATGATTTGCGCGCGCGTCTCTTCGGTGTCGGCCGAGCATGCGTCAAAGCGGCTGCCTGCATCGTCTTTGACAAACCGCAGTGTAAAGGGCGTGATCACAGGGCGCGGCGCGGCAATTTCCAAAGTGAGACGCAAGCCAGCCGGGGCGGCGCGGTTCAGCTTGGCTTCTAGGGCGTTTTTCTCTTCGACGCTGTCGGTGATCGCTTTGACCGACACGTGCCCTGCTTCGACCGAGACTTTGGCGCGGGGCAAATCGGGCATCGCGGCCAAAGCGAATTGCATCGCATCTGACCATCCGGTCGGGACCGGGAAATCTGAGGTTTCGATCAATTCGGTGACTGGGGCGCCTTGCGCGGTCCTGCCGACGCGTCGCAAGAGATCCTCGCGGTCTGTTGCGGCGGGGATCAATCCGATGATCGAGAGGCCCGCGTCATTGCGCAGGATCTCGGCCGAGAACCGGGGCGCGGCAAGGGCAGCGGCGGCGGCAACGTCCATATCGTCAATCACCCGCGCCGCATCAACCACGGTGCCCGCGACACTGATCGCGGCAAAGCGCGCGGCTTCGGTCGGAGCGATGCCCGCAAGCGTGAGGGTCAGGCCATTGGCCTGCACTTCGGCCCAGTTAAAGCTGCGATCATCCAGCGCCGCGCGGACGCCAATTTCCGAGCTTTGTTCAATCAGGCGAACAGAGAAATTGGCAGCCAAAACCGACAGGCCCGCGGCGGCACAAAATGCTGCAAAAGCAAAGATATGATGCGACAGTTTCATCTTTATTCACATGCTGCGTTTTGACGTGATACGCGCGCGCAAGGCACGTTGCAATCACGCGAATAGCGCACAACAAAAGAAGATGAGCGGAATCAAGCCGGTATCGCGGTTTACGAGAAAAAGCCGCCACAGTTTTTGCGGGCTCTCCAGGTCCAATCCGCGCAATTGCCAGGTGAGATGCCATCCCATCGCCCAGGGTCCGACCAATGCGATGACCAGGGCCAGGATCGAGGCATTGGGCATGGCCGCGAATATGACCGCCAACCCCATCAGACCAACCGTTGCGACGACGAACCGGCGCAACCAGGCCGAAGTGTTTTCACCAAATAGGCGCGCGGTGGATTTCACGCCGATCAGCGTGTCGTCTTCGATGTCTTGGTGGGCGTAAATCGTGTCGTAGAAAAGCGTCCAGGCAATCCCGGCCATGTACAGAACCACCGCCGGACCTTCTAGCGCGCCGTGATGCGCGGTCCATGCCAGCAAAGCGCCCCAATTGAAGGCAATGCCCAAAAAGACCTGCGGCCACCAGGTAAAGCGTTTGGCAAACGGGTAAACGGCGACGGGCAACAAGGCGAGAACACCAAGCAAGATTGCGGCGGTGTTGAAGGTCAGCAAAATCAGAAAGGCCAGCAGACATTGGATGATCATCCAGATCAACGCGCCTCGCACAGTGACATGGCCTGCGGGGATCGGTCTGGACCGCGTGCGTTCCACTTGTCCGTCAAAATCGCGATCCGTGATGTCATTCCACGTGCATCCCGCTCCGCGCATCAAAAACGCGCCGATCCCGCAGCCGACCGCGATCCACAGATCTTCCCAACGCGGCGATTGATCATACAGCATCGCCAGGCTCAGCCCCCAGAGGCAAGGCAGGAACAAAAGCCAGGTGCCAATTGGCCGATCCGCACGGGACAGCCTAAGATATGGCCGGGTCCAAACAGGAGCGTAGGCGTCAACCCAATTGCCAGCTATAGCGTCAGAAACCTGGCCTGTGTCGGGCTTGTCTGGCGCAGAAGGATGAGGGGGCATATTTAGGATCCGAAATGTCCAAAGTTCGTTTGTATGTAGATCAGCCTTTGGGGGCAGGGCAATCGGTCGCTCTGACGCGGGAGCAGGCGCATTATCTGTTTGGCGTCATGCGTCTGAGCGTGGGTGACACCGTTGCGTTGTTCAATGGCCGGGACGGCGAATGGATGGCCGGCGTTGCCGAAGCGGGCAAGCGCGGCGGGTCTTTGGCCTGCCAGTCACAGACGCGGCCCTTGGCGGTCCCGCCTGATCTGTGGCTGCTGTTCGCTCCGATCAAAAAGGCGCGCACGGATTTTATCGTGGAAAAGGCCGCAGAGATGGGCGCGCGCCGCATCATGCCCGTGCAGACCGACTTCACAAATTCCGAGCGTATCCGGCAAGACCGTCTGCAAGCGCATGCCATCGAAGCGGCCGAACAATGCGGCGGCACATATGTGCCCGAGGTCGACGATCTTTGCCGGTTGGACAGGCTGTTGTCCGATTGGCCCGAAGAGCGGCAGATAATGTTTTGCGACGAGACGCTGGCTGGCCATGTGGTCGACACGGGCGTGGGCGGTCAGAAAGATATGCCTTGGGCTATTCTGATCGGCCCCGAAGGTGGGTTTTCTGATGCTGAACGCAAGCGGTTGCACGACATGCCACAAGCGATGCCCATTTCGTTAGGTCCGCGTATTCTGCGCGCCGATACAGCCGCGGTTGCGGCGCTGACGCTATGGCAGCAGAACTATGGGGATTGGTCGCACCCATGAGGCGCACATTGGATATCAAAGATGCCGGAACACTTTGGGGGGCTTGCGTTTGAGCAGTTTTGTCCGACCCGAGGCGAAAGCGGCAATTTGGCGCTGGCGCGAAGTCCTGATTGGTGCGGCGTTGATCGCGCTTGGCGCATTGTGGACCTTACGCGCCGTTGGCGTGCTGCAATGGGTGTCGCCGCTGATTATTTTTGCGGGCGTTGCGTTGGCGTGGATCGGCTGGCAACGCCTCCGCTTTGGCACCGATTCAGGCGGCAGAGGCGCTGTCGAGGTTGATGAAGGACAAATCACCTACCTCGGCCCGCTAAGCGGCGGCAGCATCGCACTGCGCGAGATGACGCGGCTGACGCTCGAAGGGGCGCATTATCCTGCGCATTGGCGATTGGAGCAACCGGGCGTCGATCCGCTCATGATCCCGACGAATGCGGTTCAGGCAGAAGCCTTGTTCGACGCGTTCTCGTCACTGCCTGGGCTCAGAACAGACAGGTTGCTTGCGGCTTTGGAAACCCATCAGGGGCGCTCTGTCGTCGTCTGGGAAAAGGCAAGTACCCTGACATCGTTGACCCAGACGTGAAGACACTCTTTGCCCTTGGTCGCGATGGATGCATTGACACGCCTTGGCGAACACTCCAGACCTCGGAACCGTGACCCAGAAGAACGGAGCGCGGTCTTATGTCCATCCCACAATCCGGCGGAGGCCCGATCGAGCGGTTCGAGCAGCTCGCAGAGTACCTTGCTGACGGCTGCAAGCCCAAAGAAGACTGGCGCATAGGCACCGAGCACGAAAAGTTCGGCTATTGTCGCGACACGCTCTTGCCGCTGCCTTACGACGGAGAGCGCTCCATTTTTGCGATCCTCGATGGTCTGCGGTCAAAGCATGGTTGGAACCCGATCGAAGAGGGTGGCAAGCTGATCGGTCTCGAAAAGGACGGCGCGAACGTCAGCCTAGAGCCGGGCGGTCAGCTTGAGTTGTCTGGTGCTCCGCTCGAAACCATTCACGAAACCTGCGACGAGGTGAATGCTCACCTCAAAGAGGTAAAAGACATCGCCGACGCAGTGGGCGCCCGCTTTATCGGTCTAGGCGCCTCACCCACGTGGATGCATGAGCAGATGCCGATGATGCCGAAAGGCCGCTACAAGCTCATGGATGCGTACATGGACACCGTCGGCACGACGGGCAAAATGATGATGCGCCGCACCTGTACCGTTCAGGTCAACCTGGATTTCTCGTCCGAAGCCGACATGGTCCAAAAGCTTCGCGTTGCATTGGCGTTGCAGCCGGTTGCAAACGCGCTCTTTGGCAATTCGCCCTTTTTTGAAGGCAAACCGAATGGGCAAAAGTCTTGGCGTGGCTATGTCTGGCAGCATCTGGACGCCTCTCGGACGGGCATGCTGCCTTTCGTTTTTGACGATGGGTTCGGGTTTGATGCCTGGGTGGAATATGCGCTCGATGTGCCGATGTACTTTGTCTACCGGGATGGGGTTTATGTTGATGCATTGGGGATGTCGTTCCGGGATTTCTTGGACGGAAAGCTGCCTGCACTTCCAGGCGAGACGCCGACGCTCTCGGATTGGGCGGACCATTTGACCACCATCTTCCCCGAAGCGCGGGTCAAAAAGTTCATTGAAATGCGCGGTGCCGACGGTGGTCCTTGGCGACGGTTGTGCGCCTTGCCAGCGTATTGGGTTGGATTGATGTACGATCAATCCGCTCTGGACGCGGCATGGGACTTGGCCAAAGGATTTGACGCGGAAACCCGCGAAGAGATGCGTGTTGCGGCTGCTCGGGATGGTCTCAAGGCCGAGGTAAATGGCATCTCGATGCTGGAATTGGCGCGGGAAACCGTCGCGATCAGTGAGGCTGGCCTCAAAGCCCGCGCACGGCCTGGCGCGGGTGGTTTGGTGCCGGATGAGACACATTTCCTCAACGCGCTGAAGGAATCTATCGAAAGCGGCCAAGCGCCTGCTGACGAATTGCTCCACCGGTATCATGGAGACTGGGGCGGAGATCTGGACCGGATTTACGAAGAATACAGCTATTGAGCTGACACGTCCCGCAAATCAGCAATGAAATCCAAAACCTTCTCTGCGCTCATCTCGCAGGGATATAGGCGCGCGCCGGACGTCAGGTGGTACACATTGGCCGAGATGTAGTCCGTCCCCCCAGTTCACGCGCGACCAGCTTTTCAGACGCACCTTTTGCGAAAAGGCTCCTGCTCACCAAGTACTTCTTGCCGTTGGACACGCCGCAAAAGCTGCCTACGGGGAGGGTTTTGAGGATGGCCAAGGCTGTGTCGACGGCCTTGGTAGACGTCATTTTCGGCCGATTTTGGGTTCGGTTCCGGCACGGATGCGCGCGATATTTTCCCGGTGACGCCAAAAGACCAACAAGGTCAGAACAAGACCGAGAACCAAAGCGATCCCTTTGCCAGTAAAGACCAGCAGGAAGGTTGATGCCGAGGCCGCAACGATCGCACCCATAGACGAAATTCTGAAAATGGCCGCGCCGATCAACCAGGCGATGCAGCACCCAATTCCCGCAGGCCAATGCAAGGCCAGCATCAAACCAAGAAAGGTCGCAACGCCCTTGCCGCCCTTGAACATGAGCCAAACAGGATAGCAATGCCCAATCATCGCAGCCAGCGCGGTGATCTGAATGACGTCTTCGCCAGCGCCTGAAACCCGCGCGGCCAAGAGGATCGCCGCCCCTTTGGCGCCATCCAAAAGCAGGGTCATTGCCGCGGCGGCTTTGCTGCCTGTGCGCAGAACATTTGTGGCGCCAATGTTGCCCGAGCCAATGTCGCGCAGGTTGCCCAGCCCCATCAGTTTGGTCAGCACAAGGCCGAACGGCACAGAGCCAGCGAGATACGCCAGAGCCGCCCAAAGCAGCAGAGTAGAGAGATCAGAGGTGGTGGGAGGCATCAGTCAGGCTCGTAAACGCGGTGTCCATCGACGTAGGTTGCAAGCACCTTACCCTCCATCCGGGCGCCGTCAAAAGGCGTGTTTTGGGATTTGGACAACAACTTGAAGCGATCCAAAACGAACGGCGCGTTGGGATCAAACAGAACCAGATCGGCCGGCGCGCCAACATCCAGCCGCCCTTGTGGCAAGCCAAGCCGCTTGGCAGGCGCGTATGACAAAGCCCGCCACAAGGTTGGCAAATCGACAAGGTTGCCGTGCAACAGACGCAGGGCTGCTGGCAACAGGGTTTGCAAACCAACGGCGCCGCTGGCGGCGGCCTCGAACGGCAGACGTTTGCTTTCTTCGTCTTGCGGCGTGTGCATCGACGAAATGACGTCGATCAATCCATTTTGCACGGCATCCGCAACGGCGAGACGGTCGTCCTCGTCACGCAATGGCGGCTTCAATTTGAAAAACGTTCTGTAATCGGCCACGTCAAAGGCATTCAGCGTCAGGTGGTGGATACTTGTCCCCGCCGTGACATCGAGGCCGTTGCGCTTGGCGCGTTCCAACGCAGGCAGGGCGCGGGCGGTCGTGATTTGATCGATGTGATAACGCGCGCCAGTCATTTCGAGAACCGCCATGTCCCGGTCAAGCCCCATGCGTTCGGCCATCGGTGACACGCTGGGCAAGCCGCGCAAAGAGGCGAATTTGCCAGATGTGGCTGCGGCTCCGGCGGATAGGGAAGGCTCTTGGATGTGACCGATGACCAATGCGCCCAGAGACCGGGCATAGCTTAGGGCCCGTGCAAAGACCTTGGTGTCTTTGATGACCCTGTCACCATCGGTAAAGGCCACGGCGCCTGCGTCCAGCAAGAACCCGATTTCGGTCATTTCCCGGCCGTCTCGCCCTTTGGTCAAAGCGGCCATTGGCAGGACTTTGACATCAGCTGCATCGCGTGCACGGCGCAGGACAAACTCGAAGGTTTCCGGGCTGTCGATGGCGGGCAGGGTGTCGGGTCGGGTTACAATCGTCGTCACGCCACCCGCTGCCGCTGCGCGACCGGCTGATTTAAAGCTTTCTTTGTGGCGTTCTCCGGGTTCGCAGACCTTGACGCCAATGTCGACCAAACCGGGACCAAGACAATGTCCAGCGCAATCCACTGTGCGTTCGGCGCGCACATCGCTGGGCGCGGCGCCGGGCCAAACACCGGCGATGACCCCGTCTGTGATGCCCAAAGCCCCGTCAAACTCTGTTTTGGCTTTGGGGTCTATCAACCGGGCCCCAGTGAAAAGAATGTCCAACATCATCACGCGATCCAAACCATAACAAGCACCAACGCGGCGAGGACCAGCAGCGCCAACATGGCGATCCTGCCGGACATTGCGGCATCAGAGGGGCGTTTTTTGCCGGTGTCAGGAGACGAATACAAAGCGGCGCTGTCGGGCGCGGGCGCTGGATCGGCAGACCAGTCAACCTCGGTGGCGCCATAGGTTCCGATCAACGTCAAATCTTGGCCAAGAACCAGCTGGGTGGGCCTTTCTCCGATGGCAGAGGACAGCAAAATCAGAACATGACCGCTTAGCTGCGCAAGCTTGGCCATATCTTTGCTGATGTTGGCTGGGGTCACGTCATAGCCGTCTTGCAAGTACTGGCCGAGACCCAGATCGCGGATGTCATGCAGTTTGAGGATTTCCAGAAAGTTGGTGTCGACGTGCGTAAGACCCAAAAGGCCCGCCACGCGCTCTGGCTTTTCGGCGAGCGCCTTGGCGTCGGCCTCAATCATATTGAGCGCAAACAGCCGGACGACATCATGCTCGCGTTCCAGGATGTCGATCGTCTGGCTCATCCAGCGGCCTCCGGCTCTGCGGCGCGTTGGTTTTGGGCCAGCAGGTCCATCACGGCCATGCGGACGGCTACGCCCATCTCGACCTGATCCTGAATCACGGAACGGTTGATATCGTCGGCCAAGGTCCCATCGATCTCGACCCCGCGGTTCATTGGGCCGGGGTGCATCACGATGGCGTCGGGCGCGGCCAGCGACAGCTTTTCGGCGTCGAGGCCGTAGCGATGGAAATATTCACGTTCGGACGGGATAAAGCCGCCGTCCATCCGCTCTTTTTGCAAGCGCAGCATCATCACGACATCGACGTCGCGCAGGCCTTCGTGCATGTCATCAAAGACCTCGACGCCGAATTCCTCGATGCCCGAGGGCATCAGTGTCGGAGGGGCGATCAGGCGCAAACGGTTCTCCATCTTGCCCAAAAGCATGATGTTGGATCGTGCGACGCGACTGTGGGCAATGTCACCGCAAATCGCGATGCGAAGGCGGTGCAAGCGCCCCTTGGCGCGCCGAATTGTCAGCGCGTCCAACAAGGCCTGCGTGGGGTGTTCGTGGCGTCCGTCGCCCGCGTTTAACACGGCGCAATTCACCTTTTGCGCCAGCAAATCCACCGCGCCCGAATGAGGATGACGCACAACAAGAAGATCTGGGCGCATCGCGTTCAGCGTCATCGCTGTGTCAATCAGCGTCTCACCCTTAGAGATAGAGGATGCGCGCACCTCCATATTCATCACATCCGCGCCCAAACGCTTACCAGCCAGCTCAAAACTCGCCTGTGTGCGGGTGGAGTTTTCGAAAAACATGTTGATCTGCGTAAGCCCTGCCAGCGCAGTTCCATGTTTGTCTTTAGAGCGGTTCAGCGCGGCGTAGTGGTCTGCCAAATCCAAGACCGTCACGATGTCTTCTGGGCGAAGATGCTCAATTCCCAGAAGGTGCCGGTGATTAAAGGACATGGCGTCTCCGTGTGTTTGCTCGCGGCCTTATAGGGATGCCGTGGCCAAGCGTCCAGCAGGGACGGGTTTCACTGTCTGGATGGGCAGCCTATCCTGCGGCTATGGAATCGTCGGATTATCATCACGCCCTCAGCCTTTTGACCTGGCAGGTCGAATTGGGCGCAGATACGTGCATTCTTGATGCGCCGCTTGATCGCTATGCGCTTGAGGCAAGCCCTGCAAAACCGGTCGCGCAAACGTCTTCAGCCCCTGCCCCTGCTGTTGCCGATCACGCAGACCCGGTGGCGATCGCGCGCCAAGCTGCGGCGGCCGCAGAGGATTTGGTGGGTTTGCGGCAGGCGTTGGAAAGCTATGAGCATTGCGAACTAAAGCTGGGCGCGCGCAACTTGGTTTTCTCTGATGGTTTGGACAGTGCTGATTTGATGATCGTTGGCGAAGCGCCAGGACGCGACGAGGACCGGATCGGAAAACCTTTTGTTGGGCGCGCCGGTCAGCTTTTGGACAAGATGCTTGCGGCAATTGGGTATGGCCGCGCGCGCGAAGACGCGCCGGTCTACATCACGAATGTAATGCCGTGGCGCCCGCCTCAGAACCGCGATCCAAAGCCCGATGAAATCGCCATGATGTTGCCGTTCCTGGAACGTCACATCGCTTTGGTGCAGCCAAAGGTCCTGATTGTGATGGGAAACATCTCTTGCCAGGCCTTGTTGGGCAAGCGCGGCATCACGCGGCTGCGCGGGGAGTGGGTCGAAACGCAGGGGTGCCCGGCTTTGCCCATGTTCCATCCGGCTTATTTGCTGCGCACACCCGCCGCCAAGAAAGACACATGGAGCGATCTTTTGTCGGTAAAGCAGCGTTTGCAGGATGCTTGACGTGAACTGGTCTGGGTTTTGCGAAACCGTCAGGATCTGTGACGGGCTTAGCCGATGATCGTTGACCCGATCCTGTTTCTCGCCTTTTTGCCCGCCGCAGCCGTGCTCGTGTTCACACCCGGGCCCGATATGCTGTTCGCTATGGCGCAAGGTATGCGCGGCGGACGGCGCGCTGCGGTTGCGGCCTCGGCCGGGATCGGCGTGGCCGCGGTGGTCAATGCGACTTTGGCCGGTCTGGGCCTTGAGGCGTTGGTGTCGCGTGCACCTTGGGTGTTTCAGATCGTGCGCTTGGTCGGCATTGCGTATCTGTTGTGGCTGGCCATCAAAACGCTCAGGCAGCCCTTGATCGGTGAAAACACCCGCACAGTCAGACCCGCACGCGCCTTTCGGGATGGGTTTATCGTCAATGCCTCCAATCCGTCCGTCATCCTCTTTATCCTTGCCTTCATTCCGCAGTTCGTTGACCCGACCAAAGCGATATTGCCGCAGTTCTGGATTTTCGGAGGAACGATTGCTTTGATGGGCTTTATCGTTAAATCAATCGCAGGATCGACGGCGGGCGGTTTGGGCCGCTTGCTGGCGCGCAATCATCGGGCCGAGCGTGTGCTGCGGTTTCTAACGGCGGGCGTATTCGGCGCTTTGGCCGCGCGCATCGCGTTTGCAGGAGGACGCCCATGAGCCGCATCGACAAGGAACAGGAATTCATCCCGGTTCGCATCGCCGTTCTGACCGTCAGTGACACGCGTCAGCGAGATACTGACAAATCAGGCGACACGCTGGTGCGCCGGATAGAGGACGCAGGCCACCAGGTTGCGGCCCGGCTGATCTTGCCAGACGAGCGCGCGCAGATCGCGGATCAACTGCGCGCGTGGTGTGTCGACACGGATATTGATGTGGTCATCTCAACGGGCGGCACGGGGCTTACCGGTCGGGATGTGACGGTCGAGGCGCATCGTGACGTCTATGAAAAAGAGATTGATGCCTTTGGCACCGTTTTCACCATCGTTTCGATGCAAAAGATCGGAACGTCCGCCGTCCAAAGCAGGGCCACGGGCGGGGTCTGCAACGGAACTTATTTGTTTGCGCTTCCTGGTAGTCCGGGCGCCTGCAAAGACGCATGGGATGAAATCCTTGTGAAACAACTGGATTTCCGGCACCGCCCTTGCAATTTTGTTGAAATATTGCCCCGCTTGGACGAGCACCAGAAAAGAAAATAGCAGATTTTGCGACGGAACCTTTTGCACCCCTCGTAAAACCCTGAAACGTTGGTATTTTCGCAAGTCGTCCTACCTTGTCAGGACGTTTAAGAGGGAAACAGAATGCGGTTTCTGCGGCAAAGCCTTATCGGGATGTTCCTCACGGCTGTGACCGTTGGATTGCTGCTGGTCGCAGGACAGACCATTCGCGGCGCTGTTCAGGAACGTTTGGCGGATCAAGGCCGAAGCCCGCCGCCACGGGAACGGACCTTTGCGGTGAGTGTCGTAACCGCGCAAGCGTCCACTGAAACCCCGGTTATTCAAGCCTTTGGAGAGGTTCAGAGCCAAAGAACACTCGAATTGCGGGCCTCTGCGGCTGGGCGTGTGTTGATGCTCGCGCCGGGCTTTGTTGACGGGGGCGATGTTGCCGCGGGTCAGGTCTTGGCGGAAATCGATCCGGCGGATGCGCAAGCGGCGCTGGAACGCGCCGAGGCGGACGTCGAAGATGCGCTGGCCGAGGTGCGTGACGCTGACCGGGCGCTCGATCTTGCGCGCGATGAGCTTGTCGCCGCAGAAGCACAGGCCGAGTTGCAAGAACGTGCGCTGAACCGTCAGCAAGACCTGCGCGAACGTGGTGTTGGAACCGCGGCAGCCGTGGAAAATGCTGAACTGGCGCGCGCGGGTGCCACACAGACCGTCTTGTCCCGCCGTCAGGCCGAAGCGCAGGCCGAGGCGCGGATCGATCAGGCCAGGACCAGATTGACCCGATCCAATATCGCGCTCGCGGATGCGCGGCGTGCCTTGGAAGACACACGGGTCATGGCGCCCTTTGCCGGCACGCTTGCAGAGGTCAGCCTTGTCCAAGGGCGATTGGTCGCCCAAAACGAAAAGCTGGCAGACCTGATTGATCCCAACGCCTTGGAAGTTGCTTTTCGTGTGTCGACCGCGCAATACGCGCGTCTGCTGGACAGCGATGGCCGCTTGATCAATGCTGACGTCACAGCGTCCATCGATGTGTCGGGCATTGACCTTACTGCAACCGGCGTCGTGACACGCGCAAGCGTCGGCTCTGGCACTGTCCAAACGGGCAGGCTCGTGTTTGCGCGACTGGATCGCGCCTTTGGTTTCAAACCGGGTGATTTCGTGACCGTCGACGTGCAGGAGCGCGCTTTAGAAGGCATCGTCCGTTTGCCCGCCGGAGCATTGGGCGCGGACAACACGGTGCTTGTGCTTGGGGCTGAAAACCGGCTCGAAGAATTAGAGGTCACCTTGGTACGGCGACAGCGTGACGACGTATTGGTGCGCTCTGCTGCGCTTATTGGTCGATCGGTCGTGCAATCCCGCTCGCCCCTCTTTGGGCCTGGCATCCGGGTTACGCCGCTTTCTGAAACCGACGGAGAGATCGCAGCACCAAGCGCGCCAGAGATGCTTGAGCTGTCGGAAGAACGGCGGGCAAAGCTTGTGGCCTTTATCGAAGGCAACAAACGCATGCCCGAAGACGCCAAGGCGCGCGTGCTTGCGCGCCTGGCAGAGCCGAAAGTGCCTGCGCAGATGGTTGCGCGCATTGAAAGCAGGATGGGCGGCTGATCATGGTACGTGAATTGCCCGGCGCGGCCCAAGGCATTCTGTCGTACTTCACGCGTCACCGCACGATTGCGAATTTGGTCATGGTCTTGATGCTCATGACCGGCTTGGCGGCTTTGCCGAACATGCGCGCGCAGTTCTTTCCCGATGTCATTGTCGACAACGTTCAGGTCAACGTGTCTTGGGAAGGCGCCGGTGCCGAGGACGTCGACGAAGGTATCATTCAACCGCTTGAAACAGTGCTTTTGGGTGTTGAGGGTGTCGAAAGTTCGGTGTCTTACAGCCGCGAAGGTGGCGGCCGCATAACGCTGGATTTTGAGCCCGGCTGGGATATGGGCCGCGCCAGCGACGACGTTCAAACGGCTGTCGACAGCATCACGACACTCCCTGATGACGCCGAAGATCCTGTTGTGCGGCGGGGGGCATGGCGCGACCGTGTAACAGATGTGGTCATCACCGGCCCGGTTGATCCACAGCAACTGGGCCAATTCGCGGATGAGTTGGTTGCGCGGCTGTTCGAGCGCGGTGTGACACGAACGACGATCCGTGGCGTGGCCAATCCGTTGACGACAATCGAGGTGCCGTCGGTCAATTTGATCGCAAACGATATCACGATGGCAGAGATCGCAAATGCCATCGCCGAGGAAGTTGACACCGACCCGGCCGGTGATGTGGATGGCGCAAACGCACGTGTGCGGACCGGCGTCCAAAAACGCAGCCCCAACGACATCGCGGGCATTGTCTTGCGGTCCAACGAAGACGGCTCAAAACTGACGGTTGGCGATGTTGCCGACGTCGTTTTGGGCGGCGTGGATCGTGATCGCAGCTATTTTGTGGGCGAGCATCCGGCGATGTCTGTGCGGGTGGATCGATCCGACAAAGGTGACGCGATTGATGTGCAAGCCACCGTGCAAGAGGTCGCCGACGCGCTGGAAGCAACTTTGCCGCCATCGGTCGAGGTCTCTCTGATCCGAACCCGTGCCGCTGCGATCACGGCGCGTTTGAATATTCTGATCGATAACGGTCTGGTCGGGCTTGGCCTCGTTATCCTGCTGTTGTTTTTGTTCCTGAATGCGCGGACGGCGTTCTGGGTGGCTGCGGGTATTCCGGTCGCCATGTTCGCGGCCATCGGCTTTATGTATCTGGGCGGCTTGACCATCAATGTGGTGTCACTCTTTGGATTGATCATCACTTTGGGCATTGTGGTCGATGACGCCATTGTGGTCGGCGAACATGCCGATTTCCGATACCGCACATACGGAGAGTCGCCGGTTGTTGCCGCAGAAAACGCAGCGCGTCGCATGTCGATGCCGGTCTTTGCGGCGACATTAACCACGGTCATCGCCTTTTTTGGGTTGGTGGCCATCGGCGGGCGCTTTGGCGACCTGATCCGGGACATCCCCTACACCGTCATCGCCGTTTTGATCGCGTCGCTGATGGAGTGTTTCCTCATCTTGCCGCACCATATGTCACATGCGCTGACATCGGCGTCGCAACAGCGTTGGTACGATTGGCCATCGCGCACCGTGAACCGTGGCTTTGAATGGATGCGTGACACGCTCTTCCGGCGCGCAATGGCGGGCGTGATTACCTTTCGATATGTGGTGTTCGCCGGAGCTGTCGTGGTCTTGGCCAGCCAAGTTGCCCTTTTCATCAATCGTGATGTGCAATGGCGCTTTTTCAACGCGCCGGAACGCGGCTCGGTCACTGGCAACTTTGCGATGACCGAGGTTGCCACGCGTGAAGACGCCTTGGCGATGATGAAAGAACTGCAGCGCGCGACCGAAGCGGTCGCTGCCGAATACGCAGAGCGTCATGATGGCGTCAATCCAGTCGATTTTGTGATGGCCGAGATCGGCGGCAATGCTGGTCGCGGGTTGTCAGGCGCTGATACCAAAGACCCCGATCTTTTGGGCGGTATCTCGATCGAGCTTATCGACGCTGACTTGCGGCCCTATTCCAGTTTCGCTTTCGTTGCAGACCTTCAAGATGCGGTTGTCCAACACCCACTGGCCGAAACGGTCAGTTTCCGTGGCTGGCGATCAGGCCCGGGCGGAGATGCGCTGGATGTGCAATTTTTCGGGGCGACCACGGATACGTTGAAAGCCGCCTCTGAGGACCTCAAACGCGCCTTGCTCAAATATCCAGAGGTCTCTGCGGTCGAAGACAATCTTGCTTATGACAAAGAAGAGCTCATCCTCGATCTGACGCCCCAAGGGCAGGCGCTGGGCTTTACCATTGACACGCTTGGCCGGGTTCTGCGGCATCGATTGAATGGCATTGAGGCCGCGACCTATCCAGACGGCCTGCGCAGTGCTGAGATACGCGTCGAATTGCCCACAGGCGAGTTGACGGCGGATTTCCTGGATCGCACCCTAATGCGCGCGCCGACCGGTGACTATGTGCCGCTGGCTGACATCGTGAGCGTGGAGCGCCGAACAGGGTTTTCCACCGTCCGGCGTGAAAATGGCACACGGGTGATTTCGGTCACAGGCGACATCTCAGAGGACAACCCAGCCCGCGCAACCGAAATCGAACAAGCCCTGCAAAACGAGATTTTGCCGAAAATCGCCTCAGAGCGGCAGTTGGATTGGCGCCTGGCAGGTTTGAGCGAACAAGAGGACGAATTTCTCAGCGACGCGCTTGTTGGCCTGGTGCTTTGTTTGACGGGCATTTACCTGGTGTTGTCTTGGGTCTTCGCAAGTTGGACCCGGCCTGTCCTGATTATGGTGATCATACCCTTTGGCCTGGTGGGCACGATCTATGGCCATCACGCTTGGGATGTACCGTTGTCTATGTTCACGGTTGTCGGGCTTTTGGGCATGACGGGGATCATCATCAACGACTCGATCGTCTTGGTCACAACGATCGACCAAAACGCCAAAGACCGAGGTTTGGTGCCGTCGATCATCGATGGGACCGCGGATCGTTTACGACCGGTCATGCTGACCACGATGACCACGGTCCTTGGCATGGCGCCGCTGCTCTATGAAACCTCTCAGCAGGCGCAGTTTTTGAAACCGACGGTCATCACGCTTGTTTACGGATTGGGCTTTGGGATGGTCCTGGTCCTGATCGTTGTGCCAGCTTTGATGGCAATCCAGCATGATATCGGTCGGCAAATGCAGGCGATGCGCCGCGCGATGCGCTCCAAGGCGTGGGGCTTGCGCTCAGGCTTGGCCTTTGGCTGGGCGATCATCGCGGGCTGGGCCGCAGCGACCTTGGGCTCGGTCATTCTGAATGGGGATGTCTGGCCGCCACTGCGCGACGCCTATCCCGCGCTCCCCTCAACAGTCGGATTGTCGACGGCACTGGCGCTCTTTATCGCGGGTGTCGCTTTGTTGAGCCTGGTTGGCTATGTCCTCGGCGCGCTGTTCTTTGCGTTCAGACGGAAAAAGGCGCTGGCCTGAGCGGTGGCGTTTTAGCCGCCGGTACAGCCGCGCACGTCAACGGCATAGTCGCTGCCCAAGATCGTGATGCGCACCGCAGAGCGATCAATACCAAAAGCGCCGCCATTCTCGTGGATCATCTCGCTCACAGCTGTGAGAGTGTTGCCTTTGCGCTGCGCCTTGGTCTCGCTCACCCAGACAGAGGCCATGCCCGGCTCGATAATCGCGACCTCGCGCCCGCCAGTGTGCGGCATCTGGATCTCCGCCTGGATTTGCATGCCATCGCTGGTCGGCGCCACACGGCAGACGGCAGATTTTACGCCCGCTTCGCGCGCGCTGTAAGGCACGTCAGCAAGCGCTGCAGCGATTTTCGGTGTTGGCTTTGTCTCGGAGTGATCCAGTGTCGCGTCAAAGGTGAGACTGTGGGGCATACAGACATCAGCACACACGCCCAAATCCATGCGCCCGCGCAACCGAACAGGCTTGGCGCCCGATTTAGGCTCAAGCGTCATGGGAATCGTGAACACGTCACTATACCCGATCGAGCGCATGCCATTTTGCACATGCACCTCTGGGGTGGGCCAAGCGATGCTGACAGACCGCAAGTTCCGGGCCTTTGACCAGTCAAAAGCCGGTGGGATGCCCGCATCACCAGGGGCGCGCCAATAGGTCTTCCACCCTGGCTCTAATGTGAGCTGCAAGCCGACGACGCGTCGTCCATCCGGCAATTGCCACCCGGGCAACACCTCGGCCTGGACCGGATCGGCAAACGGATCCAGCGTGCTTTGTCCCCAAACGGGCAAAGCGGCAAGGCTTGCAAACAGGGCGCCGGACAGGTGGCGGACAAAAGAAAGACGCGTCATACGTCTTACATGGCGGGCAGAACAAAAGATGCCAAGTCACGTTCCAGTCAGCAAAGCTTTGCCATTTCGTGATCGTTGCGGCGATACATCGCTTGAACAATCACCGGTTGGGTCGCATGCTAAGATAAGGCTTGCGCGAGGGTGCAACGGGTGACCAAACCATCAACCCACTCTGATTTAGACTTAACCGGCCAGTTTTTGATTGCGATGCCCGGGATGTCTGATCCGCGCTTTTCTCAGTCGGTCGTTTATCTTTGCGCCCATTCCGAAGAAGCGGCGATGGGTCTGATCATCAATAAACCGGCCAGCGACGTGACCCTTGGTGCTGTGCTAGAGCAACTGGACATCGACGCATCCGATCAGATTTCGGCGCATACTGTCCACTTTGGCGGGCCGGTCGAAACGGGCCGGGGATTTGTGCTGCACAGTACGGAATACGAATCCGCGTTGCATACGCTGGTGTCATCGCCGGGTATTGGCATGACGGCGACGGTCGATATCCTTGAGGATATTGCGCAAGGCGGCGGACCGATGTCGCGGCTGATGATGCTTGGCTATGCCGGATGGGGTCCGGGGCAGTTGGAACAAGAGCTTTCTGCAAATGGCTGGTTGACGGCCGAAGCCGACCCCAAGATCGTGTTCGATCTGCCCGACGATGAAAAATGGCAAGCCGCTGTTTCAAGCTTGGGGTTCGACCCGATGAGCCTGTCTGGTGCGGCGGGCCGCGCTTAATTAGCGCCGCCGGTTCTCGGGCTCTTGCGCGTCGCGCGGGGCTGCGGCGCGGCGCAGCCGGTCGTTGATGGCCAGACCCAATCCGCGTCGCGGGATCGGCGCAATGGCAAGCGGTTTTCCAGTGGCATTCGCCTGGTGCAAGACGTCGAACAGGCGGCTTGCGGCTTCGACCAAATCGCCACTTTCCGAGAGCGAGGTATCGCCCTTGATGCCTCCGAACCCGATGTGAAACTCGCCTGTCTCTGGCGCGGTCACGTCCAGCCGCACCGAGGCATCGGGCGCGTAATGCGACAAAAGTTGTCCGGGCGCAGTGATGTTTTCTGATGCTGGAACTGCCAGTGGGCTGTTCAGACATTGCTCGATAACACCGTTCGGCAACCCGCCTGGGCGCAGCAGGGTGGGCGGTGCCGAGGGGTCAACGATGGTGCTTTCTAAGCCGACCGCGCAGCGGCCGGCATCTAGCACGGCTTCGATTTTGCCGTTCAAGCCGTCCAAAACGTGCTCTGCCCTCGTGGGGCTGATCTTGCCGGATGGGTTCGCAGACGGAGCGGCGATGGGGCCATCGAAAGCCTTTAGCAGGCGTTGCGCAATCGGATGCGCAGGCACGCGTATCGCAACGGTGCCCAGGCCTGCGGTCACCAGCGCAGACAATTGGTGATCGTCGCGCAATGGCAAAACAAGGCTCAGCGGCCCCGGCCAGAACGCAGCGCCCAGTCGTTTTGCATCCTCGTTCAGGATGGCGAACCGCTCGGCCGCGGCAAGATCAGAGACGTGAACGATCAGAGGATTGAACGTTGGTCGACCCTTGGCCTCAAACACCCTGGCAACGGCACGACTGTCGCGCGCGTCCGCGCCCAAGCCATAGACGGTTTCGGTCGCAAAGGCCAAAAGCCCGCCGTCCCTCAGAACCTGCGCAGCCGCGCGAATGCCCGCGTCGTCGGTGCCTAAAATTTGAGTTTCGAGTGGGTCCATTTGAATTTTTGCGTCTCGCCCTCGTGACGCGGCGTTTGAATTGCGCGATCAGTGCAACCTAATCATCTTAGGATTATCGTCTGCCATACGCGGCACCGCCGGGAATGCCAACCCGCGCAAACAATTCGGAGCTATCCATGCCTTATCGTCCACCCGTAGATGAGTTTTCTTTCTTGCTGGAACATGTGGTCGGCTTCAACGAAGTCCAAGGCACCGAAAAATTCAGCGAGGCGACCGACGATGTTACACAGGCCATCCTGACCGAGGCGGGCAAGCTGTGCGAGCATGCGATTGCGCCTGTGCAACGCAATGGCGACGTGACACCGGCGCGGCTGGAAAATGGTGTCGTGCGGACGTCGCCGGGGTTCGGTGAGGCCTTTCAAGCGATCGCCGAAGGCGGATGGATCGGCATGAGCGCGTCGCCAGAATATGGCGGTATGGGCTTGCCGATGGCGGTCACAACAGCCGTCAACGACATGATGAGCGGCGCTTGTCTGTCATTGCAATTGGCTGGCTTGATGAGCCAGGGCCAGATCGAAGCGCTTGAGCATCATGCCTCTGACGCGATCAAAGAGTTGTATTTGCCGAAACTCATCTCGGGTGAGTGGACAGGCACAATGAACTTGACCGAGCCTCAGGCCGGTTCTGATGTCGGGGCCTTAAGCACCAAAGCCGAAGATCTGGGCGACGGAACCTTTTCGATCACGGGACAAAAAATCTACATTTCTTGGGGCGATACGGATTTCGCTGAAAACGTCTGCCATTTGGTTCTGGCGCGTTTGCCCGGTGCGCCAGCCGGGACAAAGGGCATATCGCTCTTTCTGGTGCCCAAGCGTTTGCCGGATGCTGACGGAAACGCAGGTGTGGCCAATGGCGTTAAGGTCGTCAGTCTTGAGCATAAGTTGGGCCTGCACGGATCGCCAACCTGTGTGATGCAATATGACAAGGCGGTTGGATGGCTTGTCGGGCCCGAAGGCGGTGGGATGGCTGCGATGTTCACCATGATGAACAACGCCCGTCTTGGCGTTGGAGGGCAGGGTATCGGTGTGGCCGAAGGCGCCTATCAACACGCGCTGGCCTATGCGCTGGAGCGTCGGCAAGGCAAAGCCGAAGGCATGCCGCGCGCAGAAGGCGGCAGCGCAATCATCGATCATGCCGATGTGCGTCGCATGTTGATGACGATGCGTGCTGAAACCTTCGCGGCGCGCGCGATTGCGCTTAGCTGCGCTGTCGCAATCGATATGGCGGGCGCCACGGGCGAAGATCGCTGGAAATCGCGCGCCGCATTACTGACGCCAATTGCAAAAGCCTTCGGCACCGATATCGGCAACGAAGTTGCAGCCTTGGGCATTCAGGTGCACGGCGGCATGGGCTTTGTCGAAGAAACAGGCGCGGCGCAATACGCCCGCGACGTGCGGGTCACAACCATCTACGAAGGCACGAATGGCATTCAGGCGATGGACCTGGTCGCGCGCAAGATGCTCGACGGTGGCGAGGCGATGAGCCGTATTTTGGACGAGGTCGAAAGCACAGCCGAGGCCTTGCGCGACAGCCTGCCTGATCTTGCAGAAGACGTATGGCAGTCGGCGGAATCCTTGCGCGAAACGACGGAGTGGTTGAACACCAAAAACCACCGCGTCCGCTTTGCTGGTGCGGTGCCTTATCTGCGGGCGTGTGCGCGTGTTCTGGGCGCTCATGCGCATTTGCTGGCGGCACATCACGACAAAGGCGGGCGTTATGAAAAGGTCGCCCGTTTCTATATTCAGCGCCTTTTGCCGGAACACGCCTCCCTTTTGACCCAGGCACAGGCAGGAGATTACGACATCTACGCGCTGACACCTGAAGAGTTCGCAGCCTGATGGCGGACGGTGGCGCGGCGGTGCTTCGGTACCCGTGGGAAAATCCGCCAGAGGCCGGGGCGGCGATCGAAGTCGCCGACGGCGTGCTGTGGATGCGGTTGCCGCTTCCGATGAAGCTGGATCACGTGAACGTCTATGCGTTGGATGACGGCGACGGGTGGACCATTGTGGACACTGGGTTCGCCTCAAAAACATCGCGGGGCCTGTGGCAGGATCTGATGTCCGGCCCCTTGAAGGGTAAGCCCGTTCACCGCGTCATCGTCACGCACCACCACCCGGACCACATTGGTCTGGCGGGATGGTTTCAAACGGAATTCGGGGCAGAGCTGCTTATTCCGAGAACCGCCTGGCTTATGGCGCGGATGTTGATGCTGGATGTCCAGACGGTGCCCAACGAAGAAACGCTCGCGTTTTACAGAAACGCCGGAATGGCGCCTGAGATTTACGAAAAACGCAGCACCGAACGTCCGTTCAACTTTGCCGATATCGTAGCGCCACTGCCGCTCGGATTTACGCGGGTCAAGCAAGGCGACGTTCTGCAGATCGGCGGACGCACTTGGGATGTGCACATGGGCAACGGGCATGCCCCCGAGCACGCGACATTCTGGAGCCGGGACGACAATCTGGTGTTGGCCGGAGATCAGATCCTGCCCTCTATCTCGCCCAACATTGGGGTCTACGCGACCGAGCCGATGGCCGACCCAATCGGGGAATGGCTGGAGGCGTGCGAGCGTTTGTCTGCGCTGGCGCGTCCAGATCACCTTGTTCTGGGTGGGCATAAACTGCCGTTCACCGGCCTGCCGACCCGTATGCGCCAATTGATCGACAATCATCACGGCGCCTTGGACCGGCTTTTGGAATATATCGACACCCCCAAAGCGGCTTCGGAATGCTTTGCGCCTTTGTTCAAGCGCCGGATCGGCGAGGGTGAGTATGGGCTGGCCTTGGTCGAGGCCGTTGCGCATTTGTCCCATCTTTACCAAGATGGCCGTGCCTCGCGCGAGATGCGTGACGACCAGGCATGGGTCTACCAGCGAAAGGGCTAAGCAATGGGCGAAAGCGAAAAGGGGCTCCCCAAAGTGCACGAGGTGCATTCGGATCCGTCCATGCCCAACGCGGCCCAAAAGCCTGTCCCCCAAGGTGTCGCAAACACGCCCGCCGAACAGAAAAGCCCGGCGCGTTGGGCCTATGAACGCATCATCATGTACCTCAAGAACTTTGAAGAAAGCCTGGACAACGAACACGAAGCCGCGATGGGTTTTACCGGGACCGAAGCTGGCGTGATGCGGATCGAGGGGATGGGGTATTTTGATCCTGACATCGTGACGTTTTACGGCACCGATCCGGGCGGGGCGAAAACGCAGCATATTCAGCATGTTAGCCAGCTAAACGTGATGTTGCGCGCCGTTCCCAAAGCGGTTCAAGAGGCCGAACCCGCGCGCATTGGGTTTCGTCTTGCAGAAGACCTGGAAAAAGCGTGATCGGTGCGCACATTTGACGTCGTGACACAAGCTGTGTGCTGAGTTACAGAACCGTCAAAGCCTAAGGGAAGTGAATCATGGCAGAGCACAAGCACGGTGAAATGAACGTCGATGTTCAGGAAAAGACCTATGACGGGTTCATGAAGGCAACGACATGGTCGGTGATCGTGATCCTGGCCATTCTGATCTTGATGGCGATTTTCATCTCCTAACCCCATTTCTAGGCGGAGGCGTCGATGCGCTTTGGACTTCTGGCACTTATCTTGCTGTTGTCTGCTTGCGCAGCGGTTGTTGACGACGCCCCCCAAGCGACTGACGCAGAGATTGTCGCCAAAGCGTATCGCGCACCCGGGCCTGCGTCATTGACGATCATGACGATGGTGAACAACCGCTCTGGCAGCGGTGGTCACACGGCCCTGATGATTAATGCATCGCAGCGGGTGATCTTTGATCCTGCGGGCTCGTTCGTAAATGACCGCGTGCCTGAACAAAACGATGTTCTTTACGGTGTCTCGCCCGCCGTTTTGGCGGGCTACAGAAGCGCGCATGCCCGGAGCACCTATCACATCGTCAGCCAGACGATTGAGGTCACGCCGGAACAAGCGGAAATCGCTTTGCAACTCGCCCAGCAGGCAGGCCCAGTGCCGCGCGCATTGTGTACGACGGCCACGACCGGCTTATTGCAGCAAGTGCCCGGCTTTGAGTTCATTGATCAGGTGATGTTTCCAACCCGGTTGATGCAGCAGCTCGAAGGCCGCCCGGATGTGGCGACCGAACGCTATTACGAAGACGACGAAGGCAACATCCTGGACGGGGTCGCCAAAGTCCAGCTGTAGCGTCCGGCGAGGTCGGTCGCAGCCTTGCGTCAGCCGACCAGATAGATCGCCGCAAACAAGCTAATCGCCCCGGCGCCGAGCCCAACAAAGACGTTCTTTGTGATCATACCAGCACTAAGCGTCACAACCGCCGCAATGATGCGCGACGGGTCCGTGGACCCGTTCTCGCCAGAAAACACCACAAGCGGCGTGACCAAGGCGGGCAAAACTGCGACTGCGGTATAGCGCAGATGGCGCAGCACCCAATCGGGCAATTCGCGGTCGCCGACAAACCCCAAAAACGCAAACCTCAGCAGGAAGCTTCCGATGCCCAAGGCGATGATCACGGTCCAAAGCGTCGTGGTTTCAATCATGCGCGTCCTCCCGTTTGAGGCGGCGCTCAACTTCGGCGCCTGTGATCATGCCTGCGACAGCAGCGATGATCAGGCCCAATGAATAGGGCACATCCACCGCCACCAGACTCACGACGATTGCGACAAAGGCCGCAGCGAGGTGTGGCAGTGTCCGCAGCATCGGCGCAACCATCGACAAAAACGCAATCGGCAAGGCAAAGTCCAACGGCAAGTCGGCTGGCATGGTGGTGCCCAAGGCCGCACCCAGATAGCTGCAGCCAAACCAGACGATCATGACCAAGAGGCAGGTGCCAAAGAAATACGCGGTGCGCTGAGGCACGGTCATCTGCGCATCAGCCTCAAACTTGGCGTGGCTCAACGCATAACTCTGATCGACGAGCATATAGGCCACAAAGATGCGCGTGCGCAGAGGCGCCTTGCCGAGGTAGGGTGTGAGCGCTGCAGAATACATCGCGACCCGCAAGTTCACGGCAAGCGCGGAAATCAAAACAATGACCGTTGGCGCCTGGTCCTGCATCAGTTGCAAGGCCGTGAATTGCGCGGCACCGGCGATCACGACCAGCGAAAACGTCATCACTTCGTAAACGCGCAACCCAGCTTCGGTTGCGAGCACCCCAAAGAGCGCAGCAAAGGGTCCGGCCACAAAGATGAAGGGCGCGCCGTCGCGGACGCCCGCCCAAAAGGCGGATTTGGTGCTGGAGAAGGGCATGAAGCGTCCTTAGATTGACATCGCAAGGTGTATCGGCGCCGCGAAGGGGATGCAATTGGCCACAGAACTCGATCTCAGCGAATACCTGATCGCACCCGATCTGGGCCGCGCCGGTTTGACCCGAACGGTTGCCGGTTTTGATGAACACGGCAATCGCATCGATATCTCGGTCGTCGAAGAGCGTCCGTTGACCATTTTTCTAAACGGACGAGAGATCGTGACCGCCATGACAATCGGGGATTACCCCGAGTATTTGGCGCTGGGGTTTCTGCGCAATCAGGGCATGCTGTTGGATCAGGATCAGGTCACTGGCGTCGACTACGATGATGAGTTGGACGTGGTGGTGGTCAGAACGGAACAGACCACCGATCACGAAGAGAAGCTGGCAAAGAAAACCCGGACATCTGGATGCGCTGTGGGCACTGTTTTCGGGGATATGATGGAGGGCCTGGAGGGTCTGATCCTGCCGCAAACCGAAGTTCGGGCCTCTTGGCTTTATCGACTTGCGCATAAGATCAATCGCACGCCATCGCTCTATCTTGATGCTGGGGCAATTCACGGAACCGTTCTGTGCCAGAAAGACCTGCCGCTGGTCTATATGGAAGACGTGGGGCGCCATAACGCGGTCGATAAAGTGGCGGGTTGGATGTTTGAAACAGGAACGCCGTCGGACGACAAAATCCTCTATACGACCGGGCGCTTGACGTCTGAGATGGTTATCAAGACCGCGCTTATGGGGATCCCCGTTTTGGCCTCGCGCAGCGGTTTTACGGCTTGGGGGGTAGAGATCGCCAAAGAGGTGGGTCTAACCCTGATTGGCCGGATGCGGGGGCAAAGGCTGACGTGCTTGTCGGGAGAAGACCGTTTGATCCGGGATGTCTCTCCGGCCGAAGTCAAGGACGAACCGCGCAAAGCCAGCCGGAAAGGAGCAAGCGCGTAATGCAGGCTCCTTTGGGTGTGATCCTCGCAGGTGGGCAGGCGCGGCGTATGGGCGGCGGCGACAAAGGCTTGCTGCGCTTGGGCGATCAAACCTTGCTTGAGCGGGTCATTGACCGATTGTCGCCACAAGTTGACGACCTCGCCTTGAATGCGAACGGTGATCCAACCCGTTTCGCCAAGCTTGATCTGCCGGTTTTGCCGGACTCGATTGGCGCCTTTCCCGGCCCTTTGGCTGGCGTGCTGGCGGGCTTGGACTGGGCAGCGGAACAGGGCGCTGACGCGATCGTTACGGCAGCGGCGGATACGCCATTTTTCCCCTGCGACCTCGTTCCTCAGCTCCTGCTGACAGCGGAAAACATGGCGACGCCACTGGTTTTGGCCGCGACACCAGATGCGGAACGGGGACAGATTCGGCACCCAACGTTTGGGTTGTGGCCTGCGGCTTTGCGCGAAGACCTCAGAGAGGCTTTGCAGCAAGGCATACGCAAGGTCGTCATGTGGACCGACAAACACGGCGCGCGAACTGCTGTCTTTGAAGAGGCTGGCTTTGATCCGTTCTTTAACGTTAACACGCCAGAAGACTTGAAAATCGCTGAGGCAATGGTGTGAAGCTTTACGGCATCGTGGGATGGAAAAACGCCGGCAAAACCGGGCTTATGGAGCGGCTGGTTTCTGAAATCACGGGGCGTGGTTTCACGGTCTCGACCGTCAAGCACGCACATCACAGTTTCGACGTGGATCATCCCGGCAAAGATTCCCATCGCCACAGACAGGCAGGCGCGTCCGAAGTTCTGTTGGCCTCGCGGCACCGTGTGGCTTTGATGCAAGAGCTGCGCGGCGAGGAAGAGCCTGCCCTAGAGCGTCTTCTGGAGCGGTTGTCTCCGGTCGATTTGGTGTTGATCGAAGGGTACAAACGCGACCTGCACCCAAAGGTAGAGGCGCATCGTTCCGAAACTGGGAACCCGTTGATTGCTTTGACCGATGAAACGGTGACGGCGGTCGCATCGGACACGCCGCTGGCGCTGGATCGACCTGTTTTTGATCTAAACGACACGCGCGCGATCGCGGATTACATCCTTGCCGAGGTCGGGTTGTGACGGGATTTGACACCGTCATCATGATGGATTGGTCAGCGGGCAACGATCGCGGAGCCAGTCCCAAAGCCGATGCAATTTGGGTCGCGCGCGCACGGGCAGGGCGGTCCGAGCGGCCCGTTTATTTGCGCAATCGGCAACTTGCCGAAACTTGGCTGAACGAGGCCATCGAACAAGAACTCGCAGCCGGTCGGCGCGCGCTTGTGGGCTTTGATTTTCCTTTCGGATACCCCGCCGGGTTCGCCAAAGCGGTGACGGGTCAAAGCGATCCTTTTGCGGTGTGGGATTGGATCAGCGCCCATGTTGAAGATGCGCCAGATCAGAACAACCGCTTTGATGTGGCGGGTCAGTTGAATGCCTTGTTCGACGGGGTCGGGCCGTTCTGGGGCAACGGCCTGAAACGGGATGTGCCAAACCTTCCCAGATTGGGCAGTGCGCGCACAGGGCATGGGATGCCAGAGCGTCGCGCAGCAGAGACAGCAGCGCCGGGCGCCTTTACGCTTTGGCAATTGTCCGGTGCGGGCGCGGTTGGCGGTCAGGCGTTGACGGGCATTCCAGTGCTGAACCGTTTGCGTGCGCGCTGGGCGAATGAACTCAGCATTTGGCCTTTTGAGCCATTGAATGCGCCTGTTGGCATCGTAGAGATCTGGCCCTCTTTGATCGTTGGGCAAGCGCCGGATGGGTGGATCAAAGACGCTTGGCAAGTGCATGAGGTTGCTCGGATTGTCTCTGCGCTTGGCGACGATCAGCTCGCGACGATCCTGGATGTTGCGCCTCAGGAAGAAGGCTGGATTTTCGGGCTTGGATTTGAAGATCAGCTGCGAAACACCGGGCCGAAACCTCCGCCTTTGTCCAACGATTGTTTTGCTTTGCCGCCGGGGGTGAGTTGGACACCTGTTGACGTCGCGCTTGAGATGTTGCGCCAACGGTTGTCGGGTGTCGTCGACGCTGAATCTGTGGATGTGTCGGACGCTTTGGGCCGCGTCCTGGCAAAAGACATTGTCGCACCACGGGCGCACCCGCCACGGCCAAACGCCGCTGTGGACGGTTATGGCTTTGCGGGCGGGCGCGATGCCGGCGACCATGTGTTGCCATTGGTCGAGGCGCGCGCCGCTGCCGGAGCGAACCCGGATGCTGTTCCTGCGGGTCATGCGATCCGCATTCTGACAGGTGCGCAATTGCCTGCGGGCGTGGACACGATCGTGCTTCAGGAAGATGTCACGCTCGCGCCGGATGCAGTGGCATTTCGGGGTCCGATCAAACCCGGCGCCAACACCCGCGCTGCCGCCGAAGATGTGTCTGCTGGCGACATTATCTTATCCGCCGGGCGCCGCATAACCGCCGGGGATATCGCTTTGGCGGTCAGCACGGGTGTTGCACGAATGGACGTCAATAGGCGTTTGCGCGTGGGCGTTTTGTCGACTGGCGACGAACTGGCCGACGTTCGCGAAGATGTGGGCGAGGACCGCATATTCGACGCCAACAGACCCATGCTGTTGTCGCTGATCCATCAACTTGGCCACAAAGCCGTCGATCTTGGCCGCGCGCCGGACAAGCGCGCGGCTGTACGGGCATCACTGAACGCGGCCGCGCGCAGCTGTGATGCCATATTGACCAGCGGTGGCGCATCGGCGGGCGAGGAAGATCATATCTCTGCCGTGTTGCAAGAAAGTGGTGCGCTTTCGCTTTGGCGTATCGCGATCAAGCCCGGGCGGCCTTTGGCGCTGGGCATGTGGTCTGGTACGCCGGTTTTTGGCCTGCCGGGTAATCCGGTTGCGGCCTATGTCTGCGCGCTTGTTTTTGCACGGCCAGCGTTAAACGTTTTGGCGGGGGGCACGTGGCAGGCTCCGCAGGGGTTTGATGTCCCAGCCAATTTCGCCAAATCAAAACGTGCGGGACGGCGCGAGTTTCTGCGTGCACGGGTCAGGAACGGGCGGGTCGAGCTGTTTGGATCAGAGGGATCGGGTCGCGTCTCTGGCCTCAGTTGGGCCGAAGGCCTGGTCGAATTGGGGGATGCGGAGCAGGCGATCGAACCGGGCGACCTTGTCCGCTTTATACCCTGGGCTGGTTTCGGCCTCTAACGGCCTCAGTCGAACGTCCCTGCGACACGCCCCAAGAGCATGAACGCACGGGCTGTTCTGGTATCGGCGAAATCCGCGATGTCTTCGTCTGTTGCTGTCTCGCTGAAGCTGGAAAACGTTTTGTCGAAACGCCTTAGAAAATGGTGCGCAGTGTCGCGGAAAATCGGGTCTTGCTTCATCCGGCCCGCGGCAAGGGCAAGCGACGAACGATCACGGACACCGCCCAAAGAGGCAACGGACCGGCCGCGTGCGCCATCTGCAAAAGCGCGCCACACCTCGGGGCGCGCCCGATCTGGGCGCAGATCGTCCATATAGATGCCATCCTGGCTAAGCAGCGTGAGGACGTCTTGCGCGGCTTGAACCATCATGGAAACAGAGCGATCCTTCATCGCCTTGCGCAGCGCGGCAAAGCCTTCTTCGTCCTCGGCCGTTTCAGGAAAATTCAATGCGCGGATAAAGTCGCTGGTCGGCAACGGCGGGGCAATGTCTTCGGCAGAGGTGCCCAAGGCCAGTGCGGCTTGCGCCTCGGCCGCAGGCAGTGGTGCAGCTTGGGGCGATTGAAGCGTCGCCTCGGCTGGCGCGGTGCGCGTGGAAGAAAACATCGCCTGTTGCGTCTCGATCTTGCGTGTCGCGGCAGCGATTTCATCAATCTTTCGCGCCACCGAGCTTTCGGCGCTTAGGCCTCCGGTCTGAGCCTGGGCAATATAGGCCTGACGAATGGCGTCGATCGCCGTTTGCAGCCTTTGGCTTTCTTCTCGCATCACACGGCTCGCGCGTGCCGCGGTCGCCGCAACCCAAATCATCGCCACCGGCATAAAGATCGCCAACATCGTCATGATAAAGCGCAGGCTGTCGGGATCGTCGGCTTCGCCCCGTTCAATAAAGAAAAAGAACGCAACAGCACCTGCGAGCCACAGCGCCGTCAAGACGATGGCAATGACTTCCACCCCGGTGACGCCGCTGCTGCGCGGCTTGTCATAGAGGCCCATCGGTGTGGGCTTTGCCTGTTTGGGGGCATCCGACATGAGGTTAGATGAATTCGACTTGGAGGACTTCGTAAGACCGCTCACCGCCGGGCGTGCGCACTTCGACGCTGTCGCCTTCTTCTTTGCCGATCAAAGCGCGCGCAATCGGCGATTTGATGTTCAGCAAACCCTTTTCGATGTTTGCTTCGTGCTCGCCCACGATTTGATAGCGCTTTTCCTCGTCAGTATCTTCGTCGACCAACGTCACCGTCGCGCCGAACTTGATCGCGCCGGACAGCTTGGCCGGGTCAATCACCTCGGCCAGAGACAAGATCGCCTCCAACTCTTTGATGCGCCCTTCGATGAACGATTGTTTTTCGCGCGCCGAATGGTATTCGGCATTTTCGGACAGATCGCCGTGTTCGCGGGCTTCGGCGATTGCTTTAATGATCGCCGGACGCTCATCGGTTTTGAGCGTTTTCAGTTCTGCTTCAAGCGCGGTGTGACCCGCGCGGGTCATCGGTATTTTGTCCATGGGCCCAGTCCAAACGGCTATGGCGGCCGCGTCGGGCCGCCAAAATCAGTTCATGTACCCTGACCAAATGAGACACCAGATTGCAAGGGCTCAGTCGTATTGCACGACCTCGTATTCGATATTGTCGTGGTCGTGGAAATAGAAACGGCGACCGGGTTCATAATCTGCGTGATTTACGGTTTGAAACCCTGCTGATTTCACCCGTGTTTCCATTGCGTCGATATCGTCGGTTTCAACGGCAATATGATTGAGGCCGCCGATGGTGGCATAATTGTCGTCTTGTGGCTGTCCGGGATTTCCAGGGGTAAACAGCGCCAGGTATTGCCCTTGGGTGCCGACGTGTACGGTTCGGCCCGTCTGCATCGCAGCACCCGTCCAGCGGATGTGCCAACCAAAGACCTGTTCCATCCAGGCGGCGGTCTTTTCGGGATCTGAAACTGTCAAATTGGTATGTTCCAATCGTGCTTGCATGATCGCTTCTCCTTTGACTTAACGGTCTGGATTAGGTGTAATTCCTCAAGTTAACTTGAGGTCAAGCGCCTTTTTTCCCGGGGGAGTCACCCATGCCCAGAGATGGCTTAACAATCGGAATGATCGCGGAGCGGTCCGGTTTGGCCGTGTCGGCCATTCGCTACTACGAAGAGCAAGGTCTGATTGCGCCTTGGCGCAATGCCGGAGGCCAGCGCAGGTTTGATCGCGGAGATCTGCGGCGCCTGAGCTTTGTCATTATCGCCCAGCAATGCGGGTTCACCTTGCCGCAAATCAAAGCCCAGCTTGATCGTTTGCCAAAGGGCCGAACCCCGACCAAATCGGATTGGGCACGCATTGGAACGCAGTTTCGCAACGCCATTGAAGAGCGGATTACACGACTGGAATCGTTGCGGGACAGGCTGGATGGGTGCATTGGTTGCGGGTGCCTCAGTCTGGAGGCATGCCAGCTCTACAACAAGGAAGACAGGGCCGCCCGCCACGGCGTCGGCCCAAGGTATTTGATGGGCGACAGGCCAGACGCCTGATCGCTTATCCGATGACTTCACCAATCAGCATCTGAGGGCGCACATTGGTGAAGTTTGGCAGATCCGCCATCACCGGCCCGGACGCTGCGAGCGCTGCATCCATTGCCGCTTGGTCGGCAAATACGATTGTCGCAATCGCATGAAACGGCGCCGGCGCGTCAGGCCCTCCGCCCGCCAAGCCTTTGGTGACAACGGTGCTGTGAATATGCGGGCCCATATGTGCGCCGACGATCTCCATGTGTTTGGACGCGTAATAGCCGTGGTCAAACGTGCTGCCGTCGGAGGTGGGGTAAATGACTTGAACTGAAACAGGCATGATCTCTCCTTTGGGTCGAATAGATGCGCAGAAACTGTAGGTTTTCGACGATGGCGGATCATTTGCGAATTGCAATCTATATTACGCTTTGTCGCATGCCGCCGGGTTCCAATTGACGGCGGTAGGGCAGCCCCTGTAACGACGCCAGAGGATTTCGAGGTCGCTCCCACGCGACCTGTGCAGCGATAGGAGCCGTTTGATGGCAGAGATTGAACGCGAAGCAATGGAATACGACGTTGTGATTGTCGGCGCAGGCCCCGCTGGCCTGTCGGCTGCCATTCGCTTGAAACAGCTTGATCCCGAGATCAACGTCGTCGTGTTGGAAAAAGGGTCTGAGGTTGGCGCACATATCTTGTCCGGTGCGGTTTTGGACCCTTGCGGTCTGGACGCTCTTATCCCGGATTGGAAAGAAAAAGGCGCGCCGATCACCGTTCCCGTGAAAGAAGACAATTTCTACATGTTGGGCGAAGCCGGGCAATTGCGCATCCCGAATTTCCCAATGCCGCCGTTGATGAACAACCACGGCAACTACATCGTCTCGATGGGCAACGTTTGCCGCTGGATGGCGGAACAAGCCGAAGAGTTGGGTGTCGAAATTTTCCCTGGCATGGCCTGCTCTGAGCTGGTCTTCGGTGAAAACGGCGAGGTCAAAGGCGTTGTCGCTGGTGTATTCGGCCTCGAAGCTGACGGCTCGATTGGAGAAAACACCGAGCCCGGCATGGAATTGCACGGCAAGTATGTCTTCCTCAGCGAAGGTGTGCGTGGGTCGCTTTCCAAGCAGGTGATCGAAAAGTACAACCTGCAGGATGGCAAAGAGCCGCAGAAGTTCGGCATCGGCATGAAAGAAATCTGGGAGATCGACCCAGAAAAGCACAAAGAAGGCACCGTTACGCACACGATGGGATGGCCTTTGGGCTCAAACGCGGGTGGCGGTTCGTTCATCTATCATTTGGACAACAACCAAGTCTACGTCGGCTTTGTTGTGCACCTGAACTACAAGAACCCACACCTGTATCCTTACATGGAATTCCAGCGGTTCAAGCATCACCCAATGGTGGCGGAACTTCTCAAAGGTGGAAAGCGTGTCGCTTATGGCGCGCGGGCAATTTCCGAGGGTGGCTACCAGGCGATGCCCAAGATGGTAGCCCCTGGCGTTGCGATGCTGGGATGCTCGGTCGGGATGGTGAACGTCCCCCGCATCAAGGGCAATCACAATGCGATGCTCTCTGGGAAGGCCGCAGCCGAAGCAGCGATCAAGGCCATTGCCGAGGGTCGTTCGGGCGATGAGCTGAGCGCATATGAGACCGAGGTACGCGAAGGCGCCATCGGCAAAGACCTCAAGAAGGTGCGCAACGTCAAACCATTCTGGTCCAAATACGGCCTGACGGCATCACTTGTTCTTGGTGGGTTCGACATGTGGACCAACACGTTGGGCTTTTCTGTGTTTGGCACGCAATCGCATGGCAAGTCAGACGCAGCCGCGACCGAGGAAGCGTCTAAGCACAGCGAAATCGACTATCCAAAACCCGATGGTGTGCTGTCGTTTGACCGTTTGACCAATGTTTCTTTCGCAATGACGAACCATGAGGAAAGCCAACCAGCGCACCTCAAACTCAAGGACGCGTCCATCCCAATCGGGATCAACCTGCCCAAATTTGCGGAACCAGCACAGCGGTATTGCCCTGCTGGTGTTTATGAGGTTGTCGAAGAAGAGGGCAAGGACGCCCGCTTTGTGATCAACTTCCAAAACTGTGTGCATTGCAAAACCTGCGATATCAAAGACCCCAGCCAGAACATCAACTGGGAAACGCCGCAGGGTGGGGACGGACCAAACTATCCCAACATGTAATGGGCTGTTCACCAATCAGCGCAAAAGAGGCGGCCCTTTGGCCGCCTCTTTCGTTTGGGCCTTGCTGAATTCTGCGCCGGGGTGGGGCAGGACGCGGGGATTTGATCCTTGTTGTGTGTAACGGGCTTGCACCCCGAAGGCAGGCTGTTAGCCTGCTGGTGGAAAAGCAGAGGCCGGATAATCAATATGACCCGAACATTGTTGTCTACTGTTGCGCTTGTCGCTCTTGTTGCCAGTACAGGCGTCGCTGTCGCGCAAACGGCGTCGGGCGCCTATTTGGCGGCGCGACAGGCTGCCAAAGCCAACGATTTTGACTCTGCGGCCAGCTATTACACACGTGCGCTCGCCCGTGATCCGCAAAACGTGGAACTCATGGAGGACATGATCTTTGCCCAGCTTGGCGCGGGCGAGCTTGAGCGCGCCTTGCCGATTGCGCGCCTGATGGAGGCGCAGGGGCTGCGCAGCCAAGCGGCGCATATGGCCGTGGCCGCCGAGATGCTGCAGCGGGAAGACTACGCCGGTTTTCTGGATCGTGACACGTCGGAAAAGGGCATCGGTCCTTTGGTTGACGGCCTTCTAGAGGCTTGGGCCCTGGTCGGGACAGACGATCTTGACGCCGCGATGGCCGCTTTTGACGAAATCTCCAAACAGCAAGGGTTGCGCGGTTTCGCGCTCTATCACAAAGCCCTGGCCTTGGCCGCGACCGGTGAATTCGACGCAGCCGAAGGTGTTCTTTCGGTCGACACGGGCCTGACAACAATCACGCGCGGGTCCGTTCTGGCACGTGCGCAGATTTTGTCGCAGCTGGGTCGAAACGAGGAGGCGCTGGAGGCGATCCAAAGCGCCTTTGGCGCTGAAATGGACCCAGAGCTGATGGCCTATGTTGCGCCTCTGTCTGAGGGGCAAACCCTGCCGTTCACGCATGTTCGCTCGGCCCGTGATGGTGCGGCAGAGGTCTATTATACGCTCGCCGAAGCGCTTCGGAACGAAGCCGGTCTGAATTACACCCTGCTTTATGGTCGGATCGCGCAATATCTGCGCCCCGAACATGTCGATGCCTTGTTGTTCAATGCAGAAGTGTTGGAAGAGCTTGGCCAATCTGACCTTGCCGCCGACACCTATCGGCTGGTTCCACAGGATCACCCTGCGTTTTACGCGGCCGAGTTGGGGCGGGCGGCCTCTTTGCGGCGCTCTGACAAAATGGAAGCGGCGGTCGAGGTGTTGGAGCAACTCGCCAAGACATACCCGGATGTCGCTCAGGTGCATTCAACTCTGGGCGATGTCTATCGGCAATTGGAAGACTGGGGCGGAGCGGTTGAATCCTACGACACCGCGCTGAGCCTTTTGTCCGAAGGGGCAAGGTCCGCTTGGTTCTTGCACTACACCCGCGCGATTTCGTTTGAGCGGTTGGGCTCTTGGCCCGAGGCCGAAGCAGATTTTCGCCGCGCGTTAGAGCTGCGGCCAGGACAGCCGCAGGTTCTCAATTACCTCGGGTATTCCTTGGTCGAAAAGAAGGTCAAACTTGATGAGGCGCTGGAACTCATTGAGCAAGCCGTCGCAGCAAGCCCCGACAGCGGATACATCGTGGATTCCCTTGGCTGGGTTCTTTACCGCTTGGGCCGCTACAACGAGGCTGTGGTCCATATGGAGCGTGCGGTGGAGTTGATGCCTGTTGATCCGGTCGTCAACGATCACCTGGGCGATGTCTATTGGGCCGTTGGGCGGTTTCGCGAGGCCGAGTTTCAGTGGAGCCGCGCGCTGAGCTTTGTGGATGAAAGCGACCCGGGCGAAGCCGAACCGGACCGCATTCGGCGCAAGCTTGACGTTGGCCTAGACGCCGTCCTCGCCGAAGAGGGCGCGCCGCCTTTGCAAGTGGCCAATGACGAAGGCTGAGATTTTTGCGCCTGCAAAGGTTAATCTGACACTGCATGTAACCGGACAGCGGGCGGACGGCTATCACCTGTTGGACTCGCTCGTGGTCTTTGCCGACTTCGGCGATCGGATGTGGGTGCAAGACGCGCCTGACATGCGCATCGACGTTCGTGGCCCGTTTGCTGAGGGCGTGCCGTTAGATCACCGCAACCTTGTCTGGCGCGCGGCCGAGCTTGCCGGTTGGCATGGGCAGGTGCAAATCGAAAAGAACCTACCGCATGGGGCGGGGATTGGTGGTGGATCTTCTGATGCCGCCGCTCTTTTGAATTGGTTGGATCACCAAGGCTTCGGCGCGAGCCTGGGCGCAGATGTGCCGGTCTGCCGGATCGGCGAAGCCGTCCGCATGCGCGAGATCGGAGACGTGCTGAGCGATGTCCCCACATTGCCCAGGCTGCATGCCGTTTTGGTGAACCCGGGCGTTCATGTGCCGACACCACAGGTCTTTGGCGGTCTGGAGCACAAAACGAACCCTGGTATGGAGGACATGTGGGACAATCCCGCAGGCTTCCTTGCGTGGCTGAAGCATCAGCGCAACGACCTCGAAGCGCCGGCCGTGCAGATTGCGCCGCAAATATCCGACGTCCTGGCAGTCTTGTCGGATCAGCCAGCATGCACATTAGCGCGCATGTCCGGTTCTGGCAGCACGTGTTTTGGACTGTTCTCAGACGCAGGCGCAGCCCAATCCGCCGAAGAAACCATACAATCGAAACGGCCTGATTGGTGGGTCAAGTCCTGCCGCTTGGGCTGAGGTCGATTGGGCTAGTTCAAACGCGCCACAACGTAGGCCGCCAAATCGCTCAGCAGATCCCGGATCGGATGCGCAGGCAGTTGACCGAGCGCCGATTTGGATTTCTCCGCCCAGGCCAGCGCCTCGGCGCGGGTTTCGTCGATTGCATTGTGCTTGTGCAACAGGGCCAAAGCGGTGTCCCAATCTGCGTCAGCTTGGTCGCCTTTTTCAATCGTCCGTTGCCAAAATTGGCGTTCTCGTTCGTCGGCCTTGGCGATTGCTTTGATGAAAGGCAGCGTCAATTTACGCTCGCGAAAGTCGTCCCCGACGTTCTTTCCTGTGACATCAGATTGCCCTGCAACGTCCAGCAGATCGTCGGCAATTTGAAACGCGATCCCCAGCGCATCGCCATAGTCAAACAGCGCCCGCACAAAAGGTTCTTCGGCGCCAGCGATCACCCCGCCAACCTCTGTCGCCGCGGAAAAAAGCGCAGCTGTTTTGCCGCGAACGACTTGCAGGTATGTGGCCTCGGTGGTGGCAAGGTCCTGCGCGGCGGTCAGTTGCAAGACTTCGCCTTCGGCGATCGTCGCTGATGCGTTTGCCAAAATATCCAAAACACGCAGCGACCCCGTCTCTACCATCAACTGAAAGCTGCGTGAAAAGAGGTAATCGCCAACCAACACCGACGATTGATTGTCCCACAGCAAATTCGCCGTGGGCCGCCCGCGCCTTTGTTGGCTTTCGTCAACCACATCGTCATGCAGCAATGTCGCTGTGTGGATAAACTCGACCGTCGCCGCCAAATGCACGTGGTACGGTCCGTCATAGCCAAACATGCGCGCGGCGGCCAAAGTCAGCATGGGCCGCAAACGCTTGCCGCCTGCCTCGACCAGATGCGCTGTGACCTCGGGAATGCGCGGCGCGTGTTCCGACGCCATCCGCGTGCGGATCAAGTGATTGACCGCATCCATATCATCGGCCAGCAAGGCGGCCAGAGCATCATGGGGTTTTGTCTGAAAGCTCACGTTCATCACATCTTCTCGTGCCTGGCTCGACATGATGAAGAGCTGGCTTTACATCGTTGACGATGAAGGAACTTTTGCGCAGCACAGACCCGACGATCATCGCATTTGCGACAGCCCTTCTTCGGGGTGAGGATATAGAGTGCTTCGAAGTCGACGTAAATATGAGCGTCCTCGAGGGGGGAATTGGCATCTTCCCGCGCCGCATTCTTGTGCATAGGGACGATTTCGAAATCGCGCTCAGAGTCATGAGCGACAACGAAATTGATTTGGGTCGGTGACAGAGACCACGCATGACGCCTTTCTTGGGGGCAAGCTGCACCTGTTGCAGCCCAAACGCGGGTACCGAGCAGGTGTCGACCCGGTTCTGTTGGCGGCTGCGGTTCCTGCGCGTTCTGGCCAATCTGTGCTGGATTTGGGCTGTGGTGTCGGGGCCGCGGCCCTTTGCCTTGGCGCGCGTGTCGCTGGCCTGGACCTGACGGGGGTCGAGCGCAATCCGATCTATGCCGAGTTGGCCCACAGGAATGGATTGCCGGTTGTTGAGGCAGACCTTGCCGCGTTGCCGCCTGAGCTGCGGAACCGGTCTTTTGACCATGTGATTGCGAACCCGCCTTATTTTGATCGCGGGCGGTCCACTGCGTCGGAAGAGCAAAGCCGCGAAGATGCGCTGGGCATCGACACGCCTTTGGATGTCTGGGTCGATGTCGCGGCCCGGCGTCTCAAGCCCAAGGGCTATTTTCACATGATCCACCGGGCCGAGGCCCTGCCGGACCTGCTGAGACTCACCTCTGCGCGGTTGGGCTCGGTCGAGGTTTTGCCCCTTGTTCCCCGCGCCGAGCGGGATGCAGAATTGATCATTTTGCGCGCACGTAAGGAAGGACGCGCAAAATTTCGCCTTTTGTCGCCCGTCGTGCTGCACAGCGGCATGCATCATTTTCGCGATGCCGACGACTACACGCCTTTGATTTCAATGGTTTTAAGAAACGGCGCCCCGCTCTGGCCACAGAAGTGACGCGAAATGTGACTAAAATTGTGGACAGAATTGATGCGCTTGCGGCGTGACAGGTGAGCTGATCTGTGCTTCGCTGCCAAGGCACAACCCTAACAGGAGGTCTGCATGAGCGTTCACGCGCATTTGGAAGAGCTGAAAAAGAAACACCAATCCCTTAGCGATCAGGTCGAAGTGGCCCAGCGATCGCCCGGCGTCGATGATCTTGAGATCTCCGCCATGAAAAAAGCCAAACTAAAACTGAAAGAAGAAATCGCGCGATTGTCGGCCTAGCCGCTAATCGGTTTTTACGCTGGCCCGGGCCGCCAAAACAGCGCCGCCCGTGATGAGACACGCTGCGATCGCCAGCGTAAGCGTCGGTTCAGCAAAACCTGATGCGACCAAAACAAGTGTAGATAACAGGGGCGCCGCATAGGATACGGTGCCCAAAACCTGTATATCCCCTTGTTTGACCCCAATGTCCCAAACGTAAAAGGCCAGCCCGACGGGCCCAAGACCAAGGCCGAGAATAGACAACCAACCCAACGGTGTGCTGGGCCAGGCGGTTGTTTCCAAAGTGACATGCAAAGGCAGAGACAATATGGCCGTGCCGATGCAGAATACAGCGACCGATGACGTCGGTATTGTTCCAAACCGGCGGGACAAAACCGAATAGCTGGACCAGGTCAGCGCACAGCAAAGGGCCAAAGCGTATCCAGGCAGTGCGGCGACATCGAACCCGGAACCGCCACCCAGAACGATCAAGGCCGCGCCGCTTAGTCCGATAAGCGCGCCCACAACATGCCCGCTGCGCAAATGTTCGCCGGGCAACAGGCCGGAAAAGAGCACGATCAACAGCGGCCAAAGATAGGCGATCAGGCTTGCTTCGGCCGCAGGTGCGAGCCGCAAGGCCGAAAAATAAAGCGCGTGATAGCCAAAGAGACCAAGAGTGCCGAATACGTAGACGGGTATGGGCACGGCGCGCAATTGTCCCAGTTGCCCCGAGGCCGCCGTCCAGACCAGGCCCAAGGCCCCCCCGATGGCAAAGCATAGGGTGTTCAAAAGAAAGGGCGGCGTGGGTTGCGAGCCGACTGTGAACAAGGCCAGCACGGCCCACAGCAAGACCGCGACAAAACCGATGGCTGTTGCGCGAGACCGCGTCATCGTTTTTCTAAATCACCAACTGGGACAATGGTCATGGATTCGGTCACAAACGATGTCTTTTCGATTTCACTGACGACCCAATCCCGAAACGTTTGAATCTGAGGCCGGGTTTCCGCCCCCTGGGCGCAGATAAATCTGAAACGGGCATGCGTGCCAAGGGCGATTTTGTAGGGCGCGACCAATCTTCCGTCTGCGATGTCTTTCACGACAAGCGCGCGACGCCCCAACACGATGCCTGCGCCACTGAGGGCTGCGTCGGTCGCATGGTCCGCCTGCGAAAACCGCAGCCCATGTGTCGGCTCAAAATCCAGGCCGACAGCGCGAAACCACGCTGGCCAATCGGCGCGTGGTTTCAGAAAGGAAATGCTGTCGTCGAACATCAGCGGCGCTTCGAAAAGGCTTTCGGGTGTTGGGAACTTTTCAGCCAACTCTGGCGTCATAACCGGGCTGACCCATTCCTCTGCCAGAGGCAACGAATACAAGCCATCATCCGGCCCATAGCCGAAACGGATGGCAACATCGATCCCGTCGCGCCGAATGTCGACGACTTTCAAAGCGGCGGCGAACCGCAATTCGATGTCTGGATGCGCGCGCGCAAAGTCATAAAGACGCGGGGCCAGCCATTTGGCCGTGAAGGCGGGGCCAGCGGTTACGGTTAGGCTTTGGTTGTCCTGCGTGCGCTGCGCAGCGCGCCAACCGCTGACCAAGGCTTCGAAACCGTCTTTCGCACCCGGCGCCAGCGCCTCGCCTGCTTCGGTCAGTTTTACGGCGCGGTTCAACCGATGAAACAGAGGGGCGCCCAAATGCTCTTCCAGGGTTTTGATCTGGAACGACAAAGCCGCGGGAGTGACGTTCAATTCCTCGGCCGCTTTTGCAAAGGACATGTGCCGCGCGGCTGCATCAAAGGCACGAAGAGCGGTGAGTGGGGGGAGACGGCTGGGCATTTCAGTTAAGTATCACTTAAGTGAAGCTGTGAAAAGTCTCGTTTGTGGCGCAGCAAAACAAAGCGCATATTGTCTTCAAGTTAAGAGACACTGATCCAACAAAGGATGACCGACATGTTTGAAGCAACAACCAACACCGCCGCCCGCAATGCAATCGCCCGCGCTCATGCTGAACGGGGTCACGCTTTGGCGGACGCGTGGAGCTGGCTTTTTGGATCCAAAAAGCGCTGAGTTTCCGCTGGCGGCCGCGCAACCGCCTTACGGAATAGAAAAGGCCGGCCTCAATAGGGCCGGCCTTTTTTTGGTGTCTGCGCGGTCTTAGACGAAAAACTGGCCGCCGTTGGCCGAAATCGTCGAGCCGTTGATAAAGCCAGATTCGTCGGACGCGAGGAACACAACGCAGCGCGCGATTTCTTCTGGCTCGCCCAAACGGCCGGTCGGGATCTGAGCGATGATGCCTTCGCGGACCTTTTCCGGCACGGCCATCACCATGTCGGTGGCGATGTAACCGGGGCAAATGGCGTTGGCGGTGATGCCCGCGCGCGCGCCTTCTTGCGCCAAGGATTTCACGATGCCCAGATCGCCCGCCTTAGTGGCGGCATAGTTGACTTGGGCGAACTGGCCTTTTTGGCCGTTGATCGACGAAATGACGATGACGCGGCCAAATTTCCGTTCGCGCATGCCAGGCCAGACCGGGTGAACCGTGTTGAAAACGCCTGTCAGATTGGTGTCGACAACCTCATGCCATTGCTCTGGCGTCATTCTGTGGAATGGCGCATCGCGGGTGATGCCCGCATTTGCGACGACAATGTCGATGGGGCCCAGGTCAGCTTCGACTTGGGCGATGCCCGCAGCAGACGCTTCGTAATTTGCAGCGTTCCATTTGTAGGTTTTGATGCCTGTGGCATCGGTGAACGCAGCAGCGGCTTCGTCGTTTCCGGCGTATGTCGCCGCGACTTTATAGCCGGCGTCTTTCAACGCTTGGCTGATGGCGGCACCGATCCCGCGGGATCCTCCGGTGACGAGGGCAACACGTGACATTGGGGCAGGTCTCCTTAATTTGTCTTGGTAAGGTTATTACGTTTGATGGTTCGATTGCGCAATATTGTTTCTTCGCGTTTTCTTGTCGCAGTGCGGCATTTGTGAGGACCCAAGAAAAAACCCGGGTCGAAGTGACCCGGGTTTGATATGGAACCATGTCCGCGATTTAGGGGCGTTCCAGGCACATCGCGACGCCCATGCCGCCGCCGATGCACAAGGTGGCGAGGCCTTTCTTTGCGTCACGCCGCTTCATCTCAAAGAGCAATGTGTTGAGGATCCGCGCGCCAGATGCGCCGATCGGGTGGCCGATGGCGATGGCGCCACCGTTCACATTCACGATGGAAGGATCCCAGCCCATGTCCTTGTTGACAGCGCAAGCTTGGGCCGCGAAGGCTTCGTTCGCTTCGACCAGGTCGAGATCCTCTGGCTTCCAACCTGCCTTTTCCAACGCTTTGCGGCTGGCGTGGATGGGGCCGACACCCATGATTGCAGGGTCGAGACCCGCCGTGGCATAGCTGACGATCCGTGCCAAAGGCTCAATGCCGCGCTTTTCAGCGGCGTCTGCCGTCATCAACAAGGCCGCGGCGGCCCCGTCGTTCAGACCTGATGCATTGGCCGCAGTGACCGAGCCGTCTTTGGTGAAGGCTGGGCGCAGCTTTTGCATCGCTTCGATTGTGGCGCCGTGGCGGATGTATTCGTCACTGTCGACGATGATGTCGCCTTTGCGGGTTTTGACCGTGAAAGGGGTGATCTCATCGGCGAATTTGCCCGCGTTTTGCGCGGCCTCGGCCTTGTTTTGAGAGGCGACCGCGAATTCATCTTGTTGATCGCGGCTGATTTGCCATTTCTCGGCGACGTTTTCTGCGGTTTGTCCCATGTGGTAGCCGTTGAATGCGTCCCATAAGCCGTCTTTGATCATCGTGTCGATGTATTTGAGGTCACCCATTTTGTGACCGGCGCGCAACGCGGCCGCGTGGGGGGAGAGGGTCATGTTCTCTTGACCGCCAGCAGCGATGATATCGGCGTCACCCAGTTGGATGTGTTGTGCGCCAATGGCGACCGCACGCAGGCCAGAGCCGCACACTTGGTTGATGCCCCAAGCCGCGCTTTCCTGAGGAAGGCCCGCATTGATATGGGCCTGGCGCGCAGGGTTTTGACCTTGTGCTGCGGTCAGGACCTGACCCAGGATCGTTTCACTGACCTCTGCCTTGTCGATGCCAGCGCGTTCAACAACAGCCTCCAGAACGGTTGCGCCCAAATCGTGGGCGGGCGTGTTTGCGAATGAACCGCCAAAGGAACCCACGGCAGTACGGGCGGCAGAAGCGATGACAACATTGGTCATTGGGCAAGATCCTCTTGTTTTCCTAAACGGACGCTGGCGCGTCGCTGTTGCGACGGGATGGTGCAAGAGCATCGTTGCCAATCATCCGTTGACCGTTGCCTTATCAAGAATGCTGCCCCGCGGCAATTGCGTCGGCGCGACGCAGCAACCGCCTAGGCCGCTGCGGGCTTGGGGAAGAGGCTGTCGCCGGATGCGGTTCCTTCGTTCCACGGCGGTGTCAGGGTCGGCGCGCCAAAGTAATAACCTTGCAGGCAATCGAACCCCAGCTCACTCAGGCAATCCGCGTCCGCCGCATTTTCCACGCCTTCCGCGATCGTGAGCATGTCAAAGTGATGCGCGATAGAGATCATCGCGCGCACCAAAGCGCGGTTGTCGGGATCTTGCGAGATATCACGACAAAATGAGCCATCGACTTTCATGACGTCGAAATAGAACTCTTTGAAATACCTCAAAGCGGTATGGCCCGCGCCAAAGTCATCAATGGCGAAACAGATGCCATATCGGCTGAGTTGGTTCATGAAATCGACCGTCACCTCGGGCTGATCCATTGCCGATGTTTCGGTGATCTCTAAAATCAACCGCTCCCCAATTGTGGGATCGCGATCAAGCCAGCGGCGCAGCGCGCGCATCCATTTGGTGTAGCCGATAGACCGAGCTGACATATTGATCGACAGGCGGATATTCGGATGAGCGTGGAGCGCCTTGAGACCCTTGTGCAGCGCGAGGACATCGATTTCGCGGCCCAGCTCTGTCTTTTCGACCTGGGGCATGAAGTCGCCCGCCGGAATTATGCGCCCTGTGGCGTCCATCACGCGAATCAAACCCTCATAAAAGCCAACTCGGCCACCGTCTCTGGCCACAATAACCGGTTGAAAGGCCAGCCGTGTGTGATTGGTGGCAATCGCATCGGCGACCATGCTGACAATGTCGCGATCCCGCTGAGTGACGGCCACGGTCAGCGGGTCAGATGCGCCAGGCCGAAATCGCTTGTTCTGTTCGTTTTTCATATGAGCCCCCTAGGTTCGTCCCTTGGGTAGCCTGCAAAAGGTTGCGTTTGACTTAATGTTTGCATTTTGTTCCAAGTTTATGCAGCGCGAAGGAGACACGCGATGGAGCGATGCGGTTGGGTTGGTGAACAGCAAATCTACAAAGACTATCACGACACCGAATGGGGCGTTCCCGAATGGGACAGTCGCGCGTTGTGGGAAAAGCTGATTTTGGATGGCTTTCAGGCGGGGCTAAGCTGGATAACCATCTTGAGAAAAAGGGAAAATTTCCGCTCGGCCTTTGCCCAGTTTGATCCAAATGCCATTGCCTCTTGGGGCGAGGCAGACGTGAGCCGTTTGCTGCAAGATCCCGGAATCATTCGCCACCGCGGCAAGATCGAGGCGACCATCGGGAATGCGCGCGCCTGGCAAAAGATCGAAGAGGATGGCGGTTTTGACACGTATTTGTGGGGATTTGTCGATGGACGGCCGCTGCAAAACGCCTGGGTGGCCCAAAGTGACGTGCCCGCGTTCACGCCTCTTTCAGAAGCGATCTCAAAGGACCTTAAACAGCGGGGTTTCAGGTTCTGCGGCCCCACGATTGTCTATGCCTTCATGCAGGCAATGGGCATGGTGAACGATCATCTGGTCTCGTGCCATCGGTACGAGGCCTGCGCAAAGCTGGCAGAGCGTTGACACGGGCGAAAACCGGCGTATAAGCCGCGCTCTATTGGTGTTGGTGGACCCTGCAAGGGGAACCCTGTCGTCCCGGCCAAATCCGGGGAGAGGACAACGCCCTTCGAAACCTAAACGAAGGAGATCAGTCGATGACGAAGAGAACGGCTGCCAAATACAAAATTGACCGCCGGATGGGCGAAAACATCTGGGGTCGTCCGAAATCCCCCG
>CAZYQC010000009.1:42022-81427 GCA_964649815.1 uncultured Rhodobacterales bacterium | reverse complement strand
TGGTCTCGCGCAAGTCGGCCATCTCGGCGATGGAAAAACCCTTGATCGCCAGAATCGCGATCTCGCGTTCTGCGCTTGTCAGCGCCCATGCCTTGAAGCGCGCCTCCATCACTTCGTTAAACGCGCCCGAGGCGACTTTGATTTGATCTTCAAGCTGGTTTTGGCGCGACAGGATGAGACGCAATTCATTGCCCGTGAAAGCCAGCCCGAAAAACAGGGCGATGGTCACCAACGCCTCCAACACATCGCTTTCGGCAAAAGCGTTGTAGGCGGTGGGCCAAACCAAATCCCAGGTGATGTCCATCAGAAAATAGCCGCAGCATATCGCCTGCAGAGCAAACAATGACCACAAGACAGCAGCGCGAGACATAGCAGGTCCTTCACCTAGGTTGGGGGTGCGCCCACAATAGAGGGCGCACCGCAAAAAGTTTAGTCGTCGTCTTCGTCGTCGTCCTCACCATCTTCGTCATCGTCATCATCACCGTCGTCATCGTCTTCTTCGCCGTCTTCACTGTCATCTTCGTCGTCATCATCATCGCTGGCCTCTTCGGCCTCATCTTCGTCTTCTTCATCATCGTCGTCGTCATCGTCATCATCATCATCGTCTTCCCCGTCCTCTTCATAAGAAGCGAGGACAAGACCGCTTTCAGGAGACACTTCGAATTCGAACAACCGACCTGCCTGAGTTGCCTCAACTTCGATCTCGTCGTCTTCGAATTCAAAGCGCGAGGCGGCATATCCCTGGGCGGCCAGAGCGGCCCGGATGGCCGTTTCTGTTGTTCCTAAATGATCCCCAGCATTGAACTGAGCGAACGCCGCCCCAGGGATCAAAAGAGTAGCCAAGAGTGCTGTCTTACCGTGCTTGAACATGTCGATTTCCTTTTTCCAAATCGGTGCACCGCGACATTGCGGTTGCTCAAATATTGGCAGCGATGACAGCAAGCTGAATTGGACTTTCGGGCGAAAAGTGACGGCCTATGCCAAAGGTTTATGCCCAAAAACGCATAAACTCTGATGCCTAGTCCCTTGCACCCGGTCACAGAGCGGCGCTAGCAAGTTCACACGCCAAAAATGCGGAGGACAGATCATGAGGTTGGCCAACAAGACAGCGATTGTAACCGGAGGGGCCTCTGGTTTTGGCGAAGGGATCGTGCGGAAATTCGCAGCCGAAGGCGCCCGCGTCATGGTCGCCGATATCAACGGCGACGGGGCCGCAGAGATTGCCAAAGACGTCGGCGGGATCTCGTGCCAGGTCGATGTCTCTGATGGCGCCTCAGTGCAGAACATGGCTGCCCAAGCACTTGGGCAATTTGGCCATCTCGATATTCTGGTCAACAATGCTGGCATCACGCATCTGCCCAAGGCTTTGGAATACGTCACAGAGGACGATTTCGACCGCGTTTTCGCCGTGAATATGAAATCCGTTTACCTGACAGCGCGCGCCCTTGTCCCGCATTTCAAGGAACGCGGCGCAGGCGCCATTTTGAATGTTGCGTCGACGGCGGGTGTCTCGCCTCGCCCCCGGCTGAACTGGTACAACGCCTCAAAAGGCTGGATGATCACAGCGACCAAAGCAATGGCGGTCGAGCTTGCCCCCGAAGGCGTCCGGGTGAACGCCATCAACCCTGTTGCTGGCGAAACGCCTTTGCTCAAATCCTTCATGGGCGAAGATACCCCAGAGGTCCGCGCAAAGTTCCTGTCGACCATCCCGATTGGCCGTTTCTCAACGCCCGAGGATATGGGCAACGCCGCTTGCTTTCTTTGTTCGGACGAGGCCAGCATGATCACTGGCGTCGCGATGGAAGTTGACGGCGGGCGTTGCATATGACGCCGATCAACCTGGCCACCAAACTCGCGCAATTCACCAGCCATTGGGATCCGCATGTTGTGGCGGATTACAACGACAATGACGTGATGGTCGTCCGGTTTCAGGGCGAATTCCCATTCCACATGCACCCAGACACAGACGACTTTTTCCTCGTCTTGGACGGCGAAATGACAATGGACCTCGAAGGGGGCACCAGCCACGTGGTGAGAGAGGGTGAGTTATTTATCGTCCCAAAGGGTGTCACCCACCGGCCAAGAGCCGACGCAGAATGCAAAGTGCTGTTGATCGAGCCAAAAGGCGTGCCAAACACAGGCGATCCACAGACCGCTGCCGCTAAGCCGCGCATCTGAACGCTGCGCAACGCAGGTGGTGGGGCAAAAGGCAGACGCGCAATCGGCAAACCTACGGGGCAGTTTGTGGATGATCGGCGCGATGGCCGGGTTTGCCATCGAAGACGCCTTTCTCAAGGCTGCCTCGGCCCACATGCCCGCGGCGCAGGTCATGATCCTTTTTGGTTTGGGCGGCGCCCTTGTCTTCGCCGCCCTCGCCTTGCTGAATGGTCAGTCCCTCTATGTGCCGGATGTCACCTCGCGCCCGATGATCGTGCGCGTGTTTTTCGAAGTGTTTGGACGGTTGTTTTATACCCTGGCGATCGTTCTGACCCCCCTGTCGGTCGCAACTGTCATCTTGCAAGCCACCCCTCTGGCCGTCGTGATCGGAGCGGTCTTTTTCTTCAAAGAACGGGTCGGATGGCGGCGATGGCTCGCTATCCTGCTGGGGCTGGTCGGCGTGATTGTGATCGTTCAACCGGCCGGAGAGGGTTTTTCCGCCCTCTCTATCCTGGCCGTACTTGGCATGATCGGGTTTGCAGGTCGTGACCTGGCCAGCCGCGTCGCCCCGGCGACCGTCGGCACTTGGCGGCTTGGCCTCTATGGATTTCTGGCCATCGTCGTGGCCGGGATTTTCTACGCCTTTTGGGAAGACCGCGCCTTTGTTTTCCCCCCGCTTACCGCCTGCTGGGCCTTGCTGGGAGCCGTTGTTTTTGGCGTCTTCGGTTATTCCAGTCTGATGAAGGCAATGCGCACCGGAGACGTCTCCGCAGTCACGCCGTTCCGCTATACCCGCCTCTTGTTTGGCATCGTCTTGGGTATTTTGGTGTTCGGCGAGACGCTGACCAGCGCGATGCTCATCGGCTCTGCATTAATTGTTTTGTCAGGTCTCTTCATCCTTTGGCGCGCGCGCCAGTGATGGTTACGAATGGGCCTGCAAAAAGCTCAAGACATCCCGCTCCAAGCGTGGCCATTCTGGGTCGTTGTCGGTCATTACATGGTTGATGCTATCGAATGAGAGAAACCGCGCATTCGGCAAACCTTTCGCCATAAGCTGTCCTTGTTCAAACGGCTGCATGCGATCACCAGTACAGTGACAGACCAGACAAGGCGTCCTGACCTCTGCCAACAGATCAACGATATCAATTGTGTCGATCACCTCGCGATAGCGCGCCATGTTGCTGGGCGAAATCATCTTGCGCATGTCTTTTGCAAACTGGCGCCGAACTTCCTCGCTTGCCAAGGGCGAGATGACCTGGGCCATCAAGTCGCGCAGCGAGGGATAATCGTCGTCCCATCCCGTCGCCATCATCTGCCGCATCGCCTGCGCGCGCTCGACGTCCTTTTGCGAGGTTCTCATCGCGCGACCCTGTGGAAACCCGCCGACCATAGCAATTCCGGAAACCCGCTCTGGACGCCGCGCGGCAAAGGCAACGGCCACGGCAGACCCTTGCGACAAAGCCAATATTGGCGCGCGTTCGATACCGGCGGCATCAAAGACGGCTTCAAGGTCGTCGACAAAAGCCTCGAACGTACAGCGCTCTGCGTCCCAATCAGACAACCCGTTCAACCGTGCATCAAAGCGGAACAGCTTGTGATGTTGCGCGATGGACGTGCAAAGAGGTGCTGTATTCGGGCTGCGCCAATCGAATTCCAGATGCCCGACCCAATTCGGTGCCTTGACCACGGGCGTGCCGTCACCCGTTGCACTCCAGGCAAGACGCACCCCATCTGCGGATCGACAATATCGGATCTCTTGCGTCTGCTCGAAAGACGCACGCGACTGTGCCGTGGAGCCATCGGTGAAGTCCACCGACAGAACCTCGATCGGGCGATCGATGCCCTTGAAGGACCGCACACCTTCGCCCCGCAATTGCTCTGCCCGATCAGCGCCCGCCAAATCGCATACCGTGCGCGTCACCAGAACGCCGCCAGGCTCGGCGGCTGCCTGCACGCGGGCAGCGATGTTTACTCCGTCTCCGAAAATGTCGTCACCTTCGACAGTCACGTCACCCACGTGGATCCCTGCCCGCAGTTGGATACGCTCGGGAGATTGATAGGCGTGATCAGGCTGACGCAAGTGTTGCTGGATGGCCGTGGCCGCTGTCAAAGCCTCGCCTGCCGACGCAAACTCGATCAACGCCCCGTCGCCCATCAGCTTTACGACACGCCCGCCGCGTTTTTGCACTTCTGGCTGCACCATATCGCGGTAAAGCGCGTTCAACGTACGCAGAACCACGGCTGAGCCGCGCTGCATCATGCGGCTGTAGCCCACAACATCGAGCGACAGGATAGCGGCAAGGCGGCGCTGGCTCATTTCGTTGGCTCCGAACAGTGCACCGGCCAAAGCTTATCTGCTTCGCCTCCAAAATGAACCGCTATTTTGCAAAGCTGACCCCTCGCATCCCGCGCGACACCCGCTAAACTGACCGAAGTTCTCCAAACCACAGGCTTTCTCATGCATCCTGGTCCGCGCAATCTCATCACTGACGTCCCGGGCTTGCGCGTGGGCAATGCCCAAGACGATACGATCAAGACCGGGACAACCGTTTTGACCGCAGACCGCCCCTTTACAGCCTCGGTGGCCGTCATGGGCGGCGCGCCGGGCACGCGCGAGACCGATTTGCTGCACCCCGACAAATCCGTCGCCCAGGTCGACGCCCTTGTTCTGTCGGGCGGCTCTGCTTACGGCCTGGATGCCGCATCAGGCGTGTCGGATGCGCTTCGCGCTGCGGGGCGCGGCTACCGGGTTGGGCCAGCTGTCATTCCGCTTGTCCCCGGGGCAATCATATTTGACCTGCTCTCTGGAGGGCAAAAAGACTGGGCGGAAAACCCCTATCGCACGTTGGGCCGTCAGAGCTTTGAGAACGTAGCCGAGGATTTTGCCTTGGGAACCGCAGGCGCTGGCACCGGGGCGATGACCGCCATGATGAAAGGCGGGCTTGGCTCTGCTTCCCTTGTCTTGCCGGACGGCACGCATGTCGGCGCGCTTGTCGCTGCCAACCCAATGGGCAGCCCCTGCACCGAAGGGGAAAAGCACTTTTGGGCCGCCCCGTTCGAAATCGACGGCGAGTTCGGCGCGATCGGCCCCGATCCAGCCACCGGATTGGGCCGAACGTTAGAAAGCCGCAAGATCACTGCCATGCTCGAACGGGCCAACACGACGATTGCCATCGTTGCAACAGATGCCACGCTGACCAAAGCCCAATGCCAACGTGTCGCTTGGGCCGCGCATGACGGGATCGGGCGCGCCGTGGTACCGGCACATGCGCCAGGCGACGGTGATCTTGTCTTTGCCCTTTCCACAGATGCCAAACCGCTTGATGCGCCCGAGCGTATGCTAGGGCTTATCGGTCATGCAGCGGCCCTGTGCCTCAGCCGCGCAATCGCGCGTGCCGTTTATCTGGCGACCCCTGCCCCGGATGATTTGCTGCCAACATGGAGCCAGCTCAATGCCTGATCTCATGCGCCCAGACGCAAAGCTGCACTACGAAGTGTCGGGCCAAGGCCCACCGTTGCTGATGCTTGCGGGCATGATGTCCGACAGCGCAAGCTGGGCGCCGTTGCTGCCGCTTTTGGAAAACAGCTTTACCTTGATCCGACCCGACAATCGGACAACCGGGCGCACAACGCCTTGGGACGCACCCGTTTCTTTGGCCATCTTCGCAGAAGATGCCCGCGCCGTTATGCAAGATGCAGGACATGCCAAATACCATGTGGTCGGGCATTCCTTGGGCGGGCTTATTGCCCTTGAGATGCTCTGTCAGGATCCTCAAGCCATCGCCACAACGACAGTGCTGGCCACGGCGCCCATGCGCCTGCGTCGCAATATCGCTTTGTTCGAAACGCTGATCACGATCCGTCAAAGCAACGCACCCGAAGACACTTGGCTGCGCGCGCTCTTTCCCTGGCTGTTTTCAACCGCTCTCTACGACACACCCGGCGCCATTGACGAAGCTGTGGCCGCTTCGCTTGCCTATCCGTTCGCCCAATCGGCCGAGGCGATGGCGCATCAATTGTCAGCGCTCGGAACAGTGAATGTTGAGCGGCTGTGCGGCCCGTTCAATGGCCCTGTCCAGGCGCTTTTGGCGCAAAACGATCAGATGATCCCGCTGAAGGACGCACAAGCGGCACTGGCTGGCGCGCAGGTGCATGTTATCGAAAGGGCCGGTCATTCAATCCACTGGGACGCGCCGCACTACGTCGCGGGCAAAATCAAAGCCTTTTGCACAGGGCCCTAAATCACGCGCCGCGCAACTGCGTCAGCGGCGCGCTTGCAGGTCAATCACGACATCGCGCGTGTGCAAAAGGCCCGCCGCGACGCGTTCAATGTCGTCAACGGTCAGACCGGCATCTTGGTACATCTCATCGGGGCTGGCCTGCTCGATCAAGCGATCAGGCAGGCGCATGGATCGGACCTTTAGCCCTGCATCCAACAGACCTTCATCCGACATCGCCTGGAACACCATCGCCCCAAAGCCGCCCATTGCACCTTGTTCGACGGTGATCAGCGCCCGGTGACTGCGGGCCAGTTCGCGGATCAAATCCATGTCCAAAGGTTTGGCGAACCGCGCATCCGCAACAGTCACCGAATGCCCTGCTGCCTCAAGACGGGCCGCGGCGTGTTCGCAATCCTCTAGGATCGTGCCCAACGACAAGAGCGCAATGTCAGTGCCGCGCTGGATGATCCGGCCTTTGCCAATCTCCAGCACCTCTCCCCGCTCGGGGATGTCAACGCCGCGCCCATTACCCCTTGGATAGCGGAACGCAATCGGGCCGGTGTCATGTTGCGTCGCTGTTTCCACCATATGAACCAGCTCGGCCTCATCCGCTGCGGCCATCACAACCATGTTCGGCAACGCTGCAAGATACCCAATGTCGAAAGCACCCGCATGGGTCGCGCCATCGGCGCCGACAAGGCCTGCTCGGTCGAGCGCGAACCGCACAGGAAGGTTTTGCAGACAGACGTCATGCACCACCTGATCGTAGCCCCGTTGGAGGAACGTCGAATAAATCGCGCAAAACGGCTTTAACCCGCTGGCCGCCATGCCAGCTGCAAACGTCACGGCATGTTGCTCCGCGATCCCCACGTCGAAGACCCGCGCAGGAAAGCGATCGGCCATCTTGTTGACGCCCGTCCCAGACGGCATCGCGGCTGTCACGGCAACCACATTTGGATCACGCGCGGCAGCGTCCGCCAGAGCAACCCCAAAGACCGATGTGTAAGACGGTGCGTTCGATTTCGACTTTGACTGCTCGCCCGTTTCAACATCAAATTTGGATACGCCGTGGTACTTGTCCGCAGATCCCTCTGCAGGGGCATAGCCTTTGCCTTTGACGGTGCAGGCATGAATAAGAACTGGCCCGCTCGCCCGGGCGCGCGCGGCGCGCAGCACGTGCAAAACCTGGTGGATGTCGTGCCCGTCGATTGGCCCGATATAGTCAAAGCCCAGCTCTTCAAAAAACGTGCCACGGCTCTCAAGACCCGTGACCATTTCGCGCGCCCGGCGCGCACCTTCGCGCATCGGTCGGGGCAGCGCGGCCTCCATGCCCTCGGCGACAGCCTTGAGGCTTGCAAAAGGTGTCATCTCGGACAAGCCCGACAAATACGTGCTCATCGCGCCAACGGGCGGCGCGATCGACATTTCATTGTCGTTCAGAATGACAAACAACCGCCTGCCTTCCGCGCCCGCGTTGTTCAGCGCCTCGTAAGCCATGCCCGCGCTGATCGAGCCATCGCCGATGACGGCAACCGCATCGCCTGTCGGCATGCCCATGTCACGCCCCACAGCAAACCCAAGCGCCGCAGAGATCGACGTCGACGAATGCGCAGCGCCAAACGGGTCATATTCGCTCTCGGATCGTTTGGTGAAACCGCTTATCCCGTCCTTTTGGCGAAGGCCGGACATGCGTTGGCGGCGGCCGGTGAGGATTTTGTGTGGATAGCACTGATGCCCAACGTCCCAGATGAGCTTGTCGCGCGGAGTATCGAACACGGCATGCAACGCAACGGTGAGCTCGACCACACCCAAAGATGACCCCAGATGTCCGCCCGTTTGGCTGACTGCGCGGATCACGTCAGCGCGCAATTCGTGGGATATGTGCGCAAGCTCTGTGTCGCTGAGGTTGCGGAGATCTGCAGGTCCGGCGACCCGGTCCAGATGTGGGGTTTCAGTCGGCATGGCAGCGCACTCCTGTCGTCTCTCGGGCCCTTTCACACCTTGCCGTGCAAATCAGGGCAAAAAAGGCGCCGCACACAACGGGGGGTCACATGCGGCGCCAGGTTCCTGTAGCCAACAGGAAGGGAACCGGGGTCAGGGAGACCCCGTGCGAGGACCCAGGAAGCCGCGGGTCCGCGCCTGGCTGAAAGGGGCAGTCCGGGAGGTCGGCCCCTTTCAATCTCGTCTCAGCCGATCACGTCGTGGTTTGATCGTACGGCTGGTAATAGGCCGAGAAACTATCCGGTGTCGGATCGTCGGCCTCTTTGGACTCTGGCGGCAGCAGCGTTCCAACGAGGTAGAGGACATAGACAAAGACCCCCGCCCCTCCGATGACAAATGCCGCAGCGCCCGCACCCACAATCATCTGGCCCAAAATCTCGGCCATCAGTCGTGGCTTGGAAAAGTCGCCGTCAAAGAGCTCTTTCTTTTGGTCACTCATGTGTCCAAGCCTCCCTTAGTCGAGTGGGGCAAAGTAATGGTCCTGCGCCCAGACGTACCAGTTGTCGACAACTGTACCCGTCAGCAGAATGCCAATACCGCCAGTGATTGGTGTCAGGATTGCAAACCACCACGCCCAGCGGTGAATGCCTTCCATTGTGGCGTTAAAGCCCATCGTCCAGCGCCAGAAGAGCGCGGCTCGCTCTGTCGCCGTTCCTCGGTCAACGATCTGCTCAAGCTCCCGGTCGCCACCAAAGCGGCTGACGGCCAAAATGGTCGCCCCGTGCATCGCAAAGAGCAGCGCAGAGCCATAGAGGAACACGATCGAGAACGCATGGAACGGATTGTAGAACAGGTTGCCATAAGTAACCGACAGCCCAAGCGTCCAGTCGAGGTGGGTGAATATGCCGTAAGGCACCGCCTCTGACCACGATCCCATCAAGATCGGACGGAAGAGCCCAAGCACCAGGAACAGCCAGATCGCCGCCCCAAAAGCCCAAAAGACATGCTTACCCATCTTCAGCTGCTTGGCGAGATAATAGGACCGCGCCCACCAGCACATCACCGAGATCAACAGAAAGAAGCTTGCGATCAGCCACATGCCACCTTCGTTCAAAGGCGCAAAGCCCAGACCATATTCCGGCCCTGGCGGCTCGAGCGAAAAGTAAAACAGATCGCGCATAAACACCGCCGGATTGTAACCGGCCTGTGCCCAATAGCTTGCTCCGACCATCGTGAACCAGATCAAGCCCGAGCCCAGAGACGCCATGCCCAAGCCGCCCAAATAGAACGGGCCAAGCTGTGCGTTGCCGAACCACCCAAAGAGGGACGAGAACGATGCCCCGTCCGAGCGTTCTTTGAGGTCTACATCCTCGACCATGCCCATTTCAGGCGGGCCTTGGATCTGCACCTGCGTGAAAATGTTCTGATACTCAGCCATTGACGCCTCCCTCAACATCAACCCAGAAGGGCAATTCGACATACCAGTACCACCAGTCAGCCCAGGCATCGAACCAGACGGTGCCCGAGATCACGATACAAACAGCCGACCAGAACCCGGCGTTCAGCGCCAGGAACAGGCCAAGACGGTGAATGCCCAAAGGCCCGATCGAATAGCCGATGAAATCGCGGAAGAACGTGTCTTCGTGTTCGGGGGTTCTGATTTCCTCACCCTTCTCTGGGTTCACCGCTGACAGGATCAAAGACCCGTGCAAAGCCAGCGCCAAACAGGTGGTGAAAAAGAAGGTGATGGCCACCATATGCGCCGGGTTGTAGTGGAAGTTGCCGTAGGCATATCCAACGTTGTTCACCCAATCGAGGTGGCTGAAGATGCCATAGGGAAACCCATGTCCCCAGGCGCCCATCAGCACAGGCCGGATGATCACCAGAGTCACATAGGCAAAAATCGCGACGCCAAAGGCTGCGGGCACATGCAGACCCATCCCCAGCTTCCGAGCGATTTCAACCTCGCGTAAGGCCCAGCTCACAAAGGCGCCCACGGCGCACATCGTGACCAATTGCCATATCCCGCCTTCTGCAAGCGGGGCCATCCCTAGCCCAACTTCAAGCTCTGGCGGCTCAATGGATATGAGCCAAGGATTCCAAGTGTCCCCCAGTGCGGCCCCGTAAAATATCAAGGCCGTTCCCAAGAGAGCGAAAAAGATCGTCGTGACTCCGAAAAAGCCCACGTAGAATGGGCCAACCCAGTAATCAAACAAGTCGCCGCCGATCAGCGTCCCTCCGCGGACGCGATACTTTCTTTCGAAGGATAGCAACGCCATCTCTGTTGTCTCCGCGTTTGGCGGCGCGCGTGCCTGGTGTTAGGCGGTCACGTCAGCCGTCTTCGAATTTAGATACAGCACGCGCCACCCGGTCTTACGCCTTGGCGGATCACCACGGGCGGGCCCGGCCACCTGGCCTGACCGCCCATGATGCCTCGACTGAACGAAACGTGCTCTAGTGTCTGCTGCGGGCGAGCGGGGACGCACTGTTGCCCCGCCCGCAGCGCTGTTTTGTCAAATCAACAGGATTTAGCCGCCAGCTGCTTTCATAGCTGCGATTTCAAACCAGTTGAATTGCTCCGTGGACAGCAGGACGAGGTGAATCATCGCCGCCAAGAGGAACAGAAAGACGCCTTGTGCAACAAACACACGACGTGGATCAAAGATGAGCCAGATCTTGTAGAACTTTGCCATGTCTCAATCCTTCCTCAGAACCACGGGTTCCAGATGAACGTCGCCAAATGAGCGACAACAGCCACGGCTGAAAACAGCCAGAGCCCGCTCATGTAGACAGAGTGCAATTCTTGCGCCTGCTCATCTGTGAGACCTGTGAAAGACAGGTTATTATCAGCCATAAGGATTCCTCCGGAATTTTATGCTGACGCCGCGCACCCCGCGGCCGGGTCCTTGGGAGGGCTCATCCCTCCTTCGGGCTCTGTCCGCCTGTCGCCAGACGTCCAGCTCTTGATCCCAAAGCAGGCGCACTTCAGCTTTAGGAAATTCCTTCCGACACCGCCGTGATCCGGCAGAAAACGCCAGGCGCATCGCACCCCATTGGCTGTGCCCAGAGGCATCGCCACGCGTTTCCGAATACCCGGAGCCAAAGCTATGTCGGGCCGCGCATGTCACGCGGAAAAAATCATCGGTGTTATGATCCGCGCCTGGCTCCAGGCACGGGCCACCGGCCCTTTGTCGGTCAGGCTGCGCGATCGTATCGCGGCCAAGGCCCACGTCAGCGTTGCCAGCGGTAGCGTCGCGACGAATATGATTGCGAAATAAGCCATGAACTCGGTCTTGACCGCCCGCTTTCGCTTTGGCGCATTTTCCTCAACGACGATGTCGCTTGTCAGATCAGTCATGCTGTCTGTCCTCCCGATTGTCGCCCGGCTCCAGCCGGGTCTAATGCGCGCACTGTTTCTAAAACGACCCGCTCTGCACCCTGCGCCAACGCGGCTTGCTCCGCCTTGTCGCGCAGGGTTTTTGCCGCAGAGATGCGGGTCAGGATTGGATGCGCTGCGACCAGTTCATCAAGCAGCGCCTGCGCATCAGGATCCCATGGGAAGTCCCTGCGCAAATTGGTTGGTGTGGCCTCGGCCGCATCCATCTCACTGCCAAGCGGCAGGATATGGAACAGCGCATCAAAAAGGCCGTTGCAAATCTCTTGGATCAGATAGGTGGCACCGGCATATCCCATCATCGGGGTGCCAGTATGACGCCGGATGGCCGCGCCAGGAAAGGACGCCGGGATAAAGGCAGGCGACGGCCCATGCCCCGCTTTCGCCTCGGCCATATAGATCTTTTCATTGATCGACCCGAGCACGATCAGCGGCTTTTTCTGCTCAATCAGAGCTCGAACTTCATTATTGTTGGTTTTTTTCCCGGCCACGCGCGCCACTGCAAAATCGCAAGGCAATCCCATATCTGTCTCTAAAAACAGACGGATACCACGCGCGTAGGTTTCATTTGCGACGATCCCAAACGAGGCCGTGGCAAAGAAATCCTGCGTAACCGAGCGCCAAAGGTCCCAAATTGGCTTCAGCGTGCTATGTTTCTCTTTAGCGATGAAAGGTTCGGGGTCGAGGCCCAGCAGGTCCCCCAGTGCGCGCAGGAACTTACCAGTGCTCTCGACCCCTATCGGCGCTTGCAAGTATGGCTTGGCAAGAAGCTCACACAGCCCGCGACCGAACTCGCGGTACATGCAGATGTTGACATCCGCATTCACCAAATTTCGCATATCGGCCACATGGGCACCCAACGGCATCACCATGTTGACCTCAGCGCCAATGCCCTCGACCAACCGGCGCACTTCGGCCAGATCAGACGGCATGTTAAATGTCCCGTACATCGGGCCCAAAATGTTGACCCGCGGCTTGGCGCCGTCGGGGCGTTTCTTCTCCGGTGGCATGCGCCCTTTGGTCATGCCGAACTCGGTGAAAATCCATGTCATCGCGCGGTCCGCAGCTTCCCATTGATCTTCGTCAATGGTCCGTGGGAGAAAACGCTGAATATTGGTGCCTTGTGGCGTGACGCCCCCGCCGATCATCTCAGCGATGGAGCCCGTGACGACCACGGCGGGCAAGGCGGGGTCCAACGTACCCCAGGCGCGCTTCATCGCGCCCTCTGTCCCATCGCGGCCCAACTCTTCTTCGCCCAGGCCGGTGACAACAATCGGAAGCTCATGCGGAGGCAACGCATCGGTGTAATGCAGAACCGAAGTCACCGGCAGGTTCTCGCACCCGACCGGCCCGTCAATGACGCATTGCAAACCCTTCACGGCACAGAACGCATAAACCGCACCCCAATAGCCGCCAGCCCGATCATGATCCTGGATCAACATGCGCAGCCCTCCCCATAAGAGAGCGCGCCACCTGGAACCCGATCGACGCCCCGGACTAGATCCGGGGCCTCGCGACCAAAAAGCAACCCCTTACGGTCCAGCGCTTGCCCAGCAACCTTCGGCCTTAATCTCAGCCTATGGCACGCAAGATCGAGCCGCCTCGCCCCGCCGCGCATATATGGTCCACATACGCGCATCAGATCATCTCCGCCGCCTTCGCGGCTTTGGCTTGGCGTTCCAGCTTCTTGGCATTCTGCGCGCGGAAATCAGGCCGCAGGTTGGGCTCATCTTCCCAGACACCTGCGGTATCCTCGGTGCCTACGCCTTCGAAAAAGGCCTTCATATGCGCCATACGGTCTTTGTTCCCGATGGCCGCATTCACCACCTGAGCGAGCGATCCCGCCCCCGCGACACCCATTAAGGGCCGCGCTGAAATCAGGTTGGTAAAGTAAAGCCCCGGCACGCCCAGCTCTTTGGCCTTTTGCACAACGGGCGTTGTACCAACGGCTAGGTCAGGCTTGATCGCCTCCATCGCCGCGCAATCATCTTCCAGCGAGGCGCGGAATTTCACCTGCACGCCCTTGTCCGCCAGCCAAGCCGCGTCCTCGGTGTTCCATGGCGTCTTCGGGCAGGCCGTGCCAACATAGGGAACATCCGCCCCACTCTCGATCAGCAAGCGTGCGACCAACAGCTCTGAACCCTCGTAACCCGAAAGCGTGACGGCCCCGTCAATCCGCGCGCCTTGCAACGCACCCGCAATCGCCGGCAGGACTGCGTTTTGCGCCTGACCAACCGTGTCGGCCGACACTCCAAAGGCATCGCCGATGGCTGCAAGCCAGGCCGCAGTGCCCTCGACACCCACCGGCGCCGAGCCAACAACCGTCCGACCAGCCGCCTGAAACTCTCGAACCGCTGACGTGTAGAACGGATGCACCGCAGCCACCGCTCCGCAATCCAGCGCAGAATACAATTCCCGCCATTCGCGGCAGGGCACCACAGGTCCCGCTGCCAACCCCAAAGGCGCCAGCATCTGACCAATCATCACCGGATCCGCTGGGAACATCTCACCCAACAGGCTCACCGTCGGGCGATCCGACTTGCCCCCAACAGGTGCCGCCACAGGCCCCGCTTCAATCTCCGCCCGCGCATAAGCCAGCATCGCACCAGCAAGGACATCCTTCGCCTCGGCATGTGTCGGAATGCCAAAACCGGGCACATCGATCCCGACAATCCGAACCCCGTTGATCTCATCGGGCAACAACCGCAACGGCACGCCCGAAGCCGTCGGCACACACAAATTCGTCACGACGATTGCATCATACCGGTCCGGATCGGCCAACTCATGCACGCTGTCACGGATGTCCTCAAAAAGCTTGCCCGTCACCAACGTCTCAGAATTGAACGGCACATAGCCAACCGACCGCCGCGCCCCATAGAAGTGCGACACGAACGTGAGCCCATAAACACAACAGGCAGATCCAGACAAAACCGTCGCCACCCGCCGCATCCGCAGCCCGACCCGCAAAGAGCCAAACGCCGGACACATCGATTGCGGTTTGTCATGCGGTCCCTGCGGATAATCCTCTGCAAATCGATCCAACAGCTCAGACTGCCCCGCCATCCGCGCAGCCGCCTCCATCTCCGAGCCCGAGTGACATCCCAATGCGTCATCCCGGACTTGATCCAAGACCGCGCCGTTCGACGCCTCCTCACCAGGATGCCCCTTCACGACCTCAACCTCGTCGGCGGCGTCATATGTGACCCGCGCGCTCAAACGGCACTCGCATTCTTTTGGACAAAAATACTCCGGGGGGAATTGGCCGTCAGGCCAAGGGGGGCAGCGCCCCCTGCCCTGTCGGATCGCACCAGCGATCCGAACCCGCTCGCCTCATGCTTCGTCATAAACGACCTCCAACGAAGCTTTGGGCGCATAGAATGCCCCGCGCATGTCTTCATCCGTCGCCGGTTCCAGAACGACGCCCGCGCCCGTGTCCGACCCATCAAACAATTCCAGCAAGCCATCTTGCGACAACGGTGCAGGCCGCACAGGCGGTGCATCCGCTACATTCAGCCCCAACTCTGCAAATAGCCCACCCCATTGCGACTCGGCCGTGCCAACAATCTGGTAGTTCGCCGACTTCTTCCGCAGATCGTCGTCCTGCGGGATCGAGGCCAGCACGGGAATGTCGACCGCTTCGGCAAAAGCCTGCGCCTCGCCTGAACCGTCGTCTTTGTTGATCACCAGCCCCGCAACACCAACGTTGCCGCCCAGCTTGCGGAAATACTCCACCGCGGAACACACGTTGTTTGCGACATAGAGTGATTGCAGATCGTTCGACCCAACCAGGATCACCTTCTGCGCCATGTCCCGCGCAATCGGCAGGCCAAAGCCGCCGCAGACCACGTCGCCCAAAAAGTCGAGCAAGACATAGTCGAAGTCCCAGTCGTGAAAGCCCAGCTTCTCCAACAGCTCAAACCCGTGGATGATCCCCCGACCACCACAACCGCGCCCAACCTCGGGCCCGCCGAGTTCCATCGCGAACACGCCGCCGCGTTTAAAGCATACGTCTCCAATCGACACTTCTTCCCCGGCAAGCTTCTTGCGGGTCGATGTCTCGATGATCGTCGGACAGGCCTTGCCCCCGAACAGCAGCGACGTCGTATCGGATTTGGGGTCGCAGCCAATAAGCAGCACGCGCTTACCCTGCTCGGCCATCATGTGACTGAGGTTCGCAAGCGTGAAGGATTTGCCAATCCCACCTTTGCCATAGATCGCGATGATCTGAGTTTTCTTTGTTGCCTCTGCGGGCAACACATCCGCCAGATCTTCATGCGCTTCATCGCGCAACCGCTGATCAAAATCCTTCAGGTTGGGCACTTCGTCTTTCATGCCTTCAGTGCTCCCACGTCATCATCATTTTCAAACAAGCTGGATCGGTGAAGGCCGTCGCGTAGGCGTCCGGCGCGTTGCGCGCATCGGCCCGATGCGTGATCAACCCATCCAGCGATAGGGTCGCGCTCTCCACCAAGGCCCGCGTCGCGATCAAATCGTCGCGCGTCCATTCCGCAGCAACGCGGAACCGGGCTTCCTTCATAAAGGCCGGTGGAAAGGCAAAAGACAAAGGCGCGGAATAAAAACCGGCAAGGACGATCTCACCGCCCTTGGCGATGCGTCCGACCAGATCATTCAGCAATTCGCCCTGACCCGAGGCGTCATAGATCGATGTATAGTCCCGACGCTCATCCTGGTCTGGGTGCAAGACCTCATAGCCCGAGGCCCCAGCCATCCGGTCGGGGTCAATTTCCCAGACCATCGGGGCCGGTGCGCCTGCTGCAATCGTCAGCCGCGCCAACAACCGGCCCAGCACGCCATGACCAACAATCAAGTCCGGCACGGCCTTGTTCAGCCCTGCCATCGCATGTCGCGCCGTTGCGGCCAGCGCAAGCAATGCGCCTTCCGCACCAAGGCCCGCATCGATTCGGGTGACACGAGCGCTGTCCGTGACCACGCGATTGGCAGCACCACCAAAAAGACCGAACGCACCGTCAAAGCAATTCGCGCCCGGAACAAAGACCCGCTCGCCCGGTTTGAACCCGGTCAGCGCGCCCGCCTCCACAATCTCGCCCGCGGCCTCATAGCCAGGCACCAGCGGATATCCCATGCCCGGAAAGGGCGGCATATCCCCAGACCAAAAGAGTTTTTCGGTCCCCGTCGAGATCCCGGAATGCGTAATATCAACAACAAGATCCGCAGGACCCGGCCGCGTCAGCGCCAGGGGAACCACGTCGAGGTCTTTAGGACCTTTAAGGAGAACGGCATGTGCGTCCATCAGAAGACCTCCCTCTTGTTATGGCGATGTGCAGAGAGACTCATCGCCGCGGTTTTACGTCAGTGTCATTTTAGGCTTACATATCTAAGTGTCAATTTATTTAGACACTTTCTCTGTCAGGAGGTGTTCCCAACCGGTTTTCGCGCGGTCAGAACCCGCGTCACAAACGGCCGTGCTGGCGTTGGAGATCGGATCGCTTCGAAACCGGCCTCTGCGCACAACGCTCCGATTTCCTCGGCCGAGCGCGCGCGCCCTGTCATCATCGTCATTGTGTAAAAGGCGAAATAGACATCTCCTGCGCGTTCTGGCCGTGCACCGCCGGCCATTGGCTCGCTGATGATCAAACGCCCTCCTGGCGGCAGCGCCGCATAGACCTTGGCCAGCAGGTCACGCACGGTTTCATCTGCATGATCATAAAGCACGCGCACCAAGGAAATGGCATCGGCACCTTCGGGCAAATCCTGATCCCGGAAAGAGCCAGGGACAATCGCGACCCGTTCCGCCATGCCCAACCGCGCAAACCGCGCCTCGGCCCCTGGCACGACCACCGGCAGATCAAAAAGCGTCATGCGCATCGCCCGTTGCGCCAATCCAGCCTCACCGAGGAAAGCTCCCGTGCCTCCGCCCACATCCATCAGATGCTTCACGTCTCTGAAAGAGACAGCACGCAGCGTGTCTTCCGCCACCAGCGTTTGGCTTTGGGCCATCAGATCGGAATATGTCTCGGCAACATCAGGGTCGACGGCGCCACGCGCGCCAAAGACATACGGCCAGAATTCTGCCAACTGCGTGCGCCCTATGTCCCCGCGAAGCAAGGCAACCGGATCGCGCAGGTCTTCATAAAACGCTTTGTGGTGCCGGATCATGGCGTCCAAGCCCGGCACACCCAATAAGGCCGCGCCTTTTCGCGCCAGCGCGAAACGCCCATCGCGCCGCCGCTTCAACAGCCCCATCGCCGCACCCGCCTGCAGCAAGACGCGCATACGGTCTTCTGGTATCAAACAATCTTGCCCAAGCGTCGCCGCCGACATGGGCCCACCCCGCAAGCGTTTGAAAATCTCCAGCTCGATCAGTGCGGCCAGCGCCTGACTGGTGACAAAGCCCTGGACGATGTCGAACAAAGCCGCCCCATCTGCCCGCGCGCTGCGGCGAATGAACGGCATACCCGCCGCCCATCTCTGAAACCCCGGCCGCGCCACAAGACGATTGAGCCAGCTGCCCCTCCAGGCGGGAAGTGCGGTTTGATCAGACATTCTGACGATGCGGTGCGACTGGGGTCAGCTTTTCGGCATAGGCCCGGACCAAAGCCGCAAGCTGCGCTTCGCCTGGGCAGGATGGGATAGACGCGATGGCCCCACCCAAAATGTCCTTTAACCGCGAGATCGCGCCGCTGACGCCATAGGCCGCAACCGCGTTCGGACGTCCGTGCAGGTCGTCCTGACCCGCTGGCTTGCCCAGCGTCTCTTCATCGTAGAACGCATCCCGCAGATCGTCAGCGACTTGGAATGCCTCTCCGATCCGAGCACCAAGCTCGAACCACGGCTCAGCCTCTTGGCCTGCAGCAACGGCACCCATCTGTGTGGCCGCAATAAACAAAGCGCCGGTCTTTGCCTGGTGATACGCAGAGAGATCAACCTTGTCTTCGCTCTCCCAGGCCTGGCCCGCACAAATACCTCCGGGCATGCCGGACCGCTGCGATAACGTCAAAAGCAATTGCGTCGACCTATCAGGCCCATGCTGCGCCGCCCGCGCCAAAATCTCGAACGCAAGGATAATGAGGCTATCGCCAGCCAGAACGGCCAACGGCTCGGAATAGGCGCGATGCACACTCGGCTTGCCCCGTCGAATATCGGCATCGTCAAAGCAAGGCAGATCGTCATGCACAAGCGACGCACAATGGATCAGCTCAAGCGCAGCAGCGGCCGCATCCGTGACAGCTGGCCGGTCGTCGCCGCAGGCCAAGGCAACGCTGGTCAGAATCGTTGGACGGATTCGCGCGCCTCCCGGTGCAGTCGCGTAATGCAACGCCGACGCCAAGCGCCCCGGCACAGCCCCGCGCCCCTGGCCAATAGCGACAGCCTCTGCAATGGCGTTTTCGATGCGGGCGTTGAGTGGCATCTATGCCTCCCTTTCGGTATATGTCATTTTAGTGATACACTAATATGTAAATTAAACTGGACACATTCCGCGTCTGAGTCAACAATTCCCGCGTGTTGCACACTTACTCCTCCCAATGCGGCACGGTGCCAGTCTCCCCAGAGGCGCCCCGATACATCGTCATCGGGGCCGGCATCGCCGGGCTCGCAACAGCCGCCCGCCTGCGCGCCGCAGGGGGGCGTGTCCTCGTGTTGGAACGCCATTCCCACCTGGGCGGAAAGATCCGCACAGTGCCGTCGCCCGCAGGTCCCATCGATGCCGGCCCAACGGTCCTGACTATGCGGCATGTCTTCGAAGACCTGTTTCGCTGCCTGGGCACGCGGCTTGACGACGCGGTTGAACTGGTGCCGCAAACGACACTCGGGCGGCATTTCTGGCCGGACGGCAGCACGCTGGACCTTACTCAGGACCATATGCTGAATGTCGACGCTGTTCGTGGCTTCGCGGGCGCCAAGGCCGCCCGTCAGTTCCACGCCTTTCACAAACGCACCCGCGCGCTCTTTGACGCATTCGATGCGCCGATGATGCAAGCGGCAGAGCCGCATCTGCCGACGCTCGTCAAACGCACCTTGTCGCAACCCTCGCTCATTCCGGCGATGGCGCCTTTCTCGACACTGCGCGGTCATTTGCGACGGGCCTTTGATGATCCGCGCCTGGCGCAGCTCTTTGGCCGTTACGCCACCTATGTCGGCGGCAGCCCCACACATGCACCAGCTCTCTTGGCCCTCATCTGGCAGGCCGAGGCCGCAGGCGTCTGGGTCGTCAAAGGCGGCATGCACAAGCTTGTGGACGCGCTGGCAGAACGACTGATCGCGCAGGGCGTTGAAATCCACACAGACGCTCATGTCGCGCGTCTCAGCACCCAGAACGGGCGCATCAGCCGCGTTACCCTCCAGGACGGCACCAGCCACCCCTGTGACGCTGTTGTCTACGCCGGCGACCCGCGCGCCCTCGCGACAGGAGAGCTTGGCACAGCCGTCGCTCAGGTCGCCCCACAAACAAAACGTGCCGCAAGAAGCCTGTCTGCGCGCGTTCATTCCTTTGCCGCAACGCCCGCTGGGCCAGAGCTTGCCCATCACAACGTCTTTTTCGACGCAGACCCTGTTGCCGAATTCAAAGACCTGATGGCTGGCCGTATCCCCACCAGCCCCACGCTGTACCTCTGCGCGCTGGATCGCGGCCAAGGCACCGCCCCGCTACAGCTCGAACGTTTTGAAATCATTTCCAATGCTCCGGCCACCAATGACCAGAGCAGCCCAAAGGATCTAGACCAATGGCATCAACAGATCATGGATCGGATGGCTCGCTTCGGGACGACTTTCAGCCCGACACCGGACACGACTTCGGTGACGACGCCACAGATGTTCGCCCAAATGTTTCCCGCTTCAATGGGGGCGCTCTACGGGCAAACGCCCCATGGCCTAACCGCGAGCCTCAACAGGCCCCGCGCTCGGACCCCGATCCCGAACCTCTTCCTCGCTGGCGGCGGGACGCACCCGGGGGCCGGAGTACCGATGGCAGCGCTCTCCGCACGGCACGCGGCCGAGGCGATCTTGAAAGGCCCAACTTCAACGTCTCGGTCGGCCCGAACGGTTATGCGTGGTGGTATGTCGACGGCCTAAGCGATGACCACAGCAAGGCCGTGTCCGTCATCGGCTTTATCGGCTCTGTGTTTTCGCCCTGGTATCGCTGGTCTGGCCGCAAACGTCCGCAAAACCACGTCTGTATCAACGTGGCCACCTATGGCCCAGGCGGACGCTTTACCATGACCGACCGCGGCGAAAGTGCCTTGCGCCAAACCGCCTCTCGGCTCGAGGTCGGCCCCTCCATGATGCGATGGGAAGGGGACCGGCTGATCATCGACATCAACGAGATGTCCTCTCATCCCTGGATCAATCGCATCCAAGGCCAGATCACCGTCATCCCCTCTGCCGTCACACAGGTCGAGCTTCCGCTGACGCAGGACGACAGCCACATATGGCGGCCGTTTGCACCCCGCGCCCGCATCAACGTCGACATCGACCGGCCGGGATGGCAATGGACGGGCGAAGGCTATTTCGACGCCAATTTCGGCACCCGCGCATTGGAAGAAGACTTCAGCTATTGGACTTGGGGCCGCTTTCCCACCAAAGATGGGGCAACCTGCATCTACGACGCCACGCGCCTCGATGGATCAGAACTTGCCGCTGGATTTGCCTTTGACCCTGACGGCACCGCCCGCCAGATCGCCCTTCCGCCCAAAGCACGGATGAAACGCTCGCTCTGGGCGCTTTACCGAGAGACCCGCGCCGACTTGGGCTATCAGCCCTACCAAGTGCGCCCCATGCTGGATGCGCCGTTCTACAATCGCGCCGCCGTTCGCACGCAACTCGATGGGGAAGAAGTCACCGGCATCCACGAATCCCTCGACCTGACGCGCTTTCGTTCGCCATTGCTGAAACCCATGTTGGCTGTGCGCGTTCCGCGCAGACCTCGCTGGCGCTTTTGATCAGTCGCTGTCGTCCGGCCATTTCCAGGCAATTGCACCCAGATAATTCCCGGTTTTGACCGAATTCACTGTGGTGCGTTTTGGCCCATAGCCGTCCGCCTTGCGCGGGTTGCGATAGTCTTTTCGGTTCTTGGCGAGCTTGATCAACCCAGACATCGTCAGAACCAGAAACGCGCCCTCGCCTTTCAAAGGGATCGTGTCCACACTTTCCCAACCCTTTTCCAAGGCGTCTTCCAACATCTGATAGGGATCGCGACGTTTGGGAACCGAGTGCTGCACGAGGAAAACCTTCACCTGATCGTTAACGATTTAGTAACACATCTTACCGGCGATGCACATTGCACAATAGCGTTTGCCTGCGTCACGCCCCACAGATGCGCCCGCCAGAGGGAAAACGCAAAGAACTTAGGCGGCGCGACCAGGGCCAACGCTGCGATTAGTCCCGCACCTCGTCAGATCCCAAGGCGCAGCGGGCCTGCTGATCCGCCACAATCGCCTCCACCGCATCCATACCGCCCAAAGCCGCGATGAACCCGGACATATGCGCCTCGTATTTACGAAACTTCTCGCGCGATGTGGTATAAACCGGTTGCTTGACCTGCCAGCGGCTTGCCGTGCGCTGCTCTAGCGCAGTGCCCAAGCCAACGACATGCGACACCTCCATCGGCAGGTCGAGATACCGCCACAGCCGCTCTTGCGCATAGGCGTCATCCTGCACCAGGTTTTCGTATCTGACCTCCATCAGCATCCCGTCCGGCAGCACGGCCCGCCAATGATCCATGACCCGCTGATAGGCCGCCCAATGCGCGACGATATCAGCCTGTCGAAACCCATAAGGCAACGTCGTGAACCGCTGAAAATAGATCGACAGCATAACATCCAAAGGATGCCGCATCACATGCACAAACCGCGCCCCGGGCAAGATCTGCGCGATAAAGCCCAGATTGAAACTGTTGTCAGGCAGTTTATCCACGCAGCGCTCAAACCAGCGGCCCCGCAGGTTTTGCACGGCGTTGAGATAACTCAACCCCGCTCCATAGGCCTCCGCAGGCTCTAACGCGGCAGCAAGACGCGCATGTCCGCGCCGCTGCATAGCCAGGTCTTTTTCCTCGGAAATCGTCTGCGCCAAGCCTCCGACGATCGACAACTCTCCCGCCGCATAGACCTGCGGATGCGCATCGATCCGACTTTCCAAAAGCGTCGTCCCCGACCGAGGCATGCCAACCACAAAAACCGGCGCCGCACTTGGGTAACCAAAGGCCACCCGATCTGCCAAAAAGGGCTTGGTAAACACCTGCTCAATGTCGGCCACCCAATCGGCCTCTTCCTCGGCGTTGTAGGTGCTTTGCATCTGCTGGTTTGCCTGTTCCAGCATTGGCCAAGCCAGATCCGGTTGATCTGCGTCGTCATAGGCCTTGGCTAAGGCAAAACACAGGAACGAGGCATTGCGCGCCGAAAACGTCCCAGACCTGGCCAACGCCTCCATCCGCTTGATCAGCGGATCGCTCGGCGCGAACCGATAGATCCCCGCAAGCGTGTGATAGGCTTCGGCGTAATCAGGCGCGCGTTTGAGCGCCCGCAACAGGTTGTGTTTTGCGGTGTCAAACTGCCCCAGCGAGATCTGGACGGCCGACAGGTTGTGCAAGATCGCCGCATTCTCCGGCAAGGCCTTGATCGCCTTGCTCAGCCAGACCAATGCGCCCGCCGCGTCTTTTTGCTCGAACCGGGATAGGCCTTTGTAATGGGCGATTTGCGGATGTTCGGGAAAACACGCCTCGGCCTCTGAAATCGCGGCTTCAAAGGTCGCAAAATCCTTGGCCTCAATCGCTGCGCCTGCCCGCGCCATTGCATCGTCGAAAAGGGCCTGCGGCGCGGCGGCTGGATCAGAGGGTGGCGCATCGGTCATATCCGGCACCCTGCCCGTTTTCGGCCGCTCCGTCCACGGCGGGCTTTGCAGCTTAGGTCGGTTGAGATGGCGCCGCAGCCTCAGCTCGGTTGAGGTTCCAGACTGCGGCATTCAACGCCGCCGCAATCGTGACCCACAGCAGGTACGGCGCGAAGAGCAACCCCGCCACCCAATCCACCTGCCACAGCGCCAGCATGCCACAGGCAACGGTCAGCCACAGCATCCCAACCACCGCCATACCCAGCCGAATCCGGCGCAGCCCGAAGAACACAGGCGTCCAAAGCCCATTGAACGCGATTTGCATCGCCCAAAACGCCATTGCGATCCCGTTGTCAGGGGCCATTGCCGCGCGGGCGCCTGCAATGGACATGCACAGATAAAGCGCAAACCAGGCCACCGGGAACACCCAATCCGGCGGTGTCCAACTGGGTTTGTTCAAACTGCGGTACCAAGGCCCGGGCGGGAACAACCCTCCGGTCACGCCAGCCCCCAGGCAAGCCGCGAAAAAGATGCAAAACAAGAGCCAAAACATAAGCCCAACCTTGTCCCAAACATTTCAGCGCACCAGAGGGCAAAAGGCCACGCTTGGTGTCACTCTCCCGGCGTGATGATCTTGTCCGCCCGCGCTTTCAACTCAAGCGTTGCCAGCACGTCAAACAAGGCATCCGACCGCTCGGCCTGGCGGACACCACGTGCGGCGGCATCCACAAGGAACTGCACCTCTGGCAAAGGCCGTGCATAAAGCACCGCGGACCGCGGCATCACCGCGCCCACAGCCGTTTGCAAAATCGATTGCCCCAGCCATCCCAGCTTTTGCGCTTTGTTGGTTCTCGCCCGGGCCGTCACGCTGTCATAGGACATGGTCGTGAGACGCCCGCCGATACCCGCATAGATATGCCGCGCCGCAAAGATGCCCGGCCGGCAGGCCAGCGGCAATGCCCCGATGCCCGCTTCTGAGCGAAAGTAAAGCCGGTTGGCCTCCATCACCAACCGCTTGACCATTGCGCGCACCGCTTTGGTTGGCTGAGGGTTCGCCAGGAACGCACCAGGCTCTAACCCTGCCTCTTTCAGCCAGTCGGTCGGCAGGTAAAGCCGGCCCTCAAGCGCGTCTTCGCCAACGTCACGGGCAATGTTGGTCAGTTGCATGGCGACGCCCAGATCGCAGGCCCGTGCCAATGCATCGGCGTCGCGCACGCCCATCAAAACGGTCATCATCGCGCCCACGGCCGAAGCGACGCGGGCCGAATAGGCCCGGACGCCAGACAGGCTTTCGTACATGCGTCCTTCTGCATCCCAGGCCATACCTTCCAACAACGCATCCGGCAAAGCCCGCGGCATCTCGAAACGCTCAACCACCGCCGTAAAGGCGCGATCGGCTGGCGCATCCAAAGGACGCCCCGCATAGACCAATTCCAACCGATCCCGCAGGCGCAAAACGGCCTCAGCTTTTTCCGAGGTCAGATCGACCTCATCATCCGCCAGACGGCAAAACGCATAAAGCGCCAAGGCCGGGTCACGCACAGATTGCGGCAACAGCTTGGACGCCGCATGAAAGCTGAGCGAACCGTGACGGATCGCCTCTTTGCAATGCGCAAGATCGCGCGCGTCCATCAGCTTACCTTCTCGGGGTCTGGCACCAGCTGGGACAAAACCTCTGCGGTGCCGATCACACCGGGAACACCTGCCCCGGGATGCGTGCCCGCACCCGCCAGATAGAGCCCTTCGACCTCTTCGCTGACATTGTGCGGCCGGAACCACGCGCTCTGAAAGATGCGTGGCTCAATCGAAAAACCGGCCCCGTGCGGGCTCAGATAGCGGTCCTTGAACGTCTGCGGCGTAAAGACCTGTTCGGTCACGATATGTGAGCCTAAACCGGGCATCATCTGTTCTTCGAGAACCTTCAGAATGCGCGCTTTGTACCGCGCTTCCTCTTCGGCCCAGTCAACGCCCCCATGCCCAAGATGCGGCACGGGGCTTAGGACGTAAAACGTATCCCCACCCGAGGGCGCAACACTCGGGTCCGTCACAGAAGGCCGGTGCACATACAGGCTGAAATCATCAGCCAGCTTGCCCTTGATAAAGATGTCCTTCAGCAAATCATTGTATCGCGGACCATTCAGAATTGTGTGATGGCCCACATCCTGCCATTTGCTCCGCGTGCCTTGCGTGCCGAAGTACCAAACGAAGAGGCTCATGGAATATCGCGTGCGTCGCAGCCGCGCTGGTGTCCACCGGCGCTTTGGCGCCTTTTCTAGCAAGCTGTTGTAGGTGTGTCCGGCATCCGCATTCGACACGACGATATCCGCGCCCAGCTCAAGCCCGCTTTCCAGTTTAACGCCCCGCGCCCGGCCATCGCGCACGACAATCTCGCGCACGGTCGTGTTCATCAGGAAGGTACCGCCCTGATCCTCGACAACATCCGCCAACTTGCGCGCCATACCCGCAAGTCCGCCCATCGCGTAATGCACGCCAAACTCTTTCTCGAGATAGCTCACTAGGATGTACATCGAAGTCACGTTCAGTGGATCGCCACCGATAAAGAGCGGATGAAACGAAAAAGCCATGCGCAGCTTTTCATTGCGGAACCGCTTTTTTGCATGGCCATAGACAGAACGGTCGGCGCGCAGCCATGCAAACTTTGGCAGGACTTTGATCAAATCCCACAGCTTGTGCATCGACCGACGGCCAAGGTCTTCGAACCCGAACCAATAGCGGGCTTCACTATCTTTGAGGAATTTATCAAAGCCCGCCACATCCCGTGGCTCAATCTTGGCAACTTCGGCGCGCATCTTTTCGGTGTCGTGTTGCGCGACAAACTTCGTGCCGTCAGGCCACCGGATTTCATAGAACGGATCCAGCGACTTTAGCCGAACATCCTGGTGAAAGTTGCGCCCGCAGGCGGCCCACAAATCCTCATAGAGTTGCGGAACAGTGACAATCGTCGGCCCCAGGTCAAACCTGTGACCGTCCTGCCAAATCGCCGATCCACGGCCACCCGGCACATCAAGCTTATCAACAACGGTGACGGAATAGCCCTTGGCACCAAGGCGCATCGCAGCGGCGAGGCCGCCCAAGCCTGCGCCCACAACGATGGCCCGCGCGCGTCCGTCTCCGGCCCTAAGCGAATCTATGGCTTCCAAACGTGTCATGTTGATAAAACACTAGATGTGTCAGGTTTAGTTGACAAATGATTTGTCAGCTTTACCCTGCGATTGTCGGTGCTTTGCGCCCGAATAACAGTGCCTGCTTATGTCTTTGACTGTGTCGATATCCTTTTTCCGCTTCGGCCCGTGGCGAGATCGCGCCTGGGCTCTCGGAATGATGGGCGCCGCCCGATTGGCGATGCCCAACGTGCCAGATATCGGATTTTGGAAACTGTGCGGCAGCGGAACGGGCCAAGGCTTTACCCCCGTTCCAAACACGGCCGTCTACGCCATTCTGGCGACCTGGCCATCTGCGGACATCGCCCGCAAACGGGTCACGCAAGCGCGCATTTTCCAACGCTATCGGGATCGCGCGGCAGAGGATTGGACAGTCTTTCTGTCGCCCACATCCGCGCGGGGGAAATGGTCGGGCGAAAATCCGTTTGCAGAGCCTGAAAGCCCAGCAACAGAGACAAAAGGCGCACCTCTTGCTGCCTTGACGCGCGCCACCATCAAGCCAAAAATCCTGACCCGCTTTTGGGGGCGCGTGCCAGATATTTCCGCCATGATTGGAACCGATCCAAATGTCGTTTTCAAAATCGGCATTGGCGAAGTTCCCTGGCTGCACCAAGTCACCTTTTCCATTTGGCCAGGCGAAGCGGAAATGGCCGCTTTTGCCCGCTCGAACGGCCCGCATGCCGCTGCAATCAAAGCGGTTCGGGAAGGCCAATGGTTTTCCGAAGAATTATACGCCCGTTTCGCCATTCTGGGCGATCACGGCACATGGGAGGGGCAAAGCCCCCTCGCCCGATTGGAGGCCGCATGAGCCCTTTTCCATTTTCCGCCATCGTCGGACAAGACGACATGAAACGCGCGATGATTCTCACCGCGATTGACCCAAAAATTGGAGGTGTCCTGGTCTTTGGCGACCGGGGAACCGGCAAATCTACCGCCGTCCGCGCCCTGGCCAACCTCTTGCCCCAGATCGAGGCGATCAAGGGGTGCCCCATCAACGCAGAACGGGCCGAAGATACCCCTGATTGGGCAAACCTCAGTACCGTTGAGACCGAGAGCCGCGCAACGCCCGTCATCGATCTACCGCTCGGGGCGACCGAAGACCGCGTGGTTGGCGCGCTCGACATCGAAAAGGCCCTGACCAAAGGGGAAAAGGCCTTTGAACCAGGTCTGCTGGCGCGGGCCAATCGCGGTTATCTCTACATTGACGAGGTCAATTTGCTCGAAGATCACATCGTCGATCTATTGCTGGACGTCGCGCAATCGGGCGAGAACGTGGTCGAACGCGAAGGCCTCTCTATTCGCCACGCAGCCCGCTTTGTGCTTGTTGGCTCTGGCAACCCCGAAGAAGGTGAATTGCGGCCTCAATTGCTCGACCGTTTTGGCCTTTCTGTCGAGGTTCGCTCACCGCGCGACGTGGCCGAACGGGTTGAGGTCATCAAGCGCCGGGATGCCTTTGAAGCAGACCCTAATGGCTTTGTTGAGCAATATTCAGACTCAGAAAAAGCCATCCGCGACAAGATCGTGAGCGCCCGCAAAAAGCTGTCGTCGGTCAAAACGACCGACAAGATCCTGCAAGATTGCGCCGCACTCTGTTTGGCGCTTGGATCGGACGGTTTGCGGGGCGAATTGACCTTGCTGCGCGCGGCGCGTGCGCTTGCAGCGTATGAAGGGCGCAAGTCCGTGACACGCAAGCATCTGCGGGCCGTATCGCCCATCGCGCTGTCCCATCGCCTGCGCCGCGATCCTCTGGACGAGGCCGGCTCGTCCACGCGGGTCAGCCGCACGGTTGAAAGCGTGCTTGCGTGATGGACGGCTGGACGCGCGCGGAATGGGCGCTTCGCCTTCTGGCGCACGATCCATCCGCTTTGGGCGGGGCAGTTGTGCGCCTGCGCGCAGGACCTGCCAGAGATCGCGCGCGCCAATGGCTGCAAAGGCATCTTCCAGGCCGCCAGGTCACACCTGCAACCACGGACGATCAGCTGTTCGGCGGCTTGGACATCACCGCCGCCTTGGCAAAGGGCACGTTCGCCCGCCGCGCGGGTCTTTTGACGCCAACCCAGTCCGTTCACCTGATCATGGCAGAGCGCTGCGATGCCTCGATGGCGGCCAAACTTGCCGCTGCATTGGACCACCGGCAGGCGCGGGCCTTGATCGCCTACGACGAAGGCGCCGACCCTGAGGAGCATTGTCCGAACGCGCTGTCAGAACGGCTGGCCTTTTTCGTATCGCCCGAGGGGCGCATGCCTGACAACTGGTTGGAGAGCGATTATCCAGTAAAAACAACCAAAACGGTTTCTTCAAAAAAAATATCCAATGAAAACAACGCTGTCCCCGCGGGGACAGTAAAAATTGATGCAGAAAGCATCGATAGTCTTACCACTTTGGCGGCTCGTTTGGGCATCGACAGCTTGCGTGTCCCGACATTGGCGATTGCAGCGGCAAAGGCCCATGCCAGCCTTTTGGGCAAGCCCGAGGTTGGCTCGGAAGACATCGAAATGGCCGCAGCGCTGGTCTTTCCCCATCGGGCAACCCAGATGCCGCAACCCTTGGAAGACGACCCCGCCGAAACGCCCCCTGCCCCGCCCGAAGATCACAGCGAAACCCCAGATGCCGAGGGCGACGATCACAGCCTGCCACAGGGAGATCTGCTGGTCGAAGCTGTCACCGCCTTGCTGCCGCCAGACGTGCTTGCCGGTCTTGTCCCCGCGGGGACAGCGCGACAGTCATCAGGCAACGGAGCTGGCCGGCAGCGCATCGGGAACCGCCGCGGACGCCCCCTGCCCGCCCGCTCAGGGCGCCCAGACGGACGCGCGCGGATCGATCTGGTGGCCACGCTGCGCGCCGCAGCGCCTTGGCAAACAATCAGACGGGCCACTGCGCCAAACGCCAAGCGGGTGCATATTCGACCCTCTGACATCCGCCTCAAACGCTTTGCCGAACTCTCGGACCGGCTTTTGGTTTTTACCGTTGATGCCTCAGGCTCGGCCGCTGTGACACGCCTGAATGAGGCCAAAGGCGCGATCGAGCTTTTGCTGGCCGAGGCCTATGCCGCGCGGGATCACGTCGCCCTGGTTGCGTTTCGGGGAGAGGCGGCAGAGGTTTTGCTGCCGCCCACGCGGTCACTGGTGCAAACCAAGCGGCGGCTGGCGGCACTGCCCGGCGGCGGTGGCACTCCGCTTGCAACCGGGCTGCAAGACGCGGGACTTTTGGCGCAAAAGGCGCGCCAGCGCGGCATGACACCCACGGTGGTTTTGATCACCGACGGGCGCGCCAACATCACCTTGGACGGACACGCCAATCGCAGCCAAGCGGGCGAGGATTCCACCATCGTGGCCAAGGCGTTGCGCAGCGACGGCATTCCGGCTTTGGTCATCGACGCGGGCCTACGCCCCTCTCGCGCACTGGGGACGCTGGCAGAGGTGCTGGACGCGCCCTATGTGCCCCTGCCCCGCGCAGATGCACAAAAGCTGTCCCAGGCCGTCTCAGGGGCGCTCAGCGACGCATAGACATGGATTGGAGCCAGATCGATACCTGGCCGCTGGCGCATCTGTCCCGGCAGGTCCACGGGCCCGTGCATCGCTGGCATGTGCAGGAAGCGGGCGAGGGCCCTTTGATCTTGCTGTTGCACGGCGCGGGGGGATCGACCCATTCGTTTCGCGACCTCATCCCGCTTTTGGCAGCACAGGCGCGTGTTGTGGCCCTTGATCTGCCCGGTCAGGGGTTCACGCAATTCGGCGCACGCCACCACGCGGGCCTGCAGCGCATGGCAGAAGACATCGCCGCACTGGCCCAGCAAGAAGGATGGCAGCCCAGCCTGATCATCGGCCATTCAGCAGGCTGCGCCATCGCGTTACGCCTGTCACAAACGCTCTTGTCCCCGCGGGGACAGGCGCCAAAGGTCTTGGGCATCAACGCGGCCTTGGGGCCGTTCAAAGGGATGGCCGGTATTCTGTTTCCGGTGATGGCCAAAATTCTGGCAGCCTTGCCCTTTTCGGCCACGCTCTTTTCCGGCGCCTCGGCCAACCCGGCCCGGACTACCGCGCTGATCTCATCGACAGGCTCGACGCTGAACGCCGAGGGGTTGGAGCTCTATCGCCGCCTTGTCGCGGACCGTTCTCACGTGGATGGAACGCTGTTGATGATGGCGCAGTGGGACCTGACCCCGCTGATCCGCGACCTGCCCCAGATCGCGGCGGAAACCGTTTTTCTGTGCGGCGCACAGGATGCGACCGTGCCGCCCGCCGTCAGCCAGGATGCGGCGGCGCGCATGCCGGAGGCCCATGTTAAGATATGGGACGGGTATGGGCATTTGATGCATGAGGAAGCGCCGGACCGCGTTGCAGAGCTGGCGTTGGGCGATTGTTTGGGATCGGATCGCTAGCGCGATCCGACCGGCGGGGGCGCTGCCCCCGCTCCCCCGGAGTATTTGGATCCAAAAGAAGCCAAAGGGCAGGGTTTTACGCGGAAGCGCTTAGAGGCCGAGCTCGGTCAGGAAGGCGCGGATGGCGAGTTCCAGTTTGCGTGGGTCGAGGCTTCCGAAATCGTGGGCTGTGGCGACCTCGACCTTTCCGTCTGAGGCCGTGACTTTGACGGCGCCGTCTTTGCGATTGAGCTTGAGCGTTTGTTTCGCCTGGCTGCGGGGTGTTGCGGCTGGTTTGTTTGTCCCCGCGGGGACAGGTGTGGCCAGCGCGCGGGTCAGAATCTCGGTTTCTTCTTGCGCCGTGCGCTCGGGTTCAGCGGCGAGAACGAGGGCGATGCGGTCGGTAAGTTTTGCATCGGCCTCGAGCGCTTTGACGAGACGCAGGCCCAGAGCGCGAGGCAGGGCCTCGGGATGGTTGAGGTGTTTGCCGAGGCGGCGCACGATCTCGGCGAAATGGCGAATGTAGCTGCGCTTTTGCCGACCGGTTGAGGCATAGAGCGTTTCGATGGCATCGCCGACGCGAAGCTCCATTTCGCGGGCGTAGGCGAGGGCCAGCTGGGCCATTTCGTAAAACGAGATGTCCTTTCGGATCAGGTTTTCGTCAACCATGCGGCGGTAGAGCCGATCAAGGGCTTCGCCTTTGGCCACGAGAACCGCCGGGATATGGGTGAAGCGGCCGTCTGGGTGGCGGGCCTCAAGCTCTTTGAAGGCGCTCCAACGGCGGTAACCTTGGATGAGTTCGTAGCTGCCGTCGCCAAGGTCTTCGACCTGGATCGGGTTGGAGAGGCCAACTGCGAGGATGGAATCCTTGAGCTCTTCCAACTCGGGGTCGCGATCGGCACTTCGGTCGCGGGTGAGTTTGGTGGCAGAGATCATATGGGTTGGCACCTTGGCCATGATGCCGCCATCGCGTTTGAGGGCGACGTATTCATGGGCCAGCCGGTCATTTTCAGCGCGAATGGCAGCCTCGGCGGCCTGGCGATCCTGAAGCGCTTCGGCGTTTTCAGAGATTGCTGCGGCCATCGGCCCACGGCGGTCGGACGGCTCTGTCCCCGCGGGGACAGCCGTTTCGGGGTCAAAGTCGATGTCGAATACGCGGCGCTTGCTCATGCCTCATCCTCCAGATTGTCCCAGGCGGCGACGAGGTTGTCTTTGAATTCCTCATACGCGCGGTCAAAGGACGCGCGGGCGCGCCGCCAGGTTTCCCGCGTCATGTCGCGGTAGTCGATTTCGTAGATCGATGAGAGGAAACGGCCGGATTGTTCCACGGCGCGGGTCATCTCGATCGGGTGCGCGGTCAAACGTTCGCCAAAGACCTTGCCAAAGGCTGACTGCATCGCGCGGTGCAACTCGTTGCCGGGCTCGAAGCGGGTGAGCAGGAAGCGCAGGTCGAGGAACGCTTTGGGCAAAGTCATTGTCCCCGCGGGGACAAGCCCGTTGAAACGCGACAAATCTTCGAGCGCCTCGGAGAGCTGACCAATGAAGGAGGTGGTGCTGTCGTATTCCCAATAGCCGGGGCCGGAGGGGATGTAGAGGACATCGGCCGCGAAAACGGCGTTCATGGATTGATAGCCAATTGCGGGCGGGCAATCGAACAGGATGATGTCATAGGCGTCAGGCGCGAGCTGGTCGAGAAAGCGGGAGACCGCGGCAAAGAAGCTCCATTCCGGGTTCATGTGGCGATACTGCGCAGAGGCGAATTCGACGAAGGCGGCATTTGCACAAGATGGTACGATGTCGATCGTGGGCCAGTTGGTCGGCTTGATGAAATCCGCGGCGCGCAAGTCACTAAGCCCCATATCAGTGATGGATGCGGGCAATCTGCGTTGGGGCAGGGCGGCGCCGCTTTCGGCTCCGGTGGTGGCGGCATTCATGCGGGCGGTCTCGTTCGCCAGATCGCGCGCCATGATGCCCCAGACGGTGTATTCTTCGGCGACGTCCGAGAGGCCCATCGAGTGGCTGAGGGTGGCCTGTGGGTCGAAATCGACGGCCAGCACGCGATAGCCATCAAGGGCTGCGGCATGGGCAAAGTGGAGGGCAACGGTCGACTTGCCTGCCCCACCCTTAAAGTTGGCGATGGCCGCGCGGATGGCGCGTTTGCCCTGGGGCCGGGGCGGCATGAGAGACTTGCGGTTGACCTTGAGACGCCGGCGCAATTCGTTGATCTCTTCGAGCGTGTACCACCGCTGGCGCCCGTCTTCTTCGACAATGCCCTGAGGCAACGACGGATCTGCGGAGAGGCGGCCACGCAATGTCGACTGGTTGGCCTTAAAGATCAGCTCGGCCACCTCCCAGGAGGAAAACCGACGGAGGGTCTTTTCACTCTCGGGAGAGTAGGTCTGTTGCCGGATAAAGCCCTGCATCTTAAGGGACTGGGCCTGCAATTCTGCGAGATCTGAATGGGTGAACATCGATTTTGCCTGTTTTGCTCTGTCCCCGCGGGGACGCTTTTTCTGCCTTTTCTGGAATTTACGCTGAATTTGGAAAAAAGGCAAAATTGAATATTATGGCCAGAGAAGATCGTGTCCCCGCGGGGACAGCGTTGATTTTATTGGATTAGTGATTCGAGATGCACGCATAGAGTGTATCTTGGTGGCACAAAATATTGGGGACAGAAATCGGGCGTCCACAGAGTTTAGGGTGACAAAAGGACCAAAATAGGGGACAGATAGACTGTCACCCAATACCTAATAACCAAAAACTTTTACATGGATTTGGTTTGGGAACGCCGGTGATCTGCATCTGTGCTTGACAGAATCGACAGATCGGACGCAAATCTATCCACAGAAGCGAAAAGCGGCCAGTTTAGGACGCGACAGGGGCAAACCCCTGCGATCGAGGCGGTTGCGGTGTAAATCCCGCATCTTTCAGGCAATGAGGACATGATGGAACTCGCAAGGCCCGTTGGCCGAGGCGCGTCTGCGCGCAAGTATGATATTTTGACAGCGCTGGGGGCATATGCGCTGTCACAGAGCAAGCATGAACAGCGGCGCGTTCTACGCCTTATGACGCTGGTGACAGCGCGCTACAATTGGGCGCGCGATCTGTTGGCCGTTGGTCAGCGGGAAATTGCGACGCTGTGGTCGGTCGATGAACGCACGGTCAAACGCGAAATGGCACAGCTGCGCGCGCGAGGATGGTTGGTTGTGAAACGCCAAGGGGCGCGGGGCCGGGTGACGGAATATGGTTTGGGTCTGGACACAATCCTGAAGGCGACATCGGGACAATGGTCTTGTGTGGGCGCGGACTTTGTCGTTCGAATGGGGCAGGGGGAGGCGCAACCGGACAATGTCGTCTCGCTTCCGATGAAAGATGTCGCGGCACCGGATGTATCGGACGCGACCGAGTGGACGTTGGCCGCCGCCCTTTTGCATGCGGAGGATCCCGGTCTCTATGCCTCGTGGATTGCGGGGCTGCGAAGGGCAGATCGCGTCGGCGGTCGGGTGACGCTTGTGGCGCCGTCGCGGTTTCATGCGGCTTATGTGCAAACCCATCTCGAGCGGCGGCTCTTGGGGGCATGCCGGGAAGTGGACCCTGATGTGACAGAAGTGCGGGTGATCATATGACCAATGCGCCACTGGCAACGGCTGACGAACGGATCGGCGTGCTGTCGAATTGGTTGCTGCATCATGGGCTGGTGGGAACGCCGAATTTGCAGATCCTTGAGGGCTATTGCGAACAATTGTGCGCCCTTGGCGTACCGCTGTTGCGGTTTCACGTCACGCATAACGCGCTTCATCCGGTCTATGGGGCCGTTGGCTTTGATTGGAAGCAGGATACGGATGTGGTGGAACACGCTTATGCGCACAGTCAGGAAACGCCGGCAGTTTGGTACGACAGCCCGTTTTACTACATGCTGTCCCAAGATGTGACCGAGTATCGTGAAAAGATGGGAGAGGGCCGGCCCGAAAGCCGCTTTCCCTTGTTGCGGCAGATGTCGACAGAAGGGGCCACCGAATATCTGGCGATGATGATGCTTTATATCGAGCGTGACGAAAACGTGCCTTTGTCGCCCGAGTTGGAGGGCGGAGAGGAAGGGGCGTTGGCCTCTTGGATGGCGCATGCGCCGGGTGGGTTTGAAGATCGGGATGTCACGCTGATCAGAGAAACATTTCCGCTGCTGAGCCTGGTGATCAAATCCGGGACCAACCGCAAGACTGCCGAGGATCTGTTGGGCATCTACCTTGGCAGGGACGCGGGGCGCCGGGTGTTGATGGGCGAGATTCAACGAGGCTCGTCCCAGTGGATTGACGCGGTCATTTGTTACTTTGATTTGGCAGGCTTTACCAACATGTCCCAAAAGATCGAAGGCGAAGCTTTGATCGGGATGCTGAACGATTACTTCGGTCTGGTGGTGAGCCAGATCGAAGCGCACAAGGGCGATGTGCTCAAGTTCATGGGCGATGGTCTGATCGCGATTTTTGATCGCTCGACCTTGGAGGACGCAGCGGCGCAGGCTTTGCAGGCGGTGATTGAAATCGGAGCGGGTATGGAGGCGCGGAATGCTGATCGGGCAGGGCAGGGGGTTCCGACGCTGGGCTACACCGTTGCCTTGCACGCGGGGCAGGTTCTTTATGGCAACATCGGCGCGGACGAACGGTTGGATTTTACGGTCATCGGGCCAGAGATGAACCTGGCCGCACGTTTGGGAGACATGCATAGACCGCTGGGGCGCAATGTCATCGTTTCCGAAGCCGCCTTGGCCGCCGCGCCGCCAGAGGCCTATGAGCTGGTCTCTTTGGGGCGATACATGCTGCGCGGTGTCGAGCATCCGCTTGAACTGTTCACTTTGCATGACCTTTCACCACACTAGGATTTGAGTTGCCGCGCGTCGCGTGCCGCCTATTCTGTCGTGGATGAAACCCGCAAGCCTCGCCCTTTGTCTTAGCCTATGCGCCAGTCCAGTATGGTCGGCGGATCTGGAGGTGATTATCGACCGCAACAAGGATGCGATCGAGGTGTTCGTCTCGCTTGCCGCAACGGATATTCCGGCCGTCTTTGGAAACGCGGCTGATTTCATCGCGCGTCCGGGCGAAGTTGTGGCGTATGAGGCTCTGCGCGAAGGCACGTGGGATCAAGGCGACGCAATGATTGCAGGCGCGCAAATGCGCGTGGGCAACGATGCGGTCGCTCTTGAGGCGATGTCGCTGATGGTGCACCCCAAAGACGCTCCGATGCCGTTCGACACAGTTGCTGATGCCTATCTTGCGATGTCGGTCTGCAACGGCTTTGCACCGGGGACTGTTCCAACCGTTGATATCCTGCACGTTTACGCAGGTTACATCGCCTATCCTGTAGCAGAAGATGGCGTGCTGGCCCTGGAGCTGGGCAATACCGATATGGTCAATGTAACGGTCAGAGATTACCGCACAGGCCCTCTGGCGGGCGAAGAGCGGGTAGAGCTGTCGCCTGGCGCTGTTTTGCGGATTGACCCTGAACGCGCGCCTGAATGGCCTCTGTGGACGTATTTCGCAGCTTTGGCGGGGGCCGCAGGGGTCGTTTTGGCGGGATGTGCCGCTGTGGCCCTGTTTGGGCGACACGAAAAAGGCCGGGACATACGCCCGGCCTGATCCAGAGAATTTGTGTGCGTGCAGCTTAGCTCGAGGATGCCTCGGCCAAGATTGCGTCAGCCTGTTCAAAGTAGTCTTTGTAGCGCTGCTTGGCTTTGCCGCGCTGGCGGACGCCTTTGGCCTCTTCGAGGCTTGCAGCCGCATCGCCAACAAGAACCAAGCCGACCATGCCGACCGAGCGGTGCGGCTTACAATAGTAGCCATAGCAGCCGTCTGTCGTGTAGGTGACTTCGATTTCCTTGTTGATCTTGCCTTCGAACATTTCGCCGCCTTCTGGCATCATGTCTTCGTCAGACTCGGCGTTGTGGCCACGGTCAACCGGCATGAATTTGACGGTATCGCCCGGCTTGACGTGAATGACCGCAGGCTTAAAGACCTGACGCTGTTTCTTGTCATCGGGGTCAACATTCAGCATCTCGACGATGTGGGTTGTTGGTCCATCCTCTGCCATCGCAGCGGCTGGAAGTGTTGCAGCGGCGATGGTGCCACCCAAAAGGGCGAGGTGTTCGCGGCGGGTTTGTTTCATCGAATTGGTCTCCTTCCGAAATTCTTTAGCGGTCGAGTTAGTGCGCCTTTCTCAAAGGTAAACACGTCAAATCCCCAATTTATTCTCAATTCATCTCACAGGTCGGTTATGCGACCGCGTGGCTGATCGCGCATTGCTTCCAAAGGTCTTTGAGAGCCAGCACCAGATGATCGATGTCATCAAAGCTGTGGAAGGGGGAGGGGGTAAAGCGCAGACGCTCGGTGCCTTTGGGCACAGTGGGATAATTGATGGGCTGCACGTAGATGCCGTATTGCTGCAACAGGTAGTCTGAAATCATACGGCATTTGACCGGGTCTTTGATCATCACGGGGATGATATGGCTTGGGTTTTCCAGGTGGGGGATGCCCTCTTGGTCCAGGCGTTTGCGCAGATAGGCGACCCGCTCACGCTGCGCGCGACGTTCTTCATCGCTGTTTTTGAGATGCTGGATGGAGACCCGCGCCGCTGCGGCAACAGCAGGGGGCAGGGCCGTGGTGAAAATAAAGCCCGACGCGAAAGAGCGGATAAAATCGCACAGCGCCTCGGAACCGGTCACATAACCGCCAACGACGCCGTATGCTTTGCCAAGCGTGCCTTCGATCAATGTGATCCGATCGGCGAGACCTTCGCGTTCAGAAATGCCGCCGCCGCGAGGCCCGTAGAGGCCAACGGCGTGAACCTCGTCGAGATAGGTCATCGCGCCGTGCTTTTCGGCGACTTCGACAATTTCGGCCATCGGGCAGATGTCGCCATCCATCGAATAAACCGATTCAAAGGCGACGATTTTAGGTGCGTTTGCAGGCAAGGCAGCCAGCTTGCGGTCGAGGTCTTCGGGGTCGTTGTGCTTCCAGATGACCTTTTGGCAGCGGGCGTGGCGGATGCCTTCGATCATCGAGGCGTGATTGAGCTCGTCTGAGAGGATCACCGCGTCGGGCAGGCGACTGCCGAGGGTCGACAGGGCCGCCCAGTTTGACACGTAGCCCGAGGTAAAAAGCAGTGCGCTTTGCTTGCCGTGCAGGTCGGCGAGCTCTGCTTCGAGCAGCTTGTGGGCGTGGTTCGTCCCAGAGATGTTGCGTGTGCCACCGGCGCCAGCGCCGCAGCTGTCGATGGTGTCTTTCATCGCGGCCGTCACCTTGGGATGCTGGCCCATGCCCAAGTAGTCGTTAGAGCACCAAACGGTCACGTGATCAGGCGCATCATCGTCGTGACACTTGGCACGTGGAAAGGAGCCGCTGAGGCGTTCGAGCTCGGCAAAAATGCGATAATTGCCTTCCTCTTTCAGCGTGGTCAGTTGTGTTTGGAACAACGCATCAAAGTCCATGATGTCCCCCTTGGGTCTTTTGATCTTGTGTGGGTTTCGGAGTTGGCAACATCCAGCGCCAGAGGCGTTCATCGGGAATGGGAAGAACCATTACCCAATGTTCAAGAAGGGCCAACGCAGTCAGTGCGGTCAACAGGGCAAAGCCTTCGACCTTGTAAGCGGCCTGCGTGGTGAGCAAGAGATGCACCCAGCAGAAGATAGCCGCCGTCAATCCAGTGACGGATACAGGGAAAAGCCAGGACATCCGGCGCGGGCCGAAGTGGCTTTGGAGATGTTCAAGCGCCTGCGGGAGGAAGTCCGTATGGACCCGCGGGACGCCAAGAAAGAGGTTCAGTTTGGCAGATATCCTGGCAAAAAAGAGGATCGCAAAGGTCCATTTGCCAAAGATATTGGGCGCGTCCTGGGCCAGCGCGAACAAAGCGACGAGAACAGCGGCCAGCAAAAGCTCGTGATAGGCAACGGTTGCGAAGGCTTGCCAAAAGCGATCGCCTTGGGATGTCGCGCCTTTTGACGACGCGCGCGATGGGCCGGTGATGACGCCGGTCAGGAAGGAAATCTCGATCCAACCCCAGATCGCAAGGGCAGACAAAAAAGCGATGTAGACGCCAAGCAGGTTTTCCTCGGGCAGCGACCACCAAAAGCCAAGGATGCCAGCGGCAAGAAGCGGCACGCTTGCCAACGTCGCGTTCTGACGGGCCGTCGGGCCATTCTGATCGGCCCGCTTGACCATCATCAGAATGAGCCCGGTCGAAAACCACCAGACAAAAAGAGCAACGAGAGCAGCGTACCAAGGGGTCATGCGTGTGACCCTCCGCGAACTTGATCCGGGGTCCGACGTGAAGCGCCAACAGCGGCGTGTGGTGCGCCGGGGG
>CAZYQC010000009.1:0-41922 GCA_964649815.1 uncultured Rhodobacterales bacterium | reverse complement strand
ACTTGATCCGGGGTCCGACGTGAAGCGCCAACAGCGGCGTGTGGTGCGCCGGGGGTGGCGAGGCCCCGGGTCGGGCCCGGGGCGGGGTTTGGTTTGTAGGTTTGGCCCGCCAGGAACCCTCCCCGGACTTGATCCGGGGTCTGACGTGATGCGCCAGCGGCGGCGTGTGGTGCGTTTGGGGTGGCGGGGCCCCGGGTCAGGCCCGGGGCGGGGTTTGGTTTGTAGGTTTGGCCCTCCAGGAACCCTCCCCGGACTTGATCCGGGGTCTGACGTGATGCGCCAACAGCGGCGTGTGGTGCGCCGGGGGTGGCGAGGCCCCGGGTCGGGGCCGGGGCGGGGGTCAGGCCCGGGGTGGGGCCGGATGGTATGCCTGGGGTGGGGGTCAATAGGCTGGCTCCAGGCGGGTGCTTTCTGGCACTTGGTGCGACTTGGCGGGGATCGTGATCAGCTTTACAAAGGCCCATCCCGCGCGCAGCTGCGCACCGATTTTGCGCATCGTTTGATTGTTCTCCGTCGCTTCAGCCAGATCCGCGTTCGCGCGATAGAGCGCCTCGAGCGTGGGTTGCCAGCGCGGGTGGTCGATGTCGAGCGTGATCGGGAAAATCTGTTCGCTGAGCTTTGAGGTCTTGGTGAAGACCTCATAGGCATACCAATCGGGATCAACGCCCAAGGCCTCGTGAAAGGCAGGGCGCTGGTGATCGCGGACATACATCGTCGCGTAAACCGCTGTCAGGAAGAATTTGATCCAGTAAACGTTGATGCCCGACGTCAGTTTCGGGTCGGTTTTCATCAACAGGGCAAAAGCTTCGCCGTGCGAGAACTCATCATTGCACCATTCCTCGAACCATTTGAAAATCGGATGGAAACGATGCTGAGGATTTTCCTGCAGGTGCCGGAAAATCGTGATGTAACGCGCATAGCCGATCTTTTCGCTGAGATAGGTCGCGTAGTAGATGAATTTCGGCCGAAAGTAGGTGTATTTTTTCTTCTGGGTCAGAAAGCCCAAATTCACGGCGATGCCGGCTTCGCGCAGGGCATCGTTGATAAAGCCCGCATGGCGCGCTTCGTCGCGGGCCATCAGTTGAAAGAGCTGCGTGATATCGTCGTTATTTCCGCGGCGCTTCATCTCTTTGTAGAGCACACAGCCCGAGAACTCGGCCGTGCAGGAAGAGACCAGAAAATCAATGAACTCTTTTTTCAGATGCGGGTCCATACCGTCCCAATCGACGTGATCCCAATCCTCATTTTTCTTGAAATGCCCTTTGTTGGGGTCGCTGACCATCTGGTCGATCAGTTTGTCCCAATCTTCGCGCACAGATGAGACATCGATTGCATCAAGCTCATCAAAGTCGGTCGTGTAGAACCGGGGCGTGAGCAATGTGTTTTTCATCGCCAGAGCAGTTGCAGCGTCGCTGTCGAACTTTGCCAGCTCTTCCTGAATGGCCAGGCCTTCTTCGACGGTGGTCGCGTCGGCGGAGTGTTTGATCTGCATGTTCATAGCGTCACCTCCTCGGAGAATGAAAATTCGCAAAGCTCCATGACCTCGAGATCGCCGGTCAAGCGGGTCCAGAGCCGCTCGAGCCGAGAGGCGCGTGTGATGATTGCCTCGCGCTCTTCGGTGACGATTTCCCCAAATGGCGCCATGATCTCGGGGCCTTGGACTTGGACTTCGTCTCCTGGGTAAACGACGGCTCCGTTGTTGAAACGCACATGCGCGTGAAGGCTCTCAAACTTATGTGAGATCTCGACCGTGCAAGGCGCGCGTTCGGTTTCGCGAGTTAGTAATCCCATCAGTGGCTTCCTTCTGCTGGAGTGGGCACACCCAAGAGCGTGGCGAAGGCTCGGGTGTTGTTGGCGCCGTAGCTTTTCAGCTCGACCGACCAGCCCGTCGAAGGATCGACGAGCGTGATGCGGCCGCCGTCGCGCAATTGCAGCGCGACTGGTTCGGACATGGCGATTTTGGACAGGCCGCGTTGCCGTTCCAAAACGCGGACAATGCCGGAAATGAACCCGGCTTTGGTAGAGGGCAGGTCAACCAAAAGGTCGCCGCCAGGGGCGTAGATCTGTGTGGCACCGTCGCTTTGCGCCGCGAGCACCACGTGGACCTCAGACAAGACCGGCGTGTTGGCCGGGACGGCCTCGAGCGGGCGGTCTGTGATCTTGGCAAAGCTGACGAGGGCCAAAACGGTCAGACACAGGCCCAGAATGACCCGCTGTAACCAGCGTGGGATCAAATCATCCGAGGGTGTTCGGAAATTGGCAGGGGTGTGATGCGTGTCGCTCATGATCAATCACTCCGCCGCGACGGCGTCGCCCAAGGGCTGACGTTCGATCTGAGGTTGGCTGAGGCGCGCATCCGCAGCATCGGCCAGGAGCCTGGCCACGGATTGAGCGTCGTCGATGCAGCGCAGCGCGGGCTGTGCTGGGTTCATCTTCCAGGGCCGCATGTGCGGCCAGAGAACAAGATAGCTGATCTTGGTCTTATCGGTCGTCTGCAGAGCGATTGTTCCGGTGCCGCGCTTGCGCTGATCCAGCGATGCAGCTTCGATCTTGGTGAACGGCAGGTTCAGCGACAATGTGAGCGCCGCGCCAATGCGCAGAACAACCCGGGCATTCGTGATTGTGTACACCGTCACGCGTGCCTGAATCCATGCGATCAGCATGATCAGGCCAGCCGCCAAGAGCCCCAAGACAAGAAATGGCACCGTGCCATTTATCGCCCGGTCCAGTGTCAGTGTGTCATAGGTGACGCCAAAGCGCCAAAGCGCCAACAACAAGAAGTATCCGATCACCCAATTGAGCAGCAGGCTTTCCCGCGCGAGAGCCATCCAGTTGGGTTTGCCTTGCCAAAGGATCTCTTCGCCTGCGGGCAATCGCTCTGGCAGGCCTTTGATGGGTTCAAAAGCAAAATCATCGTGGTCGGACATGGCGCACTTCCTCCTTGATGGTTGAGTTGGCTCTGGCGGCGGCGCACGCCGCCAGAGCGGTGGCACTTAGGATATCGGCGGCTCGCTGCGGCGCTGGTCCGCATAAAGCTTGCCCCCGGCGTAGTAGGCCGAGATCTTCTCTTCCTCGAGGAGGGTCACTTGGCTCATGCTGGCGGTGCTGGGCACAGTCGCGAAATGCTTGCCGTAGATTGAGCTGATCTTGACGTGATCCGACTTGATCCGGGTCAAGGTCATCGGGACCAAACGCTTGCCGTCGCCCCATTTGGCGTCGAGATCGATTTCGAGATAGCGAACCATCTGTTCGGCTGCGTCGATCCACATGTCGCTGATCGTACCGACGGTTTCACCGTCACCGGCCATCACCGGTTTGCCCCGTGGATCCCGCCCAGCAGAAACGTGGAAATCGCTATGGCCAGACATGGGAACGATCTTTGGATGCCCGTGGCCATCCAGTTCCGGCACATCACGGCGTGGCGCCCAAGACGCCGGTCCAACACCGTCCATCATCGGATCACCTGTCGGTGTCAACGGATCGCCGGGTGCGCCTGGCGCCAGAGCCAGGTCATCCCGGTCGCCCCTTTGACCGGACGGCACGGTCACTTCGCCACGGCCATGCGGCAGCTTGAAGGTTTTGTCGTAGGGGATTGGATAAGGCCCTTGATTGGCGCTTTCGGCGCCGGTCTCATCCTCCATCGGATAACCTTCGCGCATGTTTTCGCGCTGGAGCCAGATAACCAGCCCCGCAAAAAAGAGGTAAAACAGCCATAGCGCGACGGCCGCCAGGTCTATCCCCCCAAAGAATGTTAAATCCATACCGTATTCCTCCTGTCAGAGCGGTGTCATGTTGGGAAATCGGCCAGCCCAAGGGGCCGGGGGTCCGATTTCGGTGGGGTGAGGGGACCAGACCTGCGCACTAATGGTCCCAGGATCACGAGCGTGGCAAAAAGCAAGCCAATCTCGGTGTGATAAACGAAAGAGTAACCCGTCGCGGGCGTGGCGAGCGTCTCGCCCCAGGCACCGGATTCCGCGATGGCGCCAATCCAATCCCGCAGGGCACCGCCCAAAGCGATGGCAAGCCCTGCAGCCGTTGCTTGGGCCGCGCCCCATGCACCCAAGGCCAATCCGCGGCCTGCGGTATGGCCCATCGGCATGGTCATCGCGGCCGTCAGCGTGGAAACCGCAAACAGCCCGCCGCCATATCCGATCAGGAAAGCGCCTGCATAAAACAGGCCGTTGATCTGCATTGGCGCCGCGAAAATGACCATCGAAAAGGCCCAAATGCCCGCCAAGATGCCGCCGCCCGCCAGGCGGTAAGAATTCGAGCCACGCGCAAGCCGCGCCCCGGCCCAGATAAAGCCGACCAGTGCGCCAGCGGCCCAGAGCGCCGTCAAAACCGTGGTCGCCGCCACCGAGAGGCCCAGAATTTCGCCGCCGTAAGGCTCTAACAACACATCCTGCATGTTAAAGGCCACGGTGCCGACGAACACGCAAGCCAACAGCCGTCCGGCTTGGCCACCCTGGCTCAGATCGGCCATCGCGCGCGAGAAAAGCGGCCGCGCTGCGGCCCGTTCTTCACGGCTCATGGGTCGCACGTTTTCCTGCCGCCACAAGGCAATGAGGTTGAGCAAGAGGGTGACGACAGCGGCGCCTTGCACCACGCGAATTAGGCGTAACGCACTGTAATCGCTTAGCAATCCACCGATGATCAAGGACGACACACCCATGCCGACCAAGAACATCACATAGAGCAATGCAACAACGCGCGGCCGCGTCTCATCAGTTGCCCGGTCCGAAGCCAACGCCAAACCCGCCGTCTGGGTCATGTGAATGCCCAGGCCCGTCATCAAAAATGCGAGCGCGGCGAGGATCTCTCCAGCGAAGGGGATCTCATGGGTCGGCCCGCCGCCCAAGACAAGCAGGGCAAACGGCATGACGGCCAATCCGCCGAATTGCCACAAAGAGCCGAACCAAATGTAGGGGATACGTTTCCACCCAATCGCCGAGCGATACGTGTCCGAGCGAAAGCCCAACAGCGCCCGAAACGGCGCGATCAGAACCGGCAGGGCGATCATAAAGGCCACGACCATCGCAGGCACGCCCATCTCAACGATCATCACCCGGTTCAGCGTACCAAGCAGCATGACCGTCGCCATGCCCACCGACACTTGGAACAACGACAGGCGCAACAGCTGGCCCATCGGCAACGTGTCCGATGCAGCGTCCGAAAACGGCAGATATTTCGCTGCAATCTTCATGACCGGCTCTCCAAGGCCTCAGATATGTAAAATCCGCGGGCGACACGCTCGACCGGGCGCAAAACGCGCCGCGCGCCCGCTTGATGCGCAGCCTCGGCCAAAGACGACCGCGTGTGCGGGATCATCGTTGGCGAGCGATCCGATTTCGGAAAGGCCTTGCCCGCGTACCACATCGCCATCAATGCAGGCGTGCGCGGCGCAACCGTAAAGACCGTGGCACCCCGAACGCGCGGCTCTAGCGCCGCCAAGGCTGCGCCGATATCTGCGGCACGGTAATAAATGAGGCTGTCCATCGCCACGACATGATCAAAGCGACCCAAATCCGGGCTCAGCATGTCGCCCGCATGAAACTGCACCTGGCGCTGCAATGTTTTCGGCAAGCGTTGGCGCGCGATGGTGACCAGCGCAGGCGAGATATCAACAGCGACCACCTCTGCACCGCGCGCGGCCAAAGCTTCGGTCATTTGCCCCGCCCCACAGCCCGCGTCCAAAACGCGCTGCCCGTGCAGGTCATCCGGCAGACGCGACAGAATAACCGCGCGCATCTGGTCGCGCCCTTCGCGAACCGTCTGCCGAATTTTGGACACCGGCGCGTCCGAGGTCAGCCGTTCCCAGGTCTTGGTGGCGGTCTTGTCGAAATAAGTCTCCACCCGCGCGCGCGTGGCCGCATAAGCGCCAGCGCCCCGGACAAGGTCCGAGGCTTTTTGGCCACCTGATCCCGGCTCTGAACCGGAACGGTGTTCTGCGCGGGTGTCCAACATCAATCGAACCCCAGCAGTTCAAAGATGTCCCGATCCGCCATCGGCGCGGGCGCCAAAGCCTCGGTCCCGTTCCAAAGCGTCTCGGCCAAGCGCACATATTCCGCCCGGCAGCGCACGATGTCCTCGTCCTCTGCCATCTCAAACAGCGTCTTTTTCTTCAGGCGCGAGCGTCGGATCGCGTCGACATCCGGCATATGCGCAATGCGTTTAAAGCCAACCGTGTCACAAAAGCGGTCCACCTCATCGGTGTCCTTGGACCGGTTCGCAACGCAGCCCGCCAGACGCACTTTGTAATTGGAGGATTTCGCCTGAACCGCCGCAATAATGCGGTTCATCGCGTAAATGCTGTCAAAATCATTGGCAGTGACGATCAACGCCCGGTCTGCATGCTGCAAAGGGGCGGCAAATCCGCCGCACACTACGTCGCCCAACACGTCAAAAATGACCACATCCGTAGCTTCCAGCAGGTGATGTTGCTTCAACAGCTTCACCGTCTGCCCCACGACATAGCCACCACAGCCGGTCCCCGCGGGCGGTCCACCCGCTTCGACGCATTTCACGCCGTTGAACCCTTCGGTCACAAAATCCTCTGGCCGCAGCTCTTCGGGGTGGAAATCCACCTCTTTGAGAATATCGATCACGGTGGGTTGCAACTGGCCGGTCAATGTAAACGTGCTGTCATGCTTGGGGTCACATCCGATCTGCAAAACCCGCTTGCCCAACATCGAAAAGGCGGCCGACAAATTGGACGAGGTCGTCGATTTCCCGATCCCGCCTTTGCCATAAACCGAAAACACCTTCGCCCCCTCAATCTTGGCCGAGGCATCTTGATGCACCTGAACGGAACCCTCTCCGTCTTGCCCCCGCAACAGCGGTGGATTGCGATCCAATGGGCTCATCTGATTGTCCTTTCCATAAGGCGCATCTCCATCTTCTTTTGGATGAAAATACTCCGGGGTGCGGGGCAGAGCCCCGCGGGTCGGATCGCATCAGCGATCCGAATTTGATATCCGTGCAAACCGCTCATTCCGCCGCCACGCCTTCCAAACGGTCTTCCAACGCATCCGCTGCATCCTGCAAAGCGGCCAAGGTGGCCTCGTCAGGTTGCCAATAGGCCCTGTCCGAGGCTTCCAGCAGGCGATTGGCCATCCGCGACGACGCCGTCGGGTTCAGATCCGCCAGACGTTCCCGCATGTCTTCGTCCAGAACAAAGGTCTCGGAAATCCGCTGATAGACCCAAGGTTCCACCTGGCCGGTGGTTGCCGACCAACCGACCGTATTGGTGATCTGCGCCTCGATCTGCCGCACGCCTTCGGCGCCATGTTTGAGCAACCCTTCAAAGAATTTCGGGTTCAGCGATCTCGCCCGCGTCTCCAGGGCGACCTGGTCTTTGAGGCTGCGCACTTTTGCGGCGCCGCGGGTTTGATCGCCGATGTAAACAGCCGCCTCGTCACCGCCGCGGGCGCGTTTGACCGCACGGGCGATGCCGCCCAGTGTGTCAAAATAGTGATCCACCGTCGTCACGCCCAATTCGACGCTCTCAAGGTTCTGGTACGCGACATCCACATCGGCCAGCGCCGCCTGCAGCATTTCTGGCTGAGGTGCGGCTTTGCCGTCTGTGCCATAGGCAAAGCCTTTGCGGGCTTGATAGGCATCCGCCAATTCGTCTTCGTCACCAAAGGCCGAACTGTCGACCAAGGCATTCACGTTGGAGCCATACGCGCCCTCGGCATTGGAAAAGACCCGCAGGGCGGCGGTCTGCATGTCACAGCCCATTTTGGCGGCATAGGCCAGCGCATGCGCCCGGATATAGTTTTGATCCTCTGGCTCGTTCGCCTCTGCACATTTCAGCGCCGCTTCGGCCAGCATCCGTGTTTGCAGTGGCAAGAGATCTCGGAAAATGCCGGACAAGGTCATGATCACGTCGATGCGAGGACGGCCCAGATCCTCAAGCGGGATCAAATCTGCCCCGGCGAGGCGGCCAAAGCTGTCAAACCGTGGTCGGCACCCCATCAAGGCCAGCGCCTGTGCAATGGGGCCGCCATCGGATTTGATGTTGTCCGAGCCCCATAGAACCAACGCAACCGATCGCGGCAGCGCGTCGTGGGTGGCCAGCAAAAGCTCGGCCTGTTTGGCGCCATCTCGGCACGCATATTCGGTTGGCATGCGGAAGGGGTCAAAGGCGTGAATATTGCGCCCGGTTGGCAAGATCTCGGACGAGCGGATGAGATCGCCGCCAGCCACGGGCGGCGTGTACCGGCCCTCTAGCGCGCGCATCATCGCAGAAAGTTCGGTTTCCTGTTGAAGCAGGCGATCAATGCGTGCGCGGTCTTCGGCTGCTGCCACTGGCATCAAATCCAGGTATTCCGCCCGCGCCGCGTCAGACAGAGGGGCGCCGACCACATGCAGCCCATCGGGGATCAAGGCGTCTTCGGTTTCCAGAAGCTTGAGCCAGAGATCCTCGGGCGCGGTGCCTCCCAAATCGACGGCTTCGGCCTGTTCGGCGATCAGCTTTTCAATCTCGGCCATGTCTTCGCCGGGCTCAAAGCTGCGCCAGCGCTGCAAGCTGTCTTTCAGCTCGGCCAGACCTTTGTAGAGGCCAGCTGTCGCAAGCGGCGGGGTCAAATGGCTGATCGTCACGGCGTTCGAACGTCGCTTAGCAAGCGTCGCCTCGGATGGGTTGTTCGCCGCGTAAAGATAGACGTTTGGCAGATCACCAATCAGCCGGTCAGGCCAGTCGGCACCCGATGGTCCCGCTTGCTTGCCCGGCATAAATTCAAGCGCACCATGCATGCCGAAATGCAGCAGAACATCTGCCTTCCAATGGGATTTCAGCCACAGGTAAAATGTTGTGAAGGCATGTGTGGGCGCAAAGCCGCCTTCGAACAACAGACGCATCGGGTCGCCTTCATAACCAAAGCCCGGTTGCAGGCCGACAAAGACGTTGCCGAATTCGGCGCCAAGCACAAAAACACTGCGTCCGTCGGTTTGAACGCGGCCCGGAGCAGGACCCCATTGCGCCTCGATTTCATCCAGCCAAGGTGTTCCGGCGACGATGTCATCCGCCGAGACATGCGCCGCGACATTGGCCTCTTGTCCGTAGCGTTCCGCAGAGCCGTGCAGCACTTTTGCGCGTAATTCTTCGACGCTTGCTGGTACGTCCAATGAATAGCCTTGGCGCTTGAGCCGATGTAACGTATTGAAAAGGCTTTCAAAAACGCTCAGATAGGCGGCTGTTCCAGCAGCGCCCGCGTTGGGTGGAAAGCCAAAAAGAACGATCCCGACCTTGCGATCGGCATTCGCGCGTTTGCGTAACGTGCCAAGTTTCTCGGTCCGGCGCACGAGCGCGTCAATGCGTTCGGGGCACGGCGCCATCGCTTTGGGCTCTGCGCCGGGTTGGCAAGGGTTGGTACAGCCAAAGCAACCCTCTGGCCCGTGGCGCCCGGCAAAGACCGTCGGACAGGTCGCGCCGTCAAGTTCCGGCAGCGCGATCAGCATTGTCGTTTCGATCGGGCCAAGGCCCGAGCGGGAGGCCGCCCATTGTCCGAGGGTCTGAAATTCGAGCGGATGTGCGGCGATATAGGGAATATCGAGATCCTTGAGGATATCGATGGCAGCGGCATTGTCGTTGTAGGCGGGCCCGCCGACGAGGCTGAAGCCGGTCAGAGACACCAATGCGTCAATCGCGCCCTCCCGAAAATAGCCATCAATCGCTGGACGCCCGTCCAGACCGCCGGCAAAAGCAGGCAGCACCCGGATGCCGCGGGCTTCGAACGCGCGAATGACGCCGTCATAATGCGCCGTATCAGAGCTGAGCACATAAGAGCGCATCATCAAAAGACCGACGGTCAAGGTCGCGTCTTTTGGACCGGGGAGGTCTTGCGCCTCGGTTGTGATGCGGCCAGGCAGGTCTGGATGATAAAGCCCGACGTCGGGATATTCGATCGGGGCGGCGGCCTCTGGCGTGTTGGCCCAATCGCCCTTGGCATAGCGGTTCAGCACAAAGCGCAGCATGGCTTCGACATTGTCGTCAGAACCACCGAGCCAATATTGCATTACAAGGAACCAGGCGCGCAAATCCTGCGCCTTGCCGGGGACGTATTTCAGGATCTTGGGCAGCCGCCGCAACAGCGCCATCTTTTTCTCGCCGGAATTGCTGGATGGTTTGGACGATCCACGCAATTTCTTGAGTATCTTCATTGCGCCCGAGGTGGGCGCGGTCATATCGAGGCCACCCATTTTGGTCAGCCGGACAATTTCCGGGTCGGCGACCACGCCGATCATTGCATCACAGGCGTCTCGGCGGGCCTGAAGAGCAGGCAGAATGCGGGCTACGTGCTCTTCCAAAAAGAGCAAGTTGGCGACGACGATGTCGGCTTCGCGCACGGCGGTCTCGGCGGCGGAAAACGCACCAGGCGTTTCGCCCCATTCGGCGGCGGCAAAGATCTCGACATCCAGGCCGGGGTAATCGCGGCTGAGTTTAGTCATAGCGCGCTCAGCCGGGCCTGCGGCATGGCTGTCGAGCGTGACAATCACCACGCGGTAGCGCGCCTCGGCGGCGTCGAGATATGTCATCTCATCGCGCATAGTGAGCTTTTGCCTCGTAGAGGGTTTCGACCGAGATTTCGTTCACGCCTTTGGAGGCGGCGAATGTCTCGGTGTTGCGACGGGCCTTGCCGCGGACAAAGAACGGGATCTTTTTCAGCTCTTTCTCTGCATCAGCCAGCCAAATGACCTCGGCCCCCTCTGGAGGTTCGGCATGAGCGTCGGTTGGCGTCGAAGCAGGAGCCTCGGGCGGCTGATCCGGGCGCGCGGCGGATCCGCCGTGGTGAGAGGGGCCCGCGGCGTCGTGGAATTCGAAATCGTCGCGGAACATGTGCAACAGATGTTCTTCGAGCCCCATCACCAAAGGGTGGACCCAAGTGTCAAAGATGACATTGGCGCCTTCGATCCCCATTTGCGGGGAATACCGAGCGGGGAAATCCTGGACGTGGACGGGGGCGGAAATGACGGCGCAAGGAATGCCCAAACGCTTGCCAATGTGACGCTCCATCTGGGTGCCGAGGATCATCTCTGGGGCCAAAGCCTCGATCACGCGCTCAACTTCGAGGTAGTCGTCGGTGATTGTCGCCGTTAGGCCAAAATCCTTAGCCAGCGTGCGGATGTCACGGGCCATTTCGCGGTTGTAGCACCCAAGGCCTACAACCTCGAAACCCATCTCATCGCGGGCGACGCGGGCGGCGGCTTTGACATGGGTGCCATCGCCGAAGATAAAGACACGTTTGCCGGTCAAATAGGTGCTGTCGACAGACGCCGAATACCAAGGCAGGCGCAGGCGGCTGTCGTCAAAGCGAGGTGCGACGCCTGCGATTTCTGCCACTTCGGCGACGAAATCCCGGGTCGCGCCGACACCAATGGGAACCGTTTTCGTATAGGGCTGGTCCAGTTCACGTTCGAGCCAGCGGGCAGCTGTTTCGGCTGTTTCTGGATACATCAGCACATTGAAATGTGCTGCACCCATCTGCGCGATGTCTTGTGGGGACGCGGTCATCGGTGCCACGACGTTCACGTCGATGCCCATGTCATTCAAAAGCAACGTCACTTCGGTGACGTCGTCGCGGTGGCGAAACCCGAGTGCCGTTGGCCCGATCAGGTTGGCCGAGGGGCGTGCCGTGCGGGCCATCGGTTTTGCGAGGGCTTTGACGATCTGGAAAAACGTCTCGTCCGCGCCGAAGTTCTCTTTGCGCTGGTAGCTTGGCAGCTCAAGCGGGATCACCGGCACAGGAAGGCCCATCATCTCGGACATTCCGCCTGGGTCATCCTGAATAAGTTCAGCCGTGCAGGAGGCGCCGACGATCAAGGCCTGGGGCTGAAAACGGTCATAGGCCTCGGTGAGCGCTGTTTTGAAAAGATGCGCTGTGTCGGAGCCAAGATCGCGAGCCTGAAAGGTTGTGTATGTGACCGGCGGGCGATGATTGCGCCGCTCAATCATCGTGAAAAGCAGATCGGCGTATGTGTCGCCCTGCGGCGCGTGCAAGACGTAATGCAGGCCCGTCATGCCGGTGGCGACACGCATGGCGCCCACATGCGGCGGACCTTCATATGTCCAGACGGTCAGTTTCATTGGGCCGACCCCCGGGGTGTGCTTCGCCCCCCCGGACCCCCCTGAGAGTATTTTTCTCCAAAAGAAGAGCCGGCGGGGAGGTCTGAGAGAATGGCTTTGCGGCGCAAGGGGCGCGAGAAGAGCCCGGCGAGATCGCCAGCTTGTTCGTAAAAGTGGACGGGGGTGAAGACGAGTTCGATCGCCCATTTTGTGGCAAGGCCTTCGGCCTCGAGCGGGTTGGCGAGGCCGAGACCGCAGACAGTGAGATCTGGGCGTGCGGCGCGGGCGCGGTCGAGTTGAAGATCAACGTCCTGGCCTTCGGAAAGGGTGGGGCCGGGGGCCAGGAGGTCCATGTCGGGGCCAACGAGGCCTTTGTGGACAAAGGGTGCACCGATTTCGATTGCGGTCATGCCGCATTCGCGCGTGAGAAAGCGGGCGAGAGGGATCTCGAGCTGGCTGTCGGGAAAGAAGAAGATCGATTTGCCGCTGAGGGTTTCGGCGGCTTGGGCAATGGCTTTGCGTGCGCGGGCTCTGGGGGCTGCGGTGATGCGGTCAAAGGTGTCAGCGTCCACGCCGAATTCCGCGGCGATGGCGGCAAGCCAGGCGGTTGTGCCTTCCTCGCCAAACGGGAAGGGGGCTGGCAGGTGCCGCGCGCCGCGGCGTTCGAGGGCGGCATGGGTGTCGCCGAGGAACGGCTGGATCAAAGCGAAAACGGTGTTTGGCCCGACGGCCAGGTCACTGTCGGCGCGGGGGGCCGGCAGGACTATGGCGGATATCCCCATTGCTTTGAGCAGGGCGATGGCTTGGTCTTCGACGACGTCAGGCAGGGCGCCAACAAGAAGGAGCTGTCTGGCGTCGGTTTCAGGGAGGACGGGAACCATTGAGGCAAGGCACGCGTCTTCGCCTTGGGTAAAGGTCGTCTCGATCCCCGAGCCGGAGAAGTTGAGGACCCGGACAGTTGGTGCGTGTCGCTGGGTCATCCGCTCAGCTGCTTTGGCGAGATCGAGTTTGATGACCTCGGACGGGCAAGAGCCTACGAGGAACAATTGCCGGATGTCGGGGCGACGGGCGAGCAATTCGTCTACCACCTTGTCGAGCTCGACCTGGGCGTCGGCCAAGCCGGCGAGATCGGTTTCTTCGAGAATCGCTGTGCCGAATCTGGGCTCTGCGAAAATCATCACGCCTGCGGCCGATTGCAGTAGATGCGCGCAAGTGCGGCTGCCGATGACGAGAAAAAACGCGTCCTGCATTTTGCGATGCAGCCAAATTATGCCGGTCAGACCGCAAAAGACCTCGCGTTGGCCACGTTCTTTGAGAATCGGTGCGTTGCGGCAGCCGGTGCTGTTTGGGGGCAGAGACAGATCGTTCATGCGGGAACCTCACTGCCGGCTGTGGCCTGCAAACGTGCGGCGCGGAGTTTGAGCAGGAATTGGGCAGCGTTCACGACGTAGGCGGCATATGCGGCCAGGGCGAGCCACATCAAAGACACCGGCGCGAGCGTGTCTGTGAAAAGCGCGAAGAGGTAAGCGGTGTGCAGGCCGATGACGAGGAAGGAGAAGACGTCTTCCCAGAAAAAGGCCGGTGCCAGAAGGTATTGACCGAAAACGACTTTTTCCCAAATCGCGCCCGTGACCATGATGACGTAGAGCACTGCCGTCTTGGCCAGAATGGACCAGGTGGCAAGGGCGTAGCCTTCGCCGGTCCAGAGGTAGCGGATCACAAAGGCGAGCGAGATCAGAAAGACAAGGAATTGAAACGGCGCCAAAACCCCTTGGACCGGGGTCCAAATGGTCGCATCGCGCCGGGCGCGTTCTTCTGGCGTATAGAGCCCGACGCTGTGGTTTGCCGGGTGTGTCCGATGGGACATTGCTGCGCCTTCCTGCCGTTCTGACACTCAAAACGTACCGGCTTTGCGCAAAAAGTGTCAATTAGAAGTTACACTTTAGTTGTCTGATTTGCTTGTCTTCTTCGGCGGTGTCAGAGGGCGCTGATACCGAAAATGCAGGAAAAATGGTAAAATTTGCGGTGAATACTAACTCTTTCGCATGAATCGTGTTAACGTGACTGTCAAACTGAATTGACATACCTAAGTGACAGGTGATGATGGTGCGGTGCCGCAACCCTGACTTGCTGTAAGTCAAGTGGCACTTCGATAACGGGAAAAGCGCATGTCGCAGGACGACCCAAGAAAGACCGTGAGGGCGGGCTCGATGCCGCAACGCCACACGCGGCATTTGGCTGCGCATGTGATATCGGTTCTGAAAAACCGGCAGGGCACGACCCAAACCGGTGCGCGCCAGATCGTTTTGGACTTTCTGTTGCGGGCGGTTCTGCAGCCGGGGTTGTTTGATCCGGCCTTAATACAAGCAGAGCTGCGGGGATTTCGCCTGACGGTTGACGCGATCATTGACACCTACATTCCGCTGACGGCGCATCGCTTGGGCGATATGTGGGTCGCCTCGGACATTGATTTTGCGCAGGTCACGATTGGTGCGCTGCGGTTGCAGGGGCTTTTGGCAGAGGCGTCCGAGGATACGACGCTGCGGGGGATGGCGCCGCCGCTGGATCTGTCGATGTTGATTGTTGTCCCTGAGGGGGAGCAGCACTTTCTTGGGGCCAGTGTCGTCGCGGCGCAGCTGCGGCGCATGGGCTGCCATGTTGCCACGGCCTTTTGCGAGCGCAACGAAATGATCGTTTCGCGCATTCTCTTTGATCGTCCAAATGCGGTTCTCTTCACCTGCGCGCGGTCTGCTGGTCTTGAAACCATCGCGCAAACCGTTTTTAGTGTGCGAAATGCGATAGATAACGCGCCGCTTTTGGTATTGGGCGGCGCGTTGCCGGATGATGATGCGAGCATAGTGGACACCACGAACGTGGATTTGGTGACGAACGTAGCAAAAGATGTCGTTACGCTGTGTCTTAAGCAGAGCAGGGCAGTGACGGAAGAATGACGACAGGCGGCAGCACGTTTTGGACCAGTGGTTCGGTCCCTCTTATTGAGCCGGAGTTTTTAAGCAGCATTTTGGCGGCGGCCTCTGATCTGGCACTGGTGGTGTCTTCGGACGGTGCGATCCTATCGGTGGTGATCAATCAAAGCGCAGAAAGTTTTGGCAACCTTGACCATTGGGAAGGGCGTCCGATTTCAGAGTTCCTGACGGATGAGAGCATCGAGATGTTCCAGGCCGCGCATGACCTTTATTTGTCGGGCGCGACGCCGCCGCGCTTTATTGAGCTCAATCACAAGGACAATGCGACCTGGCAATATCCTGTGCGCTATACGTTCCACCGCTTTGGTCATGAGGGGGCTGCCCTTCTTTTGGGACGGGATCTGCGCCCAATCGCCGAGACACAACAGCAATTGGTGCAAGCGCAATTGGCGCTTGAACGTGGGTATGAGGCGCGGCGGGAATTCGATGCGCGCTACCGCGTTCTTTTGAATAATGTAGAGGAAGCGGCTGTTTTCGTCACATTGGGAACCGGCCGGATCGATGATGCCAACGCTGCGGCGGGGCAGCTTTTGGGGCTGAACGAAACCTCTTTGGTGGGCACAGGACTTGCCAGTCACTTTAGCAACCGTTCAGGTGCAGAGCTTACCGAAAGCTTGCTGAACGCAACACTTGCTGACCAGCCCGAGCCTGTTTTGGCCGTAACCTCGCGCACGGGTGCGGCGGTTTCTCTGGTCCCGCATGTTTTCCGGGCAGGGGGTCAGCGCGTGATGTTGTGCCGAATTCTGTCGGACGACAAAGAAATCCCGCGCGACGAAGAAAGTACACGCCTAGAAGGCGCGCTTTTTGCGGCTACGGCTGATGCCATTTTGTTCATGGATGCACGCGGCAAAATCCTGTCGGTCAACGAGTCGTTTCTTGATCTGGTCGGGGCGGCGCACCTGACCGAGGTTGTGGGCCGATCTTTGGCCGATCATCTGGCGCGGGGACAGGTCGATTTGGGCGTTTTGCTTGATAACGCGAAATCTGCCGGACAGATGCGCGTCTACTCGACCAAGGTTCTGAACGAGCTTGGATCCAAAGTGCCTGTCGAGGCGTCGGCAACCTATCTGGACCATCAAAAACATCCCGCGATCGGTCTGATCATCCGTGACATGAGCCGTATGGATCCTTCACGCGGCAAAACCAGCACCGGCGGTGCGAGCTTGCCTGATCCTGGACGGAACGTGATGGACCTGGTCGGCTCTGCCTCGCTGAAGGAGATCGTGGCCGAAACGACCGACGTGGTCGAAAAGATGTGCGTGGAAACGGCAGTTGAGTTGACGCGCAACAACCGGGTGGCAGCGGCCGAGATGCTGGGTCTGAGCAGACAATCTTTGTACGTCAAGCTGCGGAAATACGGCCTCTTGGCCAAAGACGGTTAACTTGCTGGTCTTGTAAGGGCGCTTGCCACGACTCAATGTGTCAGCCATAGTTGACACTATGGATGTCCCGCAGACGATACACGCGCGCCGCTACCCCGAACCCGCGGCGGCATTGCAATTGATCAAACCGATCACATGGTTCCCGCCGATGTGGGCCTATTTGTGTGGCGTCGTCGCGTCAGGCGCGTCGCCGGCCGAGCGGTGGTGGCTGGTTGTTTTGGGCGTCATTCTCGCTGGGCCCGTGGTCTGCGGGATGAGCCAGGCCGCAAACGATTGGTGTGACCGGCATGTCGATGCCATCAACGAGCCTTACAGACCGATCCCGTCGGGTCGTATTCCGGGCCGTTGGGGTTTGTGGATTGCGCTGGTCATGTCCGCTGTGGCTTTGGCCTTGGGATCTTTGTTGGGCTTTTGGGGGTTCGTCGCGACGTGCCTCGCGGTTTTGGCCGCCTGGGCTTATTCGGCGGAACCTGTCCGGTTAAAGCGGTCCGGCTGGCTGGGGCCTGGCTTGGTCGGTCTCAGCTACGAGACCCTGCCGTGGATCACTGGCGCAGCAGTCCTGAGTGCGGGCGCCCCGCGGCCAGAAATACTCTGGGTCGCGTTGCTGTATGGCCTGGGTGCGCACGGGATCATGACGCTGAACGATTTCAAAGCCCTGGAAGGCGACCGCCAGATGGGTGTGCAGTCTTTGCCAGTCACGCTGGGCCCGCGCCGCGCCGCGCAAGTTGCCTGCACAGTAATGAGCCTGCCGCAAATGGGCGTTATTGCATTGCTGATGGTCTGGGGAAGACCGTGGCACGCATCGGGGATCGCGGTGCTGTTGCTCGTCCAATTCTGGGCGATGCGGATCATGTTCCGCGACCCCAAGGCCAAAGCACCTTGGTACAATGGCACGGGCGTCCTGCTGTACGTGGCGGGCATGATGATTGCCGCCTTTGCCTTGCGGGGGTTGGCGTGATGCGCTCGGTCACAAAGCGACATCTCTCCTGGCTCGATATTGCGCGGCTGGGTTTGGTGCAGATGTGCTTGGGCGCAATTGTGGTGCTGACGACCTCGACGCTGAACAGATTGATGGTTGTCGAGCTGGCGTTGCCAGCCGTTTTGCCCGGCCTTTTGGTGGCGTTGCATTACGGTATTCAAATCACCCGACCCAACTGGGGCTTTCTCTCGGATACCGGAGGCAATCGGACGCGCTGGATTATGCGCGGTGTCATTGCCCTGGCCTTAGGTGCGGTTCTTGCCGCCTATGGCGTTGTGCTGTTGGAGCATCGTTTCGCTGCGGGGCTTGCCCTGTCCGTTGTGGCCTATGCGCTGATCGGATTGGGCGTCGGTGCGTCGGGAACATCCCTGCTGGCCTTACTGGCGACCGCAACCGCGCCAACCAGGCGCCCTGCGGCGGCGACGATCACATGGCTGATGATGATCGCAGGCATCGCTGTGACCGCCGGCATCGTCGGCGCGCAGCTTGACCCATATTCGCCAGCCTTGTTGATGCGCATCGTGTGGATCGTTGGTGCTGCTGCGGTTTGCCTGACCGGCATAGCCGTCTTCGGGATGGAACGGCGCGTGCTCATCACGCCTGAGCCCGAGACGATGCCGTTTCGAGAGGGGCTGGCCGAGATTTGGGCGGAACCGCAAGCGCGTAATTTTACGCTCTTCGTCTTTTTGTCGATGACGGCGTATTTCATGCAAGAGCTGATCCTCGAGCCCTACGCAGGTTTGGTGTTCGCCTTCACGCCCGGCCAATCGACCCAATTGTCGGGGGCCCAGAATGGGGGCGTCTTTGTCGGAATGGTGGCGGTTGGCGTGTTGGCGACGGGCCTGCGCATCGGCAGCCTGCGCAATTGGGTTATTGTCGGCTGCCTCGGATCAGCGCTGGCGCTCGCGGCAATTACAATGCTGGGTCAAATCGGCCCCAGCGCGCCTTTGATGGCCGCGGTGGTGGCCTTGGGCATGTTCAACGGCATTTTCGCTGTGGCCGCGATTGGCTCGATGATGGCTTTGGCGGGACAAGGCCGCAGCGCGCGCGAAGGCACACGCATGGGCCTTTGGGGTGCGGCGCAAGCCTTGGCCGCAGGCTTTGGTGGCCTTGTGGGCGCCGCGATGGTTGATGTGCTGCGCGTTTCCGTGGGCGATGATGCGACAGCGTTCGGAGCCGTTTTCATGCTGGAGGCTGGCCTCTTTTTGGCCGCCGCCGCAATGGCCGTCCGCGTGATGGCGCATAAGTCACAAGGCGCGCCTCGCGCTATGGTTCCAGGAGAATGATGTCATGACATATGATGTAGTTGTTGTGGGCGGAGGCCCGTCAGGGGCGACCGCGGCCGAAGACCTCGTCCGATCAGGTCATTCCGTGGCTTTGCTCGACCGCGAAGGGCGTATCAAACCCTGCGGCGGGGCGATCCCTCCTCGGTTAATGCAGGACTTTCACATTGGTGACGATCAACTGCTGACCAAAGTCACCACGGCGCGCATGATCTCGCCCACGGGACGTCAGGTCGACATTCCAATCGAGAACGGCTTTGTCGGCATGGTCGATCGCAAGGATTTCGATCCATTTCTGCGCGCACGCGCGGTCAAAGCAGGGGCCGATTACAAAGTGGGTACCTTTTTGCGCGTAAGCCGCGCAAACGGCCAAACGGCTGTGGTCTACCGGGACAAAGCCACCGGCGAAGAGCGCGAATTGGTGTGCCGTTTGGTCATCGGCGCTGACGGCGCACGTTCGCGCGTTGGCCGGGCCGAAGTGCCAGGCGGCGACAAAATTCCATACGTGCTGGCTTATCACGAGATCATCGCAGCACCCCCTGCAAACGATAAGTACGACCCGATGCGGTGTGATGTCGTCTATGACGGCGCCATCTCGCCGGATTTTTATGGCTGGGTGTTCCCGCATGGCGGCACGACGAGCGTTGGCATGGGCACCGAAGTCTCGGACGTGGATCTCAAGGAAGCGACCGCCGCGTTGCGCAAAGCGTCCGGGCTCGAGGGTTGTGAAACTTTGCGAAAAGAAGGCGCGCCCATTCCGCTTAAGCCTCTGGATCGCTGGGACAACGGGCAAGACGTTGTTCTGGCTGGTGACGCCGCGGGCGTCGTCGCGCCCAGCTCGGGTGAGGGCATTTATTATGCGATGGTCGGTGGCCGCGTGGCTGCGACAGCATGCGCCGCGACCTTGGCCTCGGGCCGTGTTAAAGACCTGCGCCTGGCAAGAAAGCTCTTTATGCGCGAACACAAAACAGTTTTCCGCGTTCTGGCTTCGATGCAGAACGCCTATTACCGCTCTGACATGCGGCGCGAGCGCTTTGTGTCTTTGTGCCATGACGTCGATGTACAGCGGCTGACCTTCGAGGCTTATATGAACAAGAAGCTGGTCAAGGCGCGCCCGCTGGCGCATCTGAAAATCGGCGTCAAAAACCTGGCGCATCTGACCGGTTTGGTCGCTCCGGAACGCATCTGATGAGCATCCTGATCCCGGCCTGGGTGAATGGCGAATTGGTGCCTGTCGACAAGCTTGACGCGCATGTGCGCGGGCTGCGCCACAAGGCCGTCTCTGTTTTCGTCGTCCGAGGAACCGAAGTCCTGTTGCAACGGCGCGCGATGGGAAAATACCACACGCCCGGTCTGTGGACGAACACCTGTTGCACGCATCCCGACTTTGATGAGCCCCCCGCCGCCTGCGCCATCCGCCGCTTGCGCGAGGAGTTGGGTATCGAAGGCCTGGTGCCCGACCACCGCCACCACCTAGAATATCGCGCCGAGGTTGGAAACGGCCTGATCGAGCACGAAGTCGTGGACGTGTTCCTCGCCCGGGCAACTGGCCATGTCACCGTGCGCCCAAACCCAGAAGAAGTGATGGACATCGCCTGGATGGATTACCATGACCTCATGGCTTCGGTCGCCCGAAATCCCGGCGACTATACGCCCTGGATGCGCATCTACATGGCCGAACACGCCGACACGATCTTCGGCCCCGACCTGATCCACGCTGCTCGCGTCTAACAAAATCGCGCGCCTTCGGCGCATTCGATACTGGACTGGCCCATTGGCGTCTGGCGCGCTCAACAGCCGTGGCTTCTGTCCCCATGTTTGCGTCGCGAGTTGGATATTTTTAGCCAAAAGAAAGACAATCTTCATCTTTCTCGCCCAGCCTGGCACCACGGTACAGGCGGGGACGCCGATGACCGTGCCAGAAGAAAGCAGATGCTTTCAAGAGCAGGGGGTGTTTTGCGCCTCCTGCTTTTCTTTTGGCAAAAAATATCCTCGGGGGAGTGTGAGGGGGCAGACAGCCCCCTCATTTCTGCGTTAGGCGTGAGCGCAAACATGTGAGGCGAAGTCATGTCGGACGAACTGGTCGATGTCTTTATCATTGGTGGTGGGATCAATGGCGCCGGCATTGCGCGTGATGCGGCGGGGCGGGGTTTGACTGTTGCCTTGGCTGAGGCGGGCGATCTTGGGGGTGCTACCTCGTCGGCGTCGACCAAGTTGTTTCATGGTGGTTTGCGGTATTTGGAGTTTTTCGAATTTGGCTTGGTGGCGTCGGCTCTGAAAGAGCGCGAAACGCTTCTCAAGGCGATGCCGCACATCTCTTGGCCGATGCGATTTGTGCTGCCTTATGCGCCGGACATGCGGTTTGACAGTGAAACGCCGACGTCGCGGTTGCTGAGCTTTTTCATGCCGTGGATGAAGGGTCGGCGGCCGGCCTGGCTTATTCGGTTTGGATTGTTGTTGTACGATTCTCTTGGAGGTCGGAAGATTTTGCCGGCGACGAAGACGCTCAACCTGCGAAAAGCGCCTGAGGGCGCGGCGCTGCAAGATCGGTTCGCTCGGGCTTATGAATATTCGGATTGCTGGGTCGAGGATTCGCGTTTGGTCATGTTGAACGCGCGCGACGCGCAAGCGCGCGGCGCTCGGATTGAGACGCGGTGTCGCGTGACCGGGGCAGAGGTACGAGAGGGCCTGTGGCACATTGAAACGGAAAAGGGGTCGTTTCGGGCGCGCAGGCTGATCAACGCCGGTGGGCCTTGGGTCGCGGATGTTTTGACAGGTGTCTTGCGCCAGAATGCTGCGCATGGCGTGCGGTTGGTGCGCGGCAGCCATATCGTAACCCGCAGGCTTTTTGATCATGAGAAGGCCTATTTTTTCCAAGGCACAGATGGTCGCATCATTTTTGCCATTCCCTACCAACAAGATTTCACGCTGATTGGAACAACGGATGCCGATCACGGCAGTGCCGATGAGACGCCCAAGATTTCGCCCGAGGAACAGGCGTATCTTTGTGCGTTCGCCTCCGAATATTTTGCAAAGCCAGTGACCGAAGACGACATCGTCTGGACCTATTCGGGTGTCCGGCCGCTTTATGATGACGGTGCAACCAGTGCGACGGCGGCGACGCGGGACTACGTTTTGGCGCATGAAGACGTGGGCGGCGCGCCTTTGTTGAGCGTTTTTGGAGGCAAGATCACCACCTATCGAAAGCTGGCTGAACAGGCTTTGGCGAAATTGGATTTGGGTGACGCCTGGACCGCAGAAGTGACATTGCCGGGCGGAGATTTCCCGGTTGATGGGGTGGCGGAACTCTGTGCCAAATTGCGGGCCGACTATGGCTTTCTGACGGACAAATGGGCTTTGCGGTTGATCCAGGCCTACGGCACCGAAGCGTGGGAAGTTTTGGGCAGCGCTGTTGAGATTCAAGATCTGGGAGAGGATTTCGGAGCAACTTTAACGGCGGCTGAGGTGCGTTGGATGATGTCGCGAGAATTTGCGCGCACAGCCGACGATGTCTTGTGGCGGCGCAGCAAGTTGGGGCTGCATATCAAAGGGGATGCTGTCACGCGCCTAGAGGCGTTTATGGTGCAAGCGGGGGAAGAAATATGACGTATGTTTTGGCCATTGATCAGGGGACAACATCAAGCCGCGCGATTGTCTTTGATGCCGCGATGCAGCCAATCGCGACGGCTCAGCAAGAGTTCACGCAGCATTTTCCGGCCTCGGGGTGGGTCGAGCATGATGCGATTGAGATTTGGGACAGCGTGGTTGCGGTGTGCCAAGAGGCTCTGAAAGGCGCAGGCCTGACGGCCCAGGATATCGCGGCCATCGGGATCACCAACCAACGTGAGACTGCTGTGATATGGGATGCCGCAACAGGGGAGCCTTTGCACAACGCGATTGTGTGGCAGGACCGTCGGACCGCCGCTTTTTGTGCCGAGTTGAAGGCTGCGGGTAAGGAGGCTGACATCACGGCCATCACGGGTTTGCTGGCGGATCCTTACTTTTCGGGCACCAAGGTGAAATGGATGCTCGAAACGCTGAACCTTCGGGATCGGGCTAAGCGCGGCGAGGTCAAGTTCGGCACAATCGACAGTTGGTTGATCTGGAAACTCACCGGTGGTGCGGCGCATGTGACGGACGCGACCAACGCTTGCCGCACGATGCTGTACGATATTCACCAAGGTGCATGGTCGGCGGACATGTGCGCATTGCTTGATGTTCCGGTCGAGATGCTGCCCGAGGTCAAGGATTGTGCCGCCGACTTTGGCGTGACGGACGTGCTGGGCGCGCCGGTTCCGATTTGCGGAGTTGCCGGCGACCAACAGGCCGCAACGATTGGGCAGGCTTGCTTTGCGCCGGGCATGATGAAGTCGACCTATGGCACAGGCTGCTTTGCTTTGTTGAACACAGGTGCAGCGCCGGTTGCGTCGCAAAATCGTTTGCTGACTACGATTGCCTATCAGTTGGATGGCGAGACGACCCACGCTTTGGAAGGGTCCATTTTCGTGGCGGGTGCTGTGGTGCAGTGGTTGCGCGATGGTTTGGGCATTATTGCGTCCGCGCCCGAGACCGAGGCGCTGGCAACCACAGGGCGGGGTGAGGTGATCATTGTGCCCGCGTTCACAGGTCTTGGGGCGCCTTATTGGAACGCGGAATGCCGTGGCGCGGTCTTTGGTTTGACACGGGATTCAGGTCCGGCGGATATGGCGCGCGCGGCGTTGGAAAGTGTGGGCTTTCAGACAATGGATTTGTGGACCGCGATGAAAGCCGATTGGCCCGCCGCCACTGATGCCGTTTTGCGCGTCGATGGCGGGCTCAGCGCGAATGACTGGGCCATGCAATTTCTGGCCGATATTTTGGGCGCGCCCGTTGACCGGCCCTCCGGGGTAGAGACCACCGCATTGGGTGCGGCCTGGTTGGCGGGCATGGCGGTGGGCGTTTATCCCGACAAAGAGGGATTTGCCAAAACCTGGGCGTGTGACCGGCAATTTGAACCGCAGATGCCGGAAACCGACCGACAAGATCGCGCGGCACGGTGGCGCAAGGCGGTTGAGGCCACATTGTCCGTATGAGTTTGAAAATGCTTAACGTTACGGCATGCTCTGGCCGCGCCGTTTTGCCTTGTCACAGCATGAGGCGCATCTAATCTCCCCTGTTACGAGAACAGAAGCCCGCGATGTACAATTCGAGGGCGAAGGGAGGAATATATGACACAAGACACGGCCTATTCGGCCTTGTTTGTCTTTGGCGACAGCCTCAGTGACAACGGTGCAATTGACACGTTTTTCGGCGGAGCATTTCCGCCGTCGGTGATCACAGGCACCAACACCGCAGGTGAGCCTGTGGATTTTGTTGAGCGAGGCGTCGTTTACAGCGACAGTTTCACCAATGGTGATGTCTATGCCGACATAGTGCCGGGGCTTGTGAATATCCCAACGGATTCGAGCACGTTCTACGACGATTTCAGCGGTACAAATCACGCCGTGGGGGGCGCGATTGCAACAGCCGACAGTCACGGCGGTACAACAACCGCATCAACCTTAGAGCAGCAGGTCAGCAGCTTTACCCAAGCGATTTCCGCGCTTCCGGGTTCTGACGCGGAACGGGCCGCGTTTTTGGCCACGTCGGCTGCATCGATCTTCATTGGATTTAACGATCTGAATGCAATCGGTCGCACGGCGACGGCACAAGGGTTCATCGACGAGACCATTCTCGTACAAGGTGTTGCGAGCGTGCTGGGCGCGATTTCGGCGCAGGCCCAAATTCTTGCGCAATCGGGCGTTGGAACCATCGTGTTCAATCTGCTTCCCGGTGGGAGCTTTTTGCCGAATTCCAACGTATTCATCTCGGTCTTTGGGCCAGAGACGGCGGATCTTTTGGACGATGTGTCGGCGAGCCTGAACGATGGGCTCAAGCTGATCGGAGCAGGGCTCGCTGCGGGTGGTGTCGATGTGCAATTCGTCGATTTCTTTGGCCTCGCCGCAGAAGTACAGGCCGACCCGGAAACCTTTGGATTCCTGACCCTGTCGAATGCCCTGCCGAACAGTGATCCGGTCAATACGTTGTTGATTGACGATATCCCGATTGATCAGATCGGCTTCATCGACCCGGTGCATCCGACGCAAGAACTGCACGAAGTGTTCGCGATCTTCCAGGCGATGACGCTGAACAACACGCAGATCGATGGCGATGACGGGGACAATCGGATTTCTGGCGGCGACGGGAATCAAACTATTTTCGCAAGCCTGGGCGACGACGTTGTTTTTGGCAATGCGGGCGTTGATCTGCTGTTTGGCGGTCATGGTGATGACAAGCTATACGGCAACGCGGACGACGACATCGTCTTGGGTGGCCTTGGCCGTGATAAGGTTTTTGGCGGATCAGGTGATGATGTGCTGTCTGGTGGATCGGGCCGCGACAAGGTTCTGGGCGGCTCTGGCACAGATGTTGTGGCCGGCGGGGCGGGCGATGACTTTTTGCAAGGCAATTCTGGCGACGACCTGATCATCGATGGCCTGGGCAGCGACATCGCCTTTGGCGGCGCGGGCAACGACATCTTTGTCTACACTGCCGCGAGCTCGATCGGTGGCGTGGATGGCCGGGACAAAGATCTGTTCCTGGGCGGCGGCGGCATCGACACGCTGTTGATTGTCTCTGACACAGGCATCACAGATGTCGACGCGTTCCTTGATGCAAACAACCTGCGCCTTTTGGGTGTCGAGGCGATTGAAGTATTGTCGCAGGATGCGTTGGACAGCTACGACTTTGGCGCTTTGGCAGGGGTGGCGGAAACCGCAGATTTGTTCGGGTTTTTGTAAACCTGCCCCATCGCGGTTTCACGCAACATGACAAATGGGCGGCTGAAACAGGCCGCCCTTTTCGGTTTCAGATGTGCGCGTCACACATCACTTATCGATTGGTCCGCCGTGTTTTTCCCATGTGGAAAACCCCTCTTTGAGGTGGGCGGCTTCAAAGCCCATGTCTTGCAGCGTGGCCACCGTCAAAGCGGATCGCCAGCCGGATGCACAGTGGAACACGTATTTTTTGTCCTGGCCAAACACGTCTTTGAAATACGGGCTGTCGGGGTCTACCCAAAACTCGATCATCCCGCGCGGCGCGTGAAAACTGCCGGGAATAAAGCCACCGCGTTCACGTTCGCGCACGTCACGAATATCAACGATGACCACATCGGGATCGTCCACCATCGCAATCAGATCAGGTGTTTCGATCTCTTCGATACGGGCGCGGGCGGCCGCGACCATCTCGGCTGCGGTGGTTTTGAGGTTTGGCATCTGCGATCTCCTGTGGTGTTGGCGGCATAGTCACTTGTTTTGGCGTGCGGGTCCACCTCTTGCGGACGCGCCCCTTGAATTCGACGCGCGCGGGCGCGAGGGTGCGGACAAACAGCCAAGAATGGAGTTCTCATGTCGGATCAACCTCTCGCCCTGATCACTGGTGGTGCCCAAGGCATCGGCTATGCCTGCGCCGAGGCCTTAAAGGCCGATGGAATGCGCGTCATTCTGGCTGATATCAACGCCGATGGTGTGGCCGAGGCCGCAAAGACGTTGGGGGCTGTCGATGCGTTGACCTGTGACATGGGCGATCCCGCCCAGATCGACGCCATGTTTGACGCGATTGAAACCAAGCATGGGCCGATCTCGGCGCTGGTGAACAACGCTGGCGTGGCAATGCCTGGGGACTTTCTGGACTATGATCTGGAGACCTTTAACCGCGTCATCGACATCAACCTCAAGGGCGTATTCCTTGCCACGCAGCGCGCTGGAAAATCGATGGTTGCAGCGGGTATCGAAGGGGCAATCGTGAATATGTCGTCGATCAACGCGCATCTGGCGATCCCCGCGATCCCGGCTTACTGCGCCTCCAAAGGGGGCGTGATGCAGTTGACCAAAGTCGCTGCCTTGGCGCTGGCCCCACACAACATCCGCGTCAACGCCGTTGGGCCAGGGTCAATCGATACGGCGATGATGGCGGGCGTCAATGCCAACCCCGCGGCCCTTGCGACGGCTCTGTCGCGCACGCCGCTAAAGCGGGTCGGCACAGCGAAAGAGATCGGTGACGTTGTCGCGTTCCTCTGTTCGAAAAAGGCGAGTTACGTGACGGGCGAGACCATCTACATCGACGGCGGCCGGATGGCGCTGAACTATACCGTTTGATCCAGCTTCTCGGCGCAGAGGGATCGGAGCATGGCGTTGAGCCGGTCCCCATTGCGTTTGATGCTGTGTTGCGTCTCGCCGACTTTGAACGCCTTGGCGGAGAGATCGGCATACAGGTCTTCGTCGTCAAAGATCCTCTCGATAAGAGAGACCACACGATCTAGCGCTTTGGCTGGCAATAGCTTGCCGTAAGGTGGTTCAAAAAACGCATCCTTGAGATCAAGCTTGAAACCGGCATTCCCCATGAGTTCAGGCGGTCCGCCGCGGTTTGTGACGATCGTCGGAATGCCGTTCAGCATCGCCTCCACCACGACCCGTCCGGCGCCTTCCCACCAAAGGCTGGGCACCAGATGCACCCGGCTTTCGGCGTAAACGGGTCGCATGTCGTTGGTATGCCCAATGACTTTGACGTTTGTCAGGGGGCGGTGGTCTTTGCCCAAAGTGCTTTGGACCTGTTCCAACGTCTCATCCCACTTGCCGCGACTTTCGACGATGTGAAACGGGATATCGGGCCGCTTTTCTTCCATCGCAATAGCCAATTGCGCCACCAGCCCGCCGCCTTTTTCGAGCACCGGATTGACGAACGTAACCGCCGTTCGGCTGTGGGTCTTGGCCACATAGGCCTCGGGTTCGATAAAGACACCAACGGTTTGCGCATCAAAGCCAACCCGGTCTTTGTACATCTGCGCCGTTGCGTTGGTTTCTGTTACAATCAGATCCACATCACGGCACCATTCATTGCTCATGTAGCTGCCGTTCGGGACATAGGCGACAGTCTTGATGCCGCGCCGTTTCGCCTCGGATGGGATCAGCATGTCAAAGCTGTGCCCACCGAAAAACCAAACGAGGTCGGGTTCGAAATCTCCCAGCACTTGGTGGTAGAGCTTATAGAGTGCGTCGAGCTCGCTCAGGCGTACTTCGTTTGCGCGCCAGTCCCGTGTTGGGATCAAGTTATGCGTCAGGCGCCCTTGTTCGACCGTGAAGAGCGACGCGCCGTCTTGGGCGTCGAGCTGGTCTTGTATGCTGTCCCGACCGACGGGCTTGTCAAAGCAGGTCATGCCCAACACAGCCATGTTTGCCCCTCTGAGAGAGAGCTGGGTCAACATATCCCGCGCGGCCATCGCGGCCCCGCTGGACGTGTCAGCGAGACAAAAGCGATTGATCCACAGGATCTTGAGCGCACGCGACATGAATGACTCCTCTCAGGCCCGCCTTGCAGTTTTACCCAAGAGACCGTCGGGCGGGTAGGGGCCATTGCTGGGACAGCGCGACCTGAATTTAACATGACACCGAACCGAAAACCCATAAACTGAAGGCCACCTCGGTTGTTGGGGCGGGAGGGTGAGAACCACGTCCAAATCACACAAGCGAAACGCGTGGCGCCTTTGGACGCTGCTTTTCGTCCCGTTGTTCGGTGCAAGCATCGTCGCGATGCACCTCTTTGGATTTCACGTGGTTCTTCCTGCCATGTTCGTGATTTTAGGGGCGACTTTGCTGTTTCAAAGATACGTCAGACAACGGAGCTGGCAGGCGATCTTGTGGGGACGCGAGACATAGTGGATCTGCCGATCCAGAACGGCGAGACACCTTTGATAGGTGCCTCGCGCAGGATGTTTTGAACGGCGCCGAGGCGATTGCCGATCAGTCGTCTTCGCAAGGAAAGCCAGCGACGCCCCATGTCAGGATATCGTTCACGTGCTCTTGCAACGAATGCGGAGCAGGCTCGCGACCGCCGCCGGGGTTCCAAGCCCAGTGCAGGATGACGTCGTGATCCAAATGCGCGGCAAGTTCGAGCATGCCACGCCCGCCGTTCCGCTCAGGATCGCGCAGTTGCTGGCAAATCTCGATGGATGACTTTCCGAACCATTCCGCCTCGACCGGAGCAAGTTGCCAATCTGCGGCGACCTGTGGAGCGGCATGCGGTGTGTCGACAAGGCCTGTTTCACGATAGGCGTGGCAGGTTGAACACAACAGATATTCGGCTCCGATCCGGCTCTCTCCGGCGTTGATGTTCATGCCATGCGGGCGCGTTCGGCCATAGCTGGGGCCGGACCACATAGGGATATTGTCCGAACCCACGTGGCAATTGGAGCATCTGGGGTGCGAGGCAACCTCGTAAATTCGCTCAAACGCGGCTAAACCCTCGGCTGTTGTGGCTGCGGCGGGGGGGTCAATTTTGACCTTTTCACCGGCGGCAAATGCGGCCCCTGCGACAAGCGCAGCCGCCAAAATGGCAAGTAAGCGCATCAATGACCTCCGTTACACAAAGTCGATGTGATTGATGAACGGCATCGTGCGAATGCGCTGACCCGTTGCGGCGAAGATTGCGTTGCCAAGCGCAGGTGCGGCAGGGGGGACAGGTGGTTCGCCCATACCGCGGATTTTGTCGCCGTTCTCCAGACCTTTCACGATGATTTCTGGACATTGATAAAGGCGCATAGCCTCGTGCGCGTGGTAATTGGATTGCTGCGCCATACCGTCGGAATAGGTGATTTCGCAGTTGATGGCGTGACCCAATCCAAAAACAACACCGCCCTGAACGAGGTTCTCAAAGTTCACAGGGTCAACGACCGTACCCACGTCACAGACGGCATAGACCCGGTCGATTTTGATGCCGTGTTTTGTGTTGGTCACCTCGACGACTTCGCACATTGGGACGCCAAAGCTTTCGACAAAGGCGACGCCGCGTCCACGATTGGGGCCCAGGTCACTGCCCCAATTCGACAGTTCTGCCGCAGCTTCGAGCACTTTGCGTGAATCGTCGTGGTCGATCAGCCGGATCCGTTCTTCCATCGGGTCTGCACCGGCCTCGTGAATCAATTCGTCGAGCAACGTGTCAAAGATAAAGCCCGCCCCGGGCGCGCCAACCGCGCGCCATGACGAAGTGGGGGCAAGTTCCGGGGCGCGGAAACCGCGCATACGGAAATTGTCGAATTTGTAGGGGTTGTTCCAAGCGCCCGCGACGATCTGTGTATCGGGACCCGGAACAGACATGCCAATCCGGCCCATCTGAGAGCTGACGACTGAGGGTGCAGCGATGTCGAGCGAGATCGACGTGACTTTGCCATCTTTGACCTGGCCACGCCCGCGCCCGATGGCGATGTGACGTGGGAAGTCATGCGCAAAATCCTCTTCGCGGCTGTAGGTCATTTTGACCGGCGTGCCGCGCATTTGATTTGCAATCTCAGCCGCTTGTTTGATGTGCTCAAATTCGAGACGGTGGCCAAAGCTTCCGCCAATGAATTGATTGTAGAACAACACTTGCTCTTGGTCGTGGCCAGTGATCTTGGCGACTTCGATTTGCACCTGTCGGGGGATTTGGTGACCCGACCAAACTTGAACGCGGTCGTCTTCGACCAGAACAAGGGCGTTCAACGGCTCCATCGGTGCGTGGGCGACGTAGGGCGAACGGTACTCGGCCTCGAACACATTGCCATCTGCAAGGCTCGCCTCAGCATCGCCGTCATCCCGCCAGACGCTGTCGACCCGGTCGTCGACAAAGCTCTCTTCCAGCGTTTTCCAATGATCCGCCTGTTCCGCAGGATAGGGCGCGGGGCCCCAGTCAAAGTCGATCTGTGACATCGCACGCATCGCTCGCCAGGTGTTGTCGGCAACAACGGCGACGCCATTGGTGATCTCAAGTACCGCTTTGACGCCGCGCATCTGTTCGGCAGCGCTCGCGTCATAGCCAATCAGCGCACCACCTTGGCGAGGGTTGGTGCACACGGTCGCGTGGACCATGCCATCAATGCTGAGATCGACGCCGTAGTCCTGCGTGCCGGTGGATTTCGCCACGATGTCCAAACGCTGCATTGGTTTGCCGATGAGGCGCCATTCGCTCGCGTCACGCAGAGGCACGTCGGTTACGGGCTCAAGCGTTGCGGCAAGGGCGGCGAGCTCGGTGTACTTCAGCGCGGACCCATCTGGCATTTGAACAGCACCGTTGGCGGTTTTCAGTTGCGCAACGGGGACACCGGATTGCTGGCTTGCGGCCAGTTTCAATGTCTCGCGCGCACTGGCGCCTGCGCGGCGGAGTTTGTCGAAACTGTCGGCCATCGCGGTCGAGCCGCCGGTCACCTGCATGCCCAAGAGCTTCATTACACCGCCCATGACGTCGCGCATGGTCTCGGCGGCAAAGCCTTCATCGGTGGCGGGAAACGGCACGGATTCTTCGGCCATGCCAGTGTTCCAATAGGCGGCGGAGGGCATGCCAAAGCTGATGTCGAATTGGCCAAATTCCACGTCCAACTCTTCGGCGATCAAGGCCGCTTGGCTTGAGGCGACGCCCTGGCCCTTGTCCGCATGCGGAGTGATCAGCGTGATCTTTTCGCCATCAATAAGCACCCAAGGGTTAAACGCAGCCGAGCCTTCGGCGAGGTTGTCCTGCAAGGGGTTCGCCGGATCACGCCGCACCATGTAGGTGCCGAAAGCAACGCCGCCAGCGGCGGCCACAGATCCAACCAAAAAGGCGCGGCGGGTGAATGTACGAAGACGTCCCATGCTTACCCCTCCTGCAAAGTTTTGGCGGCCGTTTTTACGGCGGCTCGGATACGCGGGTAGGTTCCGCAGCGGCACAAATTCCCGCTCATAACGATGTCGATTTCCTCGTCCGAGGGCTCTGGGTTCAAATCGAGCAGGCTGGCGGCTTGCATGATTTGGCCGGATTGGCAGTAGCCGCATTGCGCAACTTGGTGTTCGACCCATGCTTGCTGAACGGCATGCAGGCTTTCTGGTGTGCCCAAGCCTTCGATTGTGGTGACGTCACTGCCCGCAGCGGTGGCCGCTGGGACCTGACAGGCACGCACCGCGACACCGTCCAAATGCACTGTGCAGGCGCCGCATTGCGCGATGCCACAGCCAAATTTTGGACCAGTTATGCCCAATTCATCCCGCAGGACCCACAAAAGAGGCATGTCATCCTCGACATCAACCTCATGTTCAGTTCCATTTACTGTGAAACGCATATAAGTCTCCCACCGGTAGGTATATGGTTAGACAAAATTTGTATTTTTGTCTAAGGTGCAGGTTGAACGCTAGAAAGTAAAGGCCCAAAATGTCCGAGTCTCACGCCTTGCTGTTATCCGCCGCGTTGGAGACCTTTTCGAAATACGGCTACGCCAAGACGACGATGTCCGACATTGCCGCGGCGGCGCAGTTATCGCGGGCGACCGTTTACAATACGTTTCCAAACAAGTCAGAAGTTCTGCGCGCAGCTGTCACCTATGTGAATGGCAGCATGCAAGAAGAGGTTCGCACTTTGTGGGACACCTGCGAAAGTTTGGGCGAAAAGCTCGACGCCTTTCTGCAAGTTGTGCCGATCAACATCTATGACAAGCTGCAGGCAACGCCAGAATTTCGGTCGTTGGTTGACGAAATGCACAGCGCGGCTGAGGCCGAATTGTCCACAGCGCGCCACGATTGGGTGGCCTTTTTGGCGCAAGAAATCGCGAAGCATGGCGCCGAGGGCCAAGACAGCCACGCGATTGCGGATTTTTTCTACGCAACGGCCATCAACTCTAAATACAACGCGGATGACCGAGACGCTTTGCTTTCGCGGTTGTCGGTCTTGAAGGACGCGACCATTAAGCTTGTTGGCTGAGTTTGAGGGCATGGCCGTTCGGCTGGTGCGGCTGACAGCCGTAACCTTTCGATCAGAAATGCCTGCTCGCAAAACCACCCAGTCAGCGCCTTTCGGCGGTCACCAAGCACGTTCTGAATGCGCCAAGATGCGGATCTATTGCATTTTTCACACAAGCCGCTGTTTTTGGTGAAGCGTTTTCCAAACCCGAGGCCCCCTCATGTTATCAGCGGCCAAACGCACGAATGTGCAGAAAAAATGAGGCAGAACAGAGTGCAGTGCGCATTGGTATTGGGCGATGGTTGAAACAGGTTTTCTGATTTTTGCAGCGGACAACCTGACAAACCCGCAAAACCCCGGTTTCCTCCCGGCGGAGGATAAAACCTATCGATCCGACCTCAACAAAGGCGATCAGATCACTTGGAATGGCGGAGGGGAATCCGCTTTTGTCAAAGTGCAAGATCCGACAAACGGGACGTTTGACGAAGCACAATCCAATCAAACGCTGAAGGACCCTGTGACCTTTGATGGTGTCTCGTACAATTCCGGTCAGATTGTAACGCCGACCTACACATTGGTATTCGAAGGGTCAGACGGCAACGAATACATAATGACGAGCTTCAATTTCTCGGCCAACACCAATTTGGAAGTGCCTGATGCCGTCTTTTGGGAAGGTAATATCCCGCCGCCTAACACTGTTCTGACCGTCACCGCAGAGATCAACCCGACGGGATCGACCTCTCGCGATTATGACGATTTCGTCGCGTGTTTCTGCGCAGGCACATTGATCGAAACGCATGCGGGTCCAAAGCGGGTTGAGGATTTGACGGCACAAGACAGGCTGTTGTCTCAGCGGAACTGCTTTGAGACCATCGTTCTGGTTTGTCGCCGAGCCATTTTGCCGTCTGAGCTGGACGCGAACCCTAAACTGCGCCCGGTGGTGATTTCCAAAGGGGCTTTGGGCAACGGTTTGCCAGTCCAAGACCTGCGTGTGTCCAGGCAGCACCGCTTGTATGTCTCCTCTCCCATTTGTCAGCGGATGTTTGGCGCGGACGAGGTTCTCGTCTCTGCGACCCAACTTACGCAATTGCCTGGCATCTACGTCGATACGGATGTCTCAGAAGTGACGTATTTTCATGTCCTGCTCGACAAACATGATGTGATTTTTGCCAATGGCGCGCCTGCGGAAAGCTTGTATTTGGGCGGCAACGCTGTTGACGCGCTCTCGGCCGATGCGCGGGAGGAGATCCACGCAATTTTCCCGGAATTGATCGAAAAGAGGGTTCAGCCCAAGCCAGCGCACTTTATTCCAATTCCGAAAGATCAGAGAATGTTGGTTGCGCGGCACGCTAAAAACGCAAAGCCTGTGCTGCCGTGACCAGGCAGAGCGGCCCACCTTAGTCGACTTCGAAATCCCGCAGGATCTGAATCAGATTGGCTTTTGTGTCTTCGGGTAAGTGCTCAAAGGCTTTTCGGTCTCGATCCAAGGCAGACGGCAGGATCGTGTCAAAGATGTCCCAACCGGCCTCGGACATTTCCCAGGCATTGCGACGGGCGTTTGCCGGGTCTTGCGTGCGGATCAAACGGCCGTTCTTTTCCAACCGTCGCAACGAACGGCTGACCATCATTTTGTCCATCGCCATGTGACGGGCAATGTCTTCGCCGGACGAACCCGGCTTTGACGCGAGCGCCATCATACAGCGCCATTCCGGCAAGGTGAGATCGAAGGTCTTGCCGTATGCGTCCTGGAACGGCTGAACGATCCGGTTAACGGCGACCAAAAGACGAAAGGTCAAGGTTTCTTCGACACGGGCGTCGCGGCGGGGTTCGGTCATTTTGCAGCCAAGCTCGGCAACCATGTGACGATGCCTGGGGCAACAATCACCAGTGTCAGGATCGCAAAAAGCGCGGCCAAAAAGGGCAGGGATTCCGAGATGACGTCCATCGCTTTAGCCTGCGCTTGCGCCCCAGTTATGTAAAGCAAGATTCCCACGGGCGGTGTGACAAGTCCGATGGACGCGGCCAGCACCGAGACGAGACCCAGATGGATGAGATCAATCCCGGCGCCTTGTGCGGCTGGAACCAGCAAGGGCACAACGACAACCAAGAGCGTGATGGGCTCTAACACCGTGCCGAGCACCAGCAGGATAAGTGCGATGAGCGCCAAGAGGATCGGACCGTTGAGGCCAGAGCTTTCAACAAGGGCAGCGAGATCGCGGGCGACACCCAAAGAGGCGATGATCCAGACGAAGCCCCCAGAAATCGCGATGATGATCAACACCCGCGCGCTGTCTGCGGCGGCTTGACCGATGGCGCGCGCGATGTCTCTGGTCGTGGCTTCGCGATAAACCAGCAGGCTGACGAGTGCCGCGTAGACAGCCGCAACCGCGCCGATTTCGGATGTGGTCGCCAGGCCGCCGACAAGGCCGATGACCACCAAGACAGGCATGAGCAGGGCGAAAAACGAGCCTCGGAATGCGGCGCTAAGCTCGCCCCAGCCTTGCCAAGGCGACGCGGGGTATCCGCGTTTCGCAGCCAGGGCCGCGCTGGCACCAACCAGAAAGAGGCCCATCAGGAGACCCGGTACGACGCCCGCCAAAAACAACGCTCCGATGTCGGCGCCTGTAAAGAGGCCAAAGATCACCATCGGGATGGAGGGCGGGATCACCAGACCGATGGTGGACGAGGCCGCAGTCACCGCAGCGGCATAGGCGCCGGGATAGCCTTCTTTGCGCATCGCGGGGATCATGACAGAGCCAACCGCCGCCGCGTCCGCAACGGCCGAGCCGGAGACGCCTGCAAACACAACTGAGGCGCCAACATTTGCGTGGCTGAGGCCGCCTCGAAAATGGCCCAGGGCGGCGCGCGCCAGCCTAAGGAGGCGGGTCGACATACCGCCGAGGTTCATAATCGCGCCTGCGAGGAAGAAATATGGGATTGCTGTAAAGGCTGTGTTGTCCAGACCCTGCATAAAGTATTGGATCAGAACGATCGACGGCAGGGCAGGGGCGAACACAATTGCATATGTCCCCACAGAAGAGGCCATTGCCAACGCCACAGGCGCCCCAGCAAGAAGCAACCCCAGGAAGACCAAAAAGAGAAGAGCAAGCTCAATCATTCACGGTGCTTTAGAAAAGTTAACGCTGCCGCCAGTGTCAAAAAGCCGAGGCCGACCGCGACGGGCACGTATTTGATGGAACCAGACACGGGCAAGGTTGGCAGATCGATAAAGGAATAGGCCTGCATCGTGTCCCATGTCATTGGGATCAGAACCACGCCGCCGATCAGCACGACACCATCAAACACCGTTTTGAGAGCGTTCAATTGTGTGTCTTTCAGCGGCAGAAAATCGACGGCGATGTGCCCGTTCACCAGCCAGAGATGACCGGCCCCAATCCACGCAAGTGTCAACAGCAGGATGACCGAGACGTCACCCGCCCAAGGCCAGCTTTGGCCGAGGGCGTATCGCTGGATGACTTGCCAGAAATCCAACGATACCAATGTGGTCAGGCACAGACCCATTGCCCAAAGCGATATATGGGCAAGGGTCTTGCGGATCGTCTCCCTCATTTACATGCCGCTGATTTCTTCGACCAACCCTTCGGGCCAGACTTTGCCTTCCATGCCACCGGCAATTGCGTCGCGCGCAAAGAGAAAGGCATCGCGGTTTGGCTGTGTGACTTCGACACCGATCTCAGACAGCTTGGACAAAGCGTCTTGCATTTGTGCCTGGTGCAACGCGCGGCCCTCAACGCCTGCTTTCTCGGTCGCTTTGCGAACCCACATCTTTTGTTCATCAGTCAGTTGCGCCCATCTTTGCGGACTCATCCAGATGCCGACGCCAGAGTGAATGTAGTCAAGCGGAATGTAATGGCCCTGAGCATCCGCGTAACCGGCGCCAACAAAGTCGATGATGCCATTGTCTTGACCATCAACCAATCCGGTTTTCAAAGCGTTAAAGAGCTCTGAGCCCTTGATCGGCGTTGGGGCGGCACCCCAGGCTTTGAATGCGCCGATGATCATCGGATGCTCTGGCGTGCGGATTTTCATGCCTGACAGATCCTCGGGCGTGCGGACAGCGGTATCCGACGTGCTCAGAGCGCGCGGCGGGCGATCACCGGCCAAGCCCAGATAGACAACGCCTGTTTGTTCTTCGACATCCGCCATCATCGTGTTGAAGCGGTCTGATGCGACAAAGCGGTGAAAGTGGTTCTGATCTTCGAACAGGAAGGGTGTCCACATGACAAGAAACGGACGCGCCTCTTTCATCGCAATGGTCGCAGAAACGTCGATCAAGTGCAGATCCAAGGCACCGGTGCGCGTCTGCACCCACAATTGGCTCAGATCGCCCAGAACGCCGCCGGGGATGATGTCCACGGCCATCGAGCCGCCAGAGATCTCGGCCAGGTTTTTCGCAAAGCGTTCAGCTGCGCTTTGATATGTTGTTTGCGGTGGCGCCACGTGAGCGAGGCGCAAAGTAATGTCAGCTGCCTGGGCAATCATTGTGCTCGCAGACAAGGCCAGCCCTGCGGCCAGCGATCGGATCAGTGTCATCGATTTCCTCCCAAATGGCGGGACCTTGTTCCCGCTTGCAACGCTCAACATATATATCATATGTTACATTGCAAGTGTAGAAATTTGGAGGGTCCAGTATGGTCGACATCATGCACGCACGAGCCAGCAGTGGAGTTTATGGGTTTGACAAGCGCGACTTGACTTGGACCACAACCGAAAAGTCCGGCATGCAATTGGCGCCGGTTCGGGCAAATCGTGAGGAAGGCCAGTATCTTGGTTACTTAAAGTTCGACAGCTTTACCGAAACTGGATTGCACCAGCATTTGGGCCCTGCGTTTTCCTATTTTCTGGACGGAGGATTGGCGGATTACCAAGGATTTGCACGCGCCGGTGAGGTCGGCATCAACCTTGCTGGCGCCACGCATTCGGCCATTGCCTATGCGCCGACGTTGATGGCGTCGCGGTTGGAAGCGCCGGTGATTTACCCAAGCGAAGACAGTGTCAAAGGGGAGACTTTGCACACGGGCGCGACAGCGGGCGAGATTGTGAACGAAAACCCAGAAGTTTTGCCTGATATCAACGTGTTCCTAGATGACCTGGAGTGGTTGGGAACGGGATATGCGGGCGTCCAGCGCAGACCAGTTTTTGACTATACGCAAACCGAGTTCAACCGTCGGCATCTGCAACTGCGTCTGTTGCCATCGACGCAGGTGCCAGCCTTTCACGCGGGTGGGGACATCGACGTCTTCATTATCGGTGGCGATCTGAAGGTTGGAAAGGAAACACGCATCGCTGGTGATTTCTTCGTGATCGAAGAAGGCGCGTTGGTCGAGTTCTCCACCCAGTTCGGAGCCTTGTTTTTGGCCTGGTCCGAAGGGCGCTCTTTGTGGGTGAATGCAAGCGCTAGCGACTTTTGGGGATTTCCGGCGAAGGGCTAAGGTACGTTGCCTGCACAGCCAGAAGGGATCGCTAGGGTCTGGATTTGGCAAAAACTCTTCGGGCCTTAGCACTTTATGACAATCTATAGCGCGGGGGCATGTGTGCGGGCCCAAGCGTTAAGCGCCAGCGCAAACCGTCCTGCACGCATTGGTGGTACAGGCTGGCACAAAGCAGAGAAGCGCCGAAAAAGGTCACTTTTCCAGAGATTTACGTCCATTGGCGCAGGGTCGTGTTTGACTTCTTTTGCACAAGACAAAAAACTGGCGGCAACACCAGGTGGGAGCTTGCGCAACAGTGACGTCCTCGACCAATCAATTCCGTGCACGCCTGACCGAGTTGGTGCAACGGATCTATCCTGATCATCCCGCCGATGCGCTCGTCGACCAGATTGAAGAGGCGTTTTGGCCTGAGGGCGCGCATCGCAGGAAACGCGCGCGCACGCCAAGCAACGGCCTCTGGTCTGAGCGTGACGCGCTTTTGATCACGTATGGAAACACGATAAAGGACGGCAAACACAAACCTCTCGACTTGCTAGAGGATTTTCTGGTGCGTCATATGACGGGTGTTTTGAACGGGGTGCATATCCTGCCCTTTTTTCCGTTCAGTTCGGACGATGGATTCGCCGTAACGGATTACAACGCCGTCAATTCCCAGCTTGGCGATTGGGTCGACATTTCGCGGATCGCCTCGCGGTTTCATCTGATGTCGGATCTGGTGATGAACCATGTGTCCAGCCAGGGCCATTGGTTTAATGCGTATCGTCAGGGCCAAGCGCCCTACGATCGGTTCTTTTTCGAAGCAGATCCAGAAGATGATCTAAGCCAGGTTGTCCGGCCTCGCACAACGCCGCTTTTGCAAAAGATCGAAACCCGGGCGGGGAACAAGCACGTTTGGTGCACCTTTAGCCACGACCAGATCGACCTGGATTTTTCCAACCCAGACGTTTTGCTCGAGATGTTGCGGATCATCCGTCTGCATATAGACAAAGGTGTCCGTATCTTGCGGCTGGATGCGGTGGCCTTTCTTTGGAAAGAGCCGGGCACGACCTGTATCCATTTGCCCCAGACGCACGCCATCGTGCAATTGATGCGGTACGTGTGTGATTACGCGGTTGAGACAGTTGTGCTGCTTACGGAAACCAACGTGCCGCGCACCGAAAACCTCAGCTATTTCGGCAATCGCAACGAGGCGCATGCGGTCTATAACTTTCCCCTGCCGCCACTGATTTTGCATGCGATGCAATCGGGATCGGCGCGATATCTTCACCGCTGGCAATCTGCCATGCCGCCAGCGCAACTGGGGTGTGCCTACCTCAATTTTACGGCCAGCCACGATGGCATTGGCATGCGGCCCGCAGAAGGTGTCCTGCCGCCGGACGAAAAAGACCGGATGATCGCATGTGCGCAAGAGGCCGGAGCGCTGGTTTCCATGCGGGCTTTGCCCGACGGTGGCGAAGCGCCTTACGAGCTGAACTGTTCTCTCTTTGATATGATGGGGCGCACGTTCAAAGGAGTGGGCGGGCATCACATCGACCGCTTTTTGTGTTCGCAAACCATCCCGATGTCGCTTGAAGGTATCCCGGCGTTCTATATCCATTCCATGCTGGCCACGCCCAGCGATTTCGACGCTGTGGAACGACGCGGCATGAATCGCGCCATCAATCGGCACAGATGGCATTACCCAGAACTTCTGGAACGCCTTGACGATCCCGCAAGCGATCAGGCCCGTGTTCTAAGCGGGCTGTCCGAGCGGCTGCGCATCCGGTCAAAACAGGCTGCCTTCCACCCCAATGCCACGCAATTTACCTTGCGACTGGACGAACGTGTGTTCGGCGTTTGGCGGCAAAGTCTGGACCGGAACCAATCGATCTTTGCGATCCACAACGTCAGCGACGAAACGGTACTAGTCAGCCCCTCTGACATCAATTTGATCGAAGATGACGAATGGGTCGATCTTTTGAGTGGCGACGTGATTGCGGCCGCTGGTCCAGAGATCCCCTTCGCGCCCTATCAATGCCGATGGATCACCAACCGCGGTTAAAACGGGCAGATCTGGGCGCGATGCCTCAGGCGTATTCCGAGCTGTCTTTGGCCGCGGCCTTTTTGAGATCGCTCAGGAAACTTGGATCGGCCGCGTTCACCCGATTCCAGGTCGGGATAAACGGGCTTTCGTGGGGATTGTCCAAGAACATCTGACCTGCGCGGATGATGTTCTCTGCAAAAAGCTCAACCGCTTTTTCCTCTTTGTGGCGGTCAATCGAAAGGCCGTTCATCTTTGCGTCGTTGTAATAGCTTTCAAGCAAATCCAACGCACCCCGGTAATAGGTGGCTTTTAAGGTTCGGAACATGTTGGGCGTAAACACCGTGCCGTCAGCAGCGAGCTTGCGAAAAATCGCTTTGCAGATGTCGGTGGACATGCGGCTCAGGCCTTTGTTGGCGTCTTCGGCTGACAAATCCTGATGTTTATGGTCATAGGCATCTGCGATCTCGACCTGGCAAACGGAGTTGGGTGCTAGGTTTCGCCAAGCTTCTGACAAAACACCAATCTCCAAACCCCAATCCGACGGGATTCTCAGATCAGGCAGTGACATTGTTCGCATCGCGAACTCACCCGACAGTGGATAGCGAAAGCTGCGCAAGTAATCGAGATAGTCGCGATCCCCCACGACCTTTTTTAGGGCGATCAACAAAGGACTGACCAGCAACCGTGTCACGCGCCCATTCAGTTGCGTGCCGTCGACACGCGGATAGAACCCTTTGGCCATCTGGTATCGAAAGTCTGGATGTGCCACCGGATACACAAGGCGCGCAAGCATACCGCGGTCATAAGTGACGATGTCGCAATCGTGCAGCGCCATCACGGCTGTGTCGGCGCAGGCAATCAGGTATCCGATGCAACTCCAGACATTTTTCCCTTTGCCCGGCTCTTGGGGGGCCAAGCCCATCTCGTCCAGGCGCGTGCCCATTGCCCTCATGCGCGGGCTGTCGTTCCAAATGACGATATGCTGCTGTGGCAGAGCAGAGAAAAATTGCCGCGCATGCCGAAATTGGTCTTCGTTTGCCCGGTCGAGCCCGATGATCACGCGGTGCAGATAGGGCACCTGCGCCAGTTCTTTGACAATATTCGCGAGGGCAGGGCCCTCAAGCTCTGAATATAGACATGGCAAGAGCAGCGTAATTTTGCGCGTCTCGGAAAACGCGGTGAGTTCATAGGTCAGATCATCCAAGCTGCGCGTACGCAGATCGTGCAGCGTTGTGATGTTTCCGTTCTGGTGAAAATCAGCCATGCCTAAGGTTTGTCACGAACTGCCGAGCGCGTCCAACAGGTTTCCCAGCGCAGCCGACCATCCAGCAGGTCCGTGCATCAGAGTGCGCTGGATTTGACCAGTTTCTTCGCCCACAAGCGGCGGGATCGTTTTGCCGCCCGGGTTTGCGATAATGACGCCGTGGTCTGCTTGCTCTAACATTGCGACATCATTGGTTGCATCACCCAACGCGATCGTACGGTCCGGCCGATAGAGCGCCGTGATCTCGGCCATGCGGTCGGCCTTGGTTCCGCCAAACGACAAAGTCAGAAAGCGCCCACCGCGCTGCGCAACCAGCCCAAACGTGTTGAGCGCTGCCAAAAAGAGATCAAGCTCTTCCAGAGATCCTGTCCAGGTCCCAGGCTCGCTAAAGCAGCGCGCTTTTGCGCCCTCGGCCGCTTGGCGTGAAAGCCCCGTCGCCTCGGCCACCTCATCGACCGTCATATCGCCAAAACCAACGAAACCCGGCGGCAGCTGCGGGATCGCGTCTCTGATCTTGTGGTAAACGCTGTGATCGGTTTGCGCCGACGCGCCTGGCGCCAAAATGCCCCCGCCGTTTTCCACAATCGCCGGCCATGCGGCCGCGCCAAGCTCTGCCCGGATCACTACGACCTCCGCCGCCGTCTTGCTGGTCGCCAGAACAAGCCCATGCCCCGCACCCAACACCCGCGCAACCACACCCGCCGCCGCATCCCAACGGTAGGTGGCATGATC
>CAZYQC010000008.1:69920-86090 GCA_964649815.1 uncultured Rhodobacterales bacterium | reverse complement strand
ACTTTGACATCCGCAAGCAGCTTTTGAAGTTCGACGACGTTATGAACGACCAGCGAAAGGTCGTATTTGCTCAACGTCGCGACATCATGGAAAGCGCTGATCTGTCCGAGGTTGCCGAAGACATGCGCCATGAGGTGATCGCTGATCTGGTTGATCAATACATGCCCGAGGGCAGTTATGCCGATCAGTGGGACATGGAAGGTCTGCACGCCGCAATTGCTGAAAACCTGAATATGGATTTGCCGGTTGCCGCTTGGTCCGATGAAGAGGGCGTCGACGATGAAGTTCTGCAAGAACGGATTGTCGAAGCTTCCGACAAAATGATGAGTGAAAAGGCCGAGGTCTTTGGCGAAGAGACCATGCGTTCGATCGAGAAACAGTTCTTGTTGCAGACGATCGACGCGAAATGGCGCGAGCATTTGCTGACGCTTGAGCATTTGCGCTCGGTTGTTGGTTTCCGCGGATATGCGCAGCGTGATCCGCTTAACGAATACAAAAACGAGTCCTTCCAGCTGTTCGAAGGGATGTTGGATAGTCTGCGGGCGGATGTGACGCAAAAATTGGCGCGCGCGCGACCAATGACAGAAGAAGAGCAACAGGAAATGTTGGCGCAGATTGCGCAGCAGCAGGCCGAGATGCAGCGCGCAGCAGAAGTGGATGCTTTGCCCGAACCAACGGAAGAAGCACGCGCCGCCGGTTTTGACCCCAACGATCCCACAACGTGGGGTAATCCTGGGCGCAATGACCTCTGCCCTTGTGGGTCAGGCAAAAAGTTCAAGCACTGTCACGGGCGCTTGGCTTAAGGAAATTAAGGCAGAACGGCCACTTTAACGCCTTATCGTGACCCGCGCCGTGTCATAACGGCGCCCTACCTCTGTGGCATCCCAACCTCCGACCTTCCGTGGAAAGGGTTGGGATATGGTAGTGAAGAAGAGTGTTTTGACCGCCGCAAGTACTTTGGCGATCGCTTTGGGAATTGGTTTCGTCATGCAAAAGGGCGAAACGGCACAATTGCTTTATGGCAACAACACGCCTCCGGCTGAGGCGGAAACCGAAACGGGCGAATCCGTTCTGGATGTGCAAGCGATTGAACTTACGGCCGCCGATGATCTTCCCCAGGCCGTCGAAGCTCCGATCATTCCCAAGCAAGACTTGGTTGTTCTTGCCTCTGTTCCGACGCCTGAACTGGCGTTGCCCGAAGAAACGGACGCGATGCCGGCTGAACCGGATTGTGAAATTTCGCTCGATGCGCGGCCTATGAAAGGCGCGATGGTGAACCTATCGCTGGCGTCACCATGTCAGCCGAACGAGCGTCTGACAGTCCATCATGCAGGTATGATGTTTACCGAAACGACGAACGAAAACGGCGGCATGAACATCGTGGTCCCTGCCTTGCAAAAAGAAGCGGTCTTTATCGTTGCGTTTGCAATTGGTGACGGCGCGGTTGCCCAGGTAGAGGTTGACGATCTTGATGCCTTTGACCGGACGGTTCTGCAATGGCGCGGAAAGAATGCGTTTTCCCTGCACGCGCGAGAATTCGGCGCTGACTATGGCTCTGACGGTCACATCTGGGGTGGCGCGGATCGCGACCTAAGCGGAATCGCCTCCGGTGACAGCGGTTTTATGGTCCAAATGGGCGACGTGGCGGCAGGTGAGCCATTGCTGGCCGAAGTTTACACTTTCCCATCCTCCCGCTCGTCCAAAGACGGGACGATCTATTTGTCCGTCGAAGCAGAAGTCACCGATCTGAATTGCGGAGCAGAAATCGAAGCGCAGACACTGGAACGCCAGATTGATGGCAGCATCAAAAGTCAGGATTTGATCCTGTCCGTCCCAGATTGTTCTGCGGTAGGAGATTTTCTGGTGTTGAACAATCTGGTATCAGACCTGAAAGTCGCCGCCGTCGAATAGGTCTAACCAAAGGCTTCAACATGCGAAATTTGTGTGCGGCGTTCTGCGCCGCACTTTGCATTTCCGTTGGAATGTCAAACTGGGCTGCGGCGCAGGATGTGACACTTACATCCCGCGACGGCTCGGTCGAAATCAACGGCACACTTCTTGGGTTCGACGGTGAATTTTACCGCGTCGATACCATTTACGGAGAGCTGACAGTCGACGGCTCGGGCGTGTCCTGTGTCGGGCCGGGATGCCCAAGCTTGCAGGACTACGTCGCCGAAGTTGTGGTGTCAGGGTCTGCAACGATGGGCGCTGTTCTGCTGCCTGCTTTGGTTGATGGCTTTGCCCGGACGAACGGATGGGACGTCGTTAAGCGTGAATCGGACGAAAGCAGCGAGGCGCTTTTCATTTTGCGCGATGGGGCTACGGAGCAAGACCAGGCGCGCTTTACGTTTCGTAGCCGGACGAGCGACGAAGGATTTGCCGATCTTTTGGCGAATGAAGCGGACATCGTTATGTCGTTGCGCGAAATTCGTCCGCAAGAACGTGACCGTGCCAAAGACGCGGGAATGGGCGATCTAACCGGGCCTCACCGCAGCCGTGTCCTTGCGCTGGATGCCCTCGTGCCGGTCGTATCCCCGTCCAACCCCGTTTCTGGTTTGTCGCCGACACAGCTTGCGGCTGTTCTGTCCGGCGAGATCAGCAATTGGCAGGATCTAGGCGGCGTGAACGCCCCAATCTCGGTGCATATTCTGAGTAAGAAAACGGGGTTGGCGCAGGCTGTTCAAGATCAGGTTCTGTCTGTTATCGGGGCGCGATTGCGAGCTGATGTCGTTGAACATGATACAGGAACAGAAGCTGCGAAGGCCGTTCAACGCGATCCTTTCGCCTTGGCAATCGTCAGCTATTCAGACGTGGGTACGACCAAACAGCTGACGCTAACCGGCTCCTGTGGCTTTTCGCTCGCCGCGACGCGGCAAACGATCAAGACCGAAGACTACCCCCTCACCGCGCCAATGTTCCTCTATTTGCCTGCGCGACGATTGCCAAAAGTGGTCCGCGATTTTCTGGTTTTCACCCGAGGCCAAGCTGCGCAGGTGATGATCCGCAGGGCAGGTTTTGTCGACCAGGCGCAGGAAGCCATTGGAGTCGCCGTACAAGGAACGCGATTTGCAAACGCGATCCGGCAGTCTGGGTCAGAGGTGACCTTAGAGGATCTGCAAAGACTGGTGTCGACTTTGTACGACCTCAAGCGACTAAGCACCACGTTCCGGTTTGAAACGGGATCAACGCGCCTTGATGCGCAATCGCGATCCAATGTTCAGCAATTGGCCCAAGCGCTAGAGCTTGGTCGTTTTGATGGTCGTCGGCTCCTCTTTGTTGGGTTTAGCGACGGTGAAGGCCCCGCGGCAGGCAATCAACGCATTGCCATGCGCCGGGCAGAGACCGTGCGTGCGGCTGTACAATCCGCAGCCGAGACCGCGAATATGGATCGTTTGGCGCTAGAAGTGGACGCTTTTGGCGAGGCGATGCCTATGGCCTGCGATGACAGTGCCTGGGGGCGCCAGGTGAATCGCCGTGTGGAAGTCTGGGTAGACTAAACCTCAGATATAGCCGTCCGAACGCATGCTCACCTCTCGTTCCTTGCCAATGATGAGGTGGTCATGCAGCGCGACATCCAGAGTGCGGCAAGCCGCCTGGATCAAGCGTGTTGTTTCGATGTCCAGCGCGCTGGGCGTTGGATCGCCCGAGGGGTGATTGTGCACCAGAATTAGCGCAGAGGCGTTTAGTTCCAGCGCGCGTTTTGCGATCTCGCGCGGGTAGACAGGCACATGATCGACGGTCCCTTCGGCCTGCGCCTCATCTGCGATAAGGGTGTTTTTTCGATCAAGATACAGCGCACGGAACTGTTCCGTTTCGCGATGGGCCATCGCGGTGTGGCAATAATCCAAAAGCGCGTCCCAACCCGAAAGGACAGGGCGATGCAAAACCTTGGCCCGACTAAGCCGATGCGCAGCCGCCTCTATGATCTTTAGTTCGCAAACGACAGCCTCCCCTACGCCCGAAACAGATTTGAGCCGGGCAGGAGAAGCGGACAAAACGCGGTTCAAATCACCAAAGGTATCAAGCAGCAGGCGCGCGAGCGGTTTGACGTCCTGGCGCGGGATGGCGCGAAACAGAACAAGTTCCAACAGCTCGTAATCCGGCATTGCGGTTGGACCGCCTGCCATAAACCGTTGCCGCAACCGCTTGCGATGATCGGCCAAATAGCTGGGGGGCCCTCGCTTTGTCGCAAGAGGCGTTTCATCATTTTCAAACAGAGACGGCGCGTCATAGAAACCAGACATGCCCGGGCTTAGGCCAACTAAGGTTTCCAAGGCTTTAACATGCGGGAGGCGCGAGGCACCTCCCCCAGATTTAGCCTTTCATCGAGTCCCAAAAGCTCTTTACGCTGGAAAAAAAGCTAGAGCTTTCGGGGTTGTTTTCCTCGCTCAGTTCGGCGAACTCTTTCAGAAGCTCTTTTTGACGCGCGGACAGGTTTACTGGCGTCTCAACAGCCAATTCGATGAACATGTCACCTTGCGTGCCACCCCTTAGTGCAGGCATCCCTTTTCCGCGCAGACGCATCTGTCGGCCGGATTGAGATCCTGCTGGAATTTGTACACGTCCGCGCCCACCGTCGATGGTCGGCACTTCGATTGAACCACCCAGCGCGGCTGAGGCCATAGACACCGGGACGCGACAAAACAGGTTGGTTCCGTCTCGTTCAAAGAGCTTGTGGTCAGCGACTTCGATAAAGATGTAGAGATCGCCCGACGGCCCCCCACGCAGCCCTGCTTCACCTTCGCCAGCAAGGCGAATGCGCGTGCCCGTTTCGACGCCTGCAGGGATGTTCACCGACAATGCGCGGTCTTTTTCAACACGGCCAGCGCCCTGGCAGGTTTTGCAAGGGTTCTTGATGATCTGGCCGAGGCCAGAACAGGTTGGACAGGTGCGTTCGACGGTGAAAAAGCCCTGCTGAGCTCTTACTTTGCCCATGCCGGAACAGGTGGGGCATGTTACCGGCTCTGCGCCGCCTTCTGCGCCCGTCCCATTGCATGATCCGCAAGCGACTGATGTCGGCACGTTGATCGACTTTTGCATGCCAGCAAAAGCGTCTTCGAGATTGATGCGCAGGTTATACCGCAGGTCAGAGCCTCGCGCTGCGCGACCTCTTCCACCACCGCGTCCACCGCCCATGATATCGCCGAACAAGTCGTCAAACACGTCAGAGAACGCTGATCCAAAGTCGCCTTGGCCGCCGAAACCACCACCTGGACGTCCGCCGCCACCGCCCATGCCGCCTTCGAATGCAGCGTGACCAAAGCGGTCATAGGCAGCTTTTTTGTCGCCGTCCTTTAGCACTTCGTAGGCTTCGTTCGCTTCTTTGAACTGTGCTTCTGCTTTGGGGTTGTCTGCGTTGCGATCTGGGTGCAGCTCTTTGGCCTTACGGCGATAGGCTTTCTTGATCTCGTCTGCCGAAGCCCCTTTTGAGACTCCTAGAACGTCGTAATAATCGCGTTTGGACATGGATCACTCTCCTATCCGGGAACGTCGCGGGCCGGCCCTTGTGGGACCGGCCCGGAGTGGTTCCTGGCGCGGCGCAAGATTACGCGCGCTTGTTGTCGTCCAGGTCTTCGAATTCGGCATCAACGATATCGTCGTCGCCTGGGCCTTCGTCAACGTCGGCTGGGCCGTCTTCGCCATCTTCCTGGCTGGCCTTGTAGATGGCTTCGCCAAGCTTCATCGCCGCTTCGGTGACGTTCTGGATGCCAGACTTGATCTTGTCGGCATTCTCGGTTTCCAGCTCGTCTTTCAACGCGGCAATTGCCAATTCGATGGCTTCGATTGTGGTTGGATCAACCTTGTCGCCATGCTCTTCCATCGATTTCTCGGTGGAGTGAATGAGGCTTTCCGCTTGGTTGGTGGCTTCGACCAGTTCCTTGCGGGCCTTATCCGCTTCGGCATTTTCCTCGGCGTCCTTTACCATTTGTTCGATGTCCTCATCAGAGAGGCCACCAGACGCCTGGATGGTGATTTTCTGTTCTTTGCCAGTGCCTTTGTCCATCGCGCCAACAGACACGATGCCGTTTGCGTCAATGTCAAAGGTCACTTCGATCTGAGGCAGACCGCGTGGCGCGGGCGGGATGTTTTCAAGGTTAAACGCGCCCAACAGCTTGTTGTCCGCAGCCATTTCACGTTCGCCCTGGAAGACACGGATCGTCACAGCGTTTTGATTGTCTTCCGCTGTCGAGAAGATCTGAGACTTCTTCGTTGGGATCGTCGTGTTGCGGTCGATCAGGCGTGTGAAAACACCGCCCAGCGTTTCGATGCCCAGCGACAGAGGCGTCACATCCAGCAGAACAACGTCTTTGACGTCGCCTTGCAAAACGCCCGCCTGGATCGCTGCGCCCATAGCAACAACTTCGTCCGGGTTCACACCTTTGTGCGGCTCTTTGCCGAAGAACTTGGTGACTTCTTCAACAACCTTCGGCATGCGCGTCATGCCGCCGACAAGAACAACCTCGTCGATTTCATTCGCGCTCAGCCCGGCGTCTTTCAACGCCGCTTGGCATGGCTTCATAGAGGCTTTGATCAGGTCGCCGACCAAGCTTTCCAGCTTGGCGCGCGTCAACTTCATGACAAGGTGCAGAGGCTGGCCGCCATTGGGATCCATCGAGATGAACGGTTGGTTGATCTCGGTTTGGCTGGACGAGCTGAGCTCAATCTTGGCCTTTTCTGCCGCTTCTTTGAGGCGCTGCAACGCCATCTTGTCTTTGGTCAGATCGACGCCGGTCTCTTTTTTGAACTCGTCAGCAAGATAGTTAACGATCCGCATGTCAAAGTCTTCGCCGCCAAGGAACGTGTCGCCATTGGTGGATTTCACTTCGAAAAGACCGTCGTCAATTTCGAGGATTGTGACGTCGAATGTACCGCCGCCAAGGTCGTAAACCGCGATTGTCTGCGTGTTTTCCTTGTCCAGACCGTATGCAAGCGCGGCTGCAGTTGGTTCGTTGATGATCCGCAGAACCTCAAGGCCAGCGATTTTACCGGCGTCTTTGGTGGCTTGGCGCTGTGCGTCGTTAAAATAGGCGGGCACCGTGATAACGGCCTGATCCACATCTTCGCCCAGATAGCTCTCGGCGGTTTCCTTCATCTTGCCGAGGATGAAAGCGGAAATCTGCGATGGTGAATATTTGTCGGACTTGGCTTCGACCCATGCGTCACCGTTGCCGCCGTCAATCACAGCAAATGGCAGGTTCTTTTTGTCTTTTGCGAGATCTTCGTCATCAAACCGACGTCCAATCAGGCGTTTGACACCGAAAATTGTGTTGTCGGGGTTGGTGACGGCCTGGCGCTTGGCGGGCTGGCCAACGAGGCGCTCGTCGTCGGTGAAAGCGACGATGGACGGGGTTGTCCGCGCGCCTTCAGAGTTTTCAATTACACGGGGTTGGCTGCCGTCCATGATGGCGACGCAGCTGTTGGTCGTGCCGAGGTCAATACCAATGACTTTTCCCATTTCTTCGATCCCTTACATTCTTCAAGGCGATGACACGAAGCGGCGACCCGTTTTGGCATCGACGCCACGCATTAGGTTCCTCTGAGGGCAGTGCCGCAGAAGTTCGCAGGGTATATAAGGAGGGGTCACTGGCGCTGCAAGCTGTCAGAAGCGCTTGAAGGGACTCCTTTTTGTGGCGTTGCATAATCTGAGCAGAAATGTGCGTCTTTCGGGTCGAAATGCGTGTGCCGGCTTCTAAAGTTCGCTCATGGATCGATTAACCATCAGAGGCATCGACGTCATTGAGGGCGCTTTGAGCGCGTCCGACCAACTGGCGGTTTTGGGCGATTTGCGAAACGTGGCGCGCGCGGCACCCTTTTTTCAGCCCGAGACGCGCTATGGTAAGAAAATGTCGGTACGGATGACGTCTGCGGGGCAGTACGGCTGGATTTCGGACCGGTCCGGGTACCGCTATTCGACCTCTCATCCAGATGGTCAACTTTGGCCACCAATCCCGGCGCGTATCTTGCAGCTTTGGAACCAGTTCTCAGGTGTTGAACGGCAGCCCGAGTGTTGTCTGATCAACTTCTATGGCGAAGGCGCCAAGATGGGCATGCATCAAGACAAGGATGAGCAGGATTTCAAATGGCCAGTCGTCTCTTTGTCATTAGGTGACGAAGGTCTCTTTCGCATTGGCAATACGGAGCGGGGCGGAAAAACAGAAAGCGTTTGGTTGCGGTCAGGGGATGTTGTCGTAATGGGGGGTGCTGCGCGGCTCAGATATCACGGCGTCGACCGGATCCGGTTCAACTCAAGCACTTTGTTGCCCAAAGGTGGGCGCATCAATGTGACGCTGCGCGTGGTTGATTAACTGCTGGCGCCCCAGTTGATTGATTTACTGCGATCCGAGAAGAACATGCCCAAAAGCCCAAGTGCCGTCAGCGTCAACCCCACCCAAAAGGCATATTCCCAGCTAGAGTTGCGCGGGTAATAGTTCAGGAACATGTGGCCGCGCGCTTGATCGATCGAATGAAACAGCGGGTTCCAGTCGAACATCGCCAGCATGAAGCCCGGCAGAGTGTTGGCAAGGAACATCTTGCCAGATGCGATCATATTGGCGCGCGTATAAAACGTTTTGAAAATGTTTACGAGCGTAGGAGCCCAGGGTTTTAGCGCCATAAAACACAGACCAACGGCACAGCCTGTAAACCAGGCAAGCAAGAACATCGACAGCACGCCAATGGGATCAAGGATGTAAACCGGCGTCCACGCAATGTGGTATCCACCGATGATCAAAAGGGCGACCAAAAGCTGCAGATACAAAACGCTGAGCGCCGCGCTGATGATGCTGACGATTGAATTCAGCGGCGCGTGTTGATGCAAGGGGCTTGACGATCCCGACGCACCGGCAACGGCCCCCACCGATTGCACATGCGTCATGTACAGAAAGATCCCGGACATAACGTAGAGCAGAAAGTCGCCGCGCACCGCCGCGCCGCGCAATCCAAGCAAGCCAAACATGATGAACATAACGGCGATGAAGACGATGGCCTGCAGCATGGCGGTAAAGAACGCCATGAACGCATTTTCATGCTTGCTCCTGATCGATCTGACGATCGAATGGAACACGACTTCGGCCCCGATGACAGCCGCATGCAATCGGCTATTGGTCGTGCGCCGAACTTTTAACATGTTATCAGACATTACGTACCTGCTCTGTCGAGGGAATTCTTGCCGTTCCACTTTGTCCACAGCATAAGGGCGTAAGGGCTAATGATCAATAAATCTGAGGAAAGAGCGGTTTTGGAGTACGATAATCTCATTTCAACCATGCGAACGTTGGCCATTTCGGCGGGCGACAAAATCATGGAAATCTACAATTCTGACGATTTTGAGGTCCGGGCGAAATCCGATGACAGCCCTGTCACCGTGGCGGACGAGGCAGCCGATGCTTTGATCTCCGAAGGTTTGCGTGCGGCCTTTCCTGATATTCCATTGGTCACTGAAGAGCAGGCAAGTACGCATTCCATGTCAGTCGACACGTTTTTGATCGTGGATCCCCTGGACGGAACAAAAGAGTTCATCAATCGGCGTGGCGATTTTACGGTCAACATTGCTTTGGTGGAAAAAGGCATTCCCACACGCGGCGTGGTCTACGCCCCGGCCCGTGGGCGGATGTTCTTTACGCAGGCTGATGGAGGATCAGTGGAAGAAACGTCCGACGGCCATTTCGCAAACGGAAACATGGGTCAGATTAGGCCCATTCGCGTAAAAGACAGCGACAATTCCGCCTTGATGGTTGTTGCGTCCAAGTCTCACCGAGATCAGGCAACTGACGATTACATCGCAAAATACGTTGTCCAAGATATGACGAGCGCGGGGTCCTCGCTCAAATTCTGTTTGGTCGCGACGGGCGAGGCGGATCTCTATCCGCGGTTGGGACGCACGATGGAGTGGGATACCGCAGCGGGTCACGCTGTGTTGGCTGGTGCCGGTGGTCAGGTCGTGCGTTTTGACGATTTGACGCCGCTGGCTTACGGCAAAGCTGGGTTTGAGAACCCATTCTTCATCGCATGTACCCCCAGCGTTGCATTGCACCAAGGGTAAAGCATGTCAGTCGTCATCGTCATACCCGCGCGCTACGCCTCGACACGCTATCCCGGCAAACCATTGGTGCCGTTGACGGGCGCCGCTGGCGAACCGGTCACGCTGATCGAGCGCAGCTGGCGTGCTGCAAAATCTGTGCGCGGCGTTGATCGGGTCGTGATTGCCACCGACGACGCGCGCATCGCTGACGCCTCGACCGTTTTTGGGGCAGAGGTTGTTATGACGTCGTCGGATTGCGTGAACGGAACTGAACGTTGCGCCGAGGCGCATGCGGCCTTGGGCGGCGAGTACGACGTCATCGTCAATTTGCAAGGCGACGCGCCTTTGACGCCCCCTTGGTTCGTCGAAGATTTAATCGCTGGCTTGCAAGGAGAGGCGTCCGCCGATGTCGCGACCCCAGTTTTGCGGTGCGACGGCAAAACGTTGAACGCCTTTCTGGACGACAGGTCTAACGGCCGGGTTGGCGGGACGACGGCTGTTTTTTCACGGTCCCAACAGGCGCTTTACTTCTCGAAAGAGGTTATTCCGTTCACAAGCGCGACCTATGAAGACGCCGCCGAAACGCCCGTTTTCCATCACGTCGGCGTTTACGCTTACACCGCAGATGCATTGCATCAATATACGAACTGGGGTGTCGGGGATTTGGAAAACCTCGAAGGTCTCGAACAGCTTAGGTTCATGGAAAACGGCAGATCAATCCTCTGCGTCGAGGTCGATGCGCGCGGGCGCCAGTTTTGGGAGCTAAACAACCCATCCGACGTCCCCAAGATCGAGCAGATGATGCGCGAAATGGGGATCGATTGATGACCCTCCCGGTCAGCGTGGTAATCGTTAGCCGCGACCGACCGGAGATGCTGCGCAGGTGCCTCACTGCGGTTGCTCAACTCCAATACGCTATGTTCGAGGTTGTCGTTGCCGCTGACCCAAGCGGACTAAGGGTGGTCGATGAACTCGACCCTGATCGGGTCATCAAAAAGGTTCCGTTCGACGTGCCGAACATTTCGCGCGCCAGAAATGAGGCCTGCAATCACGCCTCTGGCGAGATCATTGCATTTATTGACGACGACGCCGTGCCTGAACCGACGTGGTTGCGTCACCTGGCGGCTCCCTTCCAGCGCAGTCACGTCGGTATCGCGGGCGGGTTTGTCAGAGGTCGAAATGGCATCAGTTGGCAGTGGAAAGCGCGCCAATTGACCGAAACCGGTGTCGCGCAGACTCTGACAGTAGACGAGACGCAAACAACGGTTTTTGCATCGCCCGCCTCGGGTGCGATCAAGACCGAAGGCACAAACATGGCGGTTCGGCGGCAGGCCTTGGTCGACCTTGGTGGGTTTGATCCTGCGTTTCACTTTTTCCTAGACGAAACCGATTTGAATATGCGGGCGGCTCGTGCGGGTTGGGCGACAGCGATCGCTCCGCTGGCCCAAGTGCATCATGGCTATGCCGCTTCGGTCCGTAGGCGCGCAGATCGTGCGCCCAAGTCGCTTTTTGACATTGGGGCAAGTTGGTCCGTTTTTTGGCGCAAACACGTGCCAGAGGCGGCTCAAGCCTCGGCGCGGCTATCCGTTGAACAGACTGAAAAACGTCGGGCTTTGCAGTGGATGCAAGGCGGTGGTTTGGATGCGCTCGACGTTGCGCTATTGATGCGGTCGTTAAATGCTGGATTTACCAAAGGCGCCGAGCGGTCCGTTGGGGAAGGCGCAGTCCTTGAGGAACCAGCATCTGACTTTTCAAAGATGCCTGCGTCGCAAAGGCAGTCGCATGTCTTGCAGGGGTGGTTTTGGCAACGCAAAACCCTGATGGAACGCGCCAAAACACTGCGCGAGGCGGGTGATATCGTCACCATCATCCTTCTGTCGCCGACAGCCCTTTTCCATCGACATGTTTTCGCGCCCGACGGCTTTTGGCTTCAAACCGGTGGCGTATGGGGCAGGTCGGATCGGTCAGATCGACTGGTTGCACTTCAAACCAAGGCCCGCAGGTTAAGCCGTGAAATTGCGCGAATTGGTCTGGTTCGTGGTCTGAGTGGCGAAAAAATGTGACAAGACACGGACTGTTTCCAGTTTGGCCACAAAAAAAACTAACATTTTGGTTAGAAGTTGCGATGTATATGCACGACACCCGACAGAAGCGGGTGCAGAAGTAGGAGCGGGCATGCGCAAAAAGGTTACGAAAGCGATTTTTCCGGTCGCTGGTTTAGGTACACGGTTTCTTCCAGCGACGAAGTCTGTCCCAAAAGAAATTATGACATTGGTCGACAGACCACTCATCCAATACGCGATTGACGAAGCCCGCGCCGCTGGCATCAAAGAATTCATCTTTGTGACCTCTCGCGGCAAAGGGGCGTTGGAAGACTACTTTGACCATGCGCCCGTTTTGGAACAAGAGCTGCGCAAAAAAGGCAAAGACAAGCTGCTTGAAACGTTGAAGTCCACGAATATGGAAAGCGGCGCGATTGCGTATATCCGCCAACACAAAGCGCTGGGCTTGGGCCACGCTGTTTGGTGCGCCCGCCGCCTGATCGCGAACGAGCCTTTTGCCGTCATCCTGCCGGATGACGTAATCGCCGCTGAGAAACCGTGCTTGCAACAAATGGTCGAGGCGCATGAGGAAACAGGCGGCAACATCGTTGCTGCAATGGAAGTCCCACCAGAAAAGGCCAGCGCCTATGGTGTGCTGGACGTGAAAGAAGACATGGGCAGCATGGTGTCTGTCCGGGGTATGGTCGAAAAGCCAGCTCAAGGCACCGCGCCTTCAAACCTTGCTGTGATCGGTCGCTATATCCTGACGCCTGACATCCTGACGAACCTGAACCGCATGAAAAGCGGGGCGGGCGGAGAGATTCAGCTGACCGATGCGATCGCCGCCGAGATAAACGAAGAGCGTCCTGTCTATGGGTATCGGTTCCGCGGACAACGTTTCGATTGTGGTTCAAAGGCAGGCTTTTTGCAGGCGACAATCGCGTTTGGCTTGGCCCGCGACGATCTTCGCGATGATCTGTCCGCATACATCAACGATATCGTGCAGATGGGCAAAGCCGCTCAGTAACGCGGAGCCGCCAAAAAGAGGGAGTTGGCATGTCGGATACAGGACGGCATGTGCTGGTCACAGGCGGGGCGGGCTATATCGGCTCGCACGCCTGCAAAGCTTTGGCCAAAGCGGGTTATGTTCCCGTCACTTACGACAATCTCGCAACAGGTTGGGCCGACGCAGTCAAGTTTGGGCCGTTCGAACAAGGCGACCTTGCTGATCGCGCTCGGCTGGATGAGGTGTTTCAGAAATACGAACCGATTGCCGTCATGCATTTCGCTGCAATCAGTTTGGTTGGCGAAAGCATGAAGGACCCTGGCCTCTATTGGCGAACAAACGTCCTGTGTGGTTTGAACCTGATCGAGGCGGCGGTTGCAGCAAACTGCCTGGATTTTGTGTTCTCATCCACTTGTGCGACTTACGGCGATCAAGATGGCGTCACGCTGGATGAAACATCTCAGCAACTGCCGATGAACGCCTACGGCGGCTCCAAACGCGCGATCGAGGATATGCTGCGCAACTTTGGGGCGTCTCACGGGTTGCGGCATGTGATTTTTCGCTACTTTAACGTCGCTGGCGGGGATCCTGACGGTGACATTGGCGAATTCCATCGACCAGAGACGCATCTCATCCCGCTTATGCTGGATGCGATTGACGGCAAGCGGCCTGCTCTGACCGTTTTTGGAACCGATTACGACACCCCTGACGGCACTTGCATTCGGGATTACGTGCATGTCTGTGATCTGGTTGATGCGCATGTTCTGGGGCTTAAGTGGCTCAAGGACAATCGCGGTGACGCTGTTTTCAACCTGGGGACGGGACGCGGGTTTTCGGTCAGAGAAGTGATTGATGCGAGCGGCCATGTCACGAACCGTGACGTGCCTGTTGTCGAGGGTGAACGCCGTCCCGGTGATGCGACCAAGCTCGTCAGTGGATCAAAGCGCGCAGAAGAGGTTTTGGGTTGGAAACCTTTCCGCTCTGATATGGCCACGATGATCGCGGATGCCTGGCGGTGGCATCAAAACGGACATTACGAAAAATGACCCCGCCTGCACGGCTGTTGGACGTCACTCGCACCTTGCGTCGTGCGGGGCGATGGCCGACAGGTGTGGACCGCGTCGAACTGGCCTATGCAAAAGCGCTTCTTAAGGCTGAGCCACCCGTCTTTGCCCTTGCACGGACGCGATTGGGATATGTTCTGCTCGATCGAACGGGTCTGCGCGCCTTCGTGAAGGCCGTTGAGGCCCTGCCGCCCCCAAAGGATGCATTGCGCGCATTGCGCAAACTTGCTTTGGCCCGAACATGGCCGCCCGGCTTGGGCCGAATGTTGGAAACGCACCTGCCCAAAGGTACCAATTATTTCAATGTCGGTCATAGCAACCTCACCGAACGCGTGTTGGGTTCGGTCTCGCGATTTTTGAGCGGCAAAACTGTTGTCCTGGTACACGACATTATCCCCCTTTTGGCCCCAGAGCTGCAGCGCGAAGGAACGGTCGGGCCATTTGAAGAGAAAATGCGCCGAGTGGGGCGATATGCCGACCTGGTGATTGCGAATTCGCAAGACACGAAAGCACAGCTTGATGGAGTGTTTGCACAATGGGGCTATTCGCCTGACATCGTCGTGGCCCATCTTGGGGTCGAGCTCGCAGAACCGGCGCCGTTAGACCTTTCTGATCGCGCTCGGGTTGATGGACCATATGTCGTTGCATTGGGCACCATCGAGCCGCGCAAGAACCATGCTTTCTTGCTGGATCTTTGGCAGGAAATGGGGCCGGACGCGCCTTATCTGATGATCGTCGGTCAACGCGGTTGGAACAATGAAACCGTTTTTGACCGGTTGGATGCTTTGCCTTCGGATGGCCGAGTGCGCGAACTGGGCAGCCTGAGCGACGGAGCAATTCGGAGCTTGTTGGAAGGATCGCACGGGTTGGTTTTCCCGTCGAAAATAGAGGGCTTTGGCCTGCCGGCTTTAGAAGCTGCAGCGCTGGGCGTTCCGGTTTTGGTTAACGATCTTCCGGTTTTCAAAGAGACCTTAGGCAACATTGCCATTTACGCACCGGTCTCTGATCGGTATTTGTGGATAAAAGAGGTTAACAACCTGAAGAATATCAACCGGCAGATGGGCTCTGATCCGGCATTTGAGCCCCCAACCTGGTCTGATCATTTCAAGACGGTGTTAAGCTTGGGCTGATAGGCGCGAGACAATAATAACGCGTCGTGGGCAGAGGGCGAGCATTGGGCGCTTGGCAGTCTTATAGACTACGTTTGCAGCGCAAACGTTGGCGTTTTCGGGCATACCGAAAGCGTCGCGAATTGCGGCCTGCTGCTGACAAGACTGCGCTGATCAAACCCTCTGACATTCTGCTCTTTTCGACACAAAGAAATGAAAAAGTCAGACTGCCATATTTCCTGAACTATTACCGAAACATGGGCGTGAACCACTTTGTTATTGTGGATAACGACAGCACCGACGGGTCGGTTGAATTTCTGTTGCAGCAGCCGGACGTGTCGGTTTGGACTACGACCGCCAGCTACAAAAAGGCCCGCTTTGGCGTTGATTGGCTGAACTGGCTGCAAATGAAATACGCGCACGGGCATTGGGCGCTGGTCGTCGATCCCGACGAGTTTCTGATTTACCCCTTCTGCGACACCCGGCCGATCCGTGCTTTGACGGATTGGTTGGACGCATCATCCATCCGCTCTTTCGGCGCGATGCTGTTGGACATGTATCCAAAGGGCAAGCTCAACCAACAGCCGTATCGACCAGGCCAAGATCCGTTAGAGATCGCGTCCTGGTTTGACAGCGGAAACTACACGATTTCCCGGAACCGGCGTTTTGGCAATCTTTGGATACAAGGCGGGCCGAGGTCTCGGGTCTTTTTCAACGACGCCCCTGACAAGGCACCTGCGTTGAACAAGATACCCTTGGTCAAATGGGACAAACGATACGCCTTCGTCAGTTCCACGCACATGTTGCTGCCGCGCGGGTTGAACCTGGTCTATGACGAATGGGGCGGGGAAAAGGCCAGTGGTGTTTTGCTGCATACCAAGTTCCTGGACACTTTTTCCGCAAAGGCGACTGAGGAACTGGAGAGAAA
>CAZYQC010000008.1:57532-69820 GCA_964649815.1 uncultured Rhodobacterales bacterium | reverse complement strand
CAGGCGCTGTCCGATGTGCCGTATATCGGGTTTTGCAAACGGTATCGGTGCGAGTGGGGCACATGGGGCATTGTCGCAGCCAGCCAAAGCGCGTCAGAGATGATGTTGTCGCAATTCAAAGATGTTCGGCACGTGTATTTGGCGTCAGGTTCCTGCCTGCCTTTGCGGCCGGTTGAGGATTTGGTCAGCTACCTGGAAGAGCGCCCGCAAACCGATTTCATCGAAAGTGCGACAACCGCCGACGTGCCCTGGACGGTCGGTGGGTTGGATGCGGAACGGTTCACTTTGCGTTTCCCGTTCTCTTGGAAACGGCAGCGGATCTTGTTTGATGCTTATGTCGAGTTCCAAAGACGGTTTCGACTAAAGCGCAAGTTGCCGAAAGGGTTGATCCCTCACATGGGCAGTCAATGGTGGTGCCTGACGCGGCAAACGCTGTCGGCTATCCTGCAGGACCCCAACCGCGCCACCTATGACCGCTATTTCCGGCAGGTCTGGATACCGGACGAAAGCTATTTTCAAACGCTCGCACGTCTTTACAGCACCAATATCGAAAGCAGGTCGCTGACCCTGTCCAAGTTCGACTTCCAAGGCAAACCCCACATTTTTTACGACGATCACCTCCAGCTGTTGCGTCGGTCGGATTGCTTTGTTGCGCGTAAGATTTGGCCGCATGCGGACCGGCTTTACGATGCGTTCCTGTCAGATCCTGGCGGCGCGATGAAACTGACCGAGCCGAACCCCGGGAAGATCGACAGGATTTTTGCGAAAGCCGTTGATCGCAGAACGCGTGGCCGGGCGGGGCTTTATATGCAAAGCCGCTTTCCCAACGAAGACTGGGAAAATGGCGTGACCGCGGCACCCTATTCGGTGTTCCAAGGCTTTACCGAGCTTTTTGAGGATTTTGAGCCGTGGTTGCACAAAGCGTCCGGCGCGCGGGTGCACGGGCATCTTTATGCGCCCAGTCGCGCTTATTTCGCCGAAGGCCAGCCGAGCATCAACGGTGCCCTCTCCGACAGCGCGGCGCTGCGGGATTACAACCCGCGCGGATTTCTCACCAACCTGATTTGGAACACGCGGGGTGAGCGGCAATGCTTTCAATTTGGCCCGGCAGACAATCAAGACATCGGTTGGATGATCGCGAAGGATCCGAACGCGCAGATTTCAGTCATCTCTGGTGCTTGGGCGGTTCCGCTTTACAAATCCAACCGGGATTTCTCCGATTTGCGCCGCGCCGCTGCGGTGTTGCAGCAGATCGAAAGCAAACATCTGGATGTCCTGCGATCCCCTTGGACCAAAGCGCGCGTTCGCATTTGGACGATGGCCGAGTTTGTCGAGGCGCCGATGGAACCGTTGCAAACGATTTTGGATGAAATTGGACCGGCCCGCGACCGGCGATTGGCCGAAGCGCCTAAGATGACCAACCTCCAAGGTTTTGGGCAGTTTTTGCAGAATTTGAAAAACCAGGGAATGCACCCCTATCTGATGGGCGATTTCCCTGTCGTTCAAAGCGCGAATACGCAAAACGCCACGGCGCGAAAACCGTATCTGGTAAAGTGACCCGATGGCTGATTTCGACTACTTTGTCATTTTTGCTGAAATGCGCACCGGGTCCAACTTTTTGGAAGCAAATCTAAATGCATTCGACGGGGTGCATTGCTATGGAGAGGCGTTCAACCCTCATTTCATAGGCTACCCCAACAGCAATGATGTGTTGGGCGTGACCCAAGCGGTTCGGGATTCTGGGCCGACTGTCCTGATCGATGCCATCAAACAGTCGCCCGAAGGTTTGGGGGGTTTCCGATACTTCCATGACCATGACCCGCGTGTTTTGGACCCAGTGATCGAGGACCCTCGCTGCGCGAAAGTCGTCCTAACGCGGAACCCTTTGGACAGTTATGTCTCTTGGAAGATTGCGCAGGCGACAGGTCAATGGAAACTGACCGATGCCAAATCGCGCAAGGACGGAAAGGCCCGCTTTGATGCAGATGAGTTTGAAGCCCATGTGAATGCCTTGCAGGCATTTCAGGTGACATTGCTCAATCGGCTTCAGGTTTTGGGCCAAACGGCATTCTTTGTTGCCTATGAGGATGTTCAAAACCTTGAGGTGATGAATGGGCTTGCGCGGTATTTGGGTGTCGCCAGCCGTTTGGATAGCCTCGACAAAAAGCTGAAAGTTCAGAACCCGAAACCTGTGACCGAAAAGGTCGAAAACCTGCTTGAGATGCAAGAAGGTCTGGCGCGTTTGGATCGGTTCAATCTCGCCAGGACGCCGAATTTCGAACCGCGCCGTGGCCCGGCTGTTCCCAGCTATGTCATGGCTGCGCAATCGCCCTTGCTTTTTGCGCCGGTGCGCGGTGGCCCCGAGGCGGCGGCGCGTCAATGGTTGGCGGGCGTGGACGGTGCAAGCGTTGGGGCGCTAGGCAGCAAGCATTCGCAAGGAGACTTGCGACAATGGATGCGCCAAAACCCGGGCCACAGGAGCTTTACCGTATTGCGGCATCCGGTTGCGCGGGCCCACCATGTATTTTGCACTCGAATTCTGAATTCTGGTGAAGGCGGTTTTCACGGCATTCGAAAAACGTTGATCCGCAGGTACAACTTTGCTTTGCCAGAGAACGGGCCAGACGCGAGCTATGATTTGGTGGCGCATCGTGCTGTGTTTGCAGAGTTCCTGAAGTTCTTGAATGGAAATCTCTCTGGCCAGACCGCCATCCGCATCGACCCGGAATGGGCCAGCCAAGTGCAAGTCTTGCAAGGCTTTGGCGAATTCATTCTGCCTGACCGGCTGATCCGCGAAGAAAACGCCCAAGACGAACTGGATGATTTGCTGCGGTCTATGGGAATTGAACCCGCTTATGGGCAATGGCCGTCGTTGGACGAAGGCCATCCCTTTGCCTTGGACCAGATTTACGACAGCGAAATCGAAAAGCTTACCCGCTCCGCCTATGGGCGCGACTATGTTTTTCTTGGGTTTGGCAATTACGCTTGATCAGGCCGCTTTGGTTGACTGCGCTTCTGACAAGATCGCATAGATTGTCGCTGCATCACGGTTTGCGCGGAGTTTTGTGCAAATAGACGCGTCGCGCAATGTGCGAGAGACCAAAGCAAGCGCTTTGAGATGCTCAACGCCAGCTTCTTCGGGCGCGAAGAGTGCGAATGCTATGTCGACGGGCTGTCGATCGACCGCATCAAAGCTAATGGGTTTGTCGAGCAACACAAAAGCGCCTAAGACCGTTTCCAAACCGTCGATACGCGCGTGGGGGAGCGCGACGCCTTGGCCAACGCCGGTCGGCCCCAAAGCTTCGCGCGCCATCAGCGCTTCGACAACATGCGACGCGTTCAACTGGTACGTTGATGCGACAAGGTCACCGATATCCTGCAACAAGCGCTTTTTGCTTGATGCAGAGGTCAATACCTTAACGGCCTCAGGTTTGAGGAGTGTGGACAGGTCCATTCATTCGCTCATTGTTCGCGGCGCACTGTGCCGACTGTTTTTCCGATTATGGGTCGATCCAACCGATATTGCCGTCGTCACGGCGATACACGACGTTCAACCCATCCTTGCCCTCGTTCCGGAAGACCAAAACCGGGGCTCCCGCTAGTTCCATCTGCATTACAGCCTCACCCACAGAGAGCGAGGGAATATTCGTTTCCATTTCCGCGACGATGATCGGCTGAAGTGTTTCAGGCTCCGACTCATCCGCGTTCTCGGATGCCGCGAGGATATAGGAGGACGCGCCAGAAAGTTCAACTGGTTCCGATCGGTGCTTGTGATGGTCCTTTAGCCGTCGTTTGTAACGTCTAAGCTGTTTGTCCATCTTTTCGGTACATGCGTCGAATGCGGCGTAGATCTCGGTGGCGTGCCCTTTGGCCTGTGCTGTCAGGCCGGTCGACAGATGCACAGTGGCTTCGCAGTTAAACTCATGCCCTGATTTGGAAAAAATCACGCTCGCGTCAGTTGGGCGGCCCGAATATTTCCCGAGCATATCGCTCAACTCAGTTTGAACATGTGTCTGCAATGCTGTGCCAATGTCGATTTGTTTGCCACTGATTTGATACCGCATTCACGTCTCCTTCTTATTCATGCGCATGCTTTTTGGTCGCAGGTCTGGTTTGACCTGCGAAGGTTAATTTTGCGCGTCGGACGGGGCGTTGAGATGATCTACGAAATGACTTTGCCGGTCTGCAAAGGTCGGGCTGAGTGAAATCAAGATCGTCAGGGACGCCATACCTTATGTCACCGCATTCTGGGCGCCTCTGTCAACGAAAAGCGGACACCCGGAATGCGGGAAAATCACGAAATGCGAAAGTTGTCGCCCAGATAGACGCGCCGAACGTTTTCGTTCTGCACAACATCTTGTGGTGTGCCGGACATGATCACGCGCCCATCATGCAGGATGTAGGCCCGATCCACGATATCGAGTGTTTCACGCACGTTGTGATCCGTGATCAACACGCCAATTCCACGGTTTTTCAAATCTGCGACAAGGCCGCGAATGTCGCCGACGGAAATTGGATCCACGCCCGCAAAAGGTTCGTCCAATAGCAAGTATTTCGGTCGTGCTGCGAGGCATCGTGCAATTTCCACACGTCTGCGTTCACCGCCAGACAAGGCAAGTGCGGGCGCCCGACGCAGGTGTTCTATCGAAAACTCGCTGAGCAGCTCTTCCAACCGTTCTCTTCGTTTGAGGCGGTTGGGTTCGGTTATATCGAGGATGGCCGAGATGTTGTCTTGCACGCTCAACCCGCGAAAGATGCTCATTTCCTGCGGCAGGTACCCAATGCCCAATTGGGCGCGGCGATACATCGGCATTGCGGTGACGTCGATCCCGTCAACGGTCACGCGACCGCCTTCTGGCATGACCAAACCGGCGACAGAGTAAAATGTGGTGGTTTTCCCCGACCCGTTCGGCCCAAGCAAAGCAACCACTTCGCCACGCTGCAGGTACATAGAGAAATCGCGGATCACGACCTTTTTGCGGTAAGACTTCCGAAGGTTCTGGATGTCGAGGCCTTGACCCCCATCCGTGAGATGAAGCCTGGATTCCACTTTAGTCGCCATTTTGCAGGACGGTCCTAACCCGTCCCGACATGTTGGCGGTTCCTTCATCAAGTCGGATGACAAGTTTCTCGCCGCTCAGCACCTGGGCGCCTTGGGTCATTAGTACATCGCCGGTCATGACGATGGTCTGATCAGACAAGTTGTACACGGCGGCTCCTGCCTCGGCCGCGTCGTTGCCCGAAACGATCGTCACGCCTCCTGTTGCTTCCATGCGGTCGATCTCCTCGCGCTCTTGCACGTAGATGACTTCGACCCGGTTGGCTGCCAAACGCATGGCGCCCTGAATGATCACAACATTTCCGGTAAAGACCGCGGTTCCGGTGCTTTCGTCGATATAAAGCTCATCCGAATTCGCTTCGACAGGTTGGGACGTGTCCTGTGGCTTGGCACCAAAGGCAAGGTTCGTCCCCTGCGCTGCCACTTGCACAGCCAGGAGGCTTGCTCCGACAAAAAGGATCAGGCGTAGAATTGCCACGGAACCTGCCATCATTCGTTTGCGGTTTCCGGTTGATACACCACCCGAACACCATTTGAAAAAACAAGAAGGCGTTTACCAGTTTCCGCGGCTGTTTCCAACCGCATGCTACCGGCGTTCAAAGTGCCAAAGGGGCTTCTGCCGGAAATTGCGCCTGGTGATACAACGCTAAGTGGTTCCATCTGCGCGATCAAAGCTTCGGTGGCGAATGTTGTGCCCTTGGACGTTCGAAACAGAACGTCCTTTTCCAGAATCGCTTCTCGTTTCAGGATGTTGACCCTCCCATCTTGGGAGGTCAGGACAACTGTGGTTCCGTTGGCCAGTTGGAAGTCGATTTGCAGATAGTCCGCCTCTTGTTCGTTTTCCCCAGCTGCTCTGAGCGTTTCGGCTTCGACGACCATTTCGTCACCGGTGGCGTTCAGACCTGCGAACACGGGGCCAGTGATCACCTGGTCAGCCAGCCGTTGCTTTAAGTCGCTTTCGGCGAATGGAATGGTCGAGATGGGGTCCGCGTTCCGCGACAACAAGAACACTGTGCTCAGCAAGATCAAAGCGATCAGCGGTAGGGCGACCTTGCTGATGCTGACAAACCGCGAATACCGATCGACTGCCATACCACCACCTATCCCAGCCCCACGCGCAGACAGTCGTGAATGTGGATCAACCCCAGTGGCGCTGGATCGTCTTCTGCCACGACAAACAAGCAGGTGATGCGAGGCGACGGCATCGTCATAACTCCGACAGCCGTTTCCGCCATGTCGCCGGGTGCGATCGTCCTTGGGCTTTTGGTCATCACGTCATCAACGGTGCGGTCCAGCAGGCCCTGCATATTTCTGCGCAAATCTCCGTCGGTGACGATCCCGATCAGCGCACCCTTGGCGTCTGTCACACCGACAACCCCAAAGCCCTTCTCGCTCATCTCTAGCAGGGCGTCGGGCATCTGCGTGCCCGTTTTGACAAGCGGCAAGGAGGCGCCCGTATGCATCAGATCCGAGACGCGGCTGAGTTGAGCGCCCAGCTTCCCGCCTGGGTGAAACTCGCGAAAATGATCGGCGGTAAATGCGCGATGTTCCATCAAGGCAACGGCCAGTGCATCGCCAAGCGCCAATGTCATCGTCGTTGATGATGTTGGTACGATGCCGGTGCCGCAGGCCTCGCCGACGTTTGGCAATTGAAGAACGATATCCGATTGTTTGGCCAGGCTGCTTTCTGGTCGGCTGGTCATTCCGATCAGTGGAATACCAAAGCGTCGCGCGAACCTAAGCAAGTTGGCCAGCTCAGGCGCTTCGCCGGAATTTGAAAGGGCCAGGACGGCGTCTGTCGTCGTGATCATCCCCAAATCGCCGTGGCTTGCTTCGGCGGGGTGCACGAATTGCGCAGGCGACCCTGTGCTGGCCAAGGTTGCGGCGATCTTGCGTGCGATGTGGCCAGATTTCCCGATACCGGTGACGATAATGCGACCTTGGCAGGACAAAAGCGTTTCAACCGCCTGATCAAAAGACGGGCCAAGCGTTTCAGCCAAAGCACCAAGCGCGGATTGCTCGGCTTGGATCACGCGAAGCGCGGTTGATTGTAACGCCGATTGGGTCATGAATGTGCGAAGATGTCCGTGTCAGGCCAGCCTGCCAAATCAAGCTGCGCCCGCATCGGCAGGAAATCAAAACAGGCTTGCGCCATTTCTAAACGGCCTTCGCGTTGCAGTCGCACGTTCAACTCATCGCGTAGGCGGTGCAGGTACAGCACGTCCGAGGCAGCGTATTCGACTTGCGCCTCGGTCAGTGTATCCGCGCCCCAATCGCTCGATTGTTGCTGTTTTGAGATGTCAATGTTCAGCATCTCTTGCAGCAGGTTCTTGAGACCATGACGATCCGTATATGTTCGGACCAAACGGCTGGCGATCTTAGTGCAATACACGGGCGCGGTTACAGCACCAAAGGCGTGATACATAACCGCAATATCAAACCGGCCAAAATGAAAGAGCTTTAGGACATTTGGGTCGGACAGCATCTTGGTCAGATTGGGTGCGGTGGTCTGGCCCTGTTTGATCTGAACAACATGTGCGTCGCCATTGCCCGAAGACAGCTGGACAACGCACAGCCTGTCTCGGTGTGGGTGCAATCCCATCGTTTCGCAATCGATCGCGACCTCGGGGCCAAGGTCCAGATCATCGGGTAGATCAGCGTGGTGCAGATAGTTTGTCATGGCAGTGCTATAGCCTGACCTGTCAGGCGGGAAAAGCGGATCGACGCGAGAATGGCAAAGCTATGCCAAGGTCGGACGTGGGAGGCTGTCCAGAAGATCCATAACCAGCGACCGGCAGGCTGTTCCTTTGTGCTCAGTTGGATAGAGGGATTTCGGTAAAGCAGGATGTTTAAGAACCAGTCTCCGCCAATTGTGAACAATCAGACAGCGTAAGACAGCGATTTGGATATCTGACGGTTCAGACAGCTCTGTCAGGGCTGTCTGCACGTCCAATAGGGCCGTGTGCAACGTTTCGTATTCCCGCGCGACGCTTTCGTCCTGAAGTTGGCTTTTGACCCAGGCTGGCACGACCGTCGGCTCAAGGACCAAGGCGTCTTTCGGTGGGCGAGAGAGGTCAGACCCAACAAAAAGACGCGGTGACACAGGCACATAGCCTTTCGCCAAGAGCTGCGTCCGGTTCTCGCTGTCTGCATCGGGCAATAAAATCGCATGCCACGATGACGGCATGTCCTCTGGCCGACGGTAAATGACTGGTGTTGCGACCTGACTTTCGCGACGGCCTTTCTCGGACAGCGCATGGCGGCTTGTTCTGCCGTTTTTCTGCGAGGTTATCCAACCGTCGGCCCGCAACCGGTGCAAAGCAACCCTCAGCGCATCTGGTTTGACCTTCATATCAGTCATCAACAGGGACAGCGTGGGGCCAGCCAGCGATTGATCCCGCGCCTGCGCCATGTCCCCGAAAACGGTCACCACCAGTGACCAGGCTCTTTGCGGGCCGAGTTGCGTCAGGCAGTCGATGGCGTGGAGATACGGCTCAGAAGGCATTCATCGTTAGTAGTTCATATTCAGCGACTGTGTCACTGTCTTGATTTGTCAGCGTAACATGCCAACGCACTTCGCCATATTCTTCGTTTCGCGGAGTTTTCGCTTTCACGGTCAAGCGCACCTTGATGCTGTCGCCCGCTTGCACGGGCTTCATAAACCGCAAGGCATCCAGGCCAGTGTTGGCGAGAACGGGGCCGGGATCTGGCTGCACAAAGAGGCCAGCTGCAAAGCTAAGCAACAAGTACCCATGCGCGACGCGGCCCGGGAAAAACGGATTGGCGCGGGCGGCCTCTTCATCCATGTGGGCATAGAAAGTATCGCCGGTGAAATGGGCAAAGTGTTCAATGTCTTCCATCGTGATTTCGCGGCTGTCGGTGCACAAAGTCTCGCCCAACGCCAAATCATTGAAGGATCGCGTAAATGGATGGGCCTGAGCCGAAAGCTCTTGCCCGCCAGGCACCCAGCGTTCACCGATTGCAGTCAGCAAATCCGGGCTGCCCTGAATAGCAGTGCGTTGCATAAAGTGTTTGACGGCACGGATGCCGCCCAATTCTTCGCCTCCGCCAGCGCGACCCGGCCCGCCATGCACCATATGCGGCAGGGGTGCACCGTGGCCTGTGGCTTCGGGTGCTGACGTTGCGTTGTTGAAAAATAGCCTTCCGTGGAACGCTCCAGCATCGGACACCACGCTGCGAGCGACTGACGGATCGTTGGTTACAACGGACGCGACCAGCGATCCGCCGCCCTTGTTCATAAGCTCAATCCCGCCCGAGAGCGTCTCGTACGGCATCACAGTGGCGACGGGCCCGAAGGCTTCGACTTCGTGTACCAGCTTTGCGGCTTTGGGATCCGCGCAGTGGAACAGCATCGGCGGAACAAAAGCCCCTTGTTCGCGATCAGCACCTTGGACCGAGAAATTATCTGGATCGCCTACAATGCGCGTCGCTTCTTGCGCGATCATACGCGCCTTGTCCAAAACGTCATCGCGCTGAGCGAGCGAGACAAGCGCGCCCATTTGCGTGGCCTTGTTTCTTGGATCGCCGATAACGATGCTTTTCAGCCTCGCTTCAACCGCCTCAATCAGTGGTTTTGTATGTGCCTCGGGCACCAGTATCCGCCGGATTGCGGTGCATTTTTGACCGGCTTTCACGGTCATCTCACGCACCACTTCAGAGACAAAAACGTCAAACTCTGGTTCGCTGGGCGTAACGTCTGGACCGAGCAGTGTTGCATTCAGGCTGTCTTGTTCCGCAGTAAAGCGCACCGAGTTTCGCAATAGATTGGGGGTCGCACGCATCGCATTTGCCGTCGCTGCGGAGCCTGTGAATGTCACAACGTCTTGGCAGTCCAGCGTATCCAACAGGTTGCCGACGTTGCCTGCGATCAGTTGAATGGCTCCTTCAGGCAAACATTCACTTTGAACAATCAAGCGCACACAAGCCTCGGTCACATATGATGTGGCGGTTGCGGGTTTAATGATCGCGGGCATGCCCGCCAACAACGTCGGGGCGAGCTTTTCAAGCATGCCCCAAACGGGAAAGTTGAACGCGTTGATGTGCACAGCCGTGCCCCGCAGCGGCGTTAGAACATGCTGCCCAAAGAATTGGCCTGCGCGCCCCAGTTGTTCTGGCGCGCCATCAAGCCATACGTGCCCGTCTGGAAGCTCTCTCCGTGCTTTGGAGGCATAGACTTGAACCGTGCCAATTCCACCGTCGACGTCAATCTTGTGATCCGACAATGTCGCGCCGGTATCATAGCTCAGCTCGTATAGCTCTTCGCGATGCTCGCGCAGATAAAGCGCCAAGGCCTTTAGCATGCGCGCTCGATCGTGGAAGGACATCGCGCGCAGTGCAGGGGCGCCGTTCGCTCTCGCATAGGCCCGCATGCCCGTAATATCCAACACGTCATTGCCGGCGGATGCGATGGCTTGGCCGGTTACGGCGCTATGAATGGTGCGTGCGCCGGGGCCGGGCGGCACCCAAGCGCCCATCGCATAGGAATTTACCGCGTTCAAAGCTCCGTCAGGCATATTGGTCTCGCTTAATGTTGGTCGTAGTCGACGGTCAATTTGTCCGACAACGGATAGCACTGGCAGGTCAGTACAAAGCCACGTTCGACTTCGTAGTCTTCGAGGGCATGGTTCGAGAGCATCTCGTATTCGCCTTCCAGAACCTTGGCCTTGCAGGTCGAACAGACACCTGCCTTGCACGCAAACGGCGCGTCCAGATTTTGTGCCAAAGCCGCATCAAGAACAGATTGACCCTTGCTCATATCGAAAGCGTGGCCCGTGCCATCAATAATGACCTGAGCTTGCGTACCGCCTTGATCCTTTGCCCGCTCTGCCATTTTGGCTTGCGCCACGCGGCCCTGCTGACCTGCACCGAAGAGTTCGAACTTGATATCCTCGTTAGCCATTCCATGCGCTTTGAGCGCTGCCGCGATGGTAAGCATCATGGGCTCGGGGCCGCAGATAAACGCGGTGTCCATATCGGTGACATTGATCCACGTATCAAAGAGCCCTTCGCACTTTTCGCTATCGACGCGGCCCGAGAAAAGGTCGATGTCCTGGCCTGTTTCCAAGACGTGGATGATCGTCAAGCGACCCATAAACCTGTTTTTGAGGTCTTCGAGTTCTTCGCGAAACATGATCGTGTTGACCGCTCGATTTGCGTAGACAAGCGTAAAACGGCTGGCTGGTTCGCGCTGAAGGACAGTTTTCAGAATAGACAAAACCGGCGTGATGCCCGATCCGCCCGCAAAGCCAAGGTAGGATTTGGCAGCCGCCGGTTCGATCTTGGTAAAGAAATTACCTTTGGGCGGCATCGCCTCAAGGACATCGCCGACCTGCAGCTCTGTATTCGCAAAAGATGAAAACGCCCCGCCTTCGACCTTTTTGATGCCCACTTGCAAAACACCGTCGTCCAGGCCAGCACAAATCGAATAGTTCCGCCGAATTTCGGTTCCGTCGAAATCACGCCGGAACGTCAGATACTGGCCTTGCGTGAACGCGAACGCAGCTTTTTCTTTTGGTTTCAGCGTCAAAACCACCGCGTCACGGATTGTGCGGTGAATGTTTGTGACAACCAGCTCGTGAAACGCCATTTCTCAGCCGTGTCGAAACAGCTTCGCGCTGATTTTCCAACCCTGATCAGGCGTCTGGATCAGCTGAAAATGGTTGCTAAAGCTCATCCCCAAAAGGTTGTCTTCTGTGATGTGCGCGGTCGCGATCTGGCCTTCTTCCGCGACACTGACGATGTTTGACGCATAGTCGTCGCCGACCTCGTTTGCTTCTAACGCTCCGTAGAACGGCTCGGGTCCGCCGTGCAAAAGGTCGGGTCCCAGATATCCGGTCATGACCGCGCCATCGGCAAAAACCGACTTAAGAAGCGCTATGTTACGTGTCCGAGTGCCCTCGATATAGGCCTCAACAGCAGCAGTTGGCGTGGCGAAACTCATCTTTGTCTCCTTACAGGCATTTGAAGTAATCAAAGGGTTCCAAGCAGTCCAAACAGCGCCATTGCGCTTTGCATGGTGTAGAACCGAACTGGCTGATGCGCTCGACCCGCGCGCTGTTGCACAAGGGACAGGCGTCTGGACCGCCTGCCGGGTTGGGCGGCGCGATCCCATAGTCTTTGAGCCGGGCACGCCCTTTGTCTGACAACCACTCCGTCGTCCAGGCTGGGGCGATTTGAGTTTTGATCGCAACCTTTTCGATACCTTTCGC
>CAZYQC010000008.1:52549-57432 GCA_964649815.1 uncultured Rhodobacterales bacterium | reverse complement strand
CGGATTGGCGATGTCTTCTGCCGCAGGTATCACCATGACGCATCCGGGTAGGATCGCGGCAAAACCTGCATGGTCGCCAACATATGTCCCAAGTGTTCCGTGTGCCGTGCACCTGTTTTGCCACCTTGATGAGCAAAATCGCTTTCGGGGCGCGACAAGGTTGCCTCTGCCAAAACAGAGTTCACCCGCGCGTCAAAGGCAGGGCGCAAAGACGATGGGTCCGGCGCGATTTTGGACATCGCGGTGTCGGTGTCGTCTGTCAGAAACATCTCGCCGACATAGGGCCAAAGACGATCAAGCGCCGCTTGCATGCGGGTATGGCTCTCTTCTGTGCCATCACCCAAAGCGACCACAATCTCGGAAGAGCGATCCAAGTGATAGGTCACTTCCTTTACGGATTTTTGCGCAACGGCTGCAATTTCCGCATCTGAGGATGCGGTCAAGGCCGTCAGCATGTCCAAGTGCCATGCATCGAACAGAAACTGGCGCATCATGGTAACCGCGTAGTCGCGGTTCGGCTGTTCAACCAGAAGAACGTTCCGAAAATCCCAAGCGTCGCGGTGAAACGCCAAACTGTCCGCCGTACGCCCAGCGCCTTCAGCCTCGGCAGCGAGGCTCAACCACATTTTGGTCTGGCCAATGAGGTCCAGCGCGGTATTGGCGAGCGCGATGTCCTCCTCCAAAGCTGGCGCATGGCCGCACCATTCAGATAACCGTTGTCCAAGAACCAGCGTGTTGTCACCCATGCGGCAGAACCATTCAAAACGGGGGTTCATTACATCGCCCCCACGTCGTCCGGGATGTCAAAAAAGGTTGGGTGACGATAAACCTTGTCGTCCGCAGGATCGTACAAAGACCCTTTTTCCTCTGGCGAAGAGGCCGCAATTTGCGCGGCTTCGACGACCCAAATGCTCACGCCTTCCTTGCGCCTGGTGTAGACGTCGCGGGCGTTTTTGATCGCATGCTCTGCATCCGCGGCATGCAGCGAGCCAACATGGCGGTGTGACAACCCGTGTTGGCCACGGATGAACACTTCCCACAAAGGCCATTCCTGTGCCATCCGATTACTCCGCTGCCAACTTGGCTGCGCGCTTTTTCTTTGCGTGCGCCAACATGCCCTCGCGCACCCAAGCGCCGTCGTCCCAAGCTTTTTTCCGGGCTTCAATTCTCTCGACCGAGCAGGGGCCATTGCCGTTCAGAACTTCAAAGAATTCGGCCCAGTCTGGCTCGGAAAAGTCATAGCCGTTCTTTTCCTCGTTCCAGGCGAGCTTCTCGTCCGGCACCGTGAGCCCCAAATATTCTGCCTGCGGCACAGTCTGGTCGACGAACTTTTGCCGCAGCTCGTCATTTGAGTTCATTTTGATTTTCCAGGCCATCGATTGCGCAGAGTGAACCGAATTCGCATCAGACGGGCCGAACATCATAAGTGAAGGGTACCAAAACCGGTTCAACGCATCTTGTGCCATTCTCTTTTGCGCAGCTGTGCCGTTGGCCATTTTCATCATGATGTCAAAGCCTTGCCGCTGGTGAAACGACTCTTCCTTGCATATGCGCACCATCGCGCGGGCGTACGGTCCGTAAGATGTGCGTTGCAGGGGCACCTGGTTCATGATGGCGGCTCCATCAACCAACCACCCGACAGCGCCCATATCTGCCCAGGTCAGCGTCGGATAAGAAAAAATCGACGAATACTTCATGCGGCCGTCCAGCAGCATTTCGGTCAGTTCGTCGCGGCTAACCCCCAAGGTCTCTGCCGCACAATAAAGATACAGGCCATGCCCAGCTTCGTCTTGGACCTTGGCCAGCAGAATGGCTTTGCGATCCAACGTAGGGGCGCGTGTGATCCAATTGCCTTCGGGCAGCTGGCCGACAATTTCCGAATGTGCGTGCTGACCTATTTGGCGGATCAGCGTTTTCCGATAACCGTCCGGCATCCAGTCTTTCGGCTCGATCTTGTCGTCATTGTCGACCCGGGTTTGAAAGTCTCGTTCTTCCGGCGACATATCCTCGGGTGACTTTACGCCCGAGCCGGTCGATTTGATCATCTGTGCATACATTTGGTGATCTCCGGTTTAGCTGACATTCTCAAGGATCATCGCGACCCCCTGGCCGACGCCAACGCACATCGTGCAAAGCGCGTAGCGGCCGTTTGAGCGTTTCAGTTGATAAGCTGCAGTCATCACAAGGCGCGCGCCTGACATTCCCAAAGGATGCCCAATCGCGATTGCGCCCCCTTGCGGATTAACCCTTGGGTCGTCGTCGGCAACGCCGATACCGCGCAGAACAGCCAAACCCTGACTGGCGAATGCCTCGTTTAGCTCGATCACATCCATTTGGTCGATGGAGAGTCCGGTTTTTGCCAGAACCTTCTCGACCGCGGGGATCGGTCCGATGCCCATGACGCGGGGTTCAACACCCGCAGCCTGCATACCAACAACGCGCGCCATCGGGGTAAGCTGGTTCTTGACCGCCGCCTCTTCGGACGCCAACAGCAGCGCCGCTGCGCCATCGTTGACGCCAGACGCATTCCCAGCTGTCACGGTCTTGTCCGACCCATTGACACCCTTTAGGCCCGAGAGCTTTTCGGCGCTTGTTCCTGGGCGCGGATGCTCATCTGTATCGACGACAATTGCGTCGCCCTTGCGCTGAGGAATGGTCACAGGTGCGATTTCGTCGGAAAACGCATTCGCTTCATGCGCGGCGGCCCAGCGCGCCTGACTGCGCGCGGCAAAGGCATCCTGGTCTTGTCGTCCGATTTGATAGTCTTCGGCCACGTTGTCGGCGGTTTCAGGCATCGAGTCGATGCCATAGCTGTCTTTCATCTTGCGGTTCACAAAGCGCCAGCCAATCGTCGTGTCATAGATCTGGGCTGCTCTGGAAAAGGCGTTTTCCGCTTTGCCCATGACAAACGGCGCACGGCTCATGCTTTCGACGCCGCCCGCAATGACCATGTCCAAATCGCCGGCTTTGATCCCCCGGGCCGCCAGCCCGACCGCATCCATACCCGACGCACATAGGCGGTTGATGGTGCTGCCCGGTACTTCGACAGGCAGACCTGCAAGCAGCCCTGCCATCCGCGCCACGTTTCGGTTGTCTTCGCCTGCCTGGTTGGCGCAGCCAAAAATTACATCATCCAATGTAGACCAGTCGACCGAGGGGTTCCGATCCATCAGTGCCGCGATCGGGACAGCAGCCAAGTCATCCGGACGCACCGATGCCAAGCCGCCGCCATAGCGGCCGATTGGTGTGCGCTGCGCGTCGCAAATAAAAGCCTGCATTCTGATCTCCCTTAACCGTTTGATATCGGGCAGCTCGATTCGTGTCTATCAATATGTTACCATTATCTAGGGCCATCTCCGTTTTGGTAACATATTGACCCTCAGGTGCCCCGCTTCATAATTTCGAAACCGTCACTTGTAGCTAAGCAATCCAATCTCGGTCCGCGACCGCATCTTGGAGGGCGTCACGCCATAGGCGTCGCGCACGGCTTGTGACATCGTGCTGGTCGAACCAAACCCTGTTGCAACGGCGATTTCAGTCAATGGCAAAAGCGTCTGTTCGATCATCGACCTTGCCCGTTTGGTGCGCAGATGCTTGTAGAAACGGGCCGGGGATTGATCGAATACCGTTCGGAAAACACGCTCCAGATGCCGGGCAGACACGCCAAGTTCGTCGGTGAGTTCTGTCATCGACAGTGGCTCGGCGATGGTCGCCTCCATCAATTGAACTGCGGCTGTTACGCGGGCGTCGAACAGGGCTGGGTTGTCTCCGATTGCGCGCGGCTGATCTGCATCTGATTTCCGCAGAACGGGCAACAAAAGCTGATTGCCCAGTTCTGCCACTTGTCCCGGCGTCAGGATAGAGGACAAAAGCCCGATCAACAGATCTGCGGTCGCCGCCTCTCCGGCAGAGGTGATGATGCCATCAGCGTTTTCGGACAGCTTGTCGGTCAAGTTCGGATGATACCCAGTTTCTTCCAACGCCGGGATGTGCCGCCAATGTGTTGTCACATGTCCGGGCGGCGACTTGGTCTTTTTGATGTAGGTGGTCGCGGCTGACGACAGCAGGATGACCGGGCGCGATTTGCGCTGCATGGCGCGGGCCCTTTGCAGCCACTCTCCCTCGCCAACGCTTTGGCCGCCGACCACAATCATCACGTCGGAAAAGCCGTAATCGTCAATCGCGGGCTCAGCGCGTAAGAGGAATCCATCGCTGCCTGTTAACAGCCCCGGCGCGTGAGAGACAAAGCGCCAAGTCACCATTTCCTTTGCGGCGATCTGGTTGGCCTCGGCAAACACACGGGTCGCGCACGCAGTCTCAAAGGCCGAAAAGCCGGGACAAACGTAGATTTCAAACGCCAGCCCTTCCTCCGCAGCATTGAGTGGTAGTCGGACAGGCTTTGCACGCTTTAATTGTGTATCAACAGAATTCATGCCGGCCACTTTAACAGCGAATGAAGCAGAGTGCGAATTTTGCACGTGCGAGAGGTCAGAAGGTCACCTAAGTGCAAGCGATCAAACTTTGAAGCCGCCCGTGAATTGATTAACGCGGTGGATCGCTCAGCAGGTTTGCGAGGACATCCTGATAAGCAAAAACACCGGCCAAACCGCCTGTGTGGATCATGCAGACTTTTGATCCCAGCGGTATAGTTCCGTCTTCGATCAGCGCCGGAACTGCGGCAAAGACCTTTGCGGTATAGACGGGGTCAAGGATCAGGCCCGCCTGTCCCGCCATGAGCTTGATCGCGTCCAAAGCGGGCGCACCGATGTGTCCATAGCCGGGCGCCAGAGCCCCATCCCAGACACGCACATCGTCGTCCGCGACTTTGGCCGCCCCATCGTCGAGCGTTGTTAGGCGCCGGATGATCCGCCGAATGCGTGCGT
>CAZYQC010000008.1:0-52449 GCA_964649815.1 uncultured Rhodobacterales bacterium | reverse complement strand
TCTTCGCCCTCGGGATAAGTGATGATTTCTGCGCCCAGCACCTTGTTCAACAGAACATTCCCAGAAGTGGCATAGACGTCAGATTGTGTGTCAACGCGGTCTTCCAGTTGAACGATCGTACGCATGCCCAGTGTGTTCGCGATTGCCGCCGTCATCCGTACGAAATTCGACTGCACAGCCCCTGTGATAAGCACGGTGTCAGATTGCTGTGCCAAAGCAGCGCCGAAGTAATATTCTAGCTGGCGCGCTTTGTTTCCCCCAAAGGACGGCCCCGCAAGGTCGTCTCGTTTTAGGTAAAACTCGACGTCCAAATGGTCAGACAATCGGTCCAAACGTTCCAAGGGCGTGGGTTGGAGGACAATAGGATGGCGTGGATGGGTCATAGGGCGGCTATTGTTATGATCTATGTGCACTCTTGCAGAGAGAGCTGCATCTACGTCAAGCGCCGCGCATATCTGCGCGGTTTGCCTCGATTTTTCGTCAAATTATGGCCGTGTTTGTTCTAAGGCGCGAAACGTGGCATCGATTGTTTGTTTCGCAATCCGGGCTGCGCGCCTGCGCAGTGGCAAATTGTTTCACATTCGTGATCAGTCGGGCGGAAACAACAATCGCAGGTCGTGGATTGGCCCAAAAACGGCAACGGATTGTTCACAGCGAATGTGGCACGAATTTGTTGAAATTTGTCACCTAATTTCAATAAGATGCGCTGAGCCAGGTGTGCCGAGTGACCGCCGGGCTGTCGTAAGGCGCGACTTGAGTGAGCGTTCTTTTGGTTAATGTTGAACTGGTTTGAGGCGTTTCGCGTGTACCACCAGCAAATCGAATTGCCTGACACGTTTGCGGCCGGAACCAGCGCGCCTGTGTCCGACCAAAAGCTGCGCGTGGTACAGGTCGGTTTGCGCTACAGCCCGAACCTGGGTGATGGCGCGATTTCTGACTGTGTTGCCTATGGTCTGCAGCAAAAGTTGCCAAACGCCCAAGTGTCGTTCTTGGATATGTCGGGTCGCCAGCAATATGGCGACCAGATCATTCAGAACAGATCCCTGGCCATCAAAGTTCTAAGCTTTCTGCCACGCACGGTCGGTCAGCAACTCGTATCGCTCAAGCTGAAGAAAGTACTCGATGGGCTCGAGCCCGAGTGGCGGTCGGACCTTGAGGCCGATTGCATCGTTCTTGGCGGTGGGCAAATCTTTTCGGACAAACTGCTGAACTTTCCGATCAAAGTTGCGCGGATTGTGAAGATCCTGGAAGAGCGCAACACGCCTGTTGCGGTTTTTGCCGCTGGCGTTTCCAAGAATTGGAGCGCACGGGGTCAAAAGCTCTTCCAAGGGATCAAACGGCTGGAACCGCGGATGATTGGGCTGCGGGACGAAGGATCGATCGCCAATTGGCGGCGGCAATATGGTGTATTTCCGGAACCCACGCATACGGTTGATCCGGCCTTTTTGGCGGCGTCCTGTTATGGACCTGCCCTCGACAGCCAAAATGCAGTGGGATTGTGCGTAACCGACTTTGGCGTGTTGCAGCACCATTCTGACGGTAGCGTAGCGGGAAGTGCTTCTGACCCGGTGGAGTTTTACGTCTCTTGTACCAAGGCATTGGTCGACAAAGGGCGCCAGGTTGTTTTGTTCACCAATGGTGAAGGTGCTGACGAGGCCCTTCTTGCCCGGGTAAACTCTGCACTGTCGCGCTCAGCTATTGCAGCAGATCGTTACCGCATTGAACCGCGCGCAGAGCGTCCCGAGGCCCTTGGCCGTGCGCTGGGCAGCTATGAATGCGTTGTTGGCCACAGGCTGCATTCCCACATCATTGGCTATAGCTACAAATGCCCGCTTGTCGGACTGGGCTGGGACAATAAGATGGAATCGTTTTTCGATCTTATTGACGCGAAAGACTATTTTAGCGGCGCGCCTGATCTGTCTGGATATGCTGTGGCTGGCATGGTGGAACGCGCAATCGCCAATGGCGTCGACGAAGACCAGCATGCCAAGGTGCAAAACATGGCTTGGACGGCGTTCGACCAACTCGCTCGTGTTTCCGTTAAGGCGGCGTCTCAAGCCTGATCCGGTAACTGACAACGTCACCAGTGGCGGTTTCACCGGCTGACACGATGGTGTCTAGGATATCTCCCGCGGCGAGAGAGAGCGGAAATTCAGACAGCTCCAAAGTCCGCTTTACATCGAGGTTCCACAACGACTGGCCATTTAGTCGAAGCTCGACCCCGACACTGTCTATGGACCGATCCGGCAGGCGAAGCAACAAATGCAGATGAGACTCTCGTGCCCCTTTCGCCGTAAACCGCACAATCACATCTTCGGAAAACGCAGCTCCGGCTGCGGGCAAAAGGGTGTTGGACAAGACGCGGACATCCTTGTTTGATGGATGGCCTAAATAGGGCGTCCAAGGTACCCCTGGCCCGCTCTGACCCGGCATTTGGTTCAGGGTTCTGGTGCGCGAATTGCTTTCGGCCAAAATAGTAAACGGGCCAGAGGTGCCATTGGAGAGCAGCGGAAACTGATAAAAGCTGTCCGCGATGCGTTTCTGCGCGCCAAGAACAACGTCACGCCCCAGCACCAAGGGTTGATCAGAGGTCACCACAAGTGCGCTTGTTTCCGACAGACTAAGCGGGCCGGATGTATCGTCCTGCGCTGGCAAAAGCACGTTAACGGCTGCGCTGGTGATGGTGACCTCGCGCGGGGCGCCCCAGATGATCAGGTGGCGTTCATCAAAGAGGCAACCAAAGGTGAAAGGATCAGGCGACACATCTTGGACAGTCTTTCCAACCAGATGATCCGTGACGAACTGCGCCGACTTGCCGACCTTGGTCAAACGCAGGTCATTTGTGATAAGTGGGGTGTAGCCGTCGCCCCGTTGGTTCAACGGATACCAAACCGCGCGCCTGACCCCGCTAAGCGCCATCGCGCAATATGACCGAAAAAGGATATGCGGCGCCTCATCCTCGTTTTGAGAGCCAAATTCGGTGATTTGCACCGGCGTTTCCGCTAAAACCTGATTTTGCCGCATAGCTCGCAACTGTGGGCCAAGCTGTTCGATGGGCGTATCATAGGGGTGCACGGCGATATGCTCGCCCGGTCCAACGGCGCCATTGTTGGTCAGACGCCTCAGATAGCCGGTTGGCACCGAATGCACACCACCGCTGATGATGGTCTGCCCACGGTCAGCGACGTGTTTTCGAACGGATCGGACCAACCTGGCATAGGCATCAGCGCGGGCTTGCAAGCCTTGGGAGCGCAACGGTCCGCTTACAAAGTTCGCGCTGTTGAACTCATTACCGATCTCGATGGCTTGAACAGCCGGAAACCTGTCGACCACAGCTGCGACGTATCGCCCAAACCCATCAATGGCCTCGCGACTGGTTGGGGTGAAGCCATTGTCGTAGGCTGGGCGGCCATTGTTGACTGTCAGGCTCATCCGAGCACCTGCAGCGTGCAGGGCATCTGGATAAAGCGTCATCGGTGAATTGAATTGAAAAACGCCATTCAACGTTTCGATCCGTTCCCAATAGACCGCATCCCGATAATCCAAAAAGCCCGCGGACAAGGCCGCATCTAACAACCCGGGCGGCACGCCTTGTCCAAAGTTCGAGGCGACACCCAAGTCCGGGCCGCGCAAATCGTTCGCGGTGGCCAAGCTGTTGGTGCAAAGCCAGAGAACTGTCCAAAACCAAATGACGCGCATGAAAAAAGCCTTGTTCAACGCATCCTGGCACAGAAAAGCAGTGCCGAGAACGGAATTTCCGACTGTTCCCAATCTGGAAACAGAGCGGAGTGCTTAGACGGTATCGACACGCCGGGTCGACAATTTCGGTCATATTTTGGGCCATCGTTGACCAACGGGCTGCACCTGTTGCCTAAGAGGTGAATGGAATTTGTCGCCTCATCCGCATTTGCGATTTTTCTGCTGGCCGCGTTGTTGGTGGCGGGGCCTCAGCGTGGTCTTTGGGTGTTCTTTCTGGCGACACCATTTGGCGCGGCGGCCGCACTAAACTTGCCCGCTGCGGGCAATGCCTCGCTTTTGTTGGCTGACGTGGCGGCCTTGATGCTCTTTATGCTGGTCTTGGTGCGCCGCAGTGGCGGTGCGATGATAGCTGGATCCATGCGGTTCGGTCAGCCGGGCTTTTGGCTTATGCTCTATGCGGCTTTTGGCATTATCGCGACGCTTCTCTTTCCCACGCTGTTCCGAGGCGGGACCGAGGTGTTCGCGATCTCGCGGGCGATCAGCGGGACAAGTGTTGTTTCCGTTCCGCTTGGGCCAACCACTGGTAACTTGACCCAGCTCTTCCGTTTGGTTCTCGGCGTCAGCGTGTTCTTTGCGCTGGCCACTGTTTTGCGTCGAACGCCAGACCCTCGGCCCATTGTGACGGCGATGTTGGTTGCCGGGCTCACGAATGTTGCGCTGGGATGGCTCGATGTTGCGGCTTTTGCGGCGGGTCTGAAAGATCTTCTCGATCCGATCCGTACGGCAAATTATGCAATCCTGTCAGACGTCCGCATGGCCGGGATCAAGCGCATGATCGGCGGCTTTCCCGAGGCGAGTAGTTTTGGCTACTACTCGCTCGGTCTTTTTGCGTTCTGGCTGCAATATTGGTTGCTGCGCCCGCGTTCGCGCATCGCTGGCGTCATGATGATCCTAACGATGATCGCCGTCCTGCGAAGCACGTCTTCGGCGGCGTATGTGTCTTTCGTCGCGTTCATCTTTTGCTTTGGCTTTGTGGTGATCCTTGGCAACTTGAGGTCACGCGTCTCGCGCCGCGGCTTTGCAGTGTTGTCAGCGTCTTTTGTGTCGCTTTGGCTGCTTGGTATTGTTCTGGCGAGCGCGTATGAACTGCTTGAACCTGTGAAAACCTTCTTTGATCGCGCCCTCTTTGGAAAGCTTGAAGGATCCTCTGGTGTCGAACGCATGAGTTGGAACACGCAGGCGTTTACCAACTTTGTCGAGACCTACGGTCTGGGGGCCGGATTGGGCAGCGTGCGTGCCTCAAGTTGGCTATTTGCGACATTGGCAAGTGTTGGCGCGATTGGCACGTTCCTCTTTGGTTTGTTCCTGCTGTCGCTCTTGCGCTTGTCGTCCGGCGGGGGCGCGCATGATGAACGCAGTGCGACGCTCGCTGGTTTGAAAGTCGCGTGTTTTGCTTGGCTGCTGTCGTCCATGTTGACCAACGCAACACCGGATTTGGGCCTGGCCTTTTTCGCCTGTGCTGGTTTGGCGACCGGGCTTGCCCGAGGAACGAATCTTGCGACTCAAAATGCGCAAGCACACCAACTCAGACGCTTAACCACGATGTCGAAACAGTTTGCCGCCTAGAGCGCTATTGTCCGACAAAAATCCGTATTTTTCCGCGAATTTGGCCAAAATTGGGCGCAAACTTGACCGTCCTCGGACGCCTGAGAATACTACTTTTTGGGTGTGTGGCTTTGATTGTGAGAACTATTAGGGAAGGCTTGGATTAGCGTATTCGAATGGATGGGCCGGCGCCGCAAATGGCGAAAATGGGACATCTTTGAATACCGTGCGGCCAGTGTTTCGGTCGTGTGTCCAGGCAACGGATGGGTATGAAGTCTGTACGCACAAACCTCTTGGAGGCGGGATTTGAACCTGTGTCGATTGAAACGCAGGATCAAGACGCCATTGATCTTCAAGACCTCATGCGCGCGCTGTGGAAGGGCAGATTCATTGTTCTGTTCTTCAGCCTCTTTTTTGGCACCGTTTTTCTTTTTGCCGCGTCGCAGATCACCCCATCATACACGTCAGTGTCCAAGGTCCTGTTGGACCCGCGCGAACGGGTTTTGCTGGAAGGTCAGCAGCTTGTCGGGAACCTTGAGCTTAGCGACCAAGTTGTCGCGAGTGAGATCGCAATTATGCGATCCAACCTGTTTCTAGAGAATGTGGTTATCGCGGTGGACGCGATCGATCCCGAAGCGCTCAATCCAATAGATCCGGCTGAAACGGGATTATCGCTTTTTGATACGTTGCAAGATCAATTCGCCCGCATCATGCCCTTTGCGTTCGGCGCAGAGGACGAATTGTCCGAGGCCGAAGCGCAGGCGCGTATTGATCGTTTGATCTGGGCCATTCGCAAGAAAACAAGTGTCGTGCGCGACAATGACTCTTTCACGATTTCCATCATCGCCAAGACGCCGGTGCCCACAACATCTGCGACACTCGCCGGCACGATGGCAGAAGTTTACATCGACGATCAATTGGCCGCGCGCCAGCGCACCGCAAAACAGGCGAACGGCTGGATCGAAGAACGGATCGACACGCTGGCCCTTCAGGTGGAAGAAGCGGAAGCAGCGGTTGAAGATTATCGCGCAAGCAGCTTTGGCCAATTCGGCACAAGCCTGGAGCTGATCACGCGCCGCGTCGAACAATTGAACGACCAGTTGATCCAAACGCGCGTCGATCTCGTGGTAGCAGAAGCGCAATACAAAGAAACGGCAAAGCTGTTTGAAGAGCGCGGCTTTGAAACGCTTGGCACCATGTTCACCAGCTCTCTGATTGATGAATTGCTGGCCCAGCGCGCGCGTCTCAGACAAGACGACGCCCAATGGGCCGAGCGGTTTGACGAAACGCATTTTAAGCGCGTCGAAATTGCGCAACGGATTGACGACGTTGACGACTTGCTCAACCGCGAGTTCGAGCGTGCATTGGTCGCGCAAGGCAATGAGTTGGAAATTGCGCGCGCACGGGCTCAGACAATGCAGTCCAGCCTTGAAGACGCCGAAGCGCAATACTTGACCATTTCCCGCGCATCGAACGGTCTGCGCCAACTGGAACGTGCAGCTGGCGCCGCCCGTCTGGCCCATGCCGAGCTGTTGTCCCGTTTTGCTGAAACCAGCACGCAAGAGCAGTTCCAGCAAGCCGAAGCCCGCATTATCGAGCGTGCGTTGATCCCAGGTCGTCCGTCTGCACCGCGCCCCAAACTCATGGCCGTCGTCGGTATCCTGATTGGCTTTGCCTTTGGTCTGTCGATCATCGTCTATCGCAGCCTGGTTCAAGCCACGTATCATTCCATGAGCGATCTGGAACAAGATACAGGCGCGCCGGTTCTGAGCATTCTGCAAGAACGGAAATGGCGCAGCTATCAAGATGCGCTGATCGAGCTCAACCGCTATCCGATGGGAGAGCTGGCCGAAAACGTGAAATCTGTCCGCAATTGGCTGCAATTGGGTAGCGAAGACAGCGCGTCGCGCAGCCTAGCGTTCTTGTCCGCCTTAGAGGGCGAAGGCAAAACGGTCATGACGGCGCTTTTGGCGAATGTCGTTGAAAAGTCGGACAAACTTGTCGTGGTGATCGATTGCGATGTCCGCCAGAACTCTCTGCAAACACAGTTCAAGTGGGACATGACCCACGATATGCAGGACGTTCTAGAAGGTCGCTGCGATGTGCTGGACGCCGTCTATACGGAAACGGGCTGTGGTTTCGACGTCCTTACCAACCGGTCATTGCAGCCCGACACGTCCGATATGATTTCAGCAGAATGGTTGAATGAGACAATCGAAGAATTGAAGAAATACTACGATCTTGTTCTTGTTAACTGCCCCCCGATCCTGCCGGTAGCCGATGCCACAACAGTGGCGTGCGCGGTTGATGAACACATCCTTCTTGTGCGTCACGATCGGACGCAAAGATCGGCGGTCAAACGGTGTTTGTCCAAGCTGCGGCAGGTGAACATTCGGGTGCGGGGTCACGTGCTGACGCGCGTGGATCCAGAAGAGGCCGCGCGGATGGGCAACTATGGGTACACCTACGGCGCGGGAAGGAAGATGGCTCATGTTTGATTTTTCTTCCAAAACAAAGCCACGGGTCGCGCTGGTTCACTATTGGTTGGTCGGCATGCGCGGGGGCGAGAAGGTCCTCGAAGCGTTGTGCCGCATGTTCCCGGACGCGGACATTTTCACCCACGTTTATGATCCAAATGCAATGAGCGCGACCATAAATGCCCATCGCGTGATCGAGACATCCGTGGGCCGCTTGCCGATGGCAAAGCGATTGTATCAATCCTATCTGCCGTTCATGCCGCGCGCTTTGGAACAGCTTGATCTGACAGGTTACGATCTGGTCATTTCAAGCGAGGCTGGTCCAGCCAAAGGCGTGATCGTGTCACCGGATGCGTATCACCTGTGTTATTGCCATTCGCCTATGCGCTACCTTTGGGATCAGTATCACATTTATCGTGAAAACGCTGGTTTGCTGTCACGCACTATGATGCCGCTATTGTCGCACAATCTGCGTATGTGGGACGTGACAAGTGCCGCTCGGGTCGATGCTTTTGCCGCCAATTCGCACCATGTGGCCAACCGCATCAGAAAATACTGGCGTCGGGAATCTGAGGTCGTGCATCCACCGGTCGATGTGGACGCCTTCGCGCCTGCACCCGAGGCGGAAATTGGCGATTACTATCTTTGGGCGGGCGAGCTTGCGCCCTACAAACGCCCTGACCTTGCAGTCGAAGCATTTCGCAAGCTTGGTCTTCCGCTTTTGGTTATCGGTGGCTCTGAAAAGCAACGGGCACGGTTGGCAAAGACTGCGCCTGACAATGTGACGTTCATGGGCAAAGTGCCATTTGACACGCTCAAACACCATTTGGCCCGCTGCAAAGCACTCGTGTTCCCGGGAGAAGAGGATTTTGGCATTGTTCCAGTCGAAGCGATGGCGTCCGGGCGCCCTGTGATCGCGTATGGTCGCGGCGGTGCGCTTGATACCGTTGTGGACGGGCGGACTGGGATGTTGTTCAAGGATCAATCGGTCGATGGGTTGGCGAACGCGGTCCGTGCTTTCGAAGAGAGCGATCTTGCCGACGCGCCATCCGATGTTTTCACCATTCATGCGAAACGCTTTAGCGAAGGAGCGTTTGTTGAGGGTGTAAATCGTCTGCTTCCGACCGAGCTTCAGCCTTTTGGCAGCATGCAATTGCGTCAGCCAGCAAAGTAAGTGCGCGGCCCCGATTTTGATGATATGAGGCTGCTATGACAGCCGATCAAAGATCAAATGCGCAGCTCTATTTTTGGCGGCTGGATCAGTCACAAGAAAGTACGGAACAGGCCGCGCGCAGCCTAAGTGCTGACGAAGCCGCCCGCGCAGACCGTTTCGTTTATGATCGAGATCGCGTCAGATACATCAATGGTCGCAGTCATCTTCGAACATTGCTCGGACGCTGGATTGGTGCCGACGCGCGCAAAGTGCAGTTTGACTACGGTCAGAACGGCAAACCAGTTTTGGCAAACGGGCCGTTCTTTAACCTGAGTCACACCAATGACATCGCATGCCTGGCTATCCATCCAGAGAAAAACCTCGGCGTCGATATTGAACACATCAAACCCATTGAAACGGGCGTTGCAGACAGGTTCTTTTCAACGGCAGAAGTGGCGGAGCTTAATGCCTTGCCAACATCCCAGTGGCCTCAGGGTTTCTTTCGCTGTTGGACCAGGAAAGAGGCGGTGGTGAAACAGATTGGCGAAGGGCTGTCATTCCCACTCGCGGATTTCAGTGTTTCGCTGTCGCCGTCAGAGCCAGCGCTGATGCGCCACGTCCATCCGCGGCTTGGGGCGGCGTCGGATTGGGCGCTTTTTCATTTGGATCTGGGGCCTGACACGGTTGGTGCGGTGGCAATCAAAGACGCTGACGAACCCATGCCGGACATCGTGGAATGCCCGGACGATTTGTTGGTGAGCGTTTCCTGAACAGCTATGCGCCGTTCAGGAATGTTTCGATTTCGGTCACCATGCCGTCTATGCCATACCGCTTTCCGCTGACGACTTTGGCTTGCTCTAGGTAAACCGTGCGAAGTTGGTTTGGCGCGACGATGTCTTCCCATCCGATAGAGGGCGAGAACCCGGCGCTTTGCGGAGTGGCCTCGGTGACAATATGCAAGACGGGGAAATCGATTGGACGCGGGCGATACCGGTCGCGCAGGCTGGACACAAGCTTGATAAACCGTTCCTGGTCTTGCTCCAGATCGCTTAGCCGGACCCGGTCGATCAACCCCAAGGCCTGCATGACTTGCAGGACACCCGTGGCACGGACGGCGCGATAGCTGCCAAAGAATGCGGTCGCCGATAGCTCGCCCCGGCGCATTGAATTGAACCGCACGCGCACACTGTTGAGCTTTTCGCGCAGGTTCAAAAGCCGGGAATTCTTGAGGCGTTCTGTATATCCCGGCTCCCACACGTCTTTCATGACAACGCCGGCGACCTCGGTGCCGTTGTCACGAAGAAGGCGCGCGGCCTCCAGCGCAAGGTTTCCGTGTACGCAATTTCCGTACAGCACGACAGGGCCCGTTGGATGCGCCTTTTGGATCACTTCGGCGTACTCGGCGGCAACGTCCTCAAAATGCGTCGTCGGCTCTGGCATGTAGCCGCGCCCGTTTTCGTGGACACGCACACATTCCGTTGCACGGTTGTACGCAGGTTCGGCCGCAAACGCCTGGGCGGTTGCTGCGTTGTTAACGGCGACCAACGGCACGCCTTCGCCATCTTTCGAAATACGGATGACCCGCCAGTCTTTCTCGGGCTCGGTTGGTTCAACCGACTTTTTGGATTTGATCAGTTCTACAAAATCTGCGAGGCGCGCGTTTTCAAACACCTCCCCAATTTCTACGTCTACTTTCCAGCGCTCTTGCAGCCGGACAAGTAAACGCAACATCAAAACGGAATGGCCGCCAAGATCGAAAAAGTTGTCGGATGGATCCACCGATGGGACGTCTAGCAATTCGCACCAGTCACGCTTGAGCTGTGCTTCGATGTCATCGGTCTGAACGGTGTCTGCTTTGCGTTTGATCCGACCCTGCGGCGGGCGCAAAGATCGGCTGTCGACGTTGCCGTTTTCGTCGCGCGGCAGGGCGGCCAAAACACTCAGCCCCATAAGCTCTGCCAAATCTGCATCGGCGTCCAGGTCAGCCAAAACCCGCGAAGCCAGCGTTTCCAGCGGCAGATTCCCAGTGTTTTGGGGCACGATGTAGCCGTAAAAGCTGTTTTTGGTTTTTGCCACAAATACGTCTGCGACGTATCTATGCGCCATCAATGCACGTTCCATCGCAATCTCGGTCGCACGGTTGCGCGCGGTCCGATCTTGGAGAGATGCGGGCAGTTCCAGCTGGTCGAGCGTCGCGTTTTGATCTGCAAACAGCAGGTCAAATGCCGCTGCAACCGTATCGATGATACCGCGCGCCGTGTCTTCTTCGAAAAGGTCCGCGGAATACTCTAGGTTTAACTGCCAGCCTGTTGGACGGCTCATCACGGCAAAATTCAGATCGTAATACGCGCCAGGCTCATGCGATGGCGTCGACCGCAGCTCAAAATCGCCATATTGCTTGGTCTCCATGAACACGCTCTGAAGACCAAAGTTCACGGATACCAGTGGTGTGCGCGAGGGATCGCGCGGTGGATTGAGTTTCTCGACCAGGACATTGAACGGGAGATTTTGGTGCATCAACGCGTCTTGGATCGTTTGCGTTGACCGTTTGATATGATCAGCGAAGGTCGCGTTTGGTCCGGCTGGCAAACGCAAGACCAGATTGTTGGTCAACATGCCTATAAGCGGTTCAAGCTCGACCGCGTGGCGGCCTGAGACCTGGCACCCAAAGACGATGTCCTTGGCCCCGCTGATCCGGCTTAGGCAGGCGGAAAACACCGAGGCACCCAGCGCAAATTGTGAAACTTCCAATGCCTTGGCCGCCGTTTCCAGTTTGGCGCCAAAGTCAGATGGCAGTTGCTGTTTGACCGATGCGCCTTTTACGCCACGCACCGCTGGTCTAGGCTTGTCGGGCTCGAGCGCAAAGTACGGCATATCCCGCAGTTGGTTTTGCCAATACGTAGTTTCTTCTTCGAGAACGCCAGAAGCAAAGAACTCATCCTGCCACAATGTGAAATCGCCGTATTGCAATGGCAAATCAGGCAGGTCGTGGTCCTGACCTGCCTCGAGCGCCTGAGCAATTTGGCCAACTTCGCGCCCTAAAACACCAATGGAATATCCGTCAAAGCAGATGCGATGAACAACCAACACGACAATCGCGCGTTCAGCTGTCAAGCGGATCAACGACGCGCGAATAAGGCCGGGTGTCCCAAGGTCAAAAGGTCTTGCGCAGAACTCTTTCGCGATTTCCTCGACCCGCTCTTTTTGGTCTGCCTCTGGCACCGCGCGGATATCAACGCTGTGCAGTTTAAAGGCTGCGCTTTGCATCACCTGCTGAACTGGCGCGTTTGGGGCATCCAAAAAGCGGGTGCGCAAGATTTCATGGCGTTCGATGACGGTTTGAAAGGCGCGCTCTAGATTTGACGTTTGCAGCGATCCGTTCAGCTCCCACCGCACCGAGACATTCAGTGCAGGCGTGCCGGGGCGCATCTGGTTGGTGAACCAGCAGCGAAATTGCCCGGCGCTCAGGGGGAATTCGGCGACAATATCGATGTCGCCGACGGTTTCGAGGGGTCCGTAGGTCACGATTGTCTTCCCGTACGCAGGCCGCGCCGCGCGCCACCACGAAACGCGCTTAGCGATGGACGTTGCGTTGTTTTTGGATCGTCGCCCTTGGCATCGTGAAAGGCCGCCAGTTCTTGAATGGTCGGATGCGCGATGACGTGGCGCGCCTCTAGGTCGAGGCCCTCATCGATCATCCGCGCGGCGATACGGAATATGGAAAGCGAGTCCGCGCCCAACGCAAAGATCGTGTCGGTGATGCCGATGTCTTGCTGGCAAAGCACGTCTTTCCAGATGTCAGCGATGCGAATTTCCGTCTTCGACGCAGGTGCCACGTGATCGCGTAAACGCGTCACTGTTCCAGCAGCCGCAGGCGCAGGCAGTGCTTTTCTGTCCAACTTGCCGTTCGCGGTTTGCGGCAACGCCTCCAAGGTCACCCACGCGCGCGGGACCATGTAGTCAGGCAGCGTTTCGGACAGTTTTTGGGCGATGCTTGTTGTCCTGACTTCTGCACCTTGTGCTGGAACAATGTAGCCGACAAGCGCCTTGTCGCCTGATGCGCTTTCGCGCAGATCAACGGCCGCTTTTTCGATCTCGGCCAAGGCGCGCAAGTTGGTTTCGATCTCGCCCAATTCGATCCGGTATCCCCGGAGTTTGACCTGCGTGTCGATCCGACCCAGAACCTCGACCTCTCCATTCGGAAGCTGTCGTGCCAGATCGCCGGTCTTGTACAAGCGACGCGGTTGGCCGTTGATTTGTACGGTGCGGAACGCCGCATCTGTCAGATCCGGGCGATCCAGATAGCCAAGCGCAAGTCCGTCGCCGCCAATGTTCAGCTCTCCCATCTGGCCCGTTGGCATTACCGCGCCAGCGTCGCTGAGGATCACCATTTCTGTATTCGCAATTGGCGCACCAACGGTGATGGCGTTTGCATCATCGATCCGCTTGATGGACGACCAGATTGTTGTCTCTGTCGGGCCGTACATGTTCCACAGCTCTGCGCCGCTGCCGATTATCTTTGCGGCAAGGTCCGATGCCAAAGGTTCTCCACCGCACAGCGCTTTGAACCCTTGGGACGGCACATAGCCTGTGGACAGGACCATGTCCCACAGGGTTGGCGTTGCTTGCATGCAGGTCACATCACCCTTTTGCAGTCGCTTGGTCAGCTTGAACGTGTCGACCACATCTTCGGTACGCGCAATCTCGACCGTCGCGCCCACGAAGAGCGGCAAAAACATCTCCAAGATTGCGATGTCGAACATAGCTGTGGTTACAGCAAGCAGACGATCGTCACGTGTCAGACCCGGCGCCTGTGCCATAGACGTAAGGAAGTTAACAAGCGATCGGTGTGAGATCTCGACACCCTTTGGCGTGCCGGTCGAGCCTGAGGTGAAGATGACATAGGCCGCCTCTTCGGACGAGACCATGACAGGGTCTGGCGCGGCACCTGCGGTTGCGTCCTGCATGACAATTGCGGGCGTTTCTTTTGCAAAGGCAGCGTCCGCAATGTCTGTGACCAGAACCGCGCTGGCTTTCGCGGTTTTCACAATATCCGCCAAACGGGCGGCGGGTTGATTGGGGTCAAGTGGAATGTACGTATGGCCAGCGCGCGAAACGGCGAGCATGGCAGTCGCCATCGACACGCCGCGCGGCACGCAAACGGCGATCCGCGATTTTGGCGCCCGACATTGCTTTTGAATATGCGCAGCCAGCGCCGATATATCGTCATTCAATTGCTGGAACGTCAAAGCCGTCTGGTGGTCCGCAAGTGCGACCTTTTCGGCATTGGCTGCAAATTGAGGCGCCAGCGCATCCCAAAGAGTTGCGTCCCGATCATATGCCGCCGCTTCAACCGTTGCCGCGGTCGGCGGATTTGGCCAGATGTTTACATCGCAAACACGGCGCTGGGCGTCGTCAAACATCGTGGACAACGTGTGTTCATAGGCTTCCGCCCAGGCCGCCACTGTGCTGCGATCAAACAGGCTGGTGTTGTAATGCAGCTCGAGGATCAGACCCTCGGGCGTTTCGGCGAGGTTAAAGAACAAGTCAAAGTTCACCGCCTTTTTGGCATTGCTGGACACCTGAGTTTGCAAGCCATCGAAACCATAAGCCGAGGCGCGCGTTTCGAGATTAAATTCGACTTCGGTCAGTGGCAGGCGGTTGAATGGCGTCTGAGGTCTAAGCGCCTGAACGATCGATCCGAACGTGGTGCCTGCGTGATCGAAGGCGGACATCACCTTGTCCCGCGCATGCTGCAAATGCTCTGCTACGGTTGCGTCTTGGGCGATCTCGGCTTGAATCGGCAAGAACTGAACGCAGTGGCCAACCATCTCGGTATTGGCGAGCTCTTGTTGCGCCGCATAAGGAACGCCAAGCACGATGTTGCGCGAGGTGCTGAGTTGGCTCAGGAACATTTGCGTCGCTGCATAAGTGCTCACGAACAGCGTACAGCCTTGTTTCCCGCCGGACTTTTTCAACGTCTCTAGCAAGCCAGGCGCCATGCGGTGCACCAACGTGTCGCCGGAATAGCTCTTTTGTTCTGGGCGAGGCCGATCGAGCGGCAGATCTGGCACGTCGGCAGGGTTCTTGAATTCTTCGACCCAATAGTCGAGCGCTTTTTGCTCCGCGGCTTGGTCGATCACTTTGGTCTTTGCGTATCTGGCGAAAGAAGGTGCCGGGACGAGGGCCGCAGATTGCCCCTTGGTCGCCGCGTTATAAAGCGCTATCAAATCATCCAGCAAAACGCCAAAGGACCAGCCATCAGCAACGATGTGATGCGCGGTCAGGACCAAAACATGCTGATCCGCGCCTGACTTCACGAGGGTCAGCCGAAGCGGCAAACCTTCGGTCAAAGCGATGGGTTTTGCCGTGTCGCCCGCAACAAAGCTTTCAAGCGCTGCGGCAGGATCTGCCTCGAGCGAAACATCGACATGCTCCACGATCGCGGCAGGCGCGTCCTGAACTTCAAAGCCTGATCCATCCTTCGCAAACCGGGCGCGCAAAGCGTCATGACGTTTGACGAGTGCCGCGCAGGCGTCTTCCAATGCGGACACATTCAAAGACCCGTTCAGGGTCAGCGAAACACTTTCATTGAACGCAGCAGCAGCGTCGCCGCCAAGTTGATGGCGCAGCCAAATTTCCATTTGGCTTTCGGTAAGCGGGATCAGGCTCGAAACGGCGTCGTCCGAGGCCAAGGCAGCAACCGATGCGTCGCCGGCAGGAGCCATGCCAAAAACGCCGGTGGCCAGCAGAACGTCCAATGCGTTCTCGAATGCGCTTAGAACGGCATTGCATTCGACCTCGCCATGTTCCGTTGTGAGGAAGCTGCAGAAACCGTCCATGACGTGCACGCCCTGCAGACGCATCAGGGGATAGAGCATCGCCGCGAAAGTATCATGTTCGCTGGCTTTAAGAACAAACCAGCTAGAGTAGTTTTCGATGATGTCCGGCATGCCGCGTGCGGACAGGGCATCTCGCATCTGCGCGACAAGCGCTTCGGTGCGTGTGGCCGTGTCTTCCCACAGGTTTGATCCTGCGCCAGCCATATGATCAAGCGTCGCATCAACAGCGGCCAGGACCAGCGGATGCCGCACGAAAGTACCCGCGAAGAACGTTGGAATTGTTTCGGGGCAGGATTTGTCGCCAAACTGCCATTGCCCGCCATCAAGCGTGTCCATGAATTTCGCCGAACCCGCCAGAACGCCGATGGGCATGCCACCCCCGACGACTTTGCCATAGGTGGCCATGTCGCCTTTGATACCCCAGACGCCCTGCATACCTTGCGGACCAACACGGAAACCGGTGACCACTTCGTCAATGACCAAGGCGCTGCCCGTGGCTTGGGTGATGTCACGCAAAGAGCGCACGAAGTCTTGTGGGCGCAGTGTTGGATGACGGCTTTGCACCGGCTCAACGATGACTGCGGCAACGGTGTCTGCGTTGTCACGCAACCACTCCAACGCGCTGTCGTCGCCGTACGGCAAGACAACCATGTTGCTGACCGAAGAGCGCGGTATGCCTGGCGCAATAGGAAGGCCAGCGCCGGCCTTTCCGTTTGGGCGGCCCTTGACCAGAACTTCGTCAAACTGTCCGTGATAGTCTTTGTCAAAGGTCACGATGATGTCGCGGCCCGTTGCGGCGCGTGCGATGCGCATCGCCGCCATGACAGCCTCGGACCCTGTGTTGCAGAACGTCACACGCTCATGATCCACAAAGTCTGCAAACTTTTGCGCGATGGGACCGGCCATGTCGGATTGTGGTCCGATGGGAAAGCCGCGCTCCATCTGCTTTTGCATCGCTTCGGTGACAAATTCAGGCGAATGCCCAAATGCGGTTTGCCCGAACCCGTTCACCAAATCGACAAGCGCGTTGCCGTCGATGTCGTTGATGTAAGCGCCTTTCGACGTTTCACTGACCACAGGAAACACAAGCTCTTTCCAGTCTTGTGAAAACCCTGAAACGGTCCTCGGATCTGCGTGAACGCCACGATGAGCCTGGGTATGTGCCTTGGATTTTGCAAACTTGTCGGAATACGCATCCGCCAAATCGTCGATCAGCTGTTTCTGCAGATCAGTGAAAAAGCTCGCACTGACCGCTGGACCGCGTCCAAACTTGATCGCTTTTGGGGCCTCGGCAAGTTTGCTTTCCTGAACGGGCTTTGGTGTCTCGGTTGGGGCAGGGGCGGGCTGACGTTCGGGTGTCACAAGCGCCACGGCCACCTGACCGGAAACACTTTGCAATTGTTGCGCAAAGACCGCCTGCATCGTTTGCAGTTGCGCCTGCAAAACGCCTTCTAGCCCCGCGTTTGCCAATGGGGCCGGTGCCACCGTTGGCATTGTTGGCAGTGGCAGAACGTTCGACGGGGCCGCGGCGGTTTGCGGCATCGGCGCCGCAGGGGCGGGGGCCTCTGGCTCGGCCACCTGAGTTGCAAACACAGACGCATCCTGTGGCATCTCGGCTGCGAGATGCGCGGCCAGAGCATTCATCGTAGAAATATCGCTCAGCAATCGGCGGAAAGCGATTGTTACACCAAACGTGCGTCCGATGGCCTGGCTGACTTGCCCGAGGAAGAGCGAGTCAAAACCGAACTCAAGAAAGGACGCCTCTGCGTCACTGACCGAGATTGTCTCTCCTGACAGGTCGCTCAAAAGCTCTGCGATTTTGGGGAGCAGAATAGCTTCACGAGATGCGGGTGTTGCTGATTGTTCTGACACGGCGATGGTCTCCTGTGTCGATGCGTTTGGCGAAATCGAGGGGGATGTGCTGTTCGGTGGCTCCACCCAGCACCGCACCCTTTGAAACGGGTAGGTCGGCAATGGTGTTTTGCGGCCCTCAGGCTGGCCCTGCAAAGACCAATCAATCGGGTATCCGATGCACCAAAGGTTAGAGATCGTAGCAGCCACCGAGTTAACATCGGGAACCGATCGGGCATGATCCGGCAGCGAGTGAAAAATGCCTCGATGGCTGCTACGGGGCAAAACCTGTGCGGCGAAGGTCGACAGCGTGCGGCCAGGACCAATCTCCAAGAGTGCAGCAGGTTTTGTTTCTGTTGCGGCTGAGATGGCCGCTTGAAAGTTCACGCAAGCACGCGCCTGATCCGCCCAGTAGTTTGGGTCGACGGCTGTGCGCGCATCCAGTTCGACACCGGTGACGGTGGAATAGATTGGCAGGCGCGGCGCGCTGAGTTGCATGCTGGACGCGGCTTCGAACAGCGACGCGCGCACCGGGTCCATCATGCGGGAATGAAAGGCGTGCGAGGTATGCAAATGTTGCGCGGCGATGCCCTGTTCTTCAAGAACACGGGCAAACGCCTCGATGTCATCATGGGCGCCTGCAACAACTTGCATCTTTGGCGCATTTTGCGCGGCGAGATCCAGCGTCTCTGGCAAGTGCGGGCGCAGCTCATCTACTGAGGCACGAACGGCGAGCATCGCGCCCGAAGGCTGATCCATCATGGCGCGCCCCCGCAAAGCGATCAGGCGCAGCGCGTCTTCGAATGGCATTACGCCGGCGATTACTGCGGCGGAAAATTCCCCAACCGAATGGCCAATCAGGCGCGCAGGAACGATGCCTTTGGCAATAAAGCTTTTGGCGAGGGCGACTTCGGTCAGAAAGAGCGCTGGTTGCGTGATCCAGGTTTCGCGCAAAGCTTTGGCGCTTTGGTCAGCGTCAAGGTTTTGGCCCAGGATCAAAGGTCTTAGGTCCTGGCCCAGGATTGGTTCTAGACGCTCTGCGCCTGCGTCTATCCACGTGCGATATTCGGCATCGGCCTCATAAAGACCGCTTCCCATGCCAGGATATTGCGCACCTTGCCCGGGGAACATGAAAACAAGGTCTGGTGCCTCGTCCTCAGTCGCGCTTGCAGATTTCTCCAAAGCCCTCAGAGACGCGATTGCCGCGGTCGTATCCTCGGCGGCGACACATGCACGATGGTCAAAAACGCGGCGCCCGTGCTGCAACGTATGTGCGACATCGGGCAACTCGTCAGCGCGACGCGACGAAAGGTCGGTCGCCAGATCTTGCGCCAACTGAACAAGAGCCTCAGGCGACTTGGCTGACAACGGCAGGTACAGCGGTTTGTGATCGATGGCGCTGATGACATCCGCGCGCTGCGGCGCAGGGCCCAAAACAGCGTGCGCGTTCGTGCCGCCAACCCCAAATGAGCTAACGCCAGCAAAGGAGCCGATGCCCTCGTTCCACGTTACGCTTTGGGTGGGAACCTGAAACGTTGTGCCTTCAAAGGAAATGCGTGGGTTCAACGATTTGAAATGCGCGATAGGCGGGATTTCGCGGTGGGTCAGAGCAAGAGCCGTCTTGATCACACCAACGACACCGGCGGCCGCATCCAGATGACCTAAGTTCGCTTTCGCACTGCCCAGCCAGCACGCTTCGCCTTGATCCCCAAAGGCCGCCTTTAGACCTGCGGCCTCGATCACGTCGCCCAGTGGTGTCGCGGTTCCGTGGCATTCGACATAGCCAACCTCGGCTGATGAAATCTGCGCATCCGCAAGCGCGTCGCGGATCACATTGGCCTGACCTTCGACAGATGGCGCGGTGTAGGACATCTTGTCTGCGCCATCGTTGTTGAGGGCCACGCCATGAATGACCGCGTGGACGAAATCGCCATCCGCTTGGGCTTGGGACAAAGGTTTCAGAACAACCGCGCCCGCGCCGTGCCCAAAAACCGTTCCAGCCGCATCCGCATCAAAGGGACGGCACCGTCCGTCCGGGGATGCCATGCCGCCCTCTTGATAAAAGTAGCCGCGTTTCTGCGGGAAGGTGATCGAAACACCGCCGGCGATAGCCACGTCCGCGGCGCCTGCGCGCAGACTCTGGCAGGCCATTGCGATGGCCGTCAGAGACGTCGAACAGGCCGTGTTGATCGCAATCGCCGGACCTTTCAGGCCCAATGCATAGGCAACATGCGTCGCGATGCCGTCGCCCGTATTGCCCGGCAACAGGCCATAGTCCAGCTGAAACCCCGAGGTGAACTCTTCTATGGCCGCGCGGTCGGGCAGAAGGTTGTGCGCAAGATACGTCGACATAGACGCGCCAGCAAAAACACCGATGCGCGCGGTTGTACGTTCGGGATCGATCGCCGCGTTTTCCAACGCTTCATGCGTGGTCTCAAGAAAGACCCGCGCCTGTGGATCGGTTAGCTCGGCCGCGCGCTTGCGCATGCCAAAGAACTCCGGGTCAAAGGCATCTGCGTCTGCGATGATGGACCTGGCAGGGACGTAATTGTCTGCACTGCGTTCGGCTGGCGAGAAAGAATCTTCTGCATCCGTGGGATCGAAATGATCGATAACACTCTCGCCCGCGCGCGTGACGTTCCAAAAGGCATCCAAGCTGTCGACGCCGGGCAAACGCGCCGCCATGCCGACAATGGCAATCGGCTCATGCGCGCCCGTGGCCGAAGTGGAAGCAACCGATTTGCCGGGGCGCGCCGCTTTGAGATCTGAAAGGCGCTGTGTGAGATCGGCCAGGCGGGCTGTCTCGAACATCGTCGCAATATCAAAGGTGAACCCAAGCAGGTCTTCGATCTTGGAATGCGCTTCGATCAGTTGGAGAGAGGTTCCGCCCAGATCAAAGAACGTATCGCCGTCGCGCGGCGCGCGGCACCCGATGACGTCTTGCCAAATCTGGCCAATCGCACCCGTCTTGATATTCGGCTGAGCGTCCGCATTCTGGTCTGCGATCCACAAGTCCAACAGCGCCTTGCGATCCACTTTGCCGGTTTTGGTCAGTGGAAACGCATCACAGATTTTGACGTGCCGCGGGAACACATCGCGGTGCAGGTCGTCTCCGGTGGCCTGGCGCAGGTCAGCGACAAGTGTCTCGCTGTCGCGATGTGCAGGCTCTGGAACGATGAACGCGACAAGGCTTTTGGCCTGACCGGCCTCATCGTGCAAAACGACCGCAGCATCCTGAACACTGTCCTGGGTGCGGAGGATTTCCTCGACGCCGTCGATTTCCACCCGCCGCCCGTTCAGTTTGATCTGGCGATCCACGCGACCGTGAAACTCCAAAACGCCGTCTGGACGTTCAATCGCCGTGTCGCCCGTCAGATAGAGGAACGCACCGTCTATGTTTGGGTCTGCGACAAAGGCGCGATCCGTCGCATGGCTGTTTCCCAAATAACCAAGGGCGACACACGCGCCGCCAATCGCCAATTGCCCCAGCGCGCCAGGTTCAACGGGGTTGAGGTCAGCGTCCAGCAGATGCGTCGCATCAGCGGCAAGCGGCGTGCCAATTGGAATGGCCCCAGCGGTCAGGTCGTCTTTGCCTACAACATGGCTTGTGCTGTTGTAGAATGTCTCGGTCGGGCCATAGCCATTGACAAGGGTGATGCTGGGGAACCGGTCTAACAGTTTGCGGGCGTGCGTGGCTGACATGACATCGCCACCCGCTTGGCACAGGCGAACGGTTTCGAACGCATCAATATGGGCGTCGACCATCATATGAAATGTGCCCGCGTACCACGGGGTCACAGTTACATTATGGTCCGACATGGTGGCGGCAATCTTGGAAAGCGACGGGGTGCCGCCTTCGACTATGGCCACCGATGCGCCGTTCAAAAGCGGCAAAAAGATTTCAAAGACGCCGCCGTCGCATGCCAAGGTCGACGCGTGCAATACAACGTCATCTGGGCGGACGGGCATCGTGACATACCCAGCCACGCGGGCCGTCACGGCGCGGTGCGGTACGACAACGCCTTTTGGCTGACCCGTCGTGCCCGATGTGTAGAGAACAAAGGCCGGATCATCACCGGCAGCAGCATGCGCCGGGTTCGTTGGCTCTGCTGTTGCGATGTCATCAGCCACGTTCAACGTCGGGGCAGTCGACGCCAACGTATCCAGCGCGGCCTTGCTATCGCTTGTCGCAACGACGTGTGACAGCGTCACGTTTGCCGCGACATAGGCCAGGTGTTCCGGGGCGAAACCGGGGTCGAGCGGAACAACGCAGTACCCTTGGCGCAGACAGGCCAAAATTGCGCATACGGTTTCGTAAGACCGCGTGCCAAGCACTGCGGCATAAACGGTTTTGCCTGATTGGTTCGGTGCGAGGTGAGCTGCGTAGCATTCCACATCTGCCAGCAGCTGTTCGTAGGTTCGCAAGGTTGCGCCAGCGCGTACAGCGATCGCGCTTGGAGACGCCTGTACAACAGTGGTGAATGCTGAATAGATTTCAGCACCTCCTGAATTCGCAATAAGAAATTCAAACCCACTCATTAAAACAGCGGAACTCCTAACCAAACACACCTGCGCAATTGCGCATTTCCCCTCGCAAAAAGGAGATACCTACGGGCTGAATGAGATCTAGAAACTCACTCAACCCATAGGAGAAGTTCCTGTTTTAAAAAGTGGGCTTGGAACTTCGGGGAATGAGAAAGGTCCATTTCCCGATATTCAGTCAATTAGAAAAAAATCTGAGTTCTCGCTAAGAGGGAAATTCCCGATTTCCGGAAAAATCGGCCCTTCGGTAGCTACTGATTTCACACAAGTCTAACTTTTAAATTGTGCTACTTTCGTTTAAGTTGCGCGAAGGTTGATTGTTCATTGCTGATGAACAATACCCTTATGTGCGACTTACTATATGCATTTCGCTTAATAAGTGAACGTACTCTGCTTAAAATTGTTCACTTTAAGCGATAAATTTGGCGGATGGGTCAGCGCTTGCCTCAGCTGCGCCGCACGTACATTCCAAAGCTCTGGCTGGCTGGACGCCAAGGGTGCGTGCTGATCTTGTGTGAAATCGACGGAATCTGCCAGGTGTCCACAATTTCGTAGCCGCAATTCTCGACTTCGGTTCTCCACAAATCTTTGTTTCGAACCTGATAAGGCACCCGGGCATTGCCAATCCGTTCAAGCGTGAAAAAAGACTTACCTGCCGTCACGGCAATCTTATTCATCAGAACGTGTTTTGGGCGGCTTTCCAAAAGCTCGGAGAGGGGGCGGTCAAAATATTGAAACAACCCTGAGGCGATTAAAATACTTGAATTACCCGAATTAGGGTATTCAGCCAAAAACTGAATTGGCGCAGGTAATTCGTTATTTAATTGCTTTGTTTTTGCGGCCTCAATGATCTGCGGCAAGTCCACCACAGACCAACTTACATCCTCAAGATCTACCAGATCGCGAAGTGCGATGTACTTGGTCCCAAAGTGCCCGCCCACATCCACGACCGCCGGACTTTCCGGCAACAAGCGGGTCAGCCAAAAGGCGATAGGATAATCGAACAGGGACCGCTGAGACATCTGCTCAAGCGAGACCTCGGCTATTTCGGAATGATCATATCCAGACAACGCGGATTTCGGGATCGCCTCCAGTGCAGCCTCCCGGCTGGGATAGATGCCGCAAAACCGAGGTGCCTTTGACGTCTGTGCCAGCGCCCGTGCGGCGCCCGCCTGAACGACCATGCCTGGGAACGCAGCGACCGCGCGTATTTTGGCTAACCTGCTCATGCTTTGGCGGGCCGCTTTGGGCGCATTGTTTTGAGGATGTCGAACGTTTGCCGGTCAAATGCGTAGATCGCGATAAGGTAGACCGTTACGGCGAACACCCCGCCAAGAACCGCTTGGACCAGCATGTGCACACCAGACGCCATAAGCGCTTGTTCCGCCACCAACAGGCCCAACACGCCGCAGGCGATGGGCAGCGCCGTTGCCTTCAAGCTGCGCGCCATGTTGCGCAGGCTGATGCTGGCATAGCGTCGAAATAGCCAGAGCGTCGCAACAAGACCACATGCGCCGACGATGATCTGCGCGGCTGCAACCGCCACCACGCCGAACTGGGCCGAGACCAATGTAACGCCAACCGAGACAACAAAGATAAACGCCATGAACAGGGGCAATCGGGCCACTTGGCCCATAACTGACATGATCGGCTCGGTCGCGGGGCCGAAGATCAACAAAAGACGCCCAATCGCCAAAAGTGCGACCAGCGGCGCGGCAGGAAGCCAAGTCGCGGTCAACAGACCTTCGATGATCTGATCATTCATCACCATCACCCAAACGAACAGTGGAACGCCAACCAGGACGATTCCCTTGGCCCAATGACCCATCGCGAGGTTCACGCGGGCCGCGGCATCCTCGGCCGGACCTGCGTCGCGGGCGCGTTTAAAGTTCGTCCAGGCCAGCAATTGCGCTGGCACATAAATCAGCTCGGCCACTGCACTGACCAAGCGATCCGCAGCCCGGAAATAGCCGACTGCCGCGGGGCCCAAAAAGCCGCCGATGATAAAGGTGGCAACGTAAAGCCGGAAATGAATCAACATCCGGCTGACAAAGAACTGCGCAGAAAAGGTGGACAGGTCGCGAAAGATGCTGCGCGTCATGCCCATTTGCGGCCAGAGCCGCGTGACCCAAAAGCTTGCAAGCAGATGCGTGCTTTGAAATGCGACGCGACCATAGGCCAAGGCGAGAACCCCTTGGTCCAACAACAAGGCTGCAGCGGCCACGGCCAGACCAACGGCCTCGCCCAACATCTCGCAGGTGGCAGATGATTTCAGGCGACCCAGCCAGATCATCATGCCTTTTTGCGCCGAGGATACTGTTGCGATCCAAACCCAGAGCGAGAAAACCATAAACAACGTCACGATTTCAGTGCTGAACGAGATCAGGTGCAAAACACCCGCAGCTGACAAACCGATCCCCATGAACAGCAAACCGCAAAGGACTGATAGCAACAGCACCTGACGCGGCACCTCGTCCGAGCCGGACCAATTCATGATATATTGCGCCCAACCGACCTCTGCTGCGCGCAGTGCGAGGATCGCACAGGCCGAAACCAGGGCGAACACGCCGAATTCTGCCGGACCAAGGATACGGGCTGCCATAATGAAAATGACAAACTGAGCCGCTTGCGAAACGACACGTTCCACAATCGTTACCGCGCCATCGCTGACGGACTTTCGCGTATCATTTTCCGATACGGACGGCGTATCACTGCTCATTTTCTTGGCTCATTGGGTTTCAAAGAACATGTCATCGCTAGTGCCGTATCGCGGTTTCTCTCAGGCGAGATTTAGGCGAATGCGGGGCAATTTTTCGAAACTAGAAACACAGCGTTCGGTTCGATTGCCGATTCAGCGACAATTCCAGCCGTAGATTTACGTCTGAGAAACAATGTGTTCGCGACAACGCAACCTACAACTCATTGAAACAAGGTAGAAAGATGGCAGGCATGATTCGGCGCCGGCTTTGCAGCAGCCTTATGCTGCGGGTTTTGGCGCATGACATATCAGTTCACCCCAGAAGACGCTGCGGCGTTGCGGGGAAAGACGATTTCTCCGGCGGTTCCCTTGGTTCTGCCGGTTCCCACGCATCAAACTGTCTTCAAGGCGGCCTTTGATCGTGTTTTTGCATGTGTAGCTCTGCTTTGCCTTTCGCCAATCTTACTGGTGGTGGGCGTGTTGGTCGCTGTGACCAGCAAAGGCCCCATCCTTTTCGAACACGCGCGTGTCGGAAAGGGCGGCGTTTCGTTCCGGTGCTACAAGTTCAGGACAATGGTTCCCGACGCCGAAGCGCGATTGGAAAAAGCGCTCAAGGCGGATCCCAAGCTGCGGCAAGAGTGGGAGGAAAATCGAAAGCTGGCGCGTGATCCGCGTATCACGCCAATCGGCCGTATTTTGCGGAAGACCAGCCTTGATGAGCTTCCACAGTTTTGGAACGTGTTGCGTGGCGACATGTCGATTGTTGGGCCGCGCCCGATAGTCGAGGCCGAGCTGGAGAAATACGGACCACACGCAAGCCACTATCTCTCTGTGCGTCCAGGCATCACTGGCGCATGGCAAACCAATGGGCGCAGCGATGTGTCCTACCCGGAACGGGTCGCGATGGATGTCGACTATGTTCGGACCATGAGCCTTTGGGGCGACATCAAGATCGTCTTCAAAACTGTCAGAGTCGTCTTGGCGCAAGCCGGCGCACACTGACCATTTCAAGCAACACATCAGCACTGATAAAAAAATGACCAAAAAGAAAAAGACACCAGAAGTCATCGTTGCGATTGCAACGGTAGATCGTGCCGATATCACGCGGGCAACGCTCGCGCATCTGGGACAATTGAAGGATCAGCCGGACAGAGTTGTTCTGAGCGTTTCATCGCACAAAGATTTCGACTTGCGAGATCTATCAGACACGCCTTTCCCGCTGGAAATTGTGTTCGGACAGAAAGGCCTTTGCACGCAACGCAACGGCGTTCTGGACGCAGCACCAAAGGACGCGATCGTTCTGTTCATAGACGACGATTTCCTTTTGGAGGACGGCTATATCACGGCGACAAAGTACCTGTTCTCTCAGAACAGAGACGTCGTGATGGCCACTGGCGAAGTGCTGGCGGACGGCATCTTGGGGCCTGGCATGACGCATCAAGCGGGCTTGCAGGTATTGGAGGCCCAAGTCCCGTCCAAGACGGCGCCGGAACCGCTGGAAATCTACAATGGCTACGGATGCAACATGGCGATCCGCATGGCCGTCGTCGACAAGCACGCCATTCGCTTTGACGAAACTTTGCCGCGGTATGGCTGGCTAGAAGACGTCGATTTCTCTCGCCGGCTGGCCGAACATGGCCGCGTGGTAAAGGACGTCGCTATGCGCGGTGTCCACCTCGGGACCAAAGTTGGCCGTTCCCGTGGGGTGCCACTCGGCTATTCGCAAATTGCGAACCCTGTGTACCTCATGCGCAAGGGCACAATGCAAAGCAAACGCGCCTATCGTCAGATCATGCGCAACCTGTTGGCAAACGCCGGACGCTTCGCCAAGCCAGAGCCTTGGGTGGATCGGCGCGGCCGCTTGCGTGGCAACCTTATGGGTCTCCAAGACCTCGCCTTTGGGCGTCTGAGCCCGAAAAGGATCCTAAGTTTATGAACGCCATTTTGCCCTTTCAGCCTGTGGAGGCACGCGTGCGCTTGCCAAAGGTAGTCATTATTAACGATTTCAGTGTTGCACGCGGTGGGGCAACGGCTTTGGCATTACTTTCGGCGCGCTATCTCAAAGAGATGGGTCACGAAGTGACGTTCATCTCGGGCGACCAAGGGGATGCCGGCGAACTTGAACAGCTGGGCATCAAGACCGTCTGGCTCGGCGGTCGCAAGATTAATGAAATGAACAAACTGCGGGCTGCTAAAGATGGCCTGTTCAATCAAAGCGCTGCTCAAGCGGTCTCTGATTACATCGATGCGTATGACGACGACGACACAATTTACCATATGCACGTATGGTCGCAGATCCTGTCGCCGTCCGTTTTTGACGCGCTCAAGCGTGTTGCACACAGAACATTTGTGCACGCGCACGATTTCTTTCTGACCTGCCCCAATGGCGCTTTGTTCGATTTCCGCGAGCAACGCCCATGTCCGCTGACGCCTTCGTCAACGGCATGTTTGTTAAAACAATGCGACAAGCGGGCTTATCTACACAAACTCTGGCGTTTTTCACGTCACAGCATTGTCCGGCGCTATTTTGGGCCGTCTGTCAAATGGGCGGGCGTTGTCTCGTTACATCCTGACATGGATGCGCTTTTGAAAAGAGGCGGCATGGAAGGGCAACGCATCGTCTCAGTGCGCAACCCGGCGGTGGCCTTTTCTGATGAGCGCGTGACAGCCGAAGACAATGACGTCTTCGCCTTCATGGGCCGCATTGAAACCGGAAAAGGCGTTGATGTGCTCTGTGCCGCGGCGCGCCAAGCAAACGTGAAATTGCGGGTCATAGGGAACTTTACCGAAAACGAAGATCTCAGACGCCAATACCCCGAAGTCGAATTCACGGGATGGGTCGATCGCAAAGACGCCAAGGCGCATCTGAAAGACGTGCGCGCTTTGGTGATGCCATCACAGTTTACAGAGCCATTCGGTTTGGTTGCCGCAGAAGGCTCTGCCAGCGGATTGCCTGTCGTCGTCTCTGATACTGCTGTTATTGCGCGCGAAGTCGGCGAAATGGGCCTGGGGTTGGCCACTGACGTTTCGTCCGCGGACAGCTTGGCGCAGTCGCTGAAGCAAATGGCCGAAACGCCGCGTTCCAAAATCAAAGCGATGAGTGAAACGGCGTTCAACGCCAGAAGAACATTTGCCAACACGCCCCAGGATTGGGCGCGCGGTTTGCAAAAGTTGTACCTTGAGGCCGTCGCGCGTTGAGACGGTCTGGGCAGTATTGAGTAACATTCAAATGCAAAACAGATACACCAACATCGACGGGCTTCGAACCGTCGCGATACTCTGGGTCGCAGTGTATCACTATTGCTATTTTTGGTCCCCGTCAGGCGGGGCCGAGACGCTCTTGCCCTACGGCGATGCGCTGTCTTGGGTGCCGCTTGCCCAATACGGCGAAGCAGGCGTTTACCTGTTTTTCGTTATCTCGGCGTTCCTGATCACGTTGAGCCTGCAAAAGTCGCAGGCGTTTTGGCAATTTGCAGCGCGGCGTCTGATCCGGCTTTGGCCCACGTTATTCGTATGCGGTACACTTACCTTTGCGATCACAACAGCCTTGGGTCCTGAACAATTGGTCAGGGGTTTTGGTGAATACGCGGTCAGCCTTTTGTTTATTCCGCCCAACTACCTGAATGTGCTGCCCTCGGTTGACGATTGGCACTGGTTGGACGGCGCCTATTGGTCGCTCTGGGTCGAGGTTCGGTTCTATGCGGCGGTCGGTTTTCTCTATTTCCTGTCGCCACAGCGGTTTGAACGGAATTGGTTTCTCTTTTTCGTTTTGGTGAGCTTGGCCGCAACACTTCCCAGCCCTGTTTCCTATGTCGTGTCCAAGGTCCTCTTCGCGGATTATTTGCCGTTCTTCGCGATGGGCATTGCATTGGCGGGCTACACTAGCGGGCGCGATACACAGCTTAGCATTGCCATGTTCTTGACTGCCATTGCTGTACTGATCCTGCGTGATTTCTCGGGCGACGAAAGTATCTTGTCAGGCACCGGCTTCAGCTACCTGTTGGTCATCGGGCTAAGCCTGTATGGCTTGCTTCGCACGTCTCCCTCAGCGGTCTTGTCGTCTCGCCTGTTCGTTGTCTTGGGTCGGTCTTCTTACGGTTATTACCTGCTTCACCAGAACGCAGGCTTGGCACTGGCAAACGCCTTTGCCGAGGTTATGCCGGCCGTTTTGGGTATGCTGTTGGGCCAGGCACTGATCATGGCATTTTGCGTCGCGCTCACCCTTCTTTGGGAAGAGCCGATGCGCGCGTTCCTGTCTAAGTGGCTGTTGGGCGGCAAAAGCACGGCCCAAAGCCGCGGGCAAAAAGCGGGATTTTCAAAGCCCGCAATGTGACGTTCATAGGCCGGGCGCAGCGTAACGCCCGGCCAATGATGATTAAGGGCAGTTACCGAATGACAAACGGGTTCGCCATTGGCGACGCGGATGTGTTTATCCAGGTCGTCTTGGTGCGCGTATAGTCCAGAATGGATTCAACGCCCGCCTCGCGGCCATAGCCCGACTGGTCGTATCCGCCGAAAGGCGCGATCGGTGAAACCATCCGATACGTGTTGATCCAGCAGATCCCGGACTTCAAACGCGAAGACACCCGATGCGCGCGGGCCAGGTTTTGTGTGAACACGCCAGAGCCCAAGCCAAAGACAGAATCGTTTGCGATTGCGATGGCCTCTTCCTCGTCATCGAAGGGCAACAGCGACATAACAGGCGCAAACATCTCAACCTTAAGCGTTTCCGTGTCGGTGTCTTTGCATTCAACCAGCGTCGGCACCATGTAGTTGCCCGGACGATCCAAAGGCGCGCCGCCAAATCTGATGCGCGCGCCACCTTCGACCGCCAAAGCCAACGTCTGTTTGACCCGGTCGATTTGCGCAGGCGTGCACAGCGGGCCGATATGGGTGTCCGCATCCAAAGGATCACCGATCACCACGTCTTTCATCTTTTCTTCGATCAAAGAGGCGAGCTCGTTGAAAATAGAACGATGAACCAAACCGCGCGACCCAGCGACACAGCTTTGGCCCGAGGCGCCAAAGTTGCCCGCGATCAAACCGTTCGCGGCACTTTCCAGATCAGCGTCTTCAAAGACGATAATCGGAGACTTACCGCCCAGCTCTAGCGTTGTAACTGCAAAGTTTTCGGCCGAGTTGCGCACGACGTGGCGCGCTGTTTCCGGGCCGCCGGTAAAGGCGATACGGTCCACATCCGGGTGCCGTGTCAGAGGGATCGCGCAGTTCTCTGCGTCGCCGGTGATCACCGAGACGACACCGCGCGGAAAGCCCGCCTCTTCGACCAGTTTGGCGAATTCCAACATCGGTGCAGGCGCGATTTCAGATGCTTTCAGGATAACCGAACATCCAGCAGCCAACGCCGGGCCAAGTTTGGTCGCCGTAAGGAACATCTGGGCGTTCCAGGGCACAATCGCGACCACAACGCCAATGGGTTCGCGTTGTGTGAACACGTGCATTTCTGGCTTGTCGATCGGAAGAACAGCGCCCTCCAACTTGTCCGCCAAACCGGCAAAATAGCGATAATAAGAGCCGACGTAAGCGGATTGCGCTGCCGTTTCGGCCAAAAGCTTACCGCTGTCCGTTGTCTCGACGCTCCCAATTTTCGTGGCGTGTTCTTCGATCAGATCCGCCAAACGGAACAACAGCTTACCGCGTTCTGTCTGTGTCATGTCGCGCCATTCTGGCGTGTTGAGGGCACGCCGCGCAGCCGAGACAGCGCGTTCAACATCCTCGGGTGCGGCGCACGCAAAGGTTGCCCAGTCTTCGCCGTTCGACGGGTCTTGCGAGCTCATCACTTGACCGGCGGCGCCGTCGACCCAATCGCCGTCGATAAAGAGTTGATAGTGTGGTTTGTCTGTCATGTCCGACCTCACTGAAATGCTGGCATAACTTCGTCGATGAAGCGCGCAAGGGAAGCTTGTTTGCGCTCAAAGTTCATGCCGCTGTCGATCCAGAACGCAAACTCGTCATAGCCAAGATCTTCATAACGCTTCAGTCGATCAATCACCTGCTGTGCGGTTCCAATTGTTAAATCGCGTTTTAGGTTTTCGGGGGCCATCAACGCATTGGCGTCCATTTCCTCTTGCGACAGAGGCGCGATCAAGCCTTGCTCCACCGGCCGCTTGTTTTGGAACCAGGCACCGAAATAGCAATAAAACCGCGACAGCTCTTGCGCAGCGACGTCCAGATCGTCGGCATCAGCGGCTACATAAGTGTGGTGCAGCAGCATGATTTTCGGACGTTTGCCCTCATAGCTGGCGCATGCATCATTAAAGCGCTCCATAAGCGACACGATCTCTTCTTCGCCTTGCCAAAGCGGCGTCACCTGGATGTTGAACCCGTTGTGCACGCCAAATTCGTGGCTGTTGGGGTCGCGGGCTGCGATCCAGATGGGAGGCCCGTCTGGCTGAGCTGGTTTCGGCGCAGAGGTCGTGGCGGGGAAGCTGTAGAATTCGCCTGCATGCGCACAATCGCCAGCCCATAGCTTCGGCAGCAACGGCGTCGTCTCGCGCATTCTTTGTCCGGCTTCCCACGCATCCAAACCTGGCATCAGACGCTCGTATTCATAGGAATAGGCACCGCGGGCAACGCCCAGCTCGATCCGACCGCCGGTCATCAGGTCGGCGGATGCGGCTTCGCCAGCAAGTTTGATCGGATGCCAGAACGGCGCGATGACCGTACCAGTGCCAAGGCGTACGTTCTTTGTGTGGTGGGCCAGGTTCACAAGCGACAAGAACGGATTCGGCGCAATGGTAAACTCCATCCCGTGATGCTCGCCCGTCCAAACGGCACGCATGCCGCTATCATCGGCCATTTTGCATAAGGAAATGAAGTCTTCCTGCAGCTGGTCTTGTGGCTGATCAGCCGTCAGTCTTTCCATATGTGCAAAGAGCGAAAACTCCATGACATTTAATCCTTTCTAAAGCGTATGAACATCGCCGTTTTGCGCATCACCCACGTAGAGGGCGAAAGAACGGCTGCGGAATTCGATTGAGAAACGGGCCATCATGTCCGCAATGGACCGGCGCGTGTATGTGAGCTTTGGCAAATCTGCGATTGGAATGGCTTTGATCGCGCCGCCAAGATCCGAGTGCGATGCCGTTGCCAGGAAATAGGCGTAATGCGTGTTCGCGTCGTCAAAGACGGAATACGCGGCGCCCAAATCGGCCTGCAACCCGCGTCCTCCGAGATCAGAGGCAAGCTCGGCACGCAATTGACCGCGATTGGCGCGCTCGATTTGCGGAGGGCGGTATCCTTGCGGGGTTTCTTCCAAAAGCACGTGATCGTTGACTTCTAAAATGGCGCCGCAAACAACCGGGCCCGAGGATTGTTCAAGGGCCTCACGCTCTAGCCCCAAGCTGAAGTAGCCGCCATTCGCGTATCCGAGGCCGCGCCCTTCGGTAAAATTCACGCTCTCAACGCGGCCCATCAGCAAGGCGTGATCGCCCGCAGGGACAACCTGGTGGGTCACGCAGGAAAACTGGGCCAGCGCGCCATCAATCAGCGGAACACCGTGGTCATTCAGCTGGTGAGGAACCTTGGCAAACCGGTCCCCTTTGTAGCTGGCAAAGGTGTTAGAGGCATCCTCTTGCCCTTCGGCCAAAACGTTCACACAGAAATGGCCGCAGGCCACAAAACTGTCGTAGGACGACAGAAATTTGCCTGGGCACACCAAGAGAAGCGGTGGATCAAGCGAAACCGAGGTAAAGGAATTGGCCGTAAAGCCCACAGGTTTGCCCTCAGGGTCCAGCGTCGTGACAATAGTGACCCCGGTCATAAAGCTGCCGAACGCGCGGCGCAGGGTCTTTGGGTCCAGCTCGGTCATAGCGGCACCTCACCTAGAAAGTTGAGCAGCGTGTCATTGACATGCGTTGGATGTGTCATGGGCAACATATGCGCTGCGTCATCGACGATATGGGCCTGACCTTTGGGCGTCAGAGCAGCCATTTGCGTCGACATAGCGGGGAGAGAGTTCGGCTCTTCTGCACCGGTCATGAACAAGACCGGGCATTGGATTTTGGCCAGATCTGCGCGGCTTGGTCCGTCTTCCTGCGCAAAGATCGAATAGGCCTTTTTATAGCCCATCGGGTTTACCGTGCTCAGCCAGTGCCGGCAGGCGTCGCATTCCGCAGAGGCCGCATGCCCAAACCACCGAACCAATGTGCCAGACGGGTCCGCGACCGTGACGCCGTCCAACTCGGCCGCGCGGGCGCGTACGGCCTCTGTGGCCTGATCGCTCCGCTCAAAAATTGCGTTCAATGCGACTGCGGCCTGGACGCGATCTGGATAATGCGCGGCCAGATACAGGGCGATCATCGCGCCCATTGAATGACCGATGACGACGAACCGGTCATCTGCAAAGGTCAACGCGGCCTGGGCATAATCCGAGAGCATTTCGAAATCGCCATGCAGACCGCTTTCGCCATGCCCCGGCATGTCGATTGCGGTTACGCGAAAGTCCTTGGCCAGCGCCTCTATCTGTTTTGCCCAGGCTTCGGACCTCAGGCCAACACCATGCAACAACAGCACCTGAGGGCCGGTGCCGGTGTCGATGGCTGCCATTCCTTTGCAGTTAGACCGCTGCTGGGTTGTCCACGTCATGACCAAGGTCCTTGAGATCTTGATAGCGGTCACCGATGCGGTGATGCGGACGGCCCGTCGTTGCGCCACCCAATACGACGACAATCTCGTCAGCGCGGGGCGCATCGGAAATGGAAAACTGAATGGTCAGGTAATGCGAGCGTCGGCCAGCATCGTTTTTGTCCATCAGCGGAATAGAAATCGGCGCATTGCCGGGGCCGCGTGTGTTGGTAAAGGCAAGATAGGATTTCGCACCAACCGCTTCGCGGTAGAAATTGCCAAAACGCAGAGTGTGGATCAGGCCAGAGGCATGTTCGACCTCGCCGTCCATGCCAACGACCGCCGCTTTGCCATAGGCCTCGATCGCGTCACCACTGCCAGCCAAAGCAATCATACGGTCTGTCATAAGGCTGCCCAGAACGGGGCCATAGGCCTGAATCTCGGGCTTCAGATCTTCGACAAATCGACCAGCCCAGGGATTGCGAACCACCGCAGCCACTGCAAACATCCGCCACGGTGTCTTGGCCGCGCGAAACCCTTCGACAAGCACTTCCTCATCGTAGGTAACGATTTTTCGAATGTCCGGCTGCATGTGTCCCTCCCTCGTTGACCGGCAGACGGTATGGGCGGCTTGAAATTTTGACAAACGATTGAATTATATGCTTAGCCATTAATAAGACTAATGAGTGATTTTTGGCATGGCAAAATCTCTTCCCCCGCTCACGTGGTTTCGATCTTTCGAAGCCAGCGCGCGGCATTTGAATTTTACGCTGGCGGCGGACGAGATTGGCTTGACGCAATCCGCCGTCAGCCAGCAGGTCAAATCGTTAGAGCAACGGCTGGGCGTGCGTCTGTTCCTGCGTCGCGCACGTGGATTGTCGTTAACCGATGAAGGCCGTCGGCTGCTGCCCCAAGTCGGTGCCGCGCTGGAAACCTTGGCGCAAGCCGCGCGCACGTTTGACGCCGGGCCGCTGGAAAACGTTCTGACCATTTCGACATCCGTAAGCGTTGCGCAATGGGTGATCGCGCCAAACTTGCCAACCTTTACCGCGGCCCATCCCCACATCCGCCCACGTCTGCTCAGTGCGATATGGCCTGACGATTTCCATTCCTCTAACGCGGATGTCGAAATTCGGTTTGGTTCGCCAAAACAGGTCGGCAAAGACGCCGAGCTTTTGCGCCCGAACGCGCTTGTGCCACTTCGATCTCCTGCGCTCAGCGGTGACTTGAGTGACCTGCCGTTGATCGAGGCCGTCGGTACCTCAGGGGGGTGGTCAGCCTGGGCCGACGCCTTTGGCGACGTCGGAAAACCTGCATTGTTCGCAGACACCTATGGCATGGCCCTCCAACTGGCTATGCAGGGCAATGGCGTCGCCTTGGTCAGCGCGCTTTTGGGCAAATATGCGCTCGAAACGGGTTTGTTGATGCGGGCCGACGATGGGCAAATCTCGGCGCAAGAAGGCTATTTCTTGTCCGTCAAAAAGGACAATCCAAACGCCTTGGCCTTTCGTGCGTGGCTTCTGGCACAACTGCCAGAAGGTGAAGCGTGAAACAAAGCTCGAAAGCATAGGTTTATTGGCTGCCAACAGGCGGCTACCGCCCCGCCAAAAAGCACGATAGAGATTTGGCCGGAACCCAAAGGATACTGCCCTCGTGACCAACGTTCTTTACGACGCACTGTTCGCACCGCATGCGCGAAACCCCAGACCTTTTTTGCAATGCGACGACGGCACAACCGTCACTTACGCAGAATTCGTTGAGCGTGCGGCGCAGATTGCGCATGTGCTGCGCGCCTCTGGTGTGGAGGTCGGGGATCGCATCGTGGTCCAAGCGCCAAAGACGGCGGACACAGTCGCGCTTTATGCGGCATCGGTTCAGGCGGGCGCGATCTATCTGCCGCTCAATACGGCTTATACGTTGGCCGAGTTGGAATACTTTATCACGGATGCCACACCTTCGCTGGTCGTGTGCGATGCCGAACAAAAGGCAGAGATTGCACCGATCGCAACACGCACAGGGGCCAAGGTTTTGACGCTGAACACATCCGGCACCGGCAGTCTAAGCCAAACAGCGGATGATCAGGAAACCACCTTTGAAACAGTCGCTCGGGGCCCCGAAGATTTGGCCGCCTTGCTTTACACGTCAGGCACGACGGGCCGTTCAAAGGGCGCGATGATGTCGCACAAGAACCTTTTGTCAAATGCGCAAAGCCTGACGGACCTGTGGCGCATATCCGACCAAGACAGGCTGTTGCACGCGCTTCCGATTTTTCACACGCATGGACTTTTCGTGGCGTTGAACACGTCGCTGCTGGCGGGCGCAACCGTTCGACTGATGGGGGCATTCGACATCGATGTGATGCTGGGCGAAATGCCTGATGCAACATTGCTAATGGGCGTTCCAACCTTTTACACGCGCCTCCTTGGGGATCGGCGATTGACCAAAGACGCCGTTCAAAACATGCGCCTCTTTATCTCGGGATCGGCGCCGCTCTTGGCTGAAACGCATCAAGCGTTCGAGGCCAAGACCGGGCATCTTATCCTGGAAAGGTACGGCATGACCGAAACCAACATGATCACGTCGAACCCCTACGACGGCGCCCGTGTGCCTGGAACCGTCGGTTATCCCCTGCCAGGAACCGAAGTGAAGGTCACCTACCCGGAAACCGGAGAAACAGTGCCACACGGAGAGATCGGAATGATCGAAGTCCGTGGCGCCAACGTGTTCCAAGGGTATTGGAACATGCCGGAAAAAACGGCCGAAGAGCTTCGATCAAACGGGTTTTTCCTGACTGGTGATTTGGCAACGCAAGACCCAGACGGGCGGATCACGATTGTCGGGCGCGCGAAAGATCTGATCATCTCTGGCGGCTACAACATTTACCCCAAAGAGATCGAAGACGTCTTGAACGATGTTCCGGGCGTGCTGGAAAGTGCGGTCTTTGGTGTGCCTCATTCCGATTTCGGAGAAAGCACAATTGCCGCCATCGTCGCAGAAGACGGCGCTGCGTTGGACATTGAAGAATTGCGCGAAAAAGCTGAGGCAAAATTGGCCCGCTTTAAACATCCGCGCCAGTACATCGTGATGGCCGCATTGCCGCGCAACACGATGGGCAAAGTCCAAAAGAACGTCCTGCGCGCGCAATACGGTTAGGTGCAGAAACGGCTCAGAAATCCCACGATCAAGAGAACTAGGTCGTCAAATCGGCGGCTGATCGCCCCGCAATGCGACCAAGAACGGTCGCCGACAAAAGGCCGTTGCCCGACAGATACCCGCTGTCCCCCTTGCCCGAAACGCCCACGGCGGCGCCTCCGGCGGCAAATAGGTTCGGAAATGGTTCTCCGTTGCAGCGCAGGACACGGGCCCGAGTATCGATGTTGAGACCGCCTTGCGTGTGAAACAAGGCACCGGTCACCTTCACCGCTGCATAAGGCGGGACAAGCGGGGTCGCACCAAAGGTCCGGCCAAATGCATCGGTCCCATTTACCGGAAGAGACCGCAGCGTTTCCCTCAGCGCATTTTCCGGTAAATCCGTCTTTGCCGCCAGTTCGGTCAAACTGTCAGCGTAACGAATGGCAGCTTGCGCTTCGGCGTCTTTGAAATCCTGGAATTGCCGCGCGACACCGGCGATCCGGTGATCAAAGATAGCCCAAGCCAGCCCTTTGGGCTGTGCCATCACGGCGCGGGCGGCTTCGGAATAGCCTTGGCTTTCGTCCCAGAACCGCATGCCGTTCAAATTCACCTGAACGCCGCCTTCGGTAATGACCGCCCAGGTAATCAAAATGCCATGCGGATGCGCGACGTTGCCGTGGCCTTGGTAGGACGACAAATGCAAGGTCTGCGCGCCCAAGGCATCGCCCCATGCAACTGCGTCACCCTGGTTGCCAACATGACCAAAATACAAAGCCTGAGATATCTCCGGCATATGCGCGTCCACCATGTCACAGTTCCCGCCAAAGCCATTGCACGCAAGAATAAGGCTGTCGCACCCAATAGTCTCGGTCCCTTGCGGGCCTTCAACCGCAACGCCCGCTATCCGGTTGCCCTCAGTGAACAGAATATCTGCGCGACGATTACAAATGATGTCGATGGCTTCGGCTTCACACGTGGCTCGCAGCCGATCTACAAGCTCGCGACCGGCTCGGGTCGGCAGCCCATGCATCCGCCGGGCAGAATGCCCTGGGTAGTCAAAATCGGTCACGAGGGTAAAGGGCAGGGCATATCGCTCAACCAGCCAATCGATTGTGCGGCCTGCATTATGTGCCAAAAGATCTACCAGAGCCTGCGGGTTTTCGTCCTTGGCTTTGGCCTGAATATCCTGTGCAAATTGGGCGGGTGTATCGCTGATCCCTGCCGCAGCCTGAAGCTTGGTGCCCGCTGCCGGAACAAGCCCAGCTGACAAAGCCGTAGACCCTGCGGGTGCGGCATCGGCTTCGATCACCAAAACCTCAGCGCCCGCGTCCTTAGCCGCCAACGCTGCGATCATGCCGCACGCGCCTGCGCCGATGATCACCACCGAAACGTCCAGATCAAACTGATCCGGCGCCGCTTGAACGCTCAGATCAGGCCGCGCCGTCATCTTCGTAACGTTTGCCCATCGCCAACATCTCATCAGTGCCGATTTTGGCGTTCAGCCCGTCGAAATCATGCATCCGATCCGCAAAAGGCCGGTTGGACCCGTGGGTGCGCAAACTGGCGTAATAGGCTTCGGCTGTTTTCGCCAGCGCGCGCACGATGCCACCTGGGAAAATGACAATCGAAAAGCCCAAAGCTTCGAGATCTGCAGCGCTTTTGATCGGCGTCGCACCTCCTTCGACCATATTGGCCAAGAGAGGAATGCGACCCTGAAAATGAGAGACGATGGCCTTTAGCTCTTCGCCAGATCGCGGCGCCTCGATAAAGAGAACATCTGCACCGGCGCTGACATACGCTTCTGCACGGTCGATGGCGGCGGCCAGCCCTTCGACGGCGACTGCATCCGTGCGCGCGACGATCAGCGTTTCCTCTGACAAACGTGCGTCAGCCATTGCCGCAATCTTTCCGGCCATTTCGCCGGCAGAGATCAGCGATTTGTCTTTCAGATGACCACAGCGCTTTGGAAAGGTCTGGTCTTCGACCTGCAGCGCGTTCGCGCCCGCGCGTTCATAAAGACGCATTGTCCTCTGGGCGTTCAATGCGTTGCCAAAGCCGGTATCGGCGTCGATGATAACAGGCAGGTCAGTCCGGTCGCGGACCAGCCCCATCGTTTCCGCCATCTCTGTGACCGAGGTCAATCCTATGTCGGGTCTGCCAAGCCGCGTGTAGGCCACAGCCGCACCAGAGAGGTAAAGCGCTTCGAATCCTGCTTCCTCGGCCAGGGCGGCGGTCAGCCCGTCGAAAACGCCCGGGGCGATCAGAATTTCAGAGGCTGCAAGACGGGATTTGAGGCTCATGACAACTGCTCCAACAGGTCGGCGCAGGTCATTATCGGCCCTAATGAGCCGAGCGAGACAAGCGTTGCTTCGTGAACCTCGTCCTTAAAGGCAGCGCATCCGTCCGACAGCAAGATGGTGTGTAGATTGCGCAAATGAGCATCGCGCACCGTGCTGGCAACGCCGCCGTTGGTGACAATCCCGCCGATGATAAGCGTGTCTATGTTCAGCGCCCGCAAAATATATTCCAGCCGCGTTTGATAGAGGGCGGAATAGGCAACCTTTTCGATGGTGTAATCGGCGGGTGCCAACTCATCCACAAGGCTATGACCCCACGCGCCAGGCGCAAAGTCGCCTTTGCCCAGAAACGGGCGCAGCACTTTGAGGTGCGGTGCAATCAACGGTTCATTCTGTGGTCCGGGGACAAGCGTGAACTGCGCGCTGATGTAAGTACCGCCCGCCTTTCGAACAGCATCCACAACCGGTTTGATCCGCTCAGGCAACGCGCCAATCGAAGCCGCAGTTTGACCAGCGCGCCCATAGGCACCCTCGGGGTGAAGGAAGTCATTTTGCAAATCGATGGTCAGGATCGCCGCGCGGCTTGGGTCAAACGCCTGCATGTCAGTCCCCCCTTCTGGTGATGATTGTGTTGCCATAGGCATCGACGATTGCGTCGAGGTCCGGGTCTACGATCACGGTGGTGTCCGGTTGAACAAGGATCGCAGGCCCAGCGATTTCAGCACCCACCGGCAAGGCCAAGCGATCGTAAATTGCAGTATCAAACCAGGCGTCTTCAAAATGGACGGAGCGGGTTCCGCGCCGTGCCGTTTCGATATCGCCGCCCTTTGGAGCCAGACTGCTTAGGTCGAATTTGGGGCGGCGCCCGATGACAGCCGTGCGCAAATTCATAATGCGCCGCGTCCCGTCCCGCAGCAGACGCCCATAGGCCGCTTGATACGCTTGATCAAAGGCTGTTTCGATGTCTTCAAGGGTGGATTGGGGCACAGTTTGCCCGTCCAGAACGATGGTCAGCGGGACAGACACAGTATGGGTCTGGCCCACGTATGCCATATCAAGCTCGAACGTGACGTCCTTGGTCTCGAACCGGGACTGGGCCTTGGCCAATGATGCCATGCCCGCATACACATGATCTTGCATCGTCGCTTGAAGCGCGCTTAGGTCGAGCGTCGCGGTCAACGTGTTGATCGTTTGCACAAAATCCTGGCGCATGTCTGCGATGACACAGCCCATAGCGCTGGTCACGCCGGGATAGCGGGGCACGATCGCGCGCCCGATGCCAACCTCTTTGATCATCGCGCCTGTATGCAGTGCGCCGCCGCCTCCGAATGGCATGAAAGCAAAGCTTTTCGGATCAAAGCCGCGTTCAATACTGACAAGCCGAATGGCGCCAGCCATCCGGCTGTTGGCGACCCGCAAAATGGCCTCTGCCGCGGCAATGTGATCAAGCCCTAATGGTTTGCCGACGTGTTCCTCAATCGCCTTTTGCGCGGCGTCCACGTCCAAACGATCAAGCTTGCCCCCAATCGGATTGTCTGGATCGATGCGGCCTAAGACGACATTCGCATCCGTTACGGTTGGCCGGGTGTTGCCCTGACCGTAGGCCACTGGCCCAGGCATACTGCCCGCGCTTTCTGGCCCGATGTTCAACAAACCACCCTTGTCGACCCAGGCGATCGACCCGCCGCCTGCGCCAATCGTTGTGATCTCGATCATGGGCGCACGCACGACCATTCCAAAGTCGATCGCCGTTTGCGGGGATAGCATGCTTTGCCCGCCTGCAACCAAGGCAACGTCGAACGAGGTGCCGCCCATGTCGCCGGTGATGATGTTGTCATAGCCCGCCGTCTTGGCAATGTGCCCGGCCGCAATGACCCCTGCCGCCGGCCCAGAGAGAGCGGTTCTGATCGGGCGGCGACAGGCTGTATCGGTGTCCATGACCCCGCCGTTCGACTGAACAATCATGAACTCACCGTCGAAGCCATCGCCCTTTAGCGCGGCGTCGAGCCGATCAATGTACCCGGACACTTCGGGCTGCAAATAGGCATTGAGCGCGGCTGTGCTGAACCGCTCAAACTCTCGGATCTCGGGCAAGATCTCTGCGCTCGCGCTGACATGCGCATTGGGCCAGACCTCTCTGACGGCGGCAACGGCTTGGTCTTCGTTGGTCGAATTGGCGTAGGCATTCGCAAACAGGATCGCCACCGCATCGCAGCCTTGGTCCCGCAGCATCTGCGCAGCTTGCAGCACCGCTTCGATGTCGACGGCTTTGCGGATTGTGCCATCCGCCAGCGTACGTTCTGGCACTTCCAGGCGCAGGTTACGCGGCACGACCGGTTCGAAGTCGCCGCGCAGCCCCCAGGTGCGCGGTCGATCTCTGCGGCGCATTTCAAGGATATCGCCCAGACCTTCGGTTGTAATGACACCGGTTTTGGCACCCTTGCGTTCCAACAGCGCGTTCGTGCCCGCCGTTGTTCCGTGTACGATGACGCCCACCTCGCCAAGGTCGGTGGTGCGCTGTTTGATGCCATCAATAAAACCGCCGGACTGATCGGGCCGGGTTGTCGGAACTTTGGCAACCTCTGCTGACCCGCGGTCTTCGTCCAGAACAAAGACGTCCGTGAATGTTCCTCCGACATCAACGCCAATCATTTTGGTCATTGTGACACCTCCCGCCAGGCAGGCCCGTAAGCGGCGGTCGCGGCGTCCGGTGTCAGATAGCCCAGGGCAACATCCTGCGCGACAGCCTCGGCTGATCGTTCAGCGGCAGGCCCGTAGCCACCCCCGCCAGGGGTATCCAGACGCACCGCCTGACCGCGTTTCAGCTTGATGCCCAGCATTTTGGAGGTCAAAGGCGGTGCGCTCCATCCATCGTCTTGTTCGAACGCGAATGCGTTGGTTGCGGCTTCGCCACCTCCTGCAACACCTTGGGGTGCAAAGCGACCGCGCTCTCCAAACAGAAACGCCTCGGCGCTTTCTTCGAGCACTTCAATCTCATACGTTGCGCCCAATCCGCCGCGGTGCCGCCCAGGGCCCGCACTGTCGGGGCGCAACGCCCATTTTCGGAACATAACCGGATAGGCGGCCTCAAGTATCTCCATCGGGGGGATGGTAGCCGTGCTGATGGGCGCGTTGCCGTGATTGAGCCCGTCGGTTTCCACGCTGCCCCCATGACCGCCGCCGTAAAAGCTGAACATCACCCAACGCGCCCCATTTGAGCGCTTGCCAGCAATCGAGAGGGCGTTGATGGTGCCGTAGGCATTGGCGACCACCCGTTCCGGCGCCGCTTTTGCAAATGCCGAAAAGATGACGTCAATCATCCTCAGGATGGTTTCCGTATACCCACCGACAGGGGCTGGGAACTCTGCCGATAACAGTGATCCTTCAGGCACTTTGACGTCAATCGGGCGCATGACACCGCTGTTTGCCGGAAGATCCAGAAAGATGTGTTTTATCGCCACATAGGCCGTCGCAACCGCCGTGGGCAGCGCGATATTGACCGGACCAGCGGTGGCCGCAGCAGTGCCTTCGAAATCCAACGTCATGCGATCGTCCTGAATTTCGACCGCGACTTTGATCGGCAACGCGGCGTCGGTAATGCCGTCATTGTCCAGGTAATCAACGGCTTCCCACCGGCCATTTGGCAGCTCGGTCAGCTCTGCCTGCATCAGTTTTTCGGCGCGGTCCTGCAGCGCATCCAAAGCGTGCTTGACCGTCTCAGCGCCGTATTCATCCAACAATTCGTCCAGCCGCTTTGCCCCAAGATCAAGCGCGCTAAGCTGACCGTTCAGATCGCCCATCGCACTTTGCGGCAAGCGGGTGTTGCGCAAGAGAATATCGATGATGTCTTGGTTGATTTCGCCGCCTTTCGCCAACTTGACCGGCGGCAGCACGAAGGCCTCTTGAAAGGCCTCGGTTGCAGAGGGATTGTAGTTCCCTGGAACCGCGCCACCGACATCATGCCAGTGACCAACGCTGGCCAGATAGCAAAAAAGCTCCCCGTTCCGAAAATAGGGACGGACCAAACGCATGTCAGAGAGATGCGTGCCACCCATATGCGCATCGTTGAAAATGTAGATGTCGCCATCAGCCAGATCGCCAGCCTCGGCCGCTTTGTCGATGACGGCTTTGACCGCAAAAGACATCACGCCCACAAAAATGGGCAAACCCGACTTGCCCTGAACAAGCGTATCGCCGGTCGTGGCGTGATACAGCCCGTGACTTGCATCATGCGCCTCGGCGATGATTGGATTGAACGCCGCGCGGAACAATGTCGCGTCCATTTCGTCGGCAATCTGTTCCATCCGTCCGGAAAGGACGGCCAAAGTGATTGGGTCAATCATGACGCCCGCGTCTCCGCGATATCGTTCCACACATCCTGGCGCGCAATTTTCCCGTTCCGCACCTCAAAACGGTCGATAAAGCGAATGCCCGAAAACAAAGCGCCATCCGGCCATGCCCCAGACAAGGTCCCGCGCGTGTACACCACCGCGTCTGACGCGTCAGGCAGGACTTCTGTGCTCTCGTACATCTTTTTGACAAAGCGATAGCGGGGCGCTGCCCAGTTCACCAAATCCTCTAAGCTCGACATCGTGGTTCCGCCTGGGAAAACCATCTCAAAGTCGTCTGACAGGTATGATTTCGCCGCGACCAGATCGCGCGATTCCATCCTGCCAAGATACTCGAGGACAAGCTTTGCCGGATCGCAAGGCGCGCCCAGCGACATGTTCCCGGTTGGATCGTTTTCACAGGTACTGGGGCTTTCACTGGTCACAACCAACATTTCCTCTCTCCGGTTCCGCCTGAAGAACAGTGTTTTCGTCAGGGTTTTCTTCCCGTCCGCGCGCCCTATCTGAGCGGCTTAGAGGTAAACCGGCATTTTCGTGTTCTGCAAATCTGTACTTTTCATAGATCAGATTTTGGTATAGTGAAAGGACAAATTCGCGCCGGTTGTTTCCTGGCCGGCGTTTTCAGCGGGCGGTCACTCGTCCGGCAGCAACTGTAAGGAGCACGTCTTTGTGACGATCTTTGCGCAACCGGCACCTCTTGAAGGAGACAAATCCCGCAGGGTTTATCTGTTGCTGCGCGATGAAATCTCAAATGGCGTTTTTCCGGCTGGCGCATTGCTTCCGGGTGAGAATCGTTTGGCCAAAACCTTTGACGTCAGCCGCGTAACTGTGCGCAAAGCACTGGCGGCCCTGGCTGCAGATGGGTGGATCGAAAAGCGGTTGGGCGCCGGGTCTTTCGTTTTGGATCGGTCGGGCGAAGCGCAGGGGTTAACTGCGGATATCGCAAGCCTCATGCCGCAAATCGTCGAGATGGATCGAACGACAACTGCTCGGTTGCTGTCGTTTTCCTATGGCGCCGCGCCGCCAGTTGTCACCAAAGCGTTGAAGCTGGATCCGGGGGCGAGCGTTCAGACCGCCATCCGCGTCCGCGCATCTGGTGATCAGCCGTTTTCGCATCTCACGACATATGTCCCGGAAAGTATCGCGCGCACCTATGACGAAGCGGACCTTGCGTCGCAGCCGTTGTTTCGCTTGCTCGAACGCAGCGGTGTTAAGATCGACGGTGCCCATCAAACGGTAACGGCGGCGCTGGCCACGCCAGAGGTCGCTGCGGCTTTGTCCGTCTCGGTCGGAAGTCCGCTCTTGTCGCTCAAGCGAACCGTGTGGGATGAGACGGGCCGAGGCGTTGAATACCTGTCCGCCCTCTACCGTTCGGATCTCTTTCGTCTGGAAATGACGCTATCGCGTGTTGGCGCGGGCGAAGAGCGCCATTGGGAACCCGTCATTGGCGAGGTGGGCGAATGATGGCGCTGACCTTATTGGATAAACTCTGGGCCGCGCATGAAATCCTGAGGCGCGATGACGGTGCGTCGTTGCTTTGGGTGGATCGTCACCTGGTGCACGAAGGATCCCATCACGCCTTTGCCAAATTGTCCGAACGGGGGTTGCACGTAGCAGAGCCCGGGTTGACAACCGGGGTTGTCGATCACTATGCGCCGACACGACCGCAGGCTCAAACCAGCGCAATTGCCGACATGGTCGCCCGGCTTGAACAGAACACCAAGGCGCATGGGATCGCGTGTTTCGGTCTGAGTGATCCAAGGCAGGGTATCGTGCATGTCATCGGCCCGGAACAAGGTCTGACGCAGCCCGGGTTATTGATCAATTGCGGTGACAGCCACACCAGCACGCATGGCGCTTTCGGCGCCTTGGCCTTCGGTATCGGAGCGACTGAGGTCGCGCATGTCCTGGCCACGCAAACCATTTGGCAGAAAAAGCCAAAATCCATGCGCATAACCGTTAGCGGGACCTTGGGCCCGGGCGTCGGTGCCAAGGATTTGGCGCTGGCGTGGATTGCCAAGCTGGGTGCCGATGGCGCGCGAGGACACGCGCTGGAATATGCTGGCGAAGCGGTGCGGGCTTTGTCGATGGAGGGTCGGATGACCCTGTGCAATCTGTCTATCGAAGGCGGCGCCCGGTTCGGCATGATCGCGCCAGACGCGACGACCTTTGACTACGTGAAACACCGCCCAAACGCGCCAAATGACTGGGATCGCGCCGTGGAAGACTGGTCGCGTTTGCCCAGCGACGCCGACGCCGAATTCGATCAAGAGGTTCAGATCGATGCCTCTGAGATTGCGCCGATTGTCACCTGGGGGACGTCGCCCGAAGACGCTTTGCCGGTCACAGCGACTGTGCCTGACCCGGCCGGTTTGGATGCCGCGCGCGCACGGCGCGTTCAATCCGCGCTCGACTACATGGACCTGAGCCCCGGCAAACCCCTTTCCGACGTAAAGATCGATCAGATCTTCATTGGCTCTTGCACCAACGCGCGCATCGAAGACTTACGCGCAGCCGCCGCGGTGTTGGCGGGTCGCAAAGCAAAAGTCCCCGGCCTCGTCTCCCCCGGTTCGCAAATCGTCAAAGCGCAGGCCGAGGCAGAAGGCCTGGACCAGGTGTTTGCCGATGCGGGCCTCGAATGGGTTGGCTCTGGGTGTTCGATGTGCGTGGCGATGAACGGCGACGTCGTTCCCGAGGGCCGGCGCTGTGCCTCGACCACCAACCGGAATTTCCGAGGTCGCCAGGGCAGAGGGTCCCGCACGCATCTGATGTCGCCTGCGATGGTCGCCGCCGCTGCGGTGACTGGCCACCTGACCGATGTGCGCCCCCTACTGAAAGGGAGGGCGATCTGATGCCGGGTTGGACCGTTCACTCCGGGCGCGCTGTCGGATTGGATCGCGAAAGCGTGGACACCGACCAATTGATCCCCGCCCGGTTCATGGTCACACCGCGTGCTCACGGATACGGTCGCTTTCTTCTGAACGATCTTCGATACGATCACAGTGGCGCGCCCGTTCCCGATTTTTCAATAAACCGCCATCCCGACGCGAGCATCCTTGTCAGCCGGCGCAACTTTGGCAGCGGGTCAAGCCGCGAGGCCGCAGTGTATGCGCTGGTGGATTTCGGCGTCCGCGTTGTCGTCGCACCAAGCTTTGGGGACATTTTTGCAAGCAACGCGGTCAACAACGGCCTGTTGCCCGCCCGCGTCGCCAGCACGGATAACCTCCTGTCCATGCTTGGAGAAGCAAGCCTGCCCGCCAAAGCGGATTTGGCCGCAGAGACGATAACCATCGGCGAAACGACCGTTCCCTTTTCAATCGATCCAACCTGGCGCGAAAAGCTGATCAACGGGTGGGACGACATCGATTTGACACGCGCGCACAGCGCCGAAATCGCGGCTTTTCGCGCGGAAAGAGCAAACAAGACGCCTTGGGCGTTCAACAATGAGCAGACAGCCAAATGAAACAAAGGGGGCGCACAAATCCCCACAACAGGGCGTCGGGCATCCGACGTCAGGGTAAAGAGGAGACTACACCCATGAAATCCAAAATCATCGCCGGCTTTATCGCCGGGTCCACCATGCTGGGCTCTGCCGCCTATGCCGAGGAAACGATCACAGCGGTTCACGCCTTTCCCGAGACGTTGATCTACACCAAGAGCTTTTTGTCGTTCGTCGACAAGGTAAACGAAGCTGGTGAAGGTGTCGTCCAGATCGAAGTTCGCGGCGGCCCAGAAGCGATCGGCATGTTCCAACAGCCAGATGCGGTCCGCGACGGCATCGTTGATATGGTCTACACACCGGGCTCTTTCTATGGCGGCGCTTTGCCCGAGAAAGACGCGCTTGTTGCGTCGAACCTGACGGCGATTGAAACGCGCCAGAACGGCGGCATCGCATTGATCGATGAGATCCACCAGGAAAAGATGGGCCTCAAATACCTTGGTTGGTTCGACAGTGGCGTTTGCTACAACCTTTGGACGCGCGACGAACCGTCCTTTGACGCGAGTGGCAACCTTGAGGTCGAAGGCCTGAAGTTGCGCGGCAACGCGGTCTACAATGCGTTCTTCACCAACTACCTCGGTGCGCAGGTGATCGATCTGCCAACCGGCGAGGTCTACGCAGCTCTGCAACGCGGCGTTGTTGACGCGACAGGGTGGACCCAAATTGGCCTGATCGATCTCAAGTGGAACGAGTTCCTCAACTATCGGATCGAGCCGTGCTTTTTCTCGACCGACTTGGGTGTGATCGTGAACCTTGACGCGTGGAACAACCTGTCTGCAGACGCGCAAAAAATCGTCCAGGATGTCGCCATTCAACACGAGATCGACAGCGTGAATGCGCTGCGCGCCAAGCGTGACGATGACTTTGCAGCACTCGACGAACAAGGCATGAAAGTCGTTTCCTTGGAAGGCGAAGCCAAGGCAAATTACCTCTTGGCCGCGCGCGAGAAAAACTGGGAACGTATGCAGAGCCTGATGGCAGAGCACCCAATGGGAACCGCCAACTATGACCGCTTGATCGAGCTTTTCTACGACCCAGAAGCTGACAAGTAATATACCAAGCTTTGGCCCGGGCGATTCCCTCGCTCGGGCCAAAATCTAACCGGAGCCACAATGCGTACGCTGATCCGACTTTATGACTTCATTCTATACGGAATGGCCCTTATCGCGGCGGCCACGCTGATCTGGCTCATGGTGTCGGTTGTCACATCCGTTGCGATGCGCAACCTCGGAATTCAGCCTTTTGCCTGGCTGTTCACATCCTCGGAATATGGTCTGCTTTACATGACAATGTTGGGCGCGCCTTGGCTTGTACGTGAAAAGGGCCACGTGCACATCGAATTGGTTACGGCTGCTTTGCCGGACAATCTCCGCAAGATCGTCAGCCGTATCATCGCGGCGGCCTGCGTTTTCGTGTCGCTCATACTCGCCTATTATGGGTTGGAGCTGTTTCTGACGAATATCGAGCGGAATGATTATGACGTTCGCGCTTACTTTTATCCCCGTTGGATGCTGACCATCAGTTTCCCAATTGCCTTTTCGATCATGGCGATTGAGTTCGGCCGCTTTGTGTTTGGCCCCGAGCTCATGCATTCCGGGGAAGCGGGGATACACGAATAATGGAATGGTACGAAGCTCTGGGGCTCCTTATCGGCTCCATCATGTTCCTGATGGCTCTGGGCATGCCTGTTGCCCTCGCGTTTCTGGCGGCAAATATTCTTGGCGCCTGGGTCTTTATGGGGGGTGAGCGCGGCGTCGTTGCTTTGCTCAACAATGGCTGGGGATCTCTCACCAAATTCGCGCTCGTACCTATCCCGCTCTTTTTGCTGATGGGCGAGATCTTTTTTCACACCGGTCTGGGTGGCCGGATGTTTGCAGCCATCGACAAGCTGTTGGGCCGCCTGCCTGGACGCCTCAGCTATGTCACGGTTCTTGGCGGAACCGGGTTCTCAACCTTGTCTGGGTCGTCGATGGGATCGACGGCTCTCTTAGGCTCGCTCATGGTCCCTGAGATGACCAAGCGTGGCTACAAAAAGTACATGTCTGTCGGGCCGATCCTTGGCACCGGTGGCCTCGCCATCATCATTCCACCCTCCGCTCTGGCGGTTCTGCTGGCGACGCTGGCGCAGATCGATGTGGGCGCTTTGCTGATTGCGGGCATCATCCCCGGTCTGATCCTGGCCTCGTTCTATATCGGCACGATCTACCTTCAAACCCGCCTCGATCCAGAAGCGGCACCTTCTTACGAGGTGGAGCCGCAAAGCGCCGGGCAAAAGCTGGTCACGCTCATGCGCGATGTGGTGCCGATGATCGGCCTTATGGTTCTGATCGTTGTCATGATGATCAACGGAATTGTCACCCCAAGCGAAGCCGCCGCCTTTGGTGCGCTGGGCGTTCTGTTGCTGGCGTTGTTTTACCGGTGCCTAACGTGGGAGGCGATCAAGAACAGCGTTCGCGGCGCGTTGCGCGTGACGCTTATGGCCTATCTGATCGTCTTTGGCTCGGCGACGTTCAGCCAGCTTTTGGCCTTTAGCGGCGCCAGCCGGGGTTTGATCAATTGGGCGACCGGCTTTGATCTTGATCCCATCGCCATGCTGCTTGTGATGTTCGCGGTGCTTCTCATCTTGGGCATGTTCATGGAACAAATCTCGATGATGTTGCTTACGGTTCCGATTTTTTTCCCGTTAGCGACCAGCCTTGGGTTCGACCCAATCTGGTTCGGCCTGATCATGTTGCTCGCGCTCGAGATCAGTTTTACCACCCCGCCCTTTGGCCTTTTGCTGTTCGTGATGAAGGGCGTGGCCCCGAAAGACACCACCATGCGCGAGATCTATCTTTCGGCGATCCCGTTCATTCTGTGCTCTCTTTTGCTTGTGGCGCTTTTGATCATGTTCCCACCGCTCGCGACGTGGTTGCCCGGCTAGCACCACAGGCTTTGGCTGGTGAAAGCGGTCGCGCTTGCCTAAGTTTGCGTCCAACATCCCAAAGGCACTTTGGCGAAAGGGCGGAACATGGGCCTTGGCTCTGATTTGAAAACCTTGCGGCGCGCGTTTCATCAGGATCCTGAATTGGGCTTTGACGAAGTGCGCACCAAAGCCAAAATCGCGAACCTGCTCCGCAATTGCGGTATCGAGGTGCACGAAGGTGTCGGGGTGGTTGGCATCTTGCGATCCGGCTCAGGCAATCGCGCCATTGGCCTGCGCGCCGACATGGATGCGCTACCCATCCAAGAGGCGAGCCGCCACACATATGTTTCGCAAAACCAAGGCGTCATGCACGCCTGCGGTCACGACGGCCATATGACAATGCTCTTGGCAGCCGCCGAAGCGTTGGCGGCAGAGCCAGATTTCAGCGGCACAATCGTCTTTCTGTTTCAGCCGAACGAAGAACACGGCCTCGGCGCGAAAGCGATGTTGGAAGAAGGCTTGCTAGAGCAATTCCCGATCGACGAGGTCTACGGAATTCACAACCTTCCCGGCGCACCTCTGGGGCAGATGTCGACACGCAAGGGCTTGATTTGCGCGTCAGAGAGCCTGTTTGAGATTCAGATTTCCGGTCAAGGCGGGCATGCGTCGATGCCTCACACAGGCCGCGATGCCCTGACCATAGGCGCCGAGATGGTTTCGGCCTTGCAAACAATCGTGTCACGCAAGCTTGCCCCTGGGGCAGGGGCCGTCGTGTCAGTGACCGAGTTTTTGACGGATGGCCAACGCAATGTCCTGCCGGGACAGGCGACGTTAAAAGGCGATGTCCGAGCACAAAATCCCCGCGACCGGGACGAAGTCGAAAAGATCATGCGCCAAATGGCCAGCGGCCTTGCCGCAGCGCATGGTGTCAACGCAACGGTGTCCTTTCAGACCGAGTTTGTGGAAACCATAAACGCCCCCGACCCCACAGACGCAGCGATCCGGGCGGCAACAGACATCGGTTTGGACGTCCTTCCCGACCGGGAGCCGATGACATTTTCCGAAGATTTCGCGCATTTCGCCAATGCTGTGCCAGGTTGCTTTGTCCTGATGGGCAACGGGGAATCCGGCCCATACGCGCAACCGCTCCATTCAAACGATTACGACTTCAACGATGCCCTTCTGCCATATGGCCGAGACTTTTGGATATCGCTCGTCAAAAACCGCCTACCCCCGCCTGCATAGCCCTGCGTTTTGAAATGGCGATCCCTGAAGGACTCGAACCCTCAACCTGCTGATTAGAAGTCAGCTGCTCTATCCAGTTGAGCTAAGGGACCGCTTGGGCGCAAGGTGTGCCGCAGCTTGGCGCTTGGGGCAAGTCTCTATATCTCGCGCGACATAAAAACACTCAGCGGATCGAGCGTGTAATGTCCGAAGGGCGGGCACAGGGTAAAGCCATAGGCCTGGTACAGGGAACGTGCCGCAGCGAAGTCATCTGCGCTACCTGTTTCCAGGCTGACTCTCGTGACCCCTTGGCCACGGGCAGATGCAAAGATAGCGTCCAGGATTGCACGCCCTGCGCCTTTGCCGCGTGCCTCTTGAACCGTGTGCATCGACTTTATCTCGGCATGACCGGTCTCGATCACCTGATAGCCGCCCACACCCACAAGTGTTCCGTCCAACGAGGCAGCGAACAGATGCGTTTCGGCGGCCACCAGATCTTCGGGGCCCATCACATGACAGCTTTCTTCAGGCGAGGTGGAGCGCATCAGCGCAAAATGCCGCTCCAACAACGGGCGCACCCCGTCGTCAAGCGGGTGCACACGCGCGATCTGAATGTCGCTCAATGTGTCCAGACGCCGCGGCGGTTGGTGGCAAAGTTCTCACCGTATCCGCCAGCGCGAACGTTCATCGCGCGTTTCTTGGGCTCTTGAACCACCGCGTCGATGCCATTGTCCTTTGCATAGGCAATCGCGTCTTCTTTGGTGTCAAAGGTCAACTTGACCTGGCTTTGCGTATCGCCCGACGACGTCCACCCCATGAGCGGGTCAACTTCTCTCGGAGCGCTTGGGGCATAGTCCAGCACCCAATGCTTTGTTTTCGCTTGGCCAGAGGACATCGCCGTTCTGGCGGGCTGATAAATCCGTGCGCGCATGTCGGTATCCGTTCAAAGTCTCTGCCTGCTGTATGCGGGAGGCCCAAGATTGACGCAAGGTGTCATTTGCGCCCGTTTCGACTGTCAGTTTTTGACAGGAGGCGCCCTGACCCCCTTGAACCCGTCCGCACAAGCGGCACATTGCGGAGGAAGCCAAGGAAGATTGCCATGCCCTACGCTCATTCGGATCAAACTGAAAGCGCGCTTGCCAACCCTGCAGAAGACGTGCGCGCCCGGCTCAAGCTGGAAGGCGGAAAACAGTTTGTGATGCATACAGAGTTCCAACCCGCCGGCGACCAGCCCACCGCGATCAAAGAACTCAGCGGCGGCGTCAATGATGGCGAACGTGACCAAGTGCTCTTGGGCGCGACTGGAACCGGCAAAACCTATACGATGGCCAAGGTCATCGAGACGACACAACGCCCCGCGATTATCCTTGCCCCGAACAAGACACTGGCGGCGCAGCTCTATGGAGAGTTCAAAGGCTTTTTCCCAGAAAACGCGGTGGAATATTTCGTCTCTTACTACGATTATTATCAGCCCGAGGCATATGTGCCCCGGTCAGACACCTACATCGAAAAAGTAAGCCAGATTAACGAACAGATCGACCGCTTGCGCCACTCGGCTACGCGGGCGTTGCTCGAACGCGATGACGTTGTGAT
>CAZYQC010000007.1:0-86360 GCA_964649815.1 uncultured Rhodobacterales bacterium | reverse complement strand
GCAGACCGTGTCTCAGTCCATCAACCGCCTGAAAGCGATTGATGAGCAGGCCGCTGGCGGCTTTGAAGGTCTGACCAAGAAAGAACGTCTTGGCATGGAACGTGACCAAGGCAAATTGCAAGCGTCGCTGGGCGGGATCCGCGAAATGGGCGGCCGCCCTGATCTGCTTTTTGTCATCGACGTCAAAAAAGAAGCGTTGGCCGTTGCTGAGGCGAACAAGCTTGGTATTCCAGTGGTTGCTGTCGTGGACACAAACTGTTCCCCCGACGGTATCGACTACATCATCCCGGGCAACGACGACGCGGCGCGCGCTATCTCGCTTTACTGCGATCTGGCAAGCCGTGCGGCTCTGGACGGCATGAGCGCTCAGCTTGGTGCCGCAGGCGTTGATCTTGGCGAAATGGAAGAGGGCATGATCGAGGAAGGCCTCGACGAAGCGCCAGCCGAAGCTGCAGCAGCAGAAGACGCGCCAGCAGAAGCCGCCGAAGAGACACCAGCAGAAAGCTGAGCCGCTTCGGGCCCAGTGTCACACACCTGATACATGCGGCGGTTTAAGCACCGCCGCAACCCACCCATTTGAGGAGAGCCAAAGATGGCAATCACAGCAGCCCAGGTTAAAGAACTGCGCGAAGCGACCGGCGCAGGCATGATGGATGCGAAAAAAGCGCTGACGGAAACAGACGGTGACATGGACGCCGCTGTTGACTGGCTGCGCACCAAAGGTCTGGCCAAAGCGGCCAAGAAATCCGGCCGTACCGCCGCCGAAGGTCTTGTGGCCGTCGTCGTTGACGGTGGCACAGGCGTCGCGGTTGAAGTCAACTCTGAGACAGACTTTGTCGCCAAAAACGCAGACTTTCAGGACATGGTCGGTGGCTTCGCCAAGGCCGCTCTGGGCGTTGACGACGTAGAGGCACTGGCCGCTGCGGATGTGGGCGGCAAGTCTGTTGCCGACACGCTGACCGACAAAATCGCGACGATCGGTGAAAACATGACACTGCGCCGGATGTCCAAAATCTCTGGCGGGATCGTGACGTCTTATGTGCACAATGCGGCAACAGCCGGCATGGGCAAGATTGGCGTTCTGGTTGCGATGAACGGCGGAGATGAAGCGCTTGGCAAGCAGATCGCGATGCACATCGCTGCGGTTAACCCTGCGGCGCTGAACGAAGACGCCGTTGATCCGGCAATGCTGGAAAAAGAGCGTCAGGTTCAGATCGATATCGCTAAGGAAAGCGGCAAGCCTGACAATGTGATCGAAAAGATGATCGAAGGCCGGATGAAAAAGTACTTGTCCGAAATCACGCTCGTCAACCAGCAGTTCGTTGTGAACCCTGACCTGACCGTCGGCAAAGCCGCCGCGGAAGCGGGCGCGGAAATCACGGGCTTTGTCCGTTTGGAAGTTGGCGAAGGCATCGAAGTCGAAAAAGAAGACTTCGCAGCCGAGGTTGCTAAGGCCGCTCAAGGTTAAGCCTGAACAGAATTGATGGAAAAGGCGTCCCAAGGTTTTGGGGCGCCTTTTTCTTTTTGCGGTGTCGTCAGAGGATCGTCAGTGGCGCCACTTCGGCGTTTTGAAACCCGTTGACCAATCGACCAAGAAAAACGTCTTGGGCCAGGTCGTTTGGCAAGCCTGTATGCGCATCCATCACAATCGTACGTTTCTGATCGACAGCTTTCAAAAAGTGGTTGATTGCATCGATCATAGGGTGGCTCGGCGGGCGCAGCAGCATCAGCGCATGGGCAAGCACCGCGAAACGGGACTTGTCAGCTTTGCAATGGCGAAACCGCATTGCGGTCCCTGCGAATTTCAAAGCGTTGAATTGAACGTTATGCGCGCCGTCGCAAAAGGCACCCGGCTGCCATCCCCTTGACGCCCCTGTGCCCAACGCATTTTCAATGGGTGCGCAAAGCGCGTCATAGGCGTGTTCGATGTCAAAGGCCTTTGCCGTCGGTCCGGCGTAGACATGCGTGACATTCACGATCCCCGGCCCTTGGGGCGTCACATCGCCCCCGGTGCTGCGCAGGTGCACGGGCCATCCTGGCGCGCTTAGGTTCTCGCAGGCCGCGTCAAACCCCGGATAGCTCGCGAATTTGCGCGGAGCGACCAAGCATTGCGGGCTTTGCCACAGCCAAAGAAACCGCTGATCCGGGTTCTCAGAGACGCGATGAAACAGCTCTTGTTCCCGCGCAAGTGCCGCATCCGCCGGTAATGTCGAAATCTGTAGGCTCATTGCGCAACGCTCCTAGACTGGATCGGCACGAAACTGAATACGGCAATGCGTTCTCGACGCCTGCACAGGAACCCGATAAGCAAACGCATGGCCTTGGAATTCCAAACTGTCTCTGCCTTTGCGTTGCATGGGTTCGATACCTTAATCGATGTGCGCAGCCCCGCGGAATTCGCCGAGGACCACATCCCAGGTGCCATCAATTTGCCCGTGCTCAGCAATGAGGAACGGGCCAAGGTCGGGACGATCTATAAACAGGAAAGCCCGTTCAAAGGCCGCAAAATCGGTGCTGCTTTGGTCTTTCAAAACGCAGCCGCGCATATCGCCGGCCCCTTGGCGCATCACGAAGGCGCGTGGCGGCCACTGGTTTATTGCTGGCGCGGCGGCCAGCGGTCTGGCTCCTTTGCGTGGATGCTGCAAGAGATCGGCTGGCGGGCGGAAACCGTCTCGGGCGGGTATCGCGCCTGGCGCAGGCAGGTCAGCAGAATGCTGCATGATGATCCGTTGGGGGTCCGATGTGTGCTGCTGGACGGCAACACCGGCACAGCCAAGACCGAGATTCTGCAGCAAGCCGGACGGCATGGCGCGCAGATCCTGGACCTCGAAGCGCTTGCCGCGCATCGCGGCTCTCTTCTTGGGGGGCAACATGGCCCGCAGCCCAGTCAAAAGGCCTTTGAATCGCGTATTGCGGTGGCGTTGTCCAAACTCGATGCGCGTCAGCCGGTTTTGGTTGAGGCCGAGAGCAACAGGATCGGCACATGCCTGATCCCGCCGTCGCTATGGTCAGCGATGAAATCGGCGCCGCGGATCAATGTGACCGCACCGATGCCGGCACGGGTGGCCTATCTGACGCGGACGTATGCGGATGTTTTGTCAGATGGTCCGCGGCTGCGGCATTTGCTCGATTACCTGCGCCCGGTCCGAGGGCATGCGACAGTGGATCTTTGGCATCAGCTGAGCAAAGCGGGGGACTTGCCCACTTTGACCGAGCGTTTGATGCGCGACCATTACGATCCGGCCTATGGCACAGCCCGCCGCGCGCATCGCTTTGATGTTACAGGCGCGTTGGCTTTGACCGATTTGGACGCAGCCAGTATTGAAGAGGCGGGTAAGGACGCGGCGCGCATGCTTGGGCATCTTACGCCACGGCAATTGACTGCTCAGACGTGATTTCTCCGATCCGCCACACCGGCGCGCCAGCCGCCGTCATTGCATCGATGACGGCCTGTGCCTGATCTGCTGGAACCGCCGCCAAGAGCCCGCCGGACGTTTGCGGATCGAACAGCAGCGCGTTTGCGCCGTCCGCCGGCAGGTCCGGCAAGATCGCGCGGTTTTGCGGGAAAAGCGTCGATGCATGCCCAGCGCGGCTGAGCGCCAAGGCCCCATCCATAAGCGGGATATCGGCCAGTGAAAGCACCGCACCCACGCGCGATGCCTCACACATCCCGTGCAAATGCCCCAAAAGACCAAAGCCGGTTACATCCGTCATTGCATGGGCCACTTTGCCCAGAATGTCGCTCGCTTTGGCTTGGCCGCGCTGCATGTGCTGCAAGGCCTCGGCCACAACCTCGCCCGGCGCTTCCAGCGCCATTTCTGCGGCCATAATCACGCCCGTGCCAAGCGGCTTGGTCAGGAACAAAACGTCGCCCGGACGCGCCCCGGTCAAATCCAGACGCCCGTTTTCGCCGATAACCGTAAACCCAATCGTCAGCTCTGCGCCGAAAGACGTATGTCCGCCCGCAATCTCTGTGCCAACCGCGCCAAGGACGGATCGCGCGCTTGCCATGATCTCTTCAATCATCCGTTTCGCCAGGGGCTCGGTCGCATGGGGCAGGGTCAGCGCAATCAGAGCCGACTTTGCGGTGCCGCCGGTGGCCCAAACGTCGCCCAAAGCGTGATGAGCGGCGATGCGGGTCATGACGACAGGATCGTCCCAAAAGGCCCTGAGGTGGTCGTGGCTCATGGAAAAAGGCCCGACCGTAGCGGCGTCGTTAAAGCCGTGCACAACGTCGGACAAGGCCCCGCGCCCGACCTTGGCACCGCATCCGCCACACAGCGCGCCTGCATCGGATTGCGATGCGACCTCTGGCGTGTGGAGCGCGGGCAGGGCAGGCGTTGGCATTTTGGGCAATGATCGGAACTTGTCCATAAAGGCCTGGTCGATCCGGTCTTTCAGCTTCCAGACCAAAGCACCGCTAAAGGGCAGGCCAAATCGCTCGCCCACCGCGCGTTTGCCGCCCAGTGAGATCAGTTTGAGGTAATCCTTTTGCGGGCGGTAGGGCCTCAGGGCCTGCCCCGTCAGCACCGCGCGCAAATTGTCGACAAGCACGGGCGCTTGCCGGACGGCATAGACACCTGCCTTGGGCCTTGGATCAAAGGCCATATGCGCGCAATCGCCCGCCGCAAAGATCATCGGATCGCTTGTTTGCAGTGTTGGAGAGACCTGCAGATAGCCATTATGCGTCCTAAGCCCCGTCTTTGTGAGCCAGGGATAGGCCATTGCACCCGCGGCGCCCGTGACAAAGGTCGCGTCTATGAGGCCCGTCTGCGTTTCTACGCCGCCGTCATGTACCGACACGACCTGCGTGTCTTCGACAAGCGTCACGCCATGAGCGGCCAGGTTTTGCAACAGCAAGTGCCGTGTTTGCGGGCGCAGCGCTGTCAGAGCTTTTGACCGGTCAATCAAGGTGACTGTGGCAGCGCGCCCTCGGTCGCGCAGCGCATGCGCCATCGCCATCGCCAGCTCTGCCCCCGCAACGCCCGCGCCCAGAACGGCGACACGCGCGGGGCCGTCCCGGTCCAGATACGCCTGCCAGGCCTGTGCAAAGCGGCCCAGGGGTTTGGCGGGAACGGCATGCTCTGCGAAGCCGGGCAGATCGGGCATCGCGCTGGTGATGCCGATGTCGATGGAAGCGACGTCAAAGGCGATGTCAGGGCGACCCGGGACGTGAATGACGCGCTTTTCCAGATCGATCCCTTCGGCAGGTCCAATCACCAACCGGGCGCCTGCACACCGCGCAAGATGCACAAGATCGATGTTAAGGTCTTCGCGCGCATAATGACCTGCGATACAGCCCGGCAGCATGCCGGAATAGGGCGCTTTGGGATGCGGGTCGATCAGGGTCAGACGCACACCCGCGACGGGCCGCATCGCCCACATCCGCAGCGCAAGCGCATGCGTATGGCCACCTCCGACCAGGACCAAATCGTGGGTCGATGGAAACTGCGATAAGGGTCTGCCGTCCATGACGCAAAGTGATACGCGCGAAACCGCGAAGCACAAGGGAAAGCCCAGCCTTTCACAGTCTAGTGAGAGGTTGGCCCGATCATCTGGCGAGAGGGCAACAAAAAACGGGGCGTGCTGCCAGCAGCCCCGTTTCGCTGCGCCAGGTCGAGGTCATGGGGATAGACCTCAACCGGCGCAATCCGGTTCGAGACGCGATCAATAAGCGCTCGAACCGGGCCGGACAACCGGCAAGAAACCAGAGCTGCGTAAAGGTACAGGTTAGTTTCCGATGCTCCCTGGCTAAGCCAGCACTCTTGGAACACTGACACCTTGCGCGCAGTCGCAGTTTCACGAAAGTGCGGAAATCCTTACCTATGGGAAACTTGTGCAATAGGCGCTTGTGCGGCCGTGGTGCGTTACGCTTCTAAAACGAACATCTGATTGGCAAAGGCCGCTTTCATAACCGCCTGCGCCGTCGTCTCAACCGCCAGTGACTCCCGCGCGAGGCGCAGGTGCTTTTCCACGGTGGCCGAGGTAAGCCCCATCAAAACCGCAATGTCCTGCATCGTTTTGCCGTCACCGACCCATTCCAGCGCCTCGCGTTGGCGCTTGGTCAGGTTCCGGTTCGGCGCAGTATAAGGCAGGGTCAGGATCTTGAGATGCGCGATGTTGTTCATCAGATGAATATCCGCGCCATGTTCATCCCAAACCGCGTCTACAGCGTCCTGCGTCATGCCTTGCTGCGCGGTCAGCGCGATCGCTCCTTTGGAACGTGCGGACACGGACTTAAAGCTGATGGTATAGCCTGCTGTGACGCCCATCGAATGATTGAACTCCAGCACGCGTTTTTCTGCCTGAGAGAGCATCCTCGCGCGCTGCTGTTCGGCGAGCATTGCCCAACTGCCGGCGCCTTCGTTTTGCAGCGCCCAATTCACCATCGGCGCGGATTGGTAATGCTTTTCCCCCAGAAAGACGTCTGTGTAGGCTTTTTCATGGTTCGTCAGAACGATGAAATCCTCTGGATCGCCCAGAGACGTGCCCGAGCGATAGCGGGTAAAGCCATAGATCAACCGGTCAAAGCCGTATTCTGCCATTTTCTCACAATGCTTTTGCCAGAGCGTTTCGATGCTCTGACAATTCGTGAGAAAATGCAGGTAACTCTTCACGATGCATCCCCTAAATGCGTGGCCATTGCTTGCACCGCCAAGGGATATCCTGCGGTTCCAAATCCCGCGATGACGCCAATACAGGCCGCAGCGATCATCGAATGATGACGGAACGCTTCGCGCGCGTGGATGTTAGAGACGTGCAATTCGATCACCGGCAGGCTTGTGGCCACGATGGCGTCATGTAGCGCGATGGACGTGTGCGTGTAGGCGCCCGCGTTGAAAATCACGCCGGCATGGGTGTGACGCGCCTCTTGGATCGCGGTTACCAAGGCACCTTCGTGGTTGGATTGCGCGCATGAAATGTCATAGCCAAGCCGCGCACCTTCCGCCCGACAGGCCTCTTCAACATCAGCCAGCGTCGCAGAGCCGTATATTTCCGGCTCACGCGTGCCAAGCATGTTGAGATTTGGCCCGTTCAGAACAAGTAAAGACGCCATCGCTGTGAACTTTCAGAGTGTTACACACCCATTTGCCAATCACGCGCGCTTGTGTCTAGTGATTGTCTAATGTCAGGGGCCCAAAAGGGGCCCCTAACGATTATTTCACGCTGATGGCGCAAATATGGCAAGGCCCAACCACTCTGCGATCAACGCTGGCGTGTCTGAGCCTTCGATTTCGACCGTCAAAGTGTTGGTCCGCAGCAGATCTGTGGCTGAGCGCTGTTTGACCGCGCTGAGGACAAAGCGGCCGCGCACGCGCGCACCGGCGCGCACGGGGTTCAAAAAGCGCAACTTATCAAAGCCATAGTTCACGCCCATGACCTGCCCAGGCTCTTGTTCGAAACAATCATAGGCAAAGCGCGAGGCGAGGCTGAGGGTCAAAAACCCATGCGCGATCGTGCCGCCAAACGGAGTTTCCTTTGCAGCGCGCTCCGGGTCGATGTGGATCCACTGATCGTCATGCGTTGTTTTTGCAAATTCATCGATCATGGCCTGATCGACCGTGATCCAGTTCGAGACGCCGACCTCTTGGCCGATAAGGGCGTCGAACTTGGCTTTTGCGGTTTCGATTGCTGACATGGCTTTTCCTTCACTCTGGATCAGGGCCAACACGCACCATACGCTTGCCCTTGTTGTCTCCGTTCAACAGACCAATAAGCGCTTTGGGCGCGTTTTCGAGGCCTTCGACGACGTCTTCTTCAACTTTGATCTTCCCAGCGTCCACCCACTCGCTCAGGCGCGCAATGGCGGCTTTATCGCGTTTGGCAAAATCCATCACGATAAACCCTTCCATCCGCAGCCGTTTGACAACGAGCATGCCCGGCAGATTGCGTGGCCCGGTGGGTTGTGTCGACTCGTATTGGCTGATGGCGCCACAACAGACAATGCGGCCGCGCTCGTTCATCAAGGAAATCGCGGTCTCCAACATCTCGCCGCCGACATTGTCAAAATAGATGTCCACGCCATCAGGGCAGGCGGCCTTGATGGCTTTGAACAGGCTGCCCTCGCGGTAGTCGACGCAGGCGTCAAAACCCAAATGCTCGGTCACCCAGGCGCATTTTTCGGGACCGCCCGCGATCCCAACGACTTTGCAGCCCAGCGCTTTGGCGATTTGACCAACGTAGCCACCAACCGATCCTGCCGCAGCACTTACCAAAACCGTCTCTCCGCGTTTCGGTTTGCCAACCGAGACGAGCCCGTGAAACGCCGTCTTGCCAGCAATCCCAAAGACCGAAAGCAGGTTTTCCAAGCGCGCCACTTTGGGCAATTTCGCAATCTGCGTGTCTTTGCGGATGACTTCGTCGGCCCAAACAGCCTCGGTCGCAACGATGTCGCCTTTGGAAAATCGTGGCGTGCGCGCTTCGATCACTTCGCAGATGGCATATGTGGGCATCGGATCGCCCGCATTAACAGCGGCGCGATAGGTGGCGCCTTGCATCCAGCTGCGGTTGGCTGCGTCGATGGACATCAAGATCACGCGCAAACGAACAGCACCGGGCGACATCGCCTCTTGGGGGGCGTCCTCCAGCCGGAAATGGCTTTCTTCCAGTGCCCCTTGGGGAAGCGTATCAACAACAATCCGGCGGTTGGTCATGGTTGGTTTCCTTGATATGCGAAACAAAAGTTTGGCAGGAGAAAGACATGGCTAAGGAATACAGGCAACCGGTTTATCGCCCCCCCGCAGGTGCGGCGGATCTGTGGTTGGTCCGGCACGGTGAAAGTATGCCCGCGATTCCCGGCCAGGATTTTCCGATGGTGGATGGCCACGGCGACCCGGCGCTGCATGCGACCGGTCATCAACAGGCCGAGCGTGTAGGCGAGCGGCTTAAAAATATCGAATTTGCAGATATTTACGTGACCAAGCTCACGCGGACGCACCAAACGGCGGCGCCGCTTGCAAAGTGGCAAGCAAAGACGCCAAAGGTGAACCCCGACCTGCATGAGGTCAGCCTGGGCGATTGGGACGGAGGGCTTTATCGCATCAAAGCGGCGGAGCGGGACCCGATTTATGTAAAGGTTCTCGAAACCCAAGATTGGTCCGCCATTCCCAACGCCGAGACACGCGAGGTGTTCTTTGGCCGCGTGGCGCGCGGTCTGAACACCATCGCCGATGCCCATCGCAACGAACGGGTGGCGGTTTTTGTGCATGGCGGCGTGATTGGCGCGGCGATGGCCTTGGCCTCTGGCTCGGACGCCTTTGCGTTTCTTGGCGCGGCCAATGGCAGTATCTCGCGGATCGTGGTCGAAGAAACGGGCCGCATGTCGGTCAGAGGGTTCAATGATATCAGCCATTTAGACGGGCTATCTTAAAGTAATCCCTCTGGGTTATGCCAGGGACCGGCGACCAAAGCGCCGGTCCCTGAAAATCGACTTTAATCGTTGGTCAAAACCACTTTGCCCAAAACCTTGCGGTCTGCGATGTGAACCAGCGCTTTTTCCGCCTTTACCATTGGGAAAGAGGCCGTGACCCGCGGCTTTACCTTACCTTCGGCATAAAGACGCATCAGGTCGGCCATGTTTGCGGCGTGGCCTTTGGGGTCCATCTGTGTCGATGCCCCCCAAAAGACGCCGACAATCTGACAGGACTTGAGCAAGGTCAGGTTCAATGGAATCGACGGAATGCCGGCGGGAAAACCAACCACCAAAAAGCGTCCTTCCCAACCCATCGCGCGAATGACCGGCTCTGCATAGGCGCCGCCAACGGCGTCGTAAGCCACCTGAACACCCGCGGGGCCAGCCGCCTTTTTGATGTCCGCGGACAAGGCTTTTTGCGCATCGCGGTCCATGTCGCGGGGATAGATGATCGTTTCGTCCGCGCCCAGTTCTTTGCAGAAATCCGCCTTGTCTTGGGATGAAACGGCCGCGATGACGCGCGCGCCAGTGGCTTTGCCAAGCTCAATCGCCGCAGCGCCAACACCGCCCGCAGCCCCTAAGATCAACAGGTTATCGCCCGCTTTTAAATGACCTCGGTCCTTTAAAGCATAATGCGACGTGCCGTAGGTAAAGATAAAGCAAGCCGCTTCATCAAAGGGCATGTTGTCGGGCATTTTGATGCATTGCTTGGCGGCCACGCATTTGTGCGTCACAAAGCCCCCGAACCCGGGCATCGCGATGACGCGGTCCCCAACGGCAAAACCTTCGACACCTTCGCCGATCGCCTCAACGATTCCCGAAATCTCTCCGCCGGGGGCGAAAGGCCGTGGCGGCTTGAGCTGGTAAAGGTCCCGAATAATCAGCGTATCGGGAAAATTAACGCCCGCGGCTTTGACCGCGACCAGCAATTCGCCTTTGCGCGGCGCGGGCGTCTCCATTTCTGTCCACTCAAGTGTTTCCGGGCCACCGGGCGCGGTGCTGAGCATGGCTTTCATCTGTCTTCTCCTTGTGATCGAGCCGTGACGCAACGTGACGGATGCGCTTGGTCGATGTTTGGGTGATCCTGCCTGTGACGGCACAGGCGCACAACCCAGACGAACAGGGGACGTTGCGGCACAGCCAGGAGGAATGTGAGGGAGGCAAGCGATGAGCGATCAAACGCTTGAGACGTTTCGCGCCGAGACGCGCGCGTGGTTAGAAGAGAATTGCCCGCAAGAGATGCGCGACGGCGCATCGGGCGATGGCTACATCTGTTGGGGTGGCCGGACATGGGAATTCCAGTCAGACGCGCAGAAACTCTGGCTGGAGCGTATGGCGGCCAAAGGCTGGACTGTGCCGACCTGGCCGGTTGACTATGGCGGAGCAGGTCTCTCGCGCGCCGAAGACAAGGTTCTGACCGAAGAATTGCGCCGCATCAACGCGCGTCTGCCGCTGCAAAGCTTTGGCATCTGGATGCTTGGCCCGGCGCTTTTGCATTTTGGCAGCCACGAACAGAAACTGCATTACCTCCCGCCGATTGCACGCGGCGAGGTGCGCTGGTGCCAGGGCTATTCAGAACCCGGCGCGGGCTCTGATCTGGCCAGCGTGCAGACGCGCGGTGAAAAAGACGGCGATGACTTTGTCATCAACGGCCAAAAGGTTTGGACCTCTTACGCCGACAAGGCCGACATGATCTTTGCGCTGGTTCGCACGGATCGCGATGCGCCAAAGCACAAGGGCATTTCGTTCTTGCTGATCGATATGGACCAACCTGGCGTCACCACGCGGCCGATCAAGCTGATTTCTGGCTCTTCGCCGTTCTGCGAGACCTTCTTTGACGATGCGCGCACCGCTCAGGTCAACATCGTCGGCCAAGAGAACCGAGGCTGGGATGTGGCCAAATATCTGCTCACGCACGAACGCGAGATGATCTCAGGCGGTGGCGACGGCCTTTTGGCAGGCCGCCCATTGGCCGAAGTTCTGGCAGATGGTGGCGCGTCTCTCGATGATGCGAGCGCCCGCGCAATGGCGCTTGAGTGCGAGCTCGACACGCTCGCTATGGCGCTGACGCTCGAGCGCTACAAGGACAAGGCGAAAACCACCGGCGTCGGAGATGCCTCCGCCATGCTCAAATACTACGGCACCGAGCTGAACAAACGCCGCCACGAATTGATGATGGCCGTCGGAGGATCCGACGCGCTGGAATGGGACGGCGCGCAAGGCAGTCTGCCAGCCGATTGGTTGCGCACAAAGGCCAATTCCATCGAAGGCGGCACGTCCGAGGTCATGCTGAGCATCATCTCGCGCCGTATTCTGGAGTTGCCCGCATGAGCCTGATGATCCCGACCGAAGACGAGGTTATGTTGGCCGACGCTGCGCGCGGCTTTCTGGACGATGCCGCGCCGATCAGCCACCTGCGCGCGATGCGCGACGCGGGCAAAACTCATGATGCAGAGCTGTGGGCGCAAATGGCGCAAATGGGTTGGACGGGCGTTTTGGTTCCCGAAGAGGCCGGAGGCTCTGATATGGGGCACGCCGCAGCTGGTGTGTTGGCCGAAGAAATGGGCAAAACGCTCGTCTCCTCGCCGTTCCTTTCAACGGCTGTCATTGCCGCGACGGCGTTGCGTCAAGTGTCCGATGATCGGGCCAAAGACGCCCTGCGCCGCATCGCCGAAGGAGAGGTGATTTACGCCCTGGCCGTCGATGAGCACAGCAAGCATGATCCCGATGGCGTCACCTTGGAGGCCAAGGCCGACGGCAATGGCTTTCGCCTCAGCGGCGCGAAAACCTTTGTCTGCGATGGGCTGGCGGCAGACCGGTTGCTGGTGCTTGCCAAGACCGACGGGGGCACCACGCTGTTTGATATCCCAGCGGATCGCGAAGGCGTCAGCCGCGACGCGATGGCGATGATTGACAGCCGCGATGCCGCGCGGATCACCTTTGACGGCGTCACCGCAACCGGCGATGACGTCTTGGGATCCGTCGATGATGCGATGTCCGTCCTGCGTCCGGCCTTAGAGGCAGGGCAGGCCGCCATTGCAGCCGAAATGTCCGGCGTCGCCGCAGGCGCGTTTGGCATGACTGTGGGCTATCTCAAGGAACGCAAGCAATTCGGGATCGAGATCGGACGCTTTCAAGCGCTGCAACATCGCGCGGCGCATCTGTGGTCAGAAACCGAAGTGACCGCCTCGACCATTCTGCACGCCGGTCGGCAATTGGACGCAGCCCCCGCAGAGGCAACCCTTGCGGTGTCTCTGGCCAAAGCCCGCGCCACGAAAACCGTCACACTTGCGGTGCAAGAAGGCGTGCAGATGCACGGCGGCATCGGCATGACAGATGCCTATGACATGGGCTTTTTCATGAAACGCGCCCGCGTCGCTGCGGAATGGCTGGGCGATTACGGCTATCACGCCGAAAAAGTCGCCAAAGCGCGCGGTCTTTAGACCCGCGCAGGTATTTACAAAGGAAAGAACATGACCCCTGAAATTTTGTTTTCGCTCAAAGGCAAAACCGCCTTGGTCACAGGTGGGGCGACGGGCATTGGCCGTATGGCCGCCGAAGGTCTGATGCAAGCTGGTGCACATGTCCTCATCGCAAGCCGCAAACCCGGGGCCTGCGCCGCCGTCGCCGAAGAGCTGAACGCCCTTGGCACCCCCGGCTCTTGCGAGGGCTTCGAAGGCGATGTGGGCACCGAGGCCGGTGTCGACGCTCTGGTTGCCGAAGTCACGTCACGGTGCGACGCGCTGCACATCCTGATGAACAACGCCGGCACCACGTGGGGGGCGCCAATGGGCCAGTTCCCGTTTGAAGCCTGGGAAAAGATCATGTCCGTCAACGCTGCCGGCCTGTTCCACCTGACGCAAAAGCTGCTGCCTATTCTGATCAAGACCGGCACCGCCGAAGACCCCGCCCGCGTGGTCAATGTGGGCTCGGTCATGGGCGATGCCGCTCTGGGCGACGGCGCCTATAGCTACGCGGCGTCCAAGGCCGCCGTGCATCAAATCACGCGCATCATGGCCAAAGAGCTCGCCGGTCACAACGTGACCGTCAACGCGCTCGCCCCCGGGCCGTTCGTCAGCAAAATGACCGCTTTCGCCACGGCGGACGAGAAAATGCGCGACAAAGTGGGCGACGACGTTCCACTGGGCCGCGTCGGCCAGGCCGAGGATATCGCGGGCTGCATGCAGTTTCTCTGTGGCCGCGGCGGCGCTTACCTGACGGGTGCGATTTTGCCGGTCTCCGGCGGCATCCAGGTGATGTCCGGCCCCAACCTCTTCCGCGCGGCTTTGGGGGGCTAACATGGCTGACATACGTTTCGACGGGCGCGTGGCCCTTGTCACCGGCGCCGGTGTGGGCCTCGGCCGCAGCCACGCCCTCGGGCTCGCTGCGCGCGGTGCCAAAGTGGTGGTCAATGACCTCGGTGTCGCAACCGATGGCACTGCGACAGGCTCCGAAGCCGCGCAATCCGTTGTGGCCGAGATCGAGGCGATGGGCGGCGAGGCGATGGCGCATGGCGCTGATGTCGCCAATGCCGAACAGGTTGCGGACATGGTGGCCCAAACGATAGATCGCTGGGGCCAGATCGATATCCTGATCAACAACGCAGGCATCCTTCGCGACAAAACCTTCGGCAAAATGACCCTGGATGATTTCGCCAAGGTCGTATCGGTGCATTTGCAAGGCACAGCCACCTGTTGCCACGCCGTTTGGCCCCACATGCGCGCCGCCCAATACGGCCGCATCGTGCTGACAACCTCCGCCTCCGGCCTCTACGGCAATTTCGGCCAATCCAATTATGGCGCGGCCAAGGCGGGCATGATGGGGTTGATGAATGTCCTCCATTTGGAAGGCGCGCGCGACAACATCCGCGTCAACACGCTCGCCCCAACCGCGGCCACCCGCATGACCGAAAGCCTGATGCCGCCCGAGGCGCTCGAATTGCTGCAGCCCGAGACCATCACACCCGGTGTTCTCTACCTCGTGTCCGAAGATGGCCCATCCCGCGTCATCCTTGGCGCTGGCGCAGGTGTTTTTGCCCAAACCCGCGTCTACGAGACCACAGGCCAATTCATCCCCGGCGACATCACCCCAGAAGCGGTCGCCGCACACTGGGGCGCAATCACGGATCCAGACGGCCAGGAAGAGCTCGAAAACGCCTTCGCCCAAACCCGCAAATTCGCCAAACGCGCCGCCGAGGAAAAAGGTGTAAAACTCGACTGGTAAACGGGGGGCCTTCCTCCTTCTTTTGGACCTCAAATACTCCGGGGTCTGGGGCAGCGCCCCAGGTCCCTCACTCAAAACTCGCGAAAAGGATCACAGATATGCGTGACGCCGTCATTGTCTCAACAGCCCGCACTCCCATCGGCAAAGCCTACCGCGGCGCCTTTAACAACACCACGCCGCAGGCCCTTTCGGCGCATGCCATCACCCACGCGGTCGAACGGGCAGGTGTCGCAGGCGACGAAATTGCCGACGTCATCTGGGGCGCGGCCCTGCAACAGGGCCACACCTCTGGCAACATCGCCCGTCAAGCAGCGCTGCGCGCCGGTTTGCCTGTCACCGTGGCCGGTATGTCCGTTGATCGGCAATGCGCGTCGGGCATGATGGCAATCGCCACGGCCGCCAAACAGGTCGTCCACGACGGCATGGACATCGTAATCGGCGGTGGCTGTGACAGCATCTCGATGGTTCAAACACCCGAGATGCGCGTGAAAGCGGATCCGTGGCTCATGGCCAACAAACCCGAAACCTACATGACCATGCTCGAGACCGCAGAAACCGTGGGCGAGCGTTATGGCATTTCGCGCGAAGAGCAAGACGCCTATGCGGCACAAAGCCAGGCGCGCACCCACGCGGCCCAGGAAGCAGGCCGTCTGGATCAGGAAATCGTGGCGATGACCACAAAGATGATGGTCCAGAACAAGGAAACCAAAGAGATCACGGAACACGAGGTCACGCTTAGCAAGGACGAGGGCAACCGCCCAAGCACCACAGCAGAATCGCTCGCGGGCCTGCAGCCGGTGTTCAAAGACGGCATTCACATCAAAGAGGGCAAGCACATCACTGCGGGCAATGCCTCTCAGCTCTCCGACGGGGCCTCTGCCTCTGTGGTCATGGAGGCCAAGCTGGCCGAGCAAAAAGGTCTCGCGCCTTTGGGCCGCTATGTCGGTGTCATGGCCGCGGGCTGTGAGCCTGATGAAATGGGCATCGGCCCCGTCTTTGCGGTGCCAAAGCTTTTGGAGGCCCACGGGCTCAAAATGGATGACATCGGCCTGTGGGAGCTGAACGAAGCGTTCGCCGTCCAGGTTCTTTATTGCCGGGACAAGCTGGGCATCCCGGATGAGCTTTTGAACGTGAACGGCGGTGCGATCTCTATTGGTCATCCCTATGGCATGTCGGGCGCGCGTATGGTTGGCACGGCTTTGATCGAAGGCAAGCGCCGCGGCGCCAAATATGTCGTGTGCACCATGTGTGTGGGCGGCGGCATGGGCGCTGCGGGGCTCTTCGAAGTCTTCTGAGCCTCGTTTACTTTGGTGCGCGGGTCCCCGTGGCCCGCGCACCCGCAAAGGCATAATTCTATGGCAGAACTCTGGATTGTTCGGCATGGCCAAGCGGGCTTTGGCACCGACAATTACGATCAACTGAGCGAGCTGGGCGTGAAGCAGGCGCGCGCGCTTGGCGCATGGTTGAAAGACCAGGGCTTTGCGCCTGATCGGTTAATGACCGGCACGTTGACGCGGCAAATCGAAACGCTGCGCGAGATGGGGTTTGATGGGCCAAGCGCCCAACATCCCGGTTTCAACGAATACGACTTTTATGATCTGCTTAGTGTCCGGTTTGGCGGGACCACGCCAACAGACGTTTTGCAAGACCGCAAAACGCATTTTCGAACCCTGCGCGACACCATTCTTGAGTGGCAGTCGGGCGGTTTGGAGGGCGCGCGGGAAAGCTGGGCTGACTTTACCACGCGCACGCAAAAAGCCCTGAGCATCGCCACAGAACCCGGCGCAAAGAAGGTTCTTGTGGTCTCATCTGGTGGCGTGATCGGTCAGCTGACCCGCCACGTCCTGCAAGCGCCAGCGCCCATGATGATGGAACTGAACCTCCAGGTGCGCAACGCCTCTGTTGCACGATTTGTCTTCTCAAAAGGGCGGATCATGCTGCAGACTTTCAACTGGGCGCCCCATTTTGATCTCGATCCGACGCTTGAGAGCTATTCATGACAAAAGATACACAAACCCTCGATACAGATGCCGTCGCTGCCTATTTGCGGGAAACCCTTGACGGGTTCGAAGGGCCTATCGAGGCTGAAAAATTCCAGGGCGGGCAGTCCAATCCGACATTTTTGCTGCGCACGCCTGCAAAGAATTACGTCTTGCGTCGCAAACCGCCAGGCCAGCTTTTGAAGTCGGCGCATGCTGTGGATCGCGAATTCAGGGTTCAAAGCGCGCTGCAAAACACCGATGTGCCGGTCTCCAAGATGCATGTGCTGTGCGAAGACGACGGTGTCATCGGGTCCATGTTCTACGTCATGGATCACGTGGACGGGCGCAATTTCAACGAACCCACGATGCAAAGCGAAACCAATGACACGCGGACCGGCGTCATCGACGACATGAACCGCGTTTTGGCCGCCTTGCATGATGTTGATATCGATGCGGTTGGGCTGTCTGACTATGGGCCGCCCGGTCATTATCTGGAACGGCAAACAGGGCGGTGGACCAAACAATATCGCGCCTCCGAGACGCAAGACGTCCCTGCGATGAACACGCTTATTGCGCGCCTCGAAGAAGAAATGCCCGCGGATGACGGGCAACGCACGTTGGTGCATGGCGATTACCGGATCGACAACATGATGTTCGAACGCTCTGGCGTAAAATGTCTGGCGGTCCTGGATTGGGAGCTCTCGACGCTTGGTCACCCATATGCCGATTTGGCAAGCGTGATCATGCAGTGGCAATTGCCAGCCGGTCCAGAGGGTCGCGGGCTGGGCGGGGTGGACAGAGCCGCCCTTGGTCTGCCCAGCGACGAGGAATTTATTGCACAGTATTGCCAGCGGCGCGGGATCGAAAAGATTGAGAACTTTGGCTTTTTTGCCGGGTTCTGCTTTTTCCGCATGGCCGCAATCATCCAAGGTGTTCTCAAACGCGCTTTGGATGGCAACGCTTCGAACCCGGAACGGGCGATGAAGGTCGGGGCTTATGTGCCAGTCTTTGCCGAGATGGGATTGAAAGCTTTGGACAAGAATTAATAAAAACAATGATCTAAAGATCAAATCTAAAGTAAAACAAACGGCATCCCATCCATCAAATATGCCGGCCAATTCCGATGTAACCGAACCCGTTTGCCCGATAAGAGGGCAAACGCCCGCGGAATGAGCGTTGACTCAGAAGGGTGGCCAAAACTCTTCTCGCGTTTTCAGATAATTAGAGATTTCCGTAGCGTCACGCAGTTTCCGCGGGCCGAGCCTCTAACAGCGCTTGACTTATCACAGCGATATGCAACCCTTTGGGTAGGCCGACGAAAAATAGGTAGAAGCCACGCGCGTCGGTCGCGTTAGGGAGGATATTTATGCGTAAATCCATCAAGCTCGGCGTCAGCGCCGCGCTGGCACTTGCTATCAGCGCTGCTGCGGGCATGGCCGAGAACATCAAAATTGCTTTTATTGACCCGCTGTCCGGGCCCTTTGCGGCCACGGGTACGAACGGTCTGCACCAGTATGAATTCGCGGCCGACCATATGGTCAACGAAGCGGGCGGCGTTTTGGGCGGTACGAATTTTGAGATCGTGCCGTTCGACAACAAGATCAGCCCAAAAGAGTCGCTGATCCAACTGCAGGTCGCGATTGACCAGGGCATCCGGTACATCGCGCAGGGCAACAGCTCGGGCGTTGCGAACGCGCTGACCGAAGCGATCGACAAGCACAACCGCCGGAACCCAGACAACCGGGTTTTGTTCCTGAACTATGCCGCGGTTGATCCGGCGCTGACCAATGACAAATGCAACTTCTGGCACTTCCGTTTTGACGCCAATGCCGACATCAAGATGGACGCATTGACCGACGTCATGGCCACAGATGACAGCATCAAAAAGGTCTACATCATCGGCCAGGACTATTCCTTTGGTAAGGCGGTCGCCGCAGCGGCGGTGCGTGATCTGGGATCCAAGCGTCCTGACATCGAAATTGTTGGCAACGAATTGCACCCGATCGGCAAGGTGAAGGACTTTACGCCATATTCGCGCAAAATCGTCGCCTCTGGCGCGGATGCCATCATCACCGGCAACTGGGGCGCTGACATGGTTGGCCTTGGTCGTTCGGTGGTCGAAAACGGCTATTCCGGTCCGATCTTTACCTATTATGCGGGCGGCTCCGGCATCACAGCGGCCTTTGGCGCTGCGGGCAAAGACGTGATCCGTCTGGTTGGTGAGGGTCAAATCAACCCACCGCCAACAGATGCGGCGCGGTCTTATGTGGATGGCTTTGAGGCCAAATACCCAGACGGCAACGTGGACCAGCCACGGATCGCGAATGTGATCGGCATGTTGGCCCAGGCCATCGAAGAGGCGGGCACAGCTGATGACGTTGTCGCCGTTGCGAACGCCCTGGAAGGTATGGAGTATGACAGCATTTGGGGAACCAAAGTCTTTATGCGTCCAAACGACCACCAAGCGATCCAGGATGTGCACATCACAGCGCACACCGATGAGGGCGTGACATACGACTACGACAACTCTGGCTTTGGTGTTGTGGTGGAATCGACGATCAAAATGGCAGCGATGGACAGCCCATCGACCTGCAACATGCGTCGTCCCTAAACCGGGTCTTGCCTTGTGCCGCCCTGAGGGCGCGCAAGGCATCCAAATCAGAAGAGCAGGCGGGACCGTCTGCTCTTCCCCAAACATCAGCATGCACATTGGTCCTGGCCCAATTCGGGCTGCCAGACGTCATGTTTTTGCACGCCGTAACTGGGTTTCAGCGCCAAGGAGGAACGAATGGATCTCGTTCTGGTTAACCTCATCGACGGGTTGGTGACAGGATTGCTCCTGTTCATGCTCTCAGCGGGTTTGACACTGATCTTTTCAATGATGGGTGTTTTGAACTTCGCCCACGCCAGCTTTTACATGCTGGGTGCCTATTTCGCCTATCAAATCAGCCTGTATCTGGGGTTCTGGATGGGCTTGCTCATTGCACCTTTGATTGTTGGCGTGTTGGGCGCGGGGGTCGAGCGATACGGGTTGAGGCGTGTTCACCAATATGGCCACGTTCCTGAATTGATCTTTACCTTTGGTTTGGCGCTTTTGATCGAGGAGGTTGTGCAATTCATCTGGGGCAAGAACCAGATGGCCTACAACGCCCCCGAAGCGCTGCAGTTCACGGCCTTTGCCATCGCGGGGAACTCTATCCCTGCATATAAGATTTTCATGATCTTCACCTCGGTCGCGATCTTCATCGGGCTGCTTTATGTGCTGACGAAAACGCGCGTGGGGATGATCATCCAAGCGGCGCTGACTTATCCGCGCACCGTAGAGGCCCTGGGCCACAACGTGCCTTTGATCTTTATGGGGGTCTTCGGCGTTGGCACGGCGCTTGCTGGTGTCGCTGGCGTGATCGCGGGTCCCGTTCTGGGCACATTCCCCGGCATGGCGTTCGTCTTGGGGTCGATCGTGTTTGTGACCATTGTGATTGGCGGTCTTGGCTCGCTGTGGGGGGCGCTTGTGGCCTCGCTTCTTATCGGGTGGATCACAACCTTTTCCAAAGCGTATAACGTTCGGATGGAGGACATCCTGGTCAGCTTTGGTTTCGAAAAGCCAGAGCCCATCTGGGACAGCGCGTGGCGCGATCTCTGGACCCTGACGCTTCCGCAGATTGCGGACATTCTGCCCTACATCCTGATGGTCTTGATCCTGATCTTTAGACCCTACGGCCTCTTCGGAAAGCGCAGCGTATGACCGATCAACTCACGACAGACCCGTCAAAGCCTGCGCAGCGCATGCGTGCAGGCACGATGACACTCTCGACGATGCCCTGGCTGATTTCAGCTGTCATCCTGATCTTTATTCCCTTCGTGTTCACGTCGAATTCGGCGATCACGATCATGAACCAGATGTGCATCACGATCATCTTTGCGCTGGCGTATAACATGCTGCTGGGGCAGGGCGGCATGCTTAGCTTTGGCCATGCGGTTTACATGGGCGTCGGTGGCTTTGCCTGTATGCACATCATCAACGCGAGCGAGTTTTTCGCGATGATCCCCTTGCCTGTCCTGCCGATTTTCGGCGGCCTCTTTGGCATGGGGCTGGCGTTGATCGTCGGGTCGTTTTCGACGCGCAATGCAGGAACAGTCTTTGCGATGATCTCGCTTGGCATTGGCGAGTTGATCGCGGCCTGTTCGGTGATCATCGTGGCCTTTTTCGGAGGCGAAGAAGGTATCTCGGGTGACCGGACCTATGGCATGCCGTTCTTTGGCGTCGAGTTCCTGCAGCAGATCGAGGTCTATTACCTGATCGCATTCTGGACCATTCTGTCGGCCCTTGCGATGTATCTTTTCTCGCGCACGCCGGTCGGGCGGATGGCGAATGCGGTGCGTGACAACCCGGAACGGGCCGAGTTTCTGGGCTATTCCGCGCGGTGGGTCCGGTTCTATTCCTTCATCGCTTCGGGGTTCTTTGCTGGTGTTGCCGGCGCGCTTTTTGCGGTGAACTACGAAATCCTGACCGAGGAAAACCTCAACGCGACCCAGTCAGGCATCATCTTGTTGGTGACGTTCCTGGGTGGGGTTGGCTTTTTCTTTGGGCCTGTTCTCGGGGCCATCGTCTTTACCTTGGTGCAGACCGTTCTGTCGCTCGAAACAGAGCTTTGGGCCTTTTATGCAGGCACGCTGTTTGTTGCCACGGTGATGTTCTTCCCCGGCGGGTTGGCCGGGTTGATCATGATGCATGTGCCCGCCCTCAGGCTGGGCAAGCTGAGCGTTCTTATGATGCCCTACCTGCGGACGCTGATCCCGGGCGCAATTGGCATTCTTGGCGCGTCTGCTCTGGTCGAGATGATCTTTCACTACCGCCATGCGGCCAAAGGGGATGAAGAGATGACGCTCTTTTGGACCACGTTCAACAGCCACGACATCTTGCCCTGGATTGTCGCCATCGCCGTCACCGTCGTTGGTATCGGCATTTGCCGTGCGACGGCGCCTGCGTTGAAAGACGCCTGGAATGACGCAAACACACCAGGAGGTGCAGCATGACATCTGCACTTGAACTCGCGGGCGTCGAAAAGAGCTTTGGCAAAGCCGAGATCATTCGCGGCGTCGATCTTTCGATTGCCAAGGGTGAACGTCACGCGGTGATTGGGCCGAATGGCGCGGGGAAATCCACGCTCTTTAACCTGATCACTGGCCGCTTCCCCGTGTCGGGAGGGACGATTTCCCTGCATGGCAAAGATCTGGCAGGGTTGGCGCCGTTCGAAATCAACCGAATGGGGCTCAGCCGGTCGTTCCAAATCACAAACATCTTTCCCCAGATGAGTGTTTTTGAAAATGTGCGGTGCTCGCTCTTGTGGTCGCTGGGCTACAAATACTCGTTCTGGAACATGGTCGGAAAAAGCCGCGCCTTGAACGAGGGCGCCGAGGCCATCCTGGAACAGATCAACTTGACGGCGCGGCGCGATTTGCCGGCGGGCGTTTTGTCTTATGCAGAACAGCGGGCGTTGGAGATTGGCATCACAATCGCCGGTGGCGCGGATGTCATCATGCTGGACGAACCCACCGCCGGTATGAGCCATTCCGAGACCGACTATATCGTCGATCTGATCCGCAAGGTGACGGAAAACAAAACCTTGATCATGGTGGAACATGACATGGGCGTGGTTTTTGGTTTGGCCGATCAGATCAGCGTTTTGGTCTATGGCGAGATCATCGCGACCGGCACGCCAGAGGCCGTTCGCGCAAACCCCAAAGTTCAGGAAGCTTATCTTGGCGCCGCGCTGGAGGCGGAACACTGATGCTCGACGTTGTTGATCTGCACGCCTATTACGGCAAATCCCATATCTTGCAGGGGGTGAACCTCAGCATCCAAGAAGGCGAGATCGTCGCGCTTTTGGGGCGCAACGGTGTGGGCCGCTCGACCACGTGCAAAGCGGTCATGGGCGAGGTGGAGCCGCATGGCTCTGTCAAGTTTCGCGGGGCTGAAATTGCCGGGCGCAAAGCCTATGAGGTGGCCAACCTTGGTATCGGCTATGTGCCAGAAAACCGGGATATCTTTCCGGGCCTCACGACACGGCAAAACCTGATCCTTGGCCTGAAGCCCGGTCAAAAAGACGGCGATGGCCGCTGGTCGATGCAAGACATGTTCAACATGTTCGAAAACCTGGAGCGCCGCGCAGATGTCGAGGCCTCTGTGCTTTCAGGCGGTGAACAGCAGATGTTGACGATGTGTCGGACGTTGATGGGCGACCCGGATCTTATCATGATTGATGAACCGACCGAGGGTCTGTCACCTCAGATGGTGCAGCGGGTCGCGGAGCTTTTGCAAGAGATCGCCAAACGCGGAATTTCAACGCTGTTGGTTGAGCAAAAGTTGTCGATCGCATTGGACATCGCCCACCGCGTTTACGTCATGGGGCACGGGCAAGTGGTGTTCGAAGGAACACCGGCCGAGCTCAAAGACCGCGACGATGTGCGCAAAGAATGGTTGGAAGTCTAAGCGATGCGTGGCTTACCCGCCGATCTCTATCGCCATCGCCTTTTGAAACCCGTCGCGAGCCTGGAGCCTGTTGATATAGGCCTTTAGGTGCGGCATGGCGTCGAGGTCGATGTTCACGCGCTGTGAAATCATCGCCGCCGAGCCGGTCATGATGTCCGCGCCGGAAAAGGCACCCGCAAGATAGTCTTTGCCTTCAACGGCTTGATCGACTGCGGCGAGCATATAGCCCAAAAGTTTTTGCGCCCGCTTGGCGTGAACCTCTGATTGCCGCTCGGGCGGCAGAAAGACGGTCTCGACCATGTAATTGTTCACAGGCGGCATCAGCATGCCTTCTGCGTAATGGAGCCACTGGAGGTAAGCGGGGTAATCGGGGCTGGACGGGGCAGGGCGTAGGCGTCCGTCACCGTATTTCTCAAGCACATATTCCACGATGGCACCGGATTCGAAGAGAACGGTTTCCCCGTCCTCTAACACCGGAACCCGCGCCATCGGATGCAGTTTTCGAAAATCGTCGGTCCGCATTTCTGCGGCGCCCAGACCGTATCTGGCCAAGTCATATTCAAGACCCAGTTCTTCGAGCAGCCAAACGATCCTTAACGCCCGGCTTTTCGGTGCAAAGTGCAGTTTCATTGGGTCCTCCCTCGTTTGGCATCACGCTATCATTCCCCGACCAAGCGTCAATTCGATTGGCTTTGCAACTCGCCCCGAACTTAGCCAAACTCGGGGAAAAGACGGTGGAATGACGTGACGAAAAACCCCTTGGTAACAACCGCGCCCCTGCGCGACGGCGTGTGGGAGCTGCGCCTGCAACGTGCGCCGGTCAATGCGCTGAATGCGGACTATCTCTTGCAGATCGATGACGCTGTACAGACGCTGGTATCGGCCGCGGATGTAACCGCCATCGTCGTGACCAGCCCGTTCAAAGTTTTTTCCGCGGGCATGGATTTGAAAGAGGCGATGGCGCTTGATGAAGACGGGCAAACCGCTGTGGTTGACGCATTGAACCAATGTTACATCACGCTCTTTTCCTGCCCCAAACCGGTCGTGTCGGCCGTCACCGGCCCAGCGATTGCGGGCGGGTTCTTTTTTGTGCTGGCGGCGGATTATCGGGTTGGCTGTGACAATGCCCAAGGGGGCTTGGCCGAAGTGCGCGTGGGTGTCGATTTTCCGATTTCTGCATTAGAAATCGCCCGTATGACACTGGATCCAAACGATTTTCGCAAGCTCTTGGGCAGCGGTCAGCCGTATGAGGCGGATCGTCTGCACCAGGCAGGTATCCTCGATGAGGTGGTCGCGCATGAGCAGGTCGTAGAGACGGCCGTAAAGGCGGCTTTGCGGCTGGCGGCCATTCCGGCATCATCTTATGCGCAAGTAAAGCTGCAAATGCGCGGCCCGACCATCGAGGCGATCAATCAACATATGCCAGAACGGCGCGGCGTCTGGTTCAACCAGGAAACCCGCGCCGCAATGCAATCCATGCTAGGAGGAACGACATGAAGGGGTTTTTTCACGGGCGGCTCGACCGCATTAAGTCTTGGATGCAAGGCTATGTGGATGAAAAGAAATTCCCTGGATCATCGGTTTTGATCAACCAAGGCGGGGATGAAGTTTTTTTCCATACCTGCGGCAGTCGCGATGTTGCCAATGATCTGCCCTGGACGCGGGATACGGTCGTCCGGATCTATTCCATGACCAAACCGATCACATCGGTGGCCTTGATGATGCTGGTCGAAGAGGGGCGCACACATCTGGATGCGGGGTTGGACAGTATCCTGCCCGAATTTGGCGATATGCGCGCGCTTGTGCCTGGGGCGACCTCTGTCGATCAGACGGAACCATGCGCCAGCCCGACCCTGCACCAAGTGCTTACCCACACCTCGGGGCTGAGCTATCCGTTCAACATTGGACCACTGCCAGAGGCACTGGCCGAGGCCGAACTGAGCTTTGGTCCGACCGAAGGCGCGCTGGACGCGGTTTGCGCAAAGCTGGCGAAGATGCCGCTCGCGTTTCAGCCTGGAGCACGGTGGGAATATTCGGTTGGGATCGACGTTATCGGGCGGGTGGTCGAGGTTTTGTCGGGTCAGTCCCTGGATCAATTCTTTGCCGAACGCATCTTTGAACCCATCGGCATGACCGAAACCGCCTTTGCCGTGACCGAGGATCAATTGCCCCGGTTTGCATCGCTCTACACGCCGCTAGAGGGCGGGCCGATGGAGTTGAACGCGCAAACCAAGGGCGCCGAGACGCTGCGCGAAGTGGATCGGGCCGAGAAAAGCCCCTATCGCGCGCCCACGACGTTCTCTGGGGGCGGCGGCCTTGTGGGGACAATAGATGATTACATGCGGTTCGCCGATATGCTGCGCAAGGGTGGTTTGGCGGGCAAAAACCGGGTTCTGAGCCGGCATACCGTTCAATTCATGGCGTCCAACCATTTGGCAGGCGATATCGCCAGTATGGGGCCGTCAAGTTTCGCCGAACAGCCGATGGACGGCATCGGGTTTGGCATTGGCGGCGCTGTGGTTCTCAGCCCGGCGCGCTCGCGAACGCCAAGCTCTGTGGGGGACTTTAGCTGGGGTGGGATGGCCTCGACCTTTTTCTGGGTTGATCCGGTGCACGACCTGTCGGTCGTTTTCTTCACCCAACTCACGCCGTCATCGTCCTATCCAAACCGAGCGCAACTCAAAGCTCTTGTGCACGGAGCGCTTGAATGAGCCGCGATATTCTCTGGACCCCAAGCGAGGCGTTCGCCGCGTCCACCACGCTCGCCCAGTTTACCAAATGGGTAGAAGACCGCGAAGGCCTGACGTTTCCTGACTACAATGCGCTATGGAGTTGGAGCGTCTCAGACCTGGAGGCCTTTTGGGGCGCCATCTGGGACTATAGCGGCATCGTTGGTGCGCGCCCCGAGGTCTTTTGCGAGGCTGAGGCCGTCGACAAGGCGGTTTGGGGCCGGGGCGGTCGCTTGAACTATGTATCGCAGGTCTTTGAAAAAGCTAAGATAAACCCAGACGGACTGGCGTTGATTTTGGGTTCTGAAACCTTTGGCGCCTCCGCCCTTAGCTGGTCGGACTTGACGCATCAGGTCGGGTCAGTGGCGGCGCATTTTCGCGAGATGGGCGTGACCAAAGGGGATCGGGTCGTGGCCGTTCTGCCCAACACCGAGGCCGCGTTGATCGCGTTTCTGGCCACGGCATCCTTAGGCGCGATTTGGTCGCTATGCGCACCGGACATGGGCGAGGTCGCCATTCTTGATCGCTTTCAGCAGATCGAACCCAAGATCATCGTCGCGCAGGATGGATATGTGCACGCAGGCAAAACCATCGACCGCCGAGAGGTTCTGGCCAACATCACCTCTGGCTTGCCGACGCTGACGCATCGCGTGACGATTTCGATTTTTGACGACATGCCCGGCGATGACGTCGCCTGGCGCGACTTGCTGGATCATGCGCAGCCCGCGCTGCCGGTCGATGTCGCGTTCTCGGACCCGCTGTGGATCGTGTATTCGTCTGGCACCACCGGCAATCCGAAACCGATCGTGCATGGGCACGGCGGTATCGTATTGGAAAGCAACAAACAGGCTTTGCACCACAACATCACCCCAAAAGATCGCTTTATGTGGTTTACCTCGTCGGGCTGGATCATGTGGAACGCGCAATGGATGGCGTTGGGGCAGGGTGCCACGGTTTGCATGTACGACGGCGCGCCCAACCATCCTGACATGGGTGTCATCTGGCGCTTTGTCGCCAAGCATAAGATCACGCATTTCGGCGCGGGGGCCGCGTTCTTTGACGGGTGCCGCAAGCTTGGCGTGAGCTGCCGTGACCTCGACCTGGATGCGCTGACCTCGATTGGATCGACCGGTTCGCCCTTGTCCTCGGACGCATACAACTGGATCTACGGCGACGTGAAATCCGACGTCTGGCTTGCGCCTATTTCCGGCGGCACGGACCTGGCTGGGGCGTTCGTTGGTGGCAACCCGATGATGCCCGTGCGCGCCGGCGAAATGCAGTGTCGCTTCCTCGGCAATGCGGTGCGGGCTTTTGACGAAAACGGCATCGAAATCTTTGACGAAGTGGGCGAGCTGGTGTGCACAGAGCCATTGCCGTCGATGCCGCTTTATTTCTGGGGCGACACGGACGGCACGCGCCTGCACGAGAGCTATTTTGACACATATCCCGGCATTTGGCGGCACGGCGATTGGATCGAAATCACGCAAGAGGGCGGATCGGTCATTTACGGCCGCTCAGACGCCACGATCAATCGAAAGGGCCTGCGGATGGGGTCCGCCGAGATCTATCAGGCGGTCGAGGCGTTGGACGTGGTGATGGATAGCCTGGTTGTAGATTTGGAATACCTTGGCAAAGAGAGCTTTATGCCGCTTTTTGTCGTGCTCGCAGAGGGTGCTGTCTTGGATGACAGCATCAAAGAGGCCATCAACGGATCAATCCGAACGGCCATATCAGCCCGGTTTGTACCCAATGAGATTGTCCAAATCGCCGAGGTGCCCAGAACGCTCTCGGGCAAGAAACTCGAAGTGCCGGTCAAAAAGCTGTTGCTTGGGGGTGATCCTAAAACCGTCGTGAACCGGGACAGCATGGCAAATCCTGACAGTTTCGACCGGTTCATAGCTTATGCGGAGGCCCACAATGCGGGATGAACACGAAGTGCTCCTGAATCTGCTCGAGGTCGAACCGCTGGAAGTTGACCTGTTTCGCGGCGTTGGTTCTGGCGGCGAAACACCCACACGCATCTTTGGCGGCCAGGTGATCGGGCAAGCCTTGGCATCGGCCTACCAGACCGTACCCGAAGAGCGCCTCTGCCATTCGCTGCATGCCTATTTCATCCGGCCTGGCGATCCGTCTATTCCAGTGATTTATCAGGTCGACCGCGCCCGCGATGGTGGCAGTTTTACCACCAGGCGCGTTGTTGCCATTCAGCATGGGCGCCAAATTCTGAATATGTCGGCGTCGTTTCACGTGACAGAAGACGGCTGGCATCATCAGCATGACGCGCCTTCGGTGGGCGATCCGTTGGATTGGAAAGACCGGATAGCCTTGCGCAAAGAGGTTGCGGACCAGTTGCCGGAAAAACGCCGCGCGGATTTTCTGCGGCCCCGGCCGATCGAAATCCGCGAAGTCGCGCCGCGCGATTTCTTCAAGCCCGAGCCGACGACGGACGTCAATCACCTGTGGTTCCGCATGGCCGCTGCGGCCAAATGCACCCCGCAGATGCAGCATTGCCTGTTGGCCTATGCTTCTGACATGAACTTGCTGGGGTCGTCTTTGCGCAGGCACGGCGTGACCTGGTTCCAAGGCGGCGTCATGACCGCAAGCTTGGACCACGCGATGTGGTTTCACGGTGCCTGCCGGTTTCAGGACTGGCATCTCTACACGATGGACAGCCCCTGGGCCGGAGGTGCGCGCGGCTTTAACCGCGGGTCAATCTTTGACCGCGAAGGGCGCATGGTGGCCAGTGTGGCGCAAGAGGGCTTGATGCGCCCGATCAAACGGGAATGATCTGCGTGTCGCGGGGCAGGTCAGACAAGATCTCTGGCCCGTCCGCGCGCAGAAACACGATTTCTTCCAAGCGCAGTCCAAAGTGGCCGGGTATGTAGATCCCCGGTTCGATGGAAAAGACCATGCCTTCCTGGAGAACCGTCTCGGACGTTGCGGTGATATAGGGCGGCTCATGGATGGTCGTGCCCAACCCATGTCCCGTCCGGTGGACGAAATAGGCGCCATACCCCGCCTCAGAGATCACCTGGCGCGCAGCGGCGTCAACGGTCTTGGCCGTCACACCTGGTTTCGCCGCAGCCAAGGCCGCCTCGACCGCTGCGTTGACGATGGCATGCACCTTTTCATATTCCGCCGAAGGAGCGCCCATCACTGCCATCCGCGTGATGTCCGAACAATTGGCATCGATTGTGCCACCGATATCCATCACGACCACATCTCCCGCGGCCAGCGTCGTCTCTCCCGTCTGATGATGCGGAAACGCGCCGTTTTTGCCAGCGCAGACAAGCGTGAACAAAGGTTTCACGTCCTGGTCTTTGAAGGCATCCCGCACGATGGCCGCAACGTCGACCTCACGCATACCGACGCGCATCTGGGACCAGGCGATTTTCATCGCTTTATCAGCGGTTTGTGCGTTGTACTTAAGGTGTTTGTAATCCTCTTCGTCTTTTTGCATCCGCAACGCACCGATTGTGGTTTCAGTGAATTGCCGGCGTGCGTTCATCAAACGATCCTGCACCAACGCGGCGTGGTCGGCGCGCATCGTCTCGTCCAAAGCTATGCTTGACGCATTGGACGCGCCCAACGCCTCCAAGAGCGCGTCAAACGCTGCCGCCGGGCCATCTTCGTCGGCCCATTGATAAAAGGGCAGGTCGGTGTGTTGCGCCGCGCTCTCCGCCTCTAGTGCAGGCATCAGAAAACCTGCAGCCTCCTGAGTGACGCACAACAGCAGCGGCCGCTCGTCGCCATGCGGATTGAACCCCATCAGCCAGCGCATATGATCCCCAGGCGCGAGCGCCAGCACATCTACATTTGCGCTTTTTAGCTGGTTTTGCAGGCGGGCAAGGCGGGTCATTACGGCCTCCTGTGTTGAGCGGGCACGTTAATCGGGCAGGGTTCCAAAGCGGCGGTTCAGCTTGCGCATGCCGCCAATCCACCTGTCATAGTTTTGCGCCTTGGCTTGCATATAGCCAATCACTTCCTCATGCGGCAGGACAAGAAATGTCTCTTGTTCAATGGCTTTGATGCAAGCTTGCGCAACCGGGCCAGGCTCCATCATGCCATCTATCGCAGCGACATGGTCTTCATGCCCGCGCGTCATTTCCGTACGCACCGCTTGGGGACAGAGAACCGAGACCTTGATACCTTGATCGCCGTAAGAAAAGGCCAGCCATTCGGCAAGCCCGACGGCGGCGTGTTTGGTCACGCCATAGGGGGCCGAGCCGATTTGGTTCAGCAACCCTGCGGCAGAGGCCGTGTTCAAAAGGTATCCGCCCCCACGTTCGATCATGCGCGGGACCACGTGGCGCGCGGCCCATACGTGAGACATCACATTCACGTCCCAGATCTTTTGCCAATCGTCGTTAGGGGCCTCAACACCGCCCGGAGTGGCAATGCCCGCATTGGACGCAAAGAGGTCAATCGGCCCGATATCGGCCTCTACCTTATCAATCAAACCCGCGATTTGCGCTTCATCCGATACATCAACCTCAAAGGATATGCCATTGATATTATGTGCAGTATCCGCTGCACCAGAGCCGTTCAGATCAACACAAACGACGGCCTTGGCGCCTTGGTCCGCAAAGGCCTCGCATAATGCGCGGCCAATGCCACTTGCTGCGCCAGTGACGACGCAGATTTTGTCCTTAATTTCCATTGCTTAAGACCACATACTTGAACCACCACATACGGTCAGTGCCTGACCTGTGATGTAGCGCCCCGCGTCCGAGGCAAGGAATGTTGCAACGCCGGTAAAATCTTCTGCTTCGCCCAGGCGGCGCAGAGGAATTTGTTTTTGAATACGCTCTTCTACCTTGGGATCTTCCCAAAGCGCTTTAGCAAAATCTGTTTTGACCAGGCCGGGGCAGATCGCATTCACGCGCACGCCGAACGGCCCCCATTCCATCGCCATATTGCGGACCAATCCGATCAGAGCCAGCTTGGACATGCCGTAGGTACCAAGCGTATCAGAGGCGCGAAACGCGCCGATCGAGGCGGTGAACATCATCGCGCCGCTGCCTTTGGCCTTCATGTCGTCGACAACCATATTGGCGAGCCACTGATTGGCTCTGACGTTCACCTCCATCGTCTTGGAATAGGCGTCGTCCGGAATTTCGCTTGTGGCGCCGTAAAACGGGTTCACACCGGCATTGCCGACCACAATGTCAATCGGACCGGCCAATTCGCGCGTTTTCTCGACCAGATACGCGATCTGATCCTTGCTGCTGACACTTGCCGCAACGGCATGGGCCGTGCCGTCGATTTCCGTCAGCGCTGCGTCCAGCGTTTCTTGCGTGCGGCCGTTGATGACAACCGTGGCACCATGAGCCGCGAGGCCTTTGGCCATCGCCAGACCCATGCCTTTGGACGCGCCGGTCAAGAGGGCGGTTTTGCCCGTTAAATCAAACATGTGGGGGTTCCTTTAGTGTGGCAAGACAATGTGATTGCAGCCCGCGGCGGTCCAGCTTGTCCGTCGCGCCGCGGGGCAGGGGATCGGTGAAAAACCAGATGCGTTCGGGGATTTTGAAATGGGCGATATGCGCGGCCAAAAAGCGCTGTAGCTCTTCTGCTGAGGTTGACGCGCCGGGCTTGGTCTGAACGCCCGCGCCCACAACCTCGCCCAGCCGTTCATGCGGAATGGCAAAGGCGCAGGCCTCTGCGATGTCAGGATGGCGATGAAGCGCACCTTCGACATCCAGACAAGCGATGTTTTCGCCCCCTCGGATGATGATATTTTTCTTGCGATCAACGATGGTGACAAAGCCCTCCTCATCGATCATCCCAAGATCGCCCGTCCGCAGCCAGCCGTCCTGTAGAACCTCAGTCGTCGCGTCGGGTTTATTGAGGTATTCCCGCATGTTGCAGGGGCTTTTTACAGTGATTTCGCCGATTTCGCCGATTGGCACGGGCTGTCCTGCATCGTCCAGAAACAGGATCTCTTGCACCGGCGGATACAGCCGTCCCGCGCATCCCGGTCGCGCGATATACTCATCGCCCACCAGGCCAATGCCGTTGGCATTCGTCTCGGTCATGCCCCAGCCCGTTGCCACGCTCACATTCGGAAAGGCTTTCTGCAGCTCGGCCACTTGGGCAGCGGGGCGTTTGGCGCCGCCAGAGCCCAGATAATCCAACGAGGGCAGGGACGCACCCAAGCGATCCGCCGCCTGCATCAGGTCCGCCGATTGCGTGGGAACACCCAACATGCGCGTCACCGCATGCTCTTGAATAAGCCGAACGGCCTCGTCCGCGTCCCACTTACGCATGAGCGTCAATTGCGCCCCAGCGGGCATCGACAACAGAAACGTCGGATGGGTCGCTGTGACGTGGAAAAGGGGTGTCACGATCAACGCCGAAGGGCGCGGTTTCTCTGCGGTCGGATCTTCTGGCGGGTCCATCAAGGGCAACATGGCCGCTTGCATGAGCCACGTGAATACAGCGTTCACGGCTCCTCTGTGCGTTTGCACGACGCCTTTGGGATGGCCGGTTGTACCAGAGGAATACATGATGGCGAAGTCATCATCGGTATCGATCTGAGGGGGCGTAACCTCTGGCAATTTCACTTGAGATACGAGGTTTGAGTATCTGTTTTCTAACGAGTTTTCCGCATCGCGCACGCCAATTAAGGTAAGCGCGTGACGCGAAATCAAGGGTCTTAACCGCTCCGCGCGCTTGCCGTCTGCGATGACCAAATGCGCCTGGCTGTCTGACAACGCATAGTCCAGCTCTTCGGTCGTCCACCACGCGTTGAGAAAGGTCACGACACCGCCCAGTTGGCTGATCGCCATCATCGCGATCAGCAGCTCGGGACAATTCTGCATCGCAATCGCAACGCGCATGCCTTTATCAACGGAAAAATCGCGCTTTAGAACCGCTGCAAAGCGCGCAACATCGTCGCAAAACGCGTCATACGTCCAGCGTTCATCCTCAAACGCAAGGTAAAGCAAGGCGCCATCCGCATGCGCAGGACGGCTGGCCGCCATCAGGGCAGGGACCGTCGGCGGAACATTGGCAAACACCGTATATGCAACCCCACGCACCTCTGCTTTGGTCACAGCAAAGGTCGGATCCTGCGTTGTGATATGCGCCACAGCTTCGTCATAAGACATGCCGGTCATTGCCATTGGATCTTCCACATCTGTTCAAGCGGCACCGGCATCTTTGGACCAATGTCATGGCCGTGCCGTGCCGTGCAGCTTATCAAAGGGGAGCGGTCTGCCAATAGCGCGATGGATTTACGGAACGGCACTTCTTGGTGGATCAGTTTGATCCAGATAGTTTGTAATCCACATTATGTAATAAATTTGTGTTGGTGTCAGCGCCAACAAAGCCCGCTAACACATTGAAAATAAAAACGAATGCGGAAAACCTGTTGCTGGATTGCGCTCACTTGTAAACGGGTGCGCGTTTTTGCATTTTGGCAGAGACGCTTTCGGCAAAGTCCGGGGACTTTAACTGCTGGGCAAAGATCTCTCCCTCGGTCAGCATGTGCTGTCCAACGGTCGCGCGGTTAAAGCGGATCAGATCTTTTGACTTTTTCATCGCAGTTGGTGCCGAAGCCGCGACCTGCTGGGCGATCTTTTCAACCTCGTCCGCCAGAGCGTCATCAGCAAAGACACGCGACGCCAGACCGTAAGCATGCGCTTCTTGCGCCGATAAAATCCGACCGGTCATGAAAACGTCGTTGGCAACCGCCATGCCTACAACTGCAGGCAACAGCATCGAAGACGCAGCCTCGGGCACCAGACCCAGTTGAACGAAAGGCGCGCTGAACGTGGCGCTTTCTGCGACAAACACCAAATCGGTATGCAGCAGCATCGTCAAACCAACGCCAATCGCGGCGCCATTGACAGCCGCAATCAGCGGCTTGGGGCAGGTCGCAATGGCCTGAAGAAAGCGAAAGACAGGCGGCGTTTCATGCGGATCACCGGTCGAGAAATCCATCAGGTCATTGCCAGCGGTGAACATATCCCCTGCCCCTGTGATCACCAGCGCCCTGATGTCAGTGTCGGTGCCATAGGCTTCGATCGTGTCAGCCATCTTTGCGTACATGTCTTGTGTGATGGCGTTTTTCTTTTCAGGCCGGTTGATGCGCATCGTTTGCACGCGGCCGTTCTGTTCGATCACGATGGTGTCGCCCATCTCGCAACTCCTTCAAAGGTGGCAGTTTCAAACAGCAAAGGCAGGCTTGCGCCAAGCTGGCAATGGTGACGTCGCGGCGGTCTGTCTTAACGTCAATGTTGCAGCACAAGTGACTTTGGCGCTTTATTTGACAGACGACGCTGGGGAGGATCGTCATGACGCAGAACAAAGCGTGCCTTGTCATCGGCGCAGGCGACGACACCGGTGCCGCCATCGCGCGGGCCTTTGCATCCGAAGGCTACACGGTCTGTCTGGCCCGCCGTCCGCGCCACGCAGACGCGCTTGAGGCGCTCGCGCAATCGATACGTGACACAGGTGGTCAGGCGTTGGCCTGCCCCACAGATGCCCGAGACGAAGACGCGATGATCGCTCTGGTCGATCACATCGAAACAAACGTCGGGCCGATCGAAGTCGCAGTTTTCAACATCGGCGCAAATGTCCGGTTTTCGGTCACCGAAACGACCAGCCGCGTGTTCCAAAAGGTGTGGGAAATGGCCTGCTTTGCCGGGTTTCTCATGGGCCGAGAAGTGTCCAAACGCATGTTGGACCGCGGTCGCGGCACGATCATCTTTACCGGGGCAACCGCCAGCGTCCGAGGTGCCTCGGGATTTTCGGCCTTTGCCAGCGCCAAACACGCGCTCCGGGCGCTTGCGCAATCGATGGCGCGCGAGCTGGGGCCAAAGAATATTCATGTGGCCCATGTCATCATCGATGGCGCCATCGATTCAAATTTTATCCGAGAGATGATGCCAGACGTCGACGCCAAACGCGACGCAGACGCAATCCTGAACCCCGATGACATCGCGCGGAATTACGTGATGCTCCACAATCAGCCGCGCTCGGCTTGGACACACGAGCTTGACCTGCGGCCCTGGCAAGAGACCTGGTGAGGATGAACAAGATGACACAAATCGTTGATTACATTTTTGATTTCGGCAGTCCAAACGCCTATTTCGTTCACAAGGTTCTGCCTGACATCGCCGATCGCACCGGCGCGCAATTCAACTACATCCCGTGCCTTTTGGGCGGCATCTTCAAAGCCACCAACAACCAGGCGCCGATGATGGCCTATGGCAAAATCAAAGGCAAAATGGATTACGAGCGTTTGGAAATTCAACGCTTCATCATCAAACATCGTTTGCAGGATTTCACCTTTAACAAGCATTTCCCGGTCAACACATTGATCATGATGCGCGCGGCCATCGCGGCAGAGCGGGATGGCGTCCTGGCGCCCTATATCGAGGCCGGCATGGCGGCGATGTGGGAAAACAACAAAGACATGAGCGACCCAGAGGTTTTTGCTGCCACGCTGTCAGAGGCCGGGCTAGACGGCCCTGCCCTGTTGGCCGCGACCCAAGATCCAGAAGTCAAAGCCAAACTTGCCGAAAACACCGAAGCCGCGGTCAACCGCGGCGCCTTCGGGATCCCCACGTTCTTTGTGGGCGACGAGATGTTTTTTGGCAAAGAACGTCTGGGCCAATTGGAAGAAGAAATCATCGCCCGCGCGTAACGGACACGCGCGCTCGTCAGAACAAGGAGTCGACGATGAAAACAGCTATCACCGAGATGTTCGGCATTGAACATCCCATCATCCAGGGCGGCATGCATTACGTGGGCTTCGCCGAACTGGCCGCCGCTGTGTCTAATGCCGGCGGGCTCGGAACGATCACCGGCCTGACGCAAAAAACGCCCGGCGATCTGGCCAATGAAATCGCCCGGTGCCGCGATATGACGGACAAACCCTTCGCGGTTAACCTGACGTTTCTACCCACCGTGAATGCCCCGGATTACCCAGGCTACGTGCGCGCAATCATCGAAGGCGGTGTGACCGTCGTCGAAACCGCAGGCCGCAACCCGGCCCAGGTCCTGCCCTACCTCAAAGACGCAGGCATCAAGGTCATCCACAAATGCACTTCCGTGCGCCACGCGCTCAAAGCGCAAGAGATCGGCTGCGACGCCGTTTCCGTTGACGGGTTCGAATGCGGCGGGCACCCCGGCGAAGACAATATCCCCAACATGATCCTCTTGCCCCGCGCCGCTGACGAGCTTGACATCCCCTTCGTCTCTTCCGGCGGTCAGGCTGACGGCCGGTCCCTCGTGGCCTCGCTGGCAATGGGGGCAGATGGCATGAACATGGGCACCCGATTCATCGCCACACAAGAGGCGCCCGTCCACCAAAACGTCAAAGACGCCATCGTCGCCGCCTCAGAACTGGACACCCGCCTCGTCATGCGCCCCCTGCGCAACACCGAACGCGTCCTCAACAACGCAGCCGTGGAACGCCTCCTGGAAAAAGAAAAATCCCTCGGGACAGACCTCAAATTCGAAGACATCATCGAAGAGGTCGCGGGCGTCTATCCATCCATCATGATGGATGGCGATATGGACAAAGGCGCCTGGTCCTGCGGCATGGTCGCTGGTCTGATCAACGACATCCCCACCTGCCAAGAGCTGATCGACCGGACAATGGCCGAAGCCAACGCCATCATCAACGACCGCCTCGGCAAATTCCAAGCGGCCTGATCGCCCTCTTCTTTTGGATCAAAATACTCTGGGGGTTTGGGGGCAAAGCCCCCAACCGGATCGGGTCGCGCTTCGCGCGATCCGATCCTGGCCTATCCCAACGCGTATCCCGCGCCGCGCACCGTGCGCACCGGATCACCCCCGCCGTGCTGGGTCAGCGCCTTGCGCAGCCGTCCGATATGCACGTCAACAGTGCGCGTATCGACATAGATGTCGCGCCCCCATACGCGGTCCAGCAATTGTTCACGGCTCCAGACCCGACCGGGTTTTTCCATAAACGTGCTCAGCAACCGAAACTCGGTCGGGCCAAGCTTCAGCTCATCGGCCCCGCGCGTCACCCGATGGCTTTCCGCGTCAAGCGTGATGTCGTCGAATTCCAGACGCTGGCCCACGGTTGACGGGCGCACGCGGCGCAATTGCGTGCGGACCCGCGCCATCAATTCGATCACCGAATAAGGCTTTACGACATAATCATCCGCCCCGGTTTCCAAGCCGCGCACTTTGTCGACTTCTTCTGACCGGGCAGAGAGCATGATGACCGGAATGCCGCGCGTCTCGTTGCGCATTTTCAACCGGCGGCACACTTCGATACCGCTGAGCGATGGCATCATCCAGTCAAGCACGATGATATCAGGCATGTCTTCGTCAACAAGCAAGAGCGCTTCTTCACCGTTTTCCGCCCGGCTCACCGCAAAGCCTTCGGCTTCGAGGTTATAGGCCAGAACCTCTCGCTGGGCGGGCTCATCCTCGACGACCAGGACGCGGGGTTGATCGGCCGACATCGCAATCGCTCCTAAACTTCGCTGACCGGCAAAGAGGTTTTATCGGCTTTCGCCCGCCCCTCTTCCAACCGTTCGCCGGTGACCAGATAGACGGTCTGCTCGGCAATCGATGTGACGTGGTCGCCCATGCGTTCGACGTTCTTGGCGATGAAATGCAGATGCATGCAGGCCGTGATGTTGCGCGGATCTTCCAGCATAAAGGTCAGGAACTCCCGGAAAAGCGCGTTGTACATCTGGTCGACATCCCGGTCGCGTCCGATGACATCCTTGGCCAGCTCGGCGTCGCGCTGGATATAGGCGTCCAACGCATCTTTCAGCATCGCCTCAACCTCGCGCGCCATCCGGCGCAAGGCTCCGGCACTGTCGTTGACTGGCGCCATTTGGCTTAGAACGCTGGTGCGCTTGGCCATGTTCTTTGCGTAATCGCCGATCCGCTCCAGGTTCGCAGAGACTTTGATAACCGTCAGGATCAGGCGCAAATCAACCGCCGTGGGTGCCCGCAAAGCGATGACGCGGGCGGCCTCTTCGTTGATGCTTTCTTCCAAAGCGTCGATCGTTTTGTCTGCGGCGCGGACTTTTTCGGCGCGCTCTTCGTCGCGCGTCTCAAGGCTGATGGCGGCCTCCAAAATGGCCGCTTCCACCAGCCCCCCCATTTTCATGATCTGGGCCTGGATCGCTTCGAGATCGCGATCAAAGGCCGAGGCGATGTGTTGGTCCTGCATAGGTCCTGTCCTTAGCCGATACGGCCCGTGATATAGCTTTCCGTGCGTGGATCGCTGGGGTTGGTGAAAATCTGTCCGGTCTCGCCAAATTCGACCAGGTTTCCAAGGTGGAAGAACGCTGTCTTTTGGCTCACACGGGCAGCCTGCTGCATCGAGTGTGTAACGATCACAACAGAGTAATTCTTGCGCAATTCATCGATCAATTCCTCGACCTGCGCTGTCGCGATCGGGTCAAGGGCCGAGCATGGCTCGTCCATCAACAGAACTTCGGGTTCTGTGGCCACGGCGCGCGCAATGCACAGGCGTTGCTGCTGACCACCGGACAACCCCGTGCCAGGCGCATCGAGGCGGTCTTTCACCTCGTCCCAGATCGCACCGCGGCGCAGGGATCTTTCGACAATCTCGTCCAGATCCGCTTTGGACTTGGCAAGCCCGTGGATGCGCGGGCCATAGGCCACGTTGTCATAGATCGACTTTGGGAACGGGTTTGGCTTTTGAAAGACCATGCCGACTTTGGCGCGCAGCTGCACCGGGTCGACGGCTTTGTCATAGATGTCTTCACCATCGATCAGAATATCGCCTTGCACCCGGCAGATATCGATCGTGTCGTTCATCCGGTTCAAACAGCGCAGAAAGGTCGATTTTCCGCACCCCGACGGGCCGATGAACGCCGTAACGGTCTTATCCTCGATGTTGACGTCGACGTCCTTGATGGCATGCGTATCGCCATAATAGACCTGCACCTTGCGCGCCGCGATCTTGGTCTCTTTCGTGTCCACGTCTCTCTCCACAATTCGCATGTCGTTCATGGGCCTGGTGTCCTTTAACGTATTACCAGCGGCGCTCGAAGCGGCGACGCAAAATTATGGCAATGATGTTCATCGTCAGCAGGAAGATGAGCAGAATAATGATCCCTCCCCACGCTTTTTCATAAAAGCCCGCATCCGCCCGGGCGGCCCAGGTGTAAATCTGGGCAGGCATGGCCGAGTTCGGCTCGGTAAAGCCTGCAAGGAACCCGTCTGGATAGCCGCGCGCGACAAAGCCAACCATGCCAATCAGCAAAAGCGGGGCTGTCTCGCCCAAGGCCTGCGCCAAACCGATGATGGTGCCGGTCAGAATGCCTGGCATGGCAAGCGGCAAAACATGGTGGAACACCGCCTGCATCTTAGAGGCGCCAACACCCAGCGCCGCATCCCGGATCGACGGCGGAACCGCCTTCAAAGCGGCGCGCGTGGAGATGATGATCGTGGGCAATGTCATCAGCGTCAGCACCAGACCGCCAACCAGAGGGGCCGATTGTGGCAAGTGCATGAACTGGATAAAGACCGCCAGACCAAGAATACCAAACACGATGGATGGCACCGCAGCCAGGTTCGAGATGTTAACCTCGATCAAGTCGGTAAAGCGGTTCTGCGGGGCGAATTCCTCCAGATAGATCGAGGCCGCGACCCCAATCGGCAGCGACAGGAACAGCACCACCAGCATCATAAAGAACGATCCGATGACCGAGGCTCCAAGGCCCGCGCCACCGGGGTTGTCCACGCCCGAGTCAGCGCCCGTCACAAAGTTCCAATTGAACACTTGCTTGACGATACCCGCTTCGATCAGCTGATCCACAAGATCAAGGTCTGTCTTTTGCAAAAAGCGGCTGTCTTCCATGTTGTCGCGGGTCACGCGGCCTTTCATATAGCCATCGACACGGGACGATGTGGCAAGCTCGAAGGCGACCTGCTGACCAAGCTCGCTTGGGTTTTCGCGATAAAACGACCGGATCGTCCCGCCGGTTTTACCCAAAATACGTTCAATGGCATCTGCATCAAACCCGGAGTCGAAGCCGCTTTTTTCAAGCTCAGCGACCAATGCGGCGTTGAAGATTTCTTCATACGCGCGCGTTTTGAAAAGCGTGCTTTCGGCCTCGTCAAATTGTTCTTGTGACAGCGAGAATTCGACGCTGACAACCGCTTGGGTGAATGCGGGCAAGCCGGACCGTACGATCGAAACGGCCAGGACGATCAGAAAGAACAAGCCAACGCAAATGGCAGCGATACCATAGGCGCGAAAGCGGGTTTCCGCGGCATTGCGGCGGCGTGTGCGGTCGTCCTGCGCGAGCAGTGACGATTTGCGGTGCGGCACATCAGAGCCTTGAGAAGCTGCGTCCGTCATCAGTCATACTGCTCCCGATATTTGCGCACGATGTAGAGCGCGACAACATTCAAGCCGAGGGTCAAAAGAAAGAGGGTCATGCCCAATGCAAAGGCGACCAAGGCCTCTGGCGACGCAAAATCGCTGTCGCCGGTCAGCTGCGACACGATCTTGGCTGTCACCGTGGTCATAGCCTCAAATGGGTTGAGGCTGAGCCGGGCAGCGGCACCGGCGCCCAGCACAACGATCATCGTTTCGCCGATGGCGCGCGATGCGGCCAACAAGACGGCGCCGACAATACCCGGCAACGCCGCCGGCAGCACGACCTGCTTGATCGTCTCCGACTTGGTGGCACCCAAGCCATAAGAGCCGTCGCGCATCGCTTGGGGAACCGCGTTGATGATGTCGTCGGACAATGAAGACACAAACGGGATCAGCATGATCCCCATAACAACACCGGCAGTGATGACCGCACGGCCCCCGCCCTGCCAATCCACGCCCAGAACGCCGCCATCGCCAAAGACGCTCACCAGCAAAGGACCAACCGTCAAAAGGGCGAACAGCCCGTAAACGATGGTTGGAATGCCCGCCAGCACTTCGAGCATGGGCTTTGCAAAGGCGCGCACGCCCGAGGAGGCATATTCAGAGAGATAGATCGCAGCAAACAACCCAATGGGAACAGCAACAGACAAGGCAACGATCGAGATAAAGAACGTTCCCCACAAAAGCGGCAGAACCCCAAGTTCGGACGAGCCACCCCGCCCGGAAAAGCTTGGCGCCCATTCGAGGCCAAAGAAAAAGTCCATCGCCGGGTAAAGGCGGAAGAATTCAATTGTGTTGAAGACCAGCGACAAAACAATGCCAACCGTCGTCAGAATGGCAATCGACGCCGCCGCAATCAACAGCGCTTTGACGCCCTGTTCGACCACATTGCGCGCCCGAAAGAGCGGCTTTGCCTCAAGCCAGCCCCAGGCCAGGCCAATCGCCGAAATCGCCAGGACAGCGATGGTCATCAGACCGGATCCCCAGGCGGACAGCTCGTTATAGCGCTGTGCGGCGCGAATGACGGGAACGGTGAGGTTTGATGTCACAATCTGGCCTGCGTCTTTCAGGCGCTGGGTAAAATCAACGAAATCGGCGCGGCCATCTTCGGCCATCTGCTGTGTCATTGTGCCAGCAGCGACAGAGTTGCGAATGCCCTCTGCGGTCCGCGCAACTTCGGCCATCACGAGACCACGGTTCGATCCTTCGTCAATCGCCGAGTCTGGGATCAATGCGGAGACGTTCTGATCAATCACGAAAGGCTGCACCAGCAGCCACAGGATCAGCACACCAAAGGCAGGTACAATGACTTTCATAAAGACATTGGCACCATAATAAGATGGCAGGGAATGCAGGCCCCGGGCGTCGCCCCCTGCCCCAGCAAGCGCACGGCCGCGGCCAAGCACATAGCCCGCTCCGGCAATGGCAAGCACGATTAAGACAAGCCAGAATAACGGCATAGGTCCCCCACCGATCTTTTGAAAAAGGTCCTAAAAGGAAAAGGGGCGACGGAATATGCCGCCCCTGGTATCAACCAAGCGGTTGATTAGTTCATGGTTTCTTCACCAGCAACGGCTGCCTGTGTCGCAGACAATTCTGGGTCAGACACGAGGCCGTAGTTTGCCAATGGGCCAGATGGGCCAGCCAGTTCGTCAGAGATAAAGAACTGAGCGTATTCTTTCAGGCCAGGAATTACGCCGATGTGCGCTTTCTTGACGTAGAAGAACAATGGGCGGGACACTGGGTATTCGCCAGACGCGATGGTCTCGGTGGATGGCGCAACGCCAGCCATTGTCGCAACCTTCAGCTTGTCTGTGTTGTTCTCGTAGAACGCCAGACCGAATACGCCGATGCCGTTTGCGTTTGCGTCGATGGAGGCCAGAGTTTCTGTGTAGTCACCGTCGATGTCGACCGCACGGCCGTCGGACATAACTTCCAAGCATGCGTCTTCTGCATCGTCCTCGGACATGCCAGCCGCCATCATCGCTTCAAAAGCGCCGGTTGCTTCACAGCCCGTTGCGACAACTTTTTCTTCGAACACTTCGCGTGTGCCGTGCTTGGTGCCTGGGATAAAGGCCAGGATTTCTTCTGCAGGCAGGCTTGGATTAAAGTCGGACCACTTTGTGTGTGGGTTGTCGACCAGCTTGCCGTCGACCATGACCTTTGGCGCCAGAGCGTTAAAGATGTCGGATTGTGTGAACGCGGTGTACGCTGGGCCGTCTTTTTGCGAAGCAAAAACGATGCCGTCATAGCCGATGCGCACTTCGATGATGTCGGTTACACCATTTTCTGCGCAAGCTTTGATTTCTTTTTCACGGATTTTGCGAGAAGCGTTCGCAACGTCTGTGTGCTCTGTGCCAACGCCTTGGCAGAACCGCTTCAGACCAGCGGAAGAACCACCGGATTCAACAACAGGTGTTGGGAAGTCGGTGTTTTCGCCAAAAGCTTCTGCAACGATGGAAGCATAAGGCAGAACTGTAGAAGAACCGGCGACCTGAACCTGGTCACGCGCAGCCGCAGCTGTGGCCGACAGAGCGGCAATCGCCAGAGCGGATGTGGTGAATTTAACGAGCGACATGAATGTCTCCTGCTACTTTAGGATTATGCGATTCCCCCCCTGGGAATCTCGCGGCATGCCTATGGACGCTGCACGATGCTTTTGTGACAGATGCGTAACAGATTTATGACAGATGCAACGAATTGCGGATTTATCCACTTGGAAGGCGCGACAAGGGCAAAATCACCGTAAAGGTCGACCCTTCGCCAAGCTCACTTTCAACCCTAAGTCGTCCGCGGTGGCGATTGATGATGTGCTTTACGATGGCCAGCCCCAGCCCCGTGCCACCCAACTCGCGGCTGCGATGATTGTCCGCGCGATAGAATCGCTCGGTCAGGCGTGGCAGGTGCACCGGATCAATGCCCGGCCCATAGTCGATGACTTGCACGCGCACGCCCGGCGCGCGCAACACCGGTTCGCGCTGGTTAATGGACACCCGCAGCGTGATCCGCTTGCCAGAGCCCGCGTACTTGAGCGCATTTTCCAAAAGGTTCGTGAAAACTTGGATCAATTGGTCAGGATCACCAATCATCGCGATCTGATCTTCGCCAAAGTCCGCGTCGATCGTGACATTGGCCTCTTGCGCCAAGGGAGACACGTTTTGAATGACCGACCGCAGCAGATCAAGCAGCTCTAACCGTTGGGTCGGGCGTACACGTTCTTCGCCCTCAACACGGCTGAGCGACAAAAGATCGGCAATCAAACGGTTCATCCGCTCAGCCTCGCCCTGCATGATCGACAAAAAACGCTCATTCGCGGCGGGATCGCCACGGGCGGGGCCGCGCAATGTCTCGATAAAGCCCATCATCGCGGCGAGAGGCGTGCGCAGTTCGTGACTGACGTTGGCGACGAAATCGCGACGCATTTGGCCGGCTTGTTCAAGATGGGTGATGTCTTCAAAGCACAAAATCACCGCGCGCAGACTGTCGAGACGCAGACGCGGGATCAGGCGGCAGCTGACTTGAAAGGTCGTGTCCTGCGCGCCGTCGTTCGACAGATACTGCGCTTGCCGCGGCAAACCATCGCTGAGCGTCGCTTCCACCACATCCAGAACAACGGGCTGGCGCAGCATCGTTACATAATTGCGCTGCAAGATGCCCTGCCCCAACAGCGTCAGCGCATCTGTGTTGGCTGCAACGATCCGTTCGGTTTCATCGATGCCGACCGCTGGCATAGGCACTGCGTCGAGGGCGGCTTGCAAAGTGTCGACGCGCATCCCTTGTGCCCCTACGCCTGGGTCGCCGCCGCGACGGCATCTGTGAACACCGCGCAGAGGTCATGAGGATCTTCTAGGCCGACCGACAGGCGAAAGAAACCTTCGGACATGCCCAATTCGGCCCGCGCCTCGGGCGTGAGCGCACGGTGCGAGGATGAGGCAGGATGCGAGATCGTAGTGCCAACATCGCCCAGCGTGGGCGCAAAGCTTAGACCATCTGCCGCGCGCGCAAGCGCATTTGCCTCAGCCCGACCGCCGTCGATCTCAAAGCTGACCATATTGCAAAACGCGCCATTCAGCAGCGTCGCGGCCATCGCGTGATCTGGGTGATCGCGCCTGCCGGGATAGAGCACGCGCGTGACCCCCGGCAGACCGGCAAGATGATCGGCAAGCATGTGCGCCGTCTTTTGCGCGTGGTCAAACCGCAGGGGGAACGTCATCGCGCCGCGCTCGGCCAACCAGCAATCAAAGGGGCTGGCGGTCATCCCTGTCGTGACCGAGAACACCCGCATCCGATCTGCCAAATCCTCGGTCCGTGCAGCAACATAGCCAAGCATCACGTCGGAATGGCCCGACAAAAGCTTGGTCAAGGAATGAATGACGATATCAGCCCCATGCGCAAATGGCTGAAAGGCGCGCGGGGTGGTAAATGTATTGTCCACCGCAAGCAGCACGCCCGCCTCTTTGGCCACAGCAGCGATCCCCGTGATATCTGCGACCCGCAGCGTCGGGTTCGAGACGACCTCCATCAAGATCAGCTTGGTTTGCGGTCGGATGGCCGCGCGCACGGCATTTGCGTCGCCGGGATCGACCAGGGTTGTTTCAATCCCAAGGCGCGGCAAATCTTCGGCCATCATGCGCAAGGACCGACCATAAAGCTGATTGCCACCGATCACGTGATCGCCAGATTTCAAGAGCCCAAGCAACACCGCGCTGACCGCAGCCATGCCCGAGGATGTCACAAGCCCCGGAACCGGCGCGTTTTCCATCCGGTCGATCAGGCGCGCGATGACGTCGGCGTTTGGATGCCCTTCCCGGCTGTAGGTATAGCCGGACAAATCCCCATCGTACTGCGCGTCCAGCATATCGGGCGTTTCTGAGGCATAAACAACCGAGGGCGACAGCGGTGTGACGACCGGCCTGCTCGCACTTTCTGGTGCGGTTTCAGGCCGTTGCAGCGTGCCTTTGGAATTGCGGGTCATGTAACAGGCTTCATCGTGTCGCGGAACCGGCGCATGTTTTGCTGGTAATGCAGCGCCGAGCCTTTCAGCATCGCAAAGGCCTGCTCGTCCAAGCTGCGCACGATCTTGCCCGGCGCGCCCATCACCAAACTCCCATCCGGGATTTCCTTGCCTTCGGTGATCAACGCGCAGGCACCGATCAGACAGTTCTTGCCGATCTTCGCCCCGTTCAGCACCGTGGCCCCCATGCCGATCAACGTGTTGTCGCCAATCGTGCAGCCGTGCAGCATCACTTTGTGCCCGATCGTGCAATCTTTGCCGATCGTCAGCGGATAGCCCGCATCGATGTGCATCACTGTGTTCTCTTGGACATTCGTGCCCGCACCGATCCGAATTTCCTCGTGATCTGCGCGGATCGTGCACCCAAACCAGACGCTTGCCCCTTCTTCGAGAACCACTTTGCCGATCAAGTTCGCATCGGGGGCGACCCAGGTATCCGCGTGGATGTGCGGCGCATCATCGCCAAGCGCGTAAAGTGTCATGACACCTCCTGAAATTCTGATTGAAGTTTGCGCACATGATCCGTGAGCTTTGGCTGTTGCAGCCGCCGCAGACGTGTGGCCGAAATGATGGTCTTGAGACGTGTTTCCGTGGCGTCCAGATCGTCATTGACCAGCACGTAATCATATCCGCCCCAGTGGCTGATTTCGTCCCAGCTTTTCTGCATCCGCCGCGCGATCACATCCTCTGAATCCTGCCCCCGCTTTTCCAAACGGTTCCGCAGCTCTTTGATCGAGGGCGGCAGCAGGAAAATCGACAAGGTGTGCTGCCCCAGCGCCGAATTCTGGATCTGTTGTGCGCCTTGCCAGTCGATGTCAAACAGCACGTCCTGACCATTGTTGATCGCAGCTTCGACCGGAGCTTTGGGTGATCCGTAGAAATGGCCGAACACATGCGCATGTTCCAGCATCTCTTGCTGTTCGACCATATCCTTGAACGCGGCCTCAGAGACAAAGCTATAATCCTGGCCGGGAACCTCCTTCGGGCGCGGTGCGCGGGTGGTGGCCGAGACGGAAAAGACAATGCTGTCGTCCCAAACGCGCATGCGCCGGGCAAGCGTGGATTTGCCCGCGCCCGAAGGCGAAGACAAAATGATCAGCAATCCTCTGCGATCCGTCATGGCGTCACTCCACGTTTTGGACCTGTTCACGCATTTGATCAATCAGCGCCTTAAGCGCCAAACCAACGCGTGTGAGATCCGCATTCTGCGATTTAGAGCACAGCGTATTCGCTTCGCGGTTAAATTCTTGCATCAGAAAATCCAGTTTCCGCCCGACAAGCCTGGCCTCGCCCAGCAAGAGGCGCGCGGCACCCACATGGGTTGTCAGACGGTCGATTTCTTCGGTCACGTCGGCCTTAACGGCAAGCACGGCAAGCTCTTGGGCAAGACGATCTGGATCGAGCCCATCGGCGTTTGCCATCACCTTGGCAAGGTTCGCCTTGAGCGTTGCGGCCATCTCTTCTTTGCGCGCCTCGGCCAGCCTTGCCGCCTCTTGCGTCAGCGTTTCGATCTCTGACAATTGCCGGTCCAACACCTGCGTCAAAGACGCGCCTTCTTGGCTGCGCATGTCGTTAAAGGCCGCAATCAGCCCGTCCACATCTGCGATCAGCTGGGCCTTTAGGTTTTTGGTGTCGTCTTCCTGTGTGGCGACTTCGAGCACGCCCTTCATGCTGGCAATTTCCGTGGAAGACGCAGGCGCAATCGAGATATTGCGCGCATGTGCGGCATCCTCGATTTGCGCCAGAGCATCAAGAACCTGCGCCAATTGGGCCTGGTTGACCTGCACACCCGTGGCCTGATCCTCCCGCGTGAGCCGCAAGGACAAGGTGACGTTGCCGCGGCCGATGGCGGCCGCCAAACGCCCCCGCAATTCTGCCTCAAGCCCGTCGATCCAATCGGGGACGCGCAGTCGCAGATCCAACCCCTTGCCGTTCACGGCCCTGAGGTCCCATGTCCAGGAAAAGCTGTCCGCATGCCCGGTGGCAGATGCGAAACCGGTCATCGACCGCAAAGAAGGCGTTGCATCGGAATGTGTCATAGCGCTGGGAGTATGCCACTGGCCATATCGTGACAAGGGAGCAAACCGATTAACCTTCGGTTTAAATCCCGCGCACAAACCGTCGCAAATTCGCTAAAACTTAGGCGTATAGACGTGCAGTACAATCTCCTTTAAGTTGAGTGAATGGTAACGCGATGACTGGCGACGAACATTTCGAATCCCATGCGCACATAGCGGATGCGCTGGCGCGGCACCCGGCGGTGACGCAGGTGGATGCCTATTGGCATGCGCTCAGCGAGAACGGAGATGTCCCGGCCCGCAACGCCATTGATCCGCGCGCACTCGAAGGGGCATTGCCCTACACCTTTGTGGCGGAACGCATCGCACATGGCATGGCCCGGATCCGCGTGGCCGGCGCGCATCTTAACGACGTGATGGGCATGGAAATCCGAGGCATGCCTCTCAGCACGCTGATCTAATTCAGCGAACGGCAGGTTTTGGGCGATGTCCTCGAGGACATCTTTCACACGCCGTCGATCTGCCGCTTGTCCTTGGAAACGCTTGGCCGCACGCTGGAAAACGGTGCGTCTGGTGCGATGTACCTCGCCCCGCTGCGCAGTGACTTGGGCGATATCAGCCGTCTCTTGGGCTGTTTCGTCACGTTTGGGATCTCTCACAGCCGCCGACGCGGTTTGAAATCAAGAAACACACACTAACCAAGATCAGCGTGGCTATGGAAAAGCCCGCGCACTTCACGCAGCCCGTAGTGCAAAAGCGCGAAATGGCCGAAGGGCCTGCTTCTTTCGAAAGCAGGCCCTCCAAAGTGCCATATCTGCGCATTGTCACGCCCGAAAGCGACGAAAGCTGAGCGGCGCATCTGCGCCGCCCAAGATCAAACTGCGACGACGTTCCGGCGGTCGTTGCGGAACCGGGTCAACTCATCGGCGACCAAAAAGGCCAGCTCCAAGGATTGGCTCGCGTTCAGGCGTGGATCGCATGCGGTGTGATAGCGTGCGGACAGGTCGCTTTCGCTGACGGCGCGGACACCGCCGGTGCATTCCGTCACGTCTTGGCCCGTCATCTCGAAATGAACCCCGCCCGGGATTGTGCCTTCTGCCTGATGGATGGCGAAGAACTCTTTCACCTCGCGCAGGACCGAGTCGAACGGACGTGTCTTGTAGCCCGTCGACGATTTGATCGTGTTGCCATGCATTGCATCGCACACCCAAACCACGTTCGCGCCTTCTTCCTGAACGGTCTTGATCAGGCGCGGAAGGTTTTCGCCGACCTTACCCGCCCCAAAGCGCGCAATAAGGGTCAGACGCCCCTCTTCGTTCTCTGGGTTCAGCGTCGCCATCAGACGCTTAAGATCGTCTGACTCCATGCTCGGGCCGCATTTTAGGCCAATCGGGTTTTGAACGCCGCGGGCGAATTCGACATGCGCGCCGTCGGGCTGGCGGGTGCGGTCTCCGATCCAGATCATGTGGCCGGACCCAGCCAACCACTTGCCCGAGGTCGTGTCCAACCGCGTCAGAGCCTCTTCGTATTCCAGCAAAAGCGACTCGTGGCTGGTAAAGAAATCGACCGACTGCAGCGTATGCGCCGCATCTGCGGTGACACCGGCCGCAGTCATAAAGTCCAGCGCATCGCTGATCCGGCCCGCCATCTCGCGGTAAGTCTCTGCCTTATCGCTTTCGGTAAAGCCCAAGGTCCACGCGTGCACCTGGTTCACATCCGCATAGCCGCCTGTCGAAAAGGCGCGCAACAGGTTTAGCGTCGCCGCCGCCTGGGTGTAGGCCTGCAACATCCGTTGTGGATCGGGGATGCGCGCCTCTGGCGTAAAGGCCAAATCGTTGATGATGTCGCCACGGTAGCTGGGCAGTTCCAATCCATCGACCGTCTCGGTTGGCGCGCTGCGCGGCTTGGCAAACTGCCCCGCCATGCGGCCCACTTTGACGACCGGCACTTTGGCGCCATAGGTCAGAACAACGGCCATTTGCAGCATGACTTTGAAGGTATCGCGGATGCTGTCGGCGCTGAATTGCTCAAAGCTTTCGGCGCAATCGCCACCTTGCAGCAAAAAGGCCTCGCCCCGCGACGCGGCGGCCAATTGCTTTTTCAGCGTGCGCGCCTCGCCTGCAAAGACAAGCGGCGGATATTTTGCCAATTGCGCCTCGACCTGTTCCAAGGCCGCGGCGTCTGTATACTCGGGCATCTGAACCCGAGGTTTCTTACGCCAGTCGCTTTTGATCCAATCGCTCATCTTCTCTATCCCTGATCTCGCTGCGATGCAGTAACGCGCCGCGGTGTATACAAAAGCCTGATCAAAGTGGCCATATATGAATTTGCGCCTCTTGACGTTGCGTTTCTGCGATGATCAGGCTTTTTGAGCGCATTCCATGCGCGAGTCACCCAGACCGCCTTTTTGACAGAGTGTCCATGCCAACCAACCGCAGCGCCACATCTATTCAGCAGCCCGAGTTCAAACGAAAAAAGTTCGTTTTCGTTCTTTTGGACAATTTCACGCTTCTGAGCTTTTCTGCGGCGATCGAAAGCCTGCGGATCGCCAATCGCATGGCAAAGGCGGACCTGTATGAATGGACGATCTTGGGCGAAGGCGGCGATACGATCGCTTGTTCGGCTGGGACTGTCTTTAAGGTCGACGGCGATTTGGAAGATGTCGGGCGCGACGATCTGATCATGATTTGCGGTGGCATTGATGTGCAGATGGCAACCACAAAACGGTTGCTCAACTGGCTGCGCCGCGAGGCCCGCAAGGGCTGTCAGGTGGCGGGCCTCTGTACCGCCGCCTATACGCTGGCCAAGGCCGGGCTTTTGGACGGACGCAAAGCCACGATCCACTGGGAAAACCAGGACAGTTTTACTGAAGAATTCGAAGAAGTAGAGCTCACCAAATCCGTTTTCGTTATCGACGGCGCCCGCCTGACCACTGCAGGTGGGACGTCTTCGATCGATCTGATGCTGAAACTGATTGCCGAAGACCAAGGCGAAGAGCTGGCCAATGCGGTTGCGGATCAGTTGATCTATTCGTCGATCCGCACCGACCAGGACACACAGCGCCTGTCGGTGCCCACCCGCATTGGTGTGCGCCATCCAAAGCTGAGCCAGGTCATTCAGATCATGGAAAGCAATATCGAAGAACCGATCAGCCCGTCGATCCTGGCCCAGGATGTGGGTATGTCGACGCGCCAGCTTGAGCGTCTGTTCCGGCGTTACCTCAACCGCTCGCCCAAGCGCTATTACATGGAGTTGAGGCTGCAAAAGGCGCGGAATTTGCTGATGCAAACGGATATGAGCGTGATCAATGTGGCGCTGGCCTGTGGCTTTGCATCGCCGTCACATTTTTCGAAATGCTATCGCTCGCACTATGATACGACCCCCTACCGCGAGCGGGGGTCTCACGCGGCCAGGTTGTCATTTTAAAGCGACACATCGCCTTTCCGCATTTCCCTTTGCAATTCAATTCTGTCCGCCTAATGTTTGCAGCAGAACGCAATGTTCCAAAAAGGGGAGATATCCAATGAAGAAACTGCTGACAGCGACAGCTGCAACAGCGTTGATGGCGGGCACAGCCTTTGCTGGCGGCCACGCGAAAGAAGTCAAAATCGGCGTCATCCTGGGCTTTACAGGCCCGATTGAATCGCTGACGCTGCAAATGGCGGATGGTGCAGAGCTTGCGATGAAAGAAGTCACAGACAGCGGCCTTCTGCTCGACAGCGCGACTGTAACCTCGGTCCGTGCTGACTCGACCTGTATCGATGCCGGCGCCGCGACCGCCGCTGCCGAACGTCTGATCACCGCCGACAAGGTCGACGGCATCATGGGCGCGGATTGTTCGGGTGTGACCGGTGCGATCCTCAACAACGTGGCTGTTGCCAACGGCGTTGTGATGATTTCACCCTCGGCCACATCACCTGGTCTGAGCCACAACAACAACGAAGATGACGGTCTGTTCTTCCGCACCGCCCCATCGGACGCACGTCAGGGCGTCGTGATGACCGAAGTGCTGATGGAAGAAGGCATCAAGGAAGTTGCTGTCACCTACACCAACAACGACTATGGCAAAGGTCTTGCCGATAGCTTCCAGGCCGCATTCGAAGCGGCGGGTGGCACAGTGACCATCAACGCCGCGCACGAAGACGGCAAAGCCGACTATTCTGCGGAAGTTGGCGCATTGGCCGCGGCGGGCGGCGATCGTCTGGTTGTTGCAGGATATGTGGACCAAGGCGGCTCGGGCATCGTCCGTGCAGCGCTGGATTCCGGTGCATTCGACACATTCCACTTCCCCGATGGTATGATCGGCACGAAGCTGGAAGAAAACTTTGGTGATGAAATCGACGGCTCGACCGGTCAGCACCCAGGCACAGACAGCGAAGGTGCCGCGATGTTCACAGCGATGGTCGGCGACGCATTCGATGCGACATCGCCTTTCACACCAGAAGCCTATGACGCAGCCGCGCTGATCATGTTGGCGATGCAGGCCGCGAACTCCAAGGACAGTGCCGACTACAAAGGCAAGATCATGGATGTCGCGAACGCACCAGGCGAGCAAATCTTCCCGGGTGAACTGGCCAAAGCGCTGCAGATCCTGAAAGACGGCGGTGACATCGATTATGTCGGTGCAACTGCTGTTGAATTGATCGGCCCTGGTGAATCTGCGGGCAACTACCGCCAGATTGTCGTCGACGGCGGCAAAATCACAACGGCGAAGTACCGCTAAGCGGACGACCCATGCAATGGAAGAGCCCGGGGGCAACCCCGGGCTTTTCGCTTAACGAGCAAGACCACAAAAGTGGCGCGGGGAATGGCATGATCGTCGTTGACGATATTCACAAACATTTTGGCGGCTTTCACGCCGTGGATGGCGCGTCGCTTGAGATTGCGCCGGGTTCGATCACCGGACTCATCGGGCCGAACGGTGCGGGCAAAACCACCCTCTTTAACGTGATTGCGGGCGTTTTAAAGCCGACCTCGGGTCGGGTCACGATGGATGGCGAAGACATCACCGGTCTGCCGCCGCATACGCTGTTTCACAAAGGGCTCTTGCGCACGTTCCAGATCGCGCATGAATTTCATTCCATGACCTGCCGGGAAAACCTGATGATGGTGCCCGGTGCGCAATCGGGTGAGACGCTGTGGAACACATGGTTCGGCCGCAAGCGGATCGCGGATGAAGAACGCGCGCTGCGGGCCAAGGCGGATGAAGTGCTTGAGTTTCTGACTGTCGAGCATTTGGCTGACCACAAGGCGGGCCAAGTGTCTGGTGGGCAGAAAAAGCTTCTGGAGTTGGGGCGTACGATGATGATCGACGCCAAGATCGTCTTTCTGGACGAAGTGGGTGCCGGCGTGAACCGGACGCTGTTGAATACTATTGCGGATGCAATCTTGCGCCTGAACGCAGAGCGCAACTACACGTTCGTAGTGATCGAACATGACATGGATTTTATCGGAAAGATCTGTGATCCGGTGATTTGCATGGCCGAGGGCAAAGTTCTGGCAGAGGGAACGCTCGATGAGATCAAGGCCAATGAGGCGGTGATCGAGGCCTATCTGGGCACGGGGCTCAAGAACAAAGACAAGGTCGCGAGCGGGTGATGGATCAAGCCGGGTTTGGGGGCTCTGCCCCCGACGCGCTGCGCGCGTCTCCCCCGGGATATTGGAAGCCAAAAGAAAGGAAAGGCGGAGAATGACCACATCGCCTTACCAGGATGATCGGGGAAACAAGGATGCGAGTATCACCAATGCCCAGGGGCTCGGGACGTTGCAGGCCGCTCCGGGAACGGGCGCGCATATGAACACGGCAGAGGCGTTTCTGATCGGGGATACCATGACGGGGGGTTATGGCGCGGGCCCCGACATTCTGCATGACTGCACGATTGCGGTGAACCCGGGCGAAATCGCGGTGATCGTCGGGCCCAATGGCGCGGGCAAGTCGACGGCGATGAAGGCTGTGTTTGGGCTTTTGGATGTGCGCCAGGGATCGGTGCGGTTGGATGGGCAGGATATCACGTCGCTCTCGCCGCAAGATCGGGTGGCGCGCGGCATGGGCTTTGTGCCGCAGAACAACAACATTTTCACGTCGATGACGGTGGAAGAGAACCTTGAGATGGGGGCGTTCATCCGGCGGGACGATTTTGCGGAGACGATGGAGCAGGTCTATGGCCTGTTTCCGATCCTGAAAGAGAAGCGCCGGCAGGCGGCCGGGGAGCTTTCGGGCGGGCAACGCCAGCAGGTTGCGGTTGGGCGCGCGCTGATGACCCAGCCAAAGGTTTTGATGTTGGACGAGCCGACGGCGGGTGTGTCGCCGATTGTCATGGATGAGCTCTTTGACCGGATCATTGAGGTTGCGCGCACTGGCATCCCGATCTTGATGGTTGAGCAGAACGCACGCCAAGCCCTTGAGATCGCTGACAAAGGCTATGTGCTGGTGCAAGGGCGGAATGCCTATACCGGTACTGGCAAAGAGCTTTTGGCGGATCCAGATGTGCGCAAGAGTTTCTTGGGGGGATGAGGATGGCTTGGATCGCGACACTGTCGCCGCTGGGTGAGGGTTTTGCCCGCCTAAGTGAAGTGGAAAGAGGCTGACGATGGATCTTTTGAATGCTTTCATCGTTTTGTCCAATTTCGTGCTGATCCCCGCGATTGCATATGGGTCGCAACTGGCGTTGGGCGCGCTTGGGGTCACTCTGATCTATGGGATTTTGCGGTTTTCGAATTTTGCGCATGGCGACACGATGGCCTTTGGCACAATGGCGACGATCCTTGTGACCTGGTGGCTGCAAAGCCTGGGGGTGAGCTTTGGGCCCTTGCCCACTGCGCTCCTTGCCTTGCCGTTTGGGATCGCGGTGTGCGTGGTGCTGATCCTGTTTACGGATCGATACGTCTATCGCTTTTACCGCACGCAAAAGGCCAAGCCGGTGATTTTTGTGATCGTGTCTTTGGGTGTGATGTTCATCATGAACGGGCTTGTGCGCTTTATCATCGGGCCAAATGACCAGCGGTTCGCAGATGGGGAGCGGTTCATCATCTCGGTGCGCGAATTCAAAAAGATGACCGGGCTTGACGAAGGTTTGGCGATCAAGACCACGCAAGGGATCACGGTTGTGACGGCCATCATCGTGGTTGCGGCGCTGTTCTATTTTCTGAACAAGACACGCACTGGAAAGTCGATGCGCGCCTATTCGGACAATGAGGATTTGGCGCTGCTTTCCGGGATCAACCCCGAACGGGTGGTGATGGTGACCTGGTTGATCGTTGCGGCGCTGGCCACGGTGGCGGGCACGCTTTATGGCCTGGACAAATCCTTCAAACCCTTTGTCTATTTTCAGCTTTTGCTGCCAATTTTTGCCGCCGCCATTGTGGGCGGTTTGGGCAGTCCGCTTGGCGCGATTGCCGGTGGTTTCACGATCGCCTTTTCCGAGGTGATGGTGACCTATGCCTGGAAGAAAGTGGCGGGCTATGCCTTGCCAGAGACACTCGCGCCCGATGGTTTGGCGCAGCTTTTGAGTACGGATTACAAATTCGCCGTCAGCTTTGTCATATTGCTGATTGTTCTTCTGTTCCGGCCGACCGGATTGTTTGCGGGGAAATCAGTATGAGCGAGCCAATTCGGAACATCGTCTATTTTGCAGCGATTGCTGTTCTGATCTTGGGGACAGGCTTTGTCTATAGTTGGGACACGGCGATGTTTGTTCTCAACTTTGGCCTTGTCAGCGCGATCATGGCTTTGGGCGTGAACCTGCAATGGGGCTTTGCCGGGCTGTTCAACGTGGGCATCATGGGATTTGTCGCCCTGGGCGGGCTGGCCACGGTCTTGGTGTCGATGCCCGCTGTGCCCGAGGCCTGGAAGGCCGGTGGACCTGGTATTTTGCTGGCTTTGCTCTTGGGGGCTGCGACCATCTTGCTGGCCGTCTTTGCCTATGCCCGATTGCCGCGCGGGTGGATACGCGGGTTGGGCATGACGGCGATCCTGATCGGTGGGTTTTTCCTCTATCGCGGCATGTTTGATCCCGCCGTTGGGGCGGTGGAAGCTGTGAACCCGGCGTTGGAGGGGTATCTGGGCGGTCTTGGCCTGCCTGTTGTGGTCGCTTGGCCTGTGGGTGGGCTCTTTGCCGCGGGCGCCGCTTGGGTGATTGGAAAAACCGCGTTGGGGCTGCGCTCTGATTACCTGGCGATCGCAACGTTGGGGATTGCAGAGATCATTGTGGCGGTTCTGAAGAATGAAGACTGGCTCGCACGGGGGGTGAAGCTTGTCTATGGCATTCCAAGTCCGACGCCAGATCCGATCGAGTTGCAGGCCAGCGCATCCTTTGTAAAGCGCGCCGCGACTCTGGGCATTGATCCTGTGCAAGCCTCGACGCTGTGGGTGAAATTGATCTACGCCTGTCTTTTCACGGCCGTTCTGGTCCTGTTGTTTGTGATGGCGCAGCGCGCCCTCAATTCTCCCTGGGGCCGGATGATGCGGGCGATCCGTGACAATGAGGTGGCCGCCGAGGCGATGGGCAAAGACGTCACGGCCCGGCATTTGCAGATCTTTATTCTGGGCTCGGCCATTTGCGGCATGGCGGGGGCGATGGCCACAACGCTGGACGGGCTTTTGGCGCCGCAATCCTATCAGCCTTTGCGTTGGACCTTTTTGATCTGGGTGATGGTGATTGTGGGCGGCTCTGGCAACAATCTAGGGGCGGTATTGGGCGGTTTTCTGATCTGGTGGCTGTGGGTCATGGTCGAGCCTTTGGGCCTGGCGCTCATGAATTTGATCACGGCGGGCATGGCTGAGGGCAGCTTTTTGCGCGAACATCTTTTGGAAAGTGCGGCGCATATGCGGCTTTTGACGATGGGGCTTGTGTTGCTTTTGGTGCTGCGGTTTAGCCCGCGTGGATTGATCCCAGAGCGCTGATGGAGCGCTGATGTCTCTGTCGGAGCGAGGGGCCAGCCCCTCGCGCTCCCCGGGATGTATATGGCCAAAAGAAAGTCAGAGCCGGTTTCGTTTCGTGACCAGGTATGTGCGCAATGCTGCTTCGGTGGTGAGCGAGATGGCTTTGTCATAGGCTGTGCGCGCGGCGGCCTTGTCGCCCAATTGCGCGAGCAGATCGGCGCGGGTGGCGTGGGCCGGTTGGAACCGATCGGTGTTTTGGATGTTGTTGAGCACAGCAAGGGCGGCGGATGAGCCTTCGACATGGGCCAGGGCCGCGGTGCGGGCGACGGCCACGCCGAGTGTTGGGGTCAAGGACCATAGGCCGTCATAGAGGGCGAGGATGGCGCGCCAGTCGGTTTGGCCGGTGTCGTGACGGTGAATGTGAGCGGCTTGTATCGCCGCTTCGATCTGGAACCGGCCGGGTTGGCGGTGCGACTGGGCGATGGCGAGGTGGCGCAGGCCGTAGCGGATCAGGCTGTGATCCCAAAGGGTGGTGTCTTGGTCCGGCACCGGGACCAGGGCGCCATCGGCCAGCCGCGCGTCACGGCGGGCGTGACCCAACGCGATGAGCGCGGCGAGCCCGCGGGCTTCGGGCAGCATGGGGCGTTCGCGTGCGATGAGGTCGGCAAGGAACATCGCCTCGTGCCCCATATCGTCGCTTGGATCCAGCCAATCGAGCGCATGGAGGGCGTAGATGCTTTCGAGGAGTGCGGTAAGCCGGGGGCCGAGCTGCGCAAGATCGGGCACGACGAAGGGGATGCGCGCATCCTTGATCTTGCGTTTGGCGCGGACCAGACGTTGCGCGAGCGCGGTCGGACTGTCGAGAAAGGCCCGTGCGATACCTTTCGCATCCACGCCCAGAACCGTTTGGAGCATCAGCGGCGCATGCAGATCAGGCGCGATGGCGGGATGCGTGCAGACGCACATCAAGGCCAGACGGCGATCTGGCAGAGGTGGCGGGCTGGTGTCTTGGTTCTGGGGCATGTCGGGCACGTCCTGGGTCACGTCTATCCGGGCGGCTTTGCGCTCTATGTCGGTCAAGCGGTTGCGCGCGGTGGTCAAAAGCCAGGCATCGGGGTTTTCCGGCACGCCATCGCGCGGCCATGTCTCCAAGGCGCGGGCAAAGGCCTCGGCAAGGGCGTCTTCGGCCGAGGCCACATCGCCGGTGCGCGCAGCCACAATGGCGAGCAATTTGCCATAGCTGGCGCGCGCGGCCATATCAGCTGCGCGCGCCGAGGCTGAGGTCATTCCTGACCCATCATCGAGGCGCGGATCTCGATCTTGCCGGTTTTGGCGGCGGGACATTTTTCGGCCCAGGCCAAAGCGGCGTCAAGATCGGGCACATCGATCACAAAGTTTCCGCCCAGCGTTTCCTTGGTTTCGGCGAACGGCCCGTCCTGGACGGTTTTGACACCGCCTTTCATCGACAAGGTTGTCGCGGTTTCAACGGGCATCAGCCAATCGGTATCCACAAAGACGCCCGCCTCTTGCAAGGCGCCGATATAGGCACCGTAGACTTCTTTTTCCTTGGCCCAGTCCTCGGGGGTCATATGGGCGAGGTCGGCGGGATCGGTGTAGAGAAGAAATGTGTATCGCATAACGTTGGTTCCTGTTGGCTGGGGTCAGGCTTGCGCCATGTTTTTGAGACCTGTTTCGAAAGTTTTGCCCATCATGCTGTCCATGAAAAGACCGATGATCCGGGCCACCGGGTTAAAGCCCATATCGGCATCCATCGACCATGTGACTTGGGCCCCTGCCCCGTCTGGCACCGCTTTGATGGCCTGTTTGGGGCGTCCCATTGGGCCCAGATCGATTGCGTAATGGACTTCGGAGGCAGAAACAGAGGCGACCGTCTGGGTGCCTTTGCCGTCTTTGCCTTCGAACCGAAAGGCCGCGCCGACACCGGCATTGGGGCCAAAGGGCTCGATCCTGAGGTCAGGGTCCGTGCTGAGGTACGGGTTGAAGGTTTGGTACCCTTCGGTTGAGGCGGCAGCCGCCAAGATCGCGGCGGGCGCTTTGGGCACAAAGCTGGTGCGCTCCACGTGAATGTGGCGAGGCAAAAGCAAGGTGCCTGCTGCGGCCAAGGCGACAACGCCGACGGCGCCTCCTAAAATTTGCAAAAGAGTCATGGCTGTATCTCCGTTCTGTTCACATCGAAAACCAAAGGGCTTTCATTGACATGACGAACGAAGAGACGGCCAATCGACATGGCCCCCACATTTTTTCAAAAAAAATCCCTGCGGATGCCGCGCGACGCCTTAGCGTCCCTTGAACAAGCCACCCAAAATCCCGCGCACAATGCGCCGGCCTGTCGTGCCCTTGAGCTCTTTGATCACGGCATGGGTCAGCGCGCCGCCAAGCGTATCGGTCTGACGCCGCGATCGGCTGGGCCGCGAGGTCGATCTTGTCACGCGCCCGCCGGTATATCGCCGTCCTGCATTGAATTCGCGTAGCATCGGCGCCTGTTCTTCTGCGGCCTCTTCGGCTTTGGCTGCCTCGGCTGCGGCTGCTTCGGCGCGCGCCTTGAGAATTTCGAAGGCTGATTTGCGGTCGAGAACCGTGTCATACTTGCCAGCCATCGCGTTTGTCGCCATGAGGCTTGCCCGCTCTGCATCCGTGATCGGACCCAGTTGCGATGACGGCGGGCGGATCAAGGTCCGCTCAACGATGCCGGGAATGCCTTTCTTTTGCAGCATCGAGGTCACCGCTTCGCCGACGCCAACCTCGCGGATCGCCTCTTCGGTATCAAAGCGCGGGTTTTCGCGGTAGGTCTCGGCCGCCATGCGCAGGGCCTTTTTGTCGCGCGCTGTAAACGCCCGCAGCGCGTGTTGAAAGCGGTTGCCCAATTGGCCCAGAATGTCTTCTGGCACGTCATCGGGATTTTGCGTGATGAAGTAGATCCCCACCCCCTTGGACCGGATCAGCCGCGCGACCTGTTCGACCTTGTCGACCAGCGCTTTGGGCGCGTCTTCGAACAGAAGATGCGCTTCGTCAAAAAAGAACACGAGCTTGGGCTTGTCGGGGTCGCCGACCTCGGGCAGTTCTTCGAAAAGCTCGGACAAGAGCCACAACAAGAACGTCGCATATAGCTTGGGCGCGCCCATCAATTGATCGGCGGCCAGAATGTTGATCATGCCTTTGCCATCCGCATCGGTGCGCATGAGGTCTGCAAGATCAAGGGCCGGCTCGCCAAAAAGGTTCTGCCCGCCTTGGTTTTCCAAAACCAGCAACCGTCTTTGGATGGCGCCAACGGATTGGGTGGAGATATTGCCATACCGCAGCGACAGTGCTTTGCTGTTTTCGCCGACCCAAACCAAAAGAGATTGCAGGTCTTTGAGATCCAAGAGCGCCAGATTTTCTTCGTCAGCGACACGGAAGGCGATGTTCAAAATGCCTTCCTGTGCCTCGGTCAGATCCATCAGCCGCGACAGCAAAAGTGGGCCCATTTCAGACACTGTGGTGCGAACGGGATGGCCCTTTTCGCCCATAAGGTCCCAGAACGTCACCGGGCAGGCGTGATAGCCATAATCATCAAAGCCGATCTTTGCCGCGCGTTCCGTAAAGGGGCCATGCAGTTTGAACGCGGCCGTGCCTGATTGGGCCAAGCCAGAGAGATCGCCTTTGACATCCGACAGGAACACCGGCACGCCTGCGTTCGAAAAGCCTTCGGCAAGAATTTGCAGCGTGACCGTCTTGCCGGTGCCTGTGGCGCCCGCGATCAGGCCGTGCCGGTTCGCGTATTTGAGGTTGAGCCCCTGCTTTTCTGCGTACTCCTCGCCCCCGCCGCCGATAAAGATATGCCCGTCCATCATGATGCCCGCATCGCCCCCAGAATTTTCGACCTTTTGACCATACAAATTTAACCTTTGTTAGCCATATAGATTTTTGCCTATGGCTTGATGTTCTCGGGTCGCGGGCAATCCTCCCTATTGGACTGGCCGCGCCGGTGTGCGCGGCCTTTTTTTCACGTTTTTTCAGACAAATCCGTTGCGTTCTGCAATTTGCGTCGCTGTGGACAAATCTGTGCCAAAACGTCGCGATTAGCTGTTGACCGGTGCCGATTGCTTTCGTAACGTCGCGTTCATAAAAAGGTCGGTCAGTCCGACGGGGAGACTAAAATGAAAAAGGGGGCCGCGGCCTCCTTTTTTATGTTTGGCGCAATCGTGTTTGAAACGGGGTTGATGTTGCGTCATTGTCGCCTCATTTCACACTGACACTGCCTGGGCTCCGTGATAGCTAAGGCGCAAACGTGACCAAGTATGGATTTGTTATGCAGATTGCACTCAAAGCACTGACCCTGGCGGCGCTCGTTGCTGCGGCACCGATGGCCCTTATGGCTCAATCCTCCTCTGACGACGGATCGGCCGCCGCCATCGAAGATCAACTCAGCTTTGGTGAGCCGACACGCGAAACCGCTGAGATCGGTCAGACCTATACAGACGAAGTCATCGGCGATTGGGAAATGCGCTGCATCAAGACCGAGGCCGAAGAAGACCCCTGCCAGATGTATCAATTGATGGATGATGGGCAGGGTCAACCGGTGGCCGAGATGTCTTTGTTCCGCTTGCCCGAAGGGGGCCGCGCAATTGCCGGGGCAACCTTGGTGGTGCCGCTTGAAACCGCCCTGCCCCAACAGGTCAGCGTCTCTGTCGATGGAGGCAAGGCGCGGCGTTATCCTTATGCGTTTTGCAACCCCGTCGGATGCTACGCGCGGATGGGTTTGACCGCACCGGACATCGCGGCGTTCAAAGCGGGCAATCAGGCCGTTCTGACCATCGTTCCGGCCTTGGCGCCGGACCAAAAGGTCAACCTGACCCTGTCACTCACCGGCTTTACCGCCAGCTTTGACCGCGTGTCGGTGATCGACCAATAAGCAACCGCACCAAAGTGAACTGACCAAAGCCGCCTTTCGGGGCGGCTTTATACTTTGCGCAGGGCCAAAACAGCGTTCATGCCGCCAAAGGCGAACGCATTTGACAGGGCCACGTCGACTTTTGCCTCTCTCGCCTCATTGGGAACGACATCCAACGCGCATTCCGGGTCCGGTTCCTCGTACCCGATTGTCGGCGCAACGATCCCTTCGCGCAGCGCCATGATACAGGCCAAGAGCTCGACCGCTCCGGTGCCGCCGATGAGATGGCCATGCATCGATTTCGTTGACGAGATCAAAAGCTCATCGGCATGGGCGCCAAAGGCATCCGCCACGGCGGCGCATTCCGTTTTGTCGTTCGCCGCCGTGCCCGTTCCGTGCGCGTTCACATAGCCAACCGCATCGGGCGCAATTTTTGCATCCGCCAAAGCGCCTTCGATGGCGCGGGCCGCTCCGTTTTTGGAGGGCATGACAATATCGCTTGCGTCAGACGACATGCCGAAACCGATCACCTCGGCCAGGATGTCGGCACCGCGGGCTTTTGCGTGCTCCATTTCCTCGAACACGAAAATGCCCGCGCCTTCGCCTTGGACCATGCCATTTCGGTTGGCCGAAAACGGGCGACAGGCGTCTTTCGACATGACCCGCAGGCCTTCCCAGGCCTTTACACCGCCAAAGCACAGCATGGATTCAGACCCGCCGGTTACCATTGCAGGCGACATGCCAGAGCGAACCATCGAAAAGGCTTGCGCCATCGCGTGATTAGAGCTGGCGCAGGCGGTGGCCACGGTGAATGACGGGCCTTTGAGGTTGAACTCGATGCTGATGTGGCTTGCCGCAGCGTTGTTCATGAGCTTTGGCACGACGAACGGATGGACCCGGTTTTTGCCTTCCTCATAGACAAGCCGGTAATTCACGTCCCAGGTGTTCACGCCTCCGCCAGCAGTGCCCAGGATCACGCCAGACCGCGCGGCCAAATCGCCGTGGAACTCTAGCCCGGATTGCTCGATCGCCTCTTTGGCTGCGGCGAGGGTGAATTGCGTGAACCGATCATAGAGGCTGATCTGTTGGCGGTTAAAGCGGCGTTCGCTTTCGAAATCGCGCACCTGACCGCCGATCTTGATCGACAGTCGCTCAACGTCCTGAAATTCCAACGGCCCAATGCCACAGCGACCTTCGCGCATCGCGGCATAGGTTTCATTGGCAGAATGCCCAAGCGCGTTGATCGTGCCCGCGCCTGTGATCGCTACTCGGTACATTTGGATCAGTCTTTTTCTGCCACGAGCTTTTCGATGCCACCAATGATGGCTGCGACATTCGAGATGTCAAAGTCGTTCTCAGACGGTTCGTTTGCGTTGAACGGGATAGAGATATCAAAAGCCTCTTCGATCGAGAAAATGCTCTCGACCAGCCCAAGGCTGTCGATGCCCAAATCCTCCAAAGTGCTCTCCATCGTGACATCCGACGGCTCAAGCACCGCTTGTTCCGCGATAATCTGAATCACCTGCTCTTTGATCGATTGATCCGCCATCCTCGCGTCCCCCGGCTTTGGATTTGCGTTCGATTTAGTCACTGTCGGTCGACTTGAAAACCGCTTTCTTTATCGCATCCAAATCCGCAAGGCGGCGCGGCAATCGGCGCAGGGCTTTGTAGCTTTCGATTTGTGTATCCATCTGCGTCGCAGGCGAGCCCATCATGACGCGCCCCGCAGGCACGTTTGATGACAAAAGAGATCCCGCCGCCGCGACAACGCGGTCGCCAACGGTGATGTTGTCCACAACGCCCGCCTTGCCGCCCAGCACCACATTGTTCCCCAGCACAGCGGATCCCGCGATGCCCGCCTGCCCGCAAATCAGACAATCCTGGCCGATAATCGCGTTATGGCCAATCTGAACCAGGTTATCGATCTTGGTGCCGTCACCAATCCGTGTGGCCCGGATCGTGCCTGCGTCGATGGCCGCGTTCGCGCCGACCTCGACCGCATCACCAATCCATACCCCGCCAAGGGAATGGATACGGTGCCAGGATTGTGCAGCGGTGTCCTGTTGGTCACCCATGCTTTCACGCGCTGCCTCTGCCCCGCTTTTGTCTGGCGTCACAAAGGAAAAGCCGTCACCGCCGATCCGCGCGCCCGGCTGTGCGACAAAACCTGTTCCGATCCGTGTCCGCGCGCCGATCGTCACCTGTTCGCGCAGATAAGCGCCCGCGCCGATCTGCGCCTCTGCACCCACAAAGACCTGAGGCCCAAGGATCGACCCCGCGCCAATAACCGCATGGCGACCGATCACACTAAAGGCCCCGACCGAGACATCGGCGCCGATCTGGGCGGTGGGGTCGATTGCGGCCGAGGGATGAATGCCCTGATCAAACCCCTGACCAGGATCAAACATCTGGGTCAGCCGAGACATGGCAAAGCGCGGTCGCGTCGCGAGGATGGCCGCATCCAACCCAAACGCTTGCCAATCCGCATCCGGCCACAAAAGCGCGGCTTTTGCGCTGCCCAAAGACAGGTCTTGGGCGTATTTGGGATTAGAGGCCAGCGCCAGATCGCGGTCCGTCGCCGACCCTGGCTCGGCCAGACCGTCGATGCGCATCGCACCGTCGCCCACGCACGCAAAGCCGAGCGCATCCGCTAATTCTGCAACTGTGAACGACATAGCGCCCCCAATCCTCTCGTGGATTAAGGGCGATGCTTAGCCTTGTACCGAGCGGAGAGCCACCCCTGCATTTTGCAGTGCGTCCCAAATCTTGGCGTCTCTGCCATAGATGTCGCGGCGATATTGCGTGTGACCGCGCGGCGTGGTGAAGGCCGTCCGATAGATCAAATGCACCGGCACCGGCTTTTTCAGATCCACACGTGTTTCGGTGTTCGTCTTCAGAACGCTGTGGAAAAATCCTTTGGGATCGGCTTCCTGCTTCGAGAGCATCTCGTAGGCGAATTCGAACGGCTGGGCCAAACGCACACAGCCGTGGCTATAGGCCCGCACTTCGCGGCCAAAGAGGTTTTTGGCAGGCGTGTCGTGCAGATAGATGTTGTACCGGTTGGGGAACATGAATTTGACCAAACCCAGCGCGTTGCTCTTGCTGGGAGGCTGGCGCATCGCGAACGGGAAAGAACTTGCCGTATAGGCCGAGAAATCCACCGCGCCGCGGTTCACCTTGCGGCCTTTGCTGTCGGTGATCTCCAGGTGCTGAACCGCATAGGGGTTCTTTTTCAGCGCGGGCAAATATTCCTTGGTCGCAATCGAGCGCGGCACATACCAGCTTGGATTGATCACCATGAACTCCATCACGTCGGAAAATTCAGGCGTCACGCGGTCTGTTTTTGTCGCGCCCACAACGGAGCGTGTCTCAAACGACACCTTGCCGTTGTCGATGACTTTGGCGGTGAAATCGGGGATGTTCACGCGGATGTGGCGCTTGCCCAGATCGCGGTTCAGCCACCGTTCACGCTCCATAGCGACCAGGATGGACTGCATACGCTGATCGACGCTGCGGTTCACCTCTTTGATCGTGCCAGCCCCCGCAACGCCATCTGCCGTCAAACCATGCGCGACTTGGAATTCCTGGACCGCAGCCGTCAGAGCGGTGTCATAGCTTTGGCTGTTGGAGCGTTTCATAAAGCCCATCGCGATCAGGCGGTTGCGCAAAGCGACGACGGCTGCACCTGACTGACCGGGCTTGAGGCTTTTGGCGGAAACGGTCGGACCCCATCCGCCTTGGGCTGCCAACCGCTGCAAGCGCATCTTTTCCTTCATCAGCGCCGTGTATTCGGTTGTCTGCGGATGCAGCGACCGGAAGAAACCGGTCGGCGTGCTTTTGCTGAAATTCACGAGATACGACATGCGATCGCGGTAAGGCACCTGGCGCACCATCGCCGGATCGACGCGGCTTGGCACCAGAATGCCTGTTTGCATATCCCGCGCCAGCTGCAGGAACCGCTTGCTAAGCTCCACTTCGAGAATGCCGCGATCCCGGTCGGTCCGTGCAGAGCGCATTTGCGCCATCAAACCCTCGGCATCATATTTCTGAGCAGGCAACCCGTGCGAAGCGGCCTTGTCCAGCGCTTGCATCAACGCCGCGCGGCGCTTGCGCTCTGTGGCGCTATTGCCTGTCCAAAGGCTCGCATACCCGTTCGATTTGTAGAAATTCGCAATATCCGCATCGCGCGCCGCCGCTTCTGCAACGGCCTGTTTGAACGCCGTAACCTCGGCGCGCGCAGGCGCGAAGCCCACAGCAATGCTGGTGGCTGCGATGAACGCAAAAGTGACAAAGGACCGTCGGGCAAAGTCTTTGAACATGCTGCTCTCCCCCGCGCTGGCGCGGATACTCAAAATTACCAATTGACTGCTATTGCGGTCAGCGCACGCACAAAAGTCCATTCACAATTTAGGTAGGGTTCAAGATAATTTTCCGTTGCTGCACCACCGCATCGTCCTTTGGGGTTTTTACTGGGAAATTACCAGGTTGCGCGAAAACTTGCCTAAAATTCGCGCTGAGAGATGTACAGTAAATTGCAGACTAGGCGGATGATTCGAAATGTGACAGCAATAGGGCGCATCTGGGGACGAGGTGTAACAGCTCGCGTAACATCGTGAGCAGGCAGGCGTACGGGACGGCGCAATGACGGCAGAAAACTTACGTCTTTCGAGACGTGCACTCTTAGGGGCATTCGCAGCAACAACGATTGCAGCGGCACCTACATTCTCCAAGGCTTCTGGGTTCTTACGCGGCGCGGGCGATATCCGACGTATCAAGATGTATTCCGGTCGAACCGGCGAAAAGATCGACATGATCTATTGGGTCGAAGGCGACTACATCAAAGACGCCGTCGCCGAAGTGAACCACTTTATGCGGGACTGGCGCACCAACCAGGTCAAATCGATCGATCTGCGCACCGTCGACATCATGGCCGCCGCGCACAATCTTCTCGACGCCAGCGAACCTTATATGCTGTTGTCTGGCTACCGCTCGCCACAGACGAATGCAATGCTGCGCAGCCGCTCGCGCGGTGTTGCGAAAAACTCTCTCCACATGAAGGGGCAAGCGGCTGACCTGCGCCTGACCTCTCGTTCGGTCAGCCAAGTCGCTCGCGCAGCGGTTGCGTGCCGCGGTGGCGGTGTTGGAAAGTATTCTCGCTCCAACTTTGTCCATATGGACTGCGGTGTTGTCCGCTCTTGGGGCGGCTAAATCTCGCCCACGAGGGCTTTCGCGAAGCCTTCATAAAACGCACACAAATCTGTCATCCTCGGTGAATAGTCGGGCAAAACCCGAATACTACAACCTTGGAGAGTTCTTAATGCCATTCGCTCTGTCGCGCCGGGGCTTTATCGCCAGCGCTGCCAGCTTTGCTGCTGTACACCCGTTTTCCCTGCACGCCGCGACCAATCAGGCGCATTTGCGCATCATGGAGACGACAGATCTTCACGTGCACGTTTTCCCGTATGACTATTATGCCGACCGTCCGCGCGACACCGTCGGGCTTGCCCGCACGGCCTCTATTGTCGAGGGCATTCGGGCCGAGGCGACGAACTCGCTCTTGATCGACAATGGTGACTTTCTCCAGGGCAACCCAATGGGCGATTACATCGCCTATGAGCGTGGAATGAAGGACGGCGACAGCCACCCCATCATCTCTGCCATGAACGCCGTTGGCTTTGATGCCGCGACCCTGGGCAACCACGAATTCAACTATGGCCTCGATTTCCTCATGAAATCCCTGGCGACGGCTGACTTCCCGCTCGTCCTGGCCAACGTGGCAACGGAACTGGGCGCGGATGCGTCCAAAGACAAAACGCTTTTGCCCCCCTTCGTCATCATGGACAAAATGATCACCGATGGCGCTGGCAACAGCCACGCAATCAAAATCGGCATGATCGGCTTTGTGCCGCCTCAGATCATGAACTGGGACCGTCGCCATCTCGAAGGCAACGTTCACGCACGTGACATTGTCGAGACCGCAAAGACCTTTGTGCCGATCATGAAAGAGCAAGGCGCCGACATCATCATCGCGCTGAGCCACTCTGGCATTGGCGCGGCCAATCACACCGACGGCATGGAAAACGCCGCCGTGCCTTTGGCCCAAGTGCCAGGCATCGATGTTATGTTGACGGGTCACAACCACCTGGTTTTCCCGTCGCCAGCCTTTGACGGCTTTGCAGGCGTCGACGTGGCCGCAGGCACCATCCACGGCAAACCCGCGACAATGGGCGGCTTCTGGGGTTCGCATCTGGGTCTTGTTGATCTGATGCTTGAAAACTCGGGCAACGAATGGCGGATCGTCTCGCACGAAAGCACCGCACGCCCGATTTCGAAACGCAACGAAGACCGCTCGATCACCGCTTTGGTCGACAGCGTGCCGTCGGTTTTGGCCTCGGTTCAGGCCGATCACGACGCGACGCTGGCCTATGTGCGCCGGGCTGTCGGCGAGACGGATGCGCCTTTGCACAGCTATTTCGCATTGGTTGCCGACGATCCATCGGTTCAAATCGTTTCCATCGCCCAGAAATGGTATGTCGAAGGCCTGCTCAAAGGCACCGAGCACGAAGGCTTGCCGATCCTGAGCGCCGCAGCACCGTTCAAAGCGGGCGGACGTGGCGGTCCAGAATACTACACCGACGTGCCGGTTGGCGCGGTCGCGATCAAGAACGTGGCGGATCTCTACCTCTATCCGAACACCGTGCGCGCCGTGCGCGTCACCGGTCAACAGGTCAAAGACTGGCTGGAACGTTCTGCCGGTATGTTCAACCAAGTCCCCGCAGGCGCGGTTGATCAGCCATTGTTGAACCCGTCGTTCCCGTCCTACAATTTCGACGTCATCGACGGCGTCACCTATGAAATCGACCTGAGCGAGCCGTCAAAGTTCGACCCCAAAGGCAATCTGATCAACGCAGGCGCCAACCGGATCAAGAACTTGACCTTCAATGGACAACCCATTGATCTCACAGCCGAGTTTATCATCGCGACCAACAACTATCGCGCCGGTGGCGGCGGCAAATTCCCGGGCGCATCCCCGGACACAGTTGTTGTTGAGGCGCCAGACACGAACCGTGACGTCATTGTCCGCTACATCGTCGAGCAAGGCACAATCAGCCCACGTGCTGACGGCAACTGGCGCTTTGCGGCCCAGCCTGGCGCCTCGGTCCTCTTTGAAACTGGCCCAGCGGCCTCTGCTTACGCCGCAGACGTACCGGGCGTGACAATGTCCGAAGCAGGCACCTCAGCCGAAGGCTTTTTGCAGTTCCGCATCGAGCTCTGAGATATCACGGGTCGCGCCCTGCCCTGCGCTGGTCGCGGCCCGTTCTTTTGTCAAAAGGTGAACACGCCGACCACCTCGCCCGCCGGCGGCGCCACGACAATCGCCTCTTCCAGGCCGCCTCGCGGCACCGATGACCGCGCCGCTGACCGCTGAGGCAAAACGCCAGGCGGCAGCCCCGCCAACGCAGCCTCGCGGTCCGCATCCGACACCCGCCCTTTGAGGCAAGCGCCCTGCTTGGTCCACAATTCGCGCGACACAGGCCCCGCAACCGTCGACGAGATCACCGAAGGCGCGACGTCATTGGCGCTCACCCGGCCTGACGCGATCAGTGTCTTGATCGTCTCCGCCATGATCACCGCGCTCTCTTCAAACGCCATGCCGATGAACTTTTGCTCTTCCTCGGTCGCTTCGCCATCAAGGTTGCACCGCGCCGCAATAAAGAGCCAATCATGCACCATATAAGCCGGCGCATAGCCCCACGGGGAAAATCCGTTAAACCACTGCGCCGCCTTCGGGATCGAGCCGCCGTCGGTATACATCATCTCGGGCTGGATTTCCTTGTAGGGCCCGTCTTCGCCCCGGATAAAGGTCAATGGATCGCGCGGGTTTGGCACAAAGACAAAGGCCCCATCGCCCCGATCACCCCCCTCTCCGATCCACATCACGAAAAGTGAACCACGAAACTCCCCCTCGGGTGCCGCGTCGTAATTGATCGACGCACATCCACCCAACAGCGCGACAACCGCCACCCAGGCCCAACAAAACCGCATCGCGCTCCTCCCACGTGAAACACGCGCATTAAGGGAGTTTTGCGTAGATCCGTCAACGGTGCGGTAGATGGCGGTCCCTAGAGGACGTTCAAACGATCTAAGTTTTTCTGGAAATTCAAAGGAGCCAATGGGACACTGATGGGAACTAGAGCTGTAATCATTTCAATGAGTTAGTCAGGTGAATGGGACACAAATTTCGTTAGACCTCTTTATTCTAGGCCTGGATTACTGACCTTGGATGAAGCCAATCCTCTGACCAAAGAAAGAATTCCAGCGAGCCATCAAAAAGTAGGAGAGTTTTAGAAACAGTATTCGCCTTGGCGTTGACTATTCTTAATCTTTTCGTGCTTCATAGCGCATGGGAATTAGCGATACGAAGTATGAGTACGTTCTGTACATTGACGAGGCAGGCGACGATGGCCTAGCCAAAGTCAAGCCTGTGGATACAAACGGAGCCAGTGAATGGCTCGTGATAGGCGGTTTTCTCACACGATCTAACCACGAAACTGAAATTGTGGATTGGGTTAAGGATTTGCGAAAAGAGATAAATGCTACGCAATCTCCAACTCTGCATTATCGCCGACTAAGCCCAAGAAAAAAAGACGCTGCTTGCAACCGACTGGCATCGCTTCCAGTTAGAGCCCTCACAGTCTGTTCTCACAAAGTGAACATGCGGGGCCACAACAACAGTCGAGCTGCTAAACGCGGAGGCAAACAGTGGTACTACAACTACTGCGTTCGGCTTCTGATGGAGCGAGCTACTGAATTGTGCTTGCGAGATTCATTGCGACGCTACAATCAGGCCAGATATCTGAGGGTCGTTTTCAGTAAACGTGGCGGCCACAGTTACGCTCAAACGAAAGCTTATTGGGAAGTTCTAAAAAACCAAGCGGCAGGAGGAACGACATTTCTGAAGAAGCGCGAGATCCGTCATCAAGTCCTGCGCTTCGACTTGGTTGAGTATCTACCCCACTACCAAAACGCCGGCTTACAGTTGGCCGACATTGTTGCCAGTGCATTTTATCAGGCAGTCGACACATCGAGTTCAAGATGGGAGCCAAATCATGCAATGTTGCTTCAACCAATAATGGCCAAAGAACGAAACATAGTTGCAGATTTCGGGCTGGCATTGCAGCCAACTAATCCTCGCGATCTAAACTTGAACGAAAAGCAGAAAATTATCTTCCGGCATTACGGGTATACGACGATTTAAGGTGCGTGGGCCCCGGTCCTGTTTGACCTTCGACTATAGGCTGCCTTCCGTTGTGCAGCCGTTCAACGGCCCGCATCGCACTCTTAGGGTACAATGCCAAGAGAAATTCCGACGTATCCCACGCAATGAATCTTCGCATGTTCGACGGAATCTGTCACGAAATTTGTGAAATGTTACTAATCGAAACAGGTTACATTTGCTGTGAGCAACATAAACGCTGTGGCTCCACTCCCACCAAATTTGCAGGCGGGGATAATAATCCGAGGGAATTTTTCTGTCATGCGTTGCACCCTTTCATGTCAAACCAATTTCGTTTGATTGCGGCAACAGGCCTCGCGGCGCAGCGAGCAAAACCGGAATTAATGCACAGACTTACGGACGGAAAACGGAGTTATTTGTCTACTTTTCAGAGCTGGTCGCACGGTTCATCGTGCCGCAAATTTTTCCAGATAGAATTCACTACTTCAGTTCGATGGACATAGCCGCTGCAAGAGCTGGGTGCGGTTGGTCTGTACGCTTCTCAAGTTTTCCAAACTCGGGACACAGCTATCCAAAAGTGGGACACGCGAATTTTTCTATATAAAATTCAGACACTTATAAGGAATTTAAACGTCAATTGGCGGTCCCTAGAGGATTCGAACCTCTGGCCTCTGCCTTCGGAGGGCAGCGCTCTATCCAGCTGAGCTAAGGGACCACTTGGTCGCGGTATAGCCGGGGCCTCGCGCCCCCGCAATCGCTAATCGCTAGGCGAAGAGCTCATGCGCCAATTCGAGCGCGTCGACCAGCACATCGACCTCTTGGGTGGTGTTGTACATCCCAAAGGACGCACGACACGTGGCTGTCAGACCCATATGCTCCATCAAAGGGCCGACACAATGTTGACCGGCCCGCACCGCGACGCCCTTTTTGTCAAGGATGGTGGAAATGTCATGCGCATGCGCAGCACCGTCCAAGGTAAACGAAAAGATTGCCCCTTTGTCGGGGGTCGTGCCCTGCATTTGCAGCCAGTTCAAACCCGAGAGCCGCGAGACGGTGTAATCCCGTAGGTGCGCCTCATGCGCGGCGATGTCTTCCAGGCCGATGGACATCATGTAGTCCAACGCAACACCCAGCCCAATGGTCTGCACGATACCTGGCGTGCCGGCCTCGAATTTCATCGGCGGATCGTTGTAGATGATACCGTCCTTCGAGACCTCCTTGATCATATCGCCGCCGCCAATGAACGGCCGCATCTCGGCCATCCGTTCCTTGCGCACATGGATCGCGCCCGAGCCCGACGGACCATAAAGCTTGTGCCCCGTGATCGCATAGAAATCCGCGCCGATATCCTGAACATCGACCGGCATATGCACCGCTGCTTGGCTGCCATCGACAAGGACTGGCACGCCTTTTTCCCGCGCGCCTTTGCAGATCGCCTTGACGTCAACAACCGTCCCCAAGACGTTGGACATATGCGTGATGGCCACCAGCTTGGTTTTCGGGCCGATGGCATCCAGAACGGCCTGCGGGTCAAGCGCGCCGGTCGCGTCCACATCGACCCATTTCAAAACAACGCCCTGCCGCTCGCGCAGGAAATGCCAAGGCACGATGTTTGCGTGATGCTCCATCACACTGAGGACAATCTCGTCCCCCGCCTCGAACCGCGGCATGGCCCAGCCATAGGCGACCATGTTGATGCCTTCGGTCGTGCCCGAATTCAGCACGATCTCGTCCTCGTCAGGCGCGTTCAGGAACCGGGCAATCACACCCCGCACGTTTTCGTACTTTTCGGTCGCGAGATTGGACAGAAAATGCAGCCCGCGATGAACGTTGGCGTATTCCTCGGAATAGGCCTTGGTGATCGCATCGATGACAACCTGCGGCTTTTGCGCGGATGCGCCATTGTCCAGGTAAACCAACGGCTTGCCGTTCACTTCGCGCGACAGAATGGGGAAATCAGCCCGGATCGCGTTGACATCAAACATTAGGCGCTACCCCATTCACGGAAACCCCTGCGAGGGTCAGAACCATCATCAACGCGATGATCAATCCGGCAGATACGACAATCAGCAAACCAATGGATTGCATGATAGAACCGAACCGATGCGCGGCTTTGATAAACTTGATCAAAACATAGAGGGCATAGATCGACACGACCAAGCCCAGCAACGCCGCCAATGCCGGAATGACAAAGGACAAGACGGTGACAAGAATCTGCGCCAATGCACGTAATCCCTGCAACCACACAACCAATGTGAGGATATCCCCCATGTCGCCCGTGCCGCCCATCGCGCGCCCCGCCCAATAGAGCAGGTTCGCATAGATCACGAGACCGCCCGCCATCACCACAAAGAAGATGAACGGCTGGGTCATGAAAGCCGGCAGAATGGCCGGTTGTGGCATCAGCAAGGATGAAATGCCCAACAGCATGGCGTTGATGGCTGCAACCGCAATCACCGCCTCGTAGAGGGCGTTGCGCGGCAGGCCCCAGCCCATCAGCCGATGCGCTGCCTCTTCGGGGTCACGGATGGTCGTAACGACCAGGTCTGTAAACGTCATGTCGACCGCTCCTGCGCCAGTGTTCCGGCCAACCAGAACCATAGGAACAGACCACACCAGATGACACCGACCAATTGCAAGGCGGGACCGGGTCCGACCAAGCCAGCCGTGAGGCCATGCAGCAACAGCACCGGCGAGGCCGCCAGCAGCGCCCAAAAGAGCGCGAGCCGCGCGCCAAAGCCACTGCCCGAGCCGCCCAGCACCCGCGCAACCAAGCGCGCGCAGGCGGCGACCACATAAAAGACCAACGGCGCAATAAAGATCCACGCCAAGAGGCTACCGCCCATAAGCATGTTCAAATCCTGCCCGTTCACATGCGCCTCGCGCGCCAAACGCGGCAATTGGGCGACAAATGTCAGCAAACAGGCGCCCATCAGATAGGCCAGCGCACGGTCCTCTCGGGGGCCCATAGCCAACAGGCCGCGGACGACGCGGCCCGGGCCACGATATGTGGCGACGATGTTGGTGGTCACTCCCATTGCTCGTTCAGGCGCGGTGCCGCTCCAACCACCCTTCCAGACGCTCCACGATTTCATCGCGCAGCTCATCCTGCTCGATTTCGTCAACCGCTTCGGCCAGGAACGCAAGCGTCAACAGGTCTGTTGCCACCGGTGCCGGAACACCGCGCGAACGCAGATAAAACAGCGCGGTTTCGTCAATCGCGCCCGAGGTCGAGCCGTGTGAACAGGCGACATCATCGGCATAGATCTCAAGCTCGGGCTTGGCCAGGAATTGAGCATCCTCATCCAGCAACAGCGATTGGCTAATTTGATAGCCATCCGTCTTTTGCGCGTCCGGTTTCACCAGGATCTTGCCCTGAAACACGCCCGTCGCACCATTGCGCAGCACTTTCTTAAAGACCTGGCGGCTTTCGCAAGACACCGCGTCATGCGTCACAAAAACAGTGTCGTCGTGATGGAAATCACCATCGCCGACACAAGCACCTGCGACATGTGCAATGGCGTTGTCTCCGGTCAGTTCGACAATGCATTCGTTCCGCGTCAGGCGCCCGTTCACGGTCAAGGTAAACGACTTGAACGTGCTTTCTTCGCCGAGACGCGCGAAAATATGCGTGGCAGCACGTCTTTCGTGGTCCCGCCCCTGCGCCCGCACATGGTGAAACGCTGCTCCATCGGCCACGTCAACTTCCATGACCTTGCTGAACCGCGCCGCCGCTGGACCGTTCTCCAAAAGCGTCAAAGACGCCCCTTGGTCGAGCTTGATCACGTGATGCAACATCGCGTCAGAATTCGGATCTTCGTGGCGATAAGACAGCTGGATCGGCTTGGTTGCTTTGCCAGAGACATGGATCAACACGCCATCGCTGGCAAAGGCCGTGTTCAAGGCCGCCAAAGGACGCGCAACCGGGTCTTGTCCGCGCGCCTCAAGCGTGCCGTAGACGTCTCGGGCCCAGTGGATGTCGGATGTTCCATCCGCCAGACGATCGATGCTGACGTGTTCAAGCGCGTCCGCGTCCGATGCCTCGGGATCGAAAACACCGTCAACAAAGACCAGCTGCACCCGGTCAAGCGCGCCAAAAAGGGGCGCCTCTTCGTTCACAAACGTGGCCGCCGTTGGTGCGGCGGGCTGAACCAGCGTGTCGGGGCGGGTGAATTTCCAATATTCGTCCCGCCGATCCGGCAGACCCATCTGCCGCACGCGCGCCAGAGCGTCTTCGCGCGCAGCCATCGACCAACCGCCCTCGGGTAGCGTCAACGCGGCGATGCGCTCTTCGGTTGCGTTCAATTTGAGTGCGGGCTGCGCCATTACGCGACCTCCGCCAGAATATCGCCATAGCCGTTGTTCTCGACCTCAAGCGCCAGCTCGGGGCCGCCCGATTTCACGATCTTTCCATCCGCCATAATGTGCACGACATTAGGTTTGATATGGTCCAAAAGCCTTTGATAATGCGTGATAACCAGGAACCCGCGCCCCTCGTTCCGCAATGCGTTGACGCCTTCGGCAACCAGCTTCATTGCATCAACATCAAGCCCGCTGTCGGTTTCGTCCAGAATGCACATCTTTGGCTCAAGCATCGCCATCTGGAGGATCTCGTTGCGCTTTTTCTCGCCGCCAGAGAAGCCTACATTCACCGGACGCTTCAACATATCCGCATCGATCTTGAGCGCCTTGGCCCGCTCGCGCACGACCTTGAGAAAATCTGCCGCGCTCAGCTCGTCTTCGCCGCGCGCCTTGCGCTGCGCGTTTACCGCTGTGCGCAGGAACGTCATGTTGCCGACGCCAGGAATTTCAACCGGGTACTGGAACGCCAGGAACAGACCGGCGGCTGCGCGCTCTTCTGGTTCCAGCTCAAGCAGGTCGTCGCCATCCAAAGACGCCGCCCCGCCCGTGACCTCATAGCCGTCACGGCCGGACAAAACATAGCTGAGCGTCGATTTGCCAGAGCCGTTCGGCCCCATGATCGCGTGAACCTTGCCAGCCTCAACCTCGAGGGAAACCCCGTTGAGGATCGCTTTGCCTTCTTCTTCAAGTTTCACGTGCAAGTCTTTGATTTGCAACATTTCGTTACCCTTTCTTAGCCCGTCCGGCAGGTATTCGTTCGTCTGTTTCCGATCACTCAATCACGACCGCAGTGCCAGAGGCTGACACCATGAGCATGTTGTTGATCACCTCATAATCGAGATCCACGCCAACAACTGCGGTCGCCCCCAGCGACCTGGCGTGGTCTTCCATTTCGTTGATGGCCGTTTCGCGCGCGCGGCCCAGTTCCTGTTCATAGGCCCCCGATCGCCCACCGATAATGTCGGTGATCCCGGCAAAAAGATCGCGAAACACATTCGCACCGAGAATGGCCTCGCCGACGACGATACCTTTATAGGCCGTGATCTTGTGGCCATCGATGCTTGGCGTTGTGGTTACAATCATGGTCTTTCCCCAAGGGTTCATGCGGCGTCATCTGCGTTCAAAAGGACCCAGCCAACACGCAGCGCGCCGCCAAACATCGCCCCGCCGATCACGCCCGCCCAGAAAAGCTGTGGCATCAGCACAAAAGCCAAAATGCCCGCCACCAAAGCGCCAGCGACCACAGCCAGGATATGCCCCGCGATCCCACTCATTCGGCCTCTCCCGACCGATGCCCCATCGCCCAAGCAACCAGCTTTTGCGTGTGAAACGCGATACCGCAGGCCGCAGCCAACAGGGCAAACCAGACCCAGAACGACGTCAGCGCGCTTGGATGTGTGGCCTGGGCGACAATCATGCCGACGATCAGGCTCAGACAGAACACCAACCCGCCTTCGCGGGTGCCGTCACTGTCCGAGACATCTGCCAACCGCAGATACGACCGGCGGTCTTTTTGATCACCCTCTGGCGTCATCGATCAGCCCACCGAGCCTTCCAAGGAAATCGCAACAAGTTGCTGAGCTTCCATCGCAAATTCCATCGGCAAGGCTTGCAGAACATCCTTGCAAAAGCCGTTCACGACCAAAGCCACCGCTTCTTCTTCGTCCATGCCGCGGGACCGGCAATAGAAGAGCTGATCGTCATCGACCTTAGAGGTCGTGGCCTCGTGCTCGACCCGAGACGAGTTGTTCTTGACCTCGATGTAAGGCACCGTATGCGCCCCGCATTTGTCGCCGATCAACAAGCTGTCGCATTGCGTGTAATTCCGGCTGTCCTTGGCCTTTGGGTGCATCGACACCAAACCACGATACGTGTTCTGCGCCTTGCCCGCGCTGATCCCTTTCGAAACGATGCGTGATTTGGTGTTCTTGCCCAAATGCACCATCTTCGTGCCGGTATCCGCCTGCTGATAGTTGTTCGTGATCGCAATCGAATAGAACTCACCCTGGCTGTCGTCGCCGCGCAGAATGCAAGAGGGGTACTTCCACGTCACGGCGGCTCCGGTTTCCACCTGTGTCCACATCTGCTTGGCCCGGTCGCCACGGCGATCCGCACGCTTGGTCACAAAGTTGTAGATCCCGCCTTTGCCGTTTTCGTCACCTGGGAACCAGTTCTGAACCGTCGAGTATTTTACCTCGGCATCTTCCTCGATGACGATTTCCACAACTGCCGCATGCAACTGCGAGGTATCCCGCTGCGGCGCCGTACAGCATTCGAGGTAGGACACATAGGATCCTTTGTCGGCAATGATCAGCGTCCGCTCAAACTGGCCCGTGTTCTCTGCGTTGATGCGGAAATAGGTGCTCAACTCCATCGGACAGCGCACGCCGGGCGGGACATATACGAATGACCCGTCCGAAAAGACCGCACTGTTGAGCGTGGCGTAAAAGTTGTCAGAGACCGGCACGACCGAGCCCAGATATTTTTTCACAAGCTCTGGATGTTCCTTGATCGCCTCGGAAATCGAACAAAAGATGACGCCGGCCTTTTTCAGTTCGGCCTGAAAGGTTGTTCCGACGGACACGGAATCAAACACCGCGTCCACAGCCACCTTGCGCCCCTCGGACGGAGCCGCATCCGCGCCTTCGACGCCGGCTAGGATCATTTGCTCTTTCAACGGGATGCCCAGCTTTTCGTAAGTCGCCAAAAGCTTTGGGTCGACCTCGTCCAGCGACTTTGGTTTGACCTCCATGCTTTTGGGCCGCGCATAGTAATACTGGTCCTGAAAATCGATCTCAGGGTAATCCACCATCGCCCAGTCAGGCTCTTTCAGCTTGAGCCAGCGGTCATAGGCGGCCAGACGCCATTCCGTCATCCATTCCGGTTCTTCGTTCTTTTCCGAAATCAAACGCACGATGTCAGGTGTGAGACCCTTGGGCGCGTATTCCATCTCGATTTCAGTGTCCCAGCCATATTTATAGCTGGACACTTCCCGAACCGCGTCAACCGTTTCCTGATCGACACCGTCTTTCACGCTTACATTGTCCAAAGCAGCCATCTCACTCACCTCGCCCTCTCAAGCAGCCCGCGCTTGATGTTTTTTCAACCGTTGCGCCCATGCATCCGCAAAGCGCAGTACATTCTCTTTCGTCGTGTCCAACCCAAGCGACACCCGCACCGCGGATTGAGCCGTCACATCGTCATATCCCATCGCCTTCAGAACCCGGCTTTCGCGGACCTTGCCGCTTGAACAGGCGGACCCGGCCGAAATTGCAAATCCCGCCAAATCCATCGCCATGACCTGGGTCTCACCTTTCCAACCCGGCACCGCAAAGCACGAGGTGTTCGGAAGACGATCACTCTCTTTCCCGACAAAAATAGTATCTTGGGACAGACCCTCAAGGGCAGTTTCTAGAATCTTTCTAAGTTCTGCGATCTCGTCCCAGCGCCCCGCAGACAAATCCCGTTGCGCAGCCTCTGCCGCAGCGCCAAAGCCCACGATGCCCAGAATGTTCTCTGTGCCCGACCGGCGCCCCATTTCCTGGCCGCCACCGCTCGGGCCTGGGGCCAGCTCGATGCCCTTGTTCAGGATCAACGCGCCCACACCTTTCGGGCCGCCCAGCTTATGTGCCGAGCAGATAACCGCGTCGCACCAGCTTGTTGCAAAGTCGAAAATCTGTTTGCCCAAAACCTGCGTGATGTCACTCATCCCAATCGGGCGGCGCGACACCGCGCCTTGCAGAACACCCGTCTCGGAATTTGCGGCCTGCAACGTGCTCAGAGGGGCGTCGCGATCCCACAGGATTTGTCCAGCGGCATCGACTGGCACCTCTGAAAAGCTTGGCGCGGATTGTAGCTGCCCCCACACCGCGTCATGCTCAACCGCAGCACCGCTGAGCGCCTCGGCACCCCGAAACCAGATCGCCGCCGCCTCTGTCGCGCCCGATGTCCAGACGATGTCATGCGGATCACAGCCGACAAGGCTGGCAACCTGCGCCCGCGCCCGCTCGATCATCGCTTTGGCGGCGCGCCCTTCGGCATGAACCGAGGACGGATTGCCAAAGGCATCCATCGCCGCCAGCATCGCGGCCCGCGCCGCGTCTCGCAACGGGGTGGTGGCGTTGTGATCGAGGTAAACCCGCGTCATTCGTCCACCACAGCAAAAAGAGACGGGACCGCCGGACATGGCGCCAATTCGTTCTGCACCACATCCGACAGCCGCGTTTGATGCAGAAAAACATAAACATGCGCGCTCATGCCCTCCCACAAGCGGTTGGTCAGCGATTGTGCCTTGCTGCCCGAGGCGCCCCCGCTGGCACCTGCACCTTTGTGCATCGCATCCACGGTCTCATCGACAGCTGCCAAAATTTCGGCCACGCGAATTTCGGATGGCGGACGAGCCAAGCGATAACCGCCCCCCGGGCCACGCACCGCTGTGACAAGCTCTGATCGGCGCAACTTGACGAAAAGCTGTTCCAGATAGGGCAACGAGATGCTCTGCCGCTGCGAGATCTCGCTCAGCGTCGTCAAACGATCCGCCGGCTGCAAGGCAATGTCCGTCAGCGCGACCATTGCGTAACGTCCTTTTGTCGACAGCTTCATCGCTGTGTCCCCCAGCCGATTGACCAATTGCGCGCAAGGGCATAAATCCCTTTGAACTATTGCGTTGCGCAAGTAATTTAGAAACGTTCTAAGGTGCCCGATAAATTTCGTCAAGAAATGGCTGCCCCAAAAGAACCAGATAGGACAGTGACCGTATGCCCGAGGTGATTTTCCCTGGCCCAGAAGGCCGCCTGGAAGGACGCTACCACCCCCAAAAAGAACGCGACGCCCCCATCGCCATCATCTTGCACCCACACCCACAGTTTGGCGGCACGATGAACCACAAGGTCGTGCACGCGCTGCACTATGGCTTTTTCAATATGGGCTTCACCGTTCTGCGCTTTAACTTCCGCGGCGTCGGTCGCAGCCAGGGTGAATATGACCAGGGGATTGGCGAGCTCAGCGACGCAGCCTCCGCGCTCGACTACCTGCAGTCGATGAACAACAATTCGAAACATTGCTGGGTCGCCGGTTTCTCGTTTGGCGCCTGGATCGGCATGCAATTGCTGATGCGCCGCCCAGAGATCACAGGCTTTATCTCGGTGGCGCCTCCGGCAAACATGTACGACTTCTCGTTTCTCGCGCCCTGCCCCTCTTCTGGCTTGATCATCAACGGAACCGCCGACCGTGTCGCCCCGCCAGCCGACACAGTGACGCTGGTCAACAAATTGCACGAACAAAAAGGCATTACGATCACGCATCAGGAAATCGAGGGCGCCGGACACTTCTTCGAAGACGACCACCTCGAAACCCTGATCGGCAACACAACCGATTACGTGAAACGCCGCTTGACGGAGAACACCCGCTAATGGCCGACGTCACCTCAATGGCCAACAAACTGGCCGAGGAATGCCTGGCCGTGCAGGGCGAGATTGGCAATGACCGATTGTTTATGGACGTCGCACAAGTCCTTGGCGCGTCCTCCCAAACGCTCGAAGAAGCCTTTCTGACCGCGGTACGTACCCGCATGGCCGAAACGGCAGGCCGCCGGTTCCTGGCCCAAAAGCTCAAAGACCACCGCGCAGGCACGGCGACCGACGCGCCGTAACCCGCCATGATTTGCGCCGCGCTGCGCGCGTCGCCGGGTACAGGGGGCTGTCTGCCCCCTCTTGGCCAGCGGCCAATTCACCCCCGAGGATATTTTGCGCCAAAAGAAAGTGAGAGATGCGCGAATGCTTAACCTAGTCGCGCATCCTTGTTTTCTTTTGGCTGTCAAATATCCCCGCCGGAGGCTCCCGACGGGGACAAGTGTTTAGGCTTCGGAAAAGATGGCGTTGAGCGTTGCACTGGGCCGCATGACCGCGGCGCATTTGGCGTCGTCGTTGCGGAAATAACCGCCTGTGTCGGCCTGGCTGCCGCCTGTTGCGGCAAGTTCGGCCAAGATTGCGGCTTCGCCATCCGCGAGGGATTGCGCGATGGAGGCGAATTCTGCGGCGAGGTCTGCGTCGCTTGTTTGGGCGGCCAGAGCTTCGGCCCAGTAGCGGGCGAACCAGTAATGGGAGGCGCGGTTGTCAGGCTGGCCGACCTTTCGGCCTGGGGAACGGTCGTTGTCCAGGATGCCTTGCGTGGCGGCTTCGGCGGCGGCGCCCAGGACGCCTGCTTTGGCGTTGCCTTGGCTGTCAGCCAGAAAGTTCAGCGATTCACCCAAGGCGCAGAATTCGCCCATTGAATCCCAGCGCAGGTGATTTTCGGCGTGCAATTGCTGGACGTGTTTCGGGGCAGAGCCGCCGGCCCCGGTTTCAAACAGCCCGCCGCCCTGCATCAGCTTGACGATGGAGAGCATTTTGGCGGATGTGCCCAGCTCGAGGATTGGGAACAGGTCGGTCAGATAGTCGCGCAGGACGTTGCCTGTGATGGCGATGCTGTCGTTCCCGGCTGTGATCGTTTTGAGCGATTGCGCCGTGGCCTCGCGCGGGGCCATGATCATGAACTTGTCTGCAACGCCTGCGGCGTCCAGCACCGGCGTCACATAAGCAATCAGTTGCGCATCATGGGCGCGGTTCGCATCGAGCCAGAAGATCGCTTCGGAACCGGTCAGGCGCTGGCGGTCCAGAGCGAGTTGGATCCAGTTTTCGATCGGCGCCTTCTTGACCGTGCACGAGCGCCAAATGTCGCCGGCCTCAACGTCATGCGCATGCAGTGTCTCGCCGTTTGCCAGGACGATGCGGATCGTGCCGTCGGCGGGGGCTTCGAATGTTGTTGGGTGAGAGCCATATTCCTCGGCTTTTTGTGCCATCAGACCCACATTCGCCACGGCCCCGGCTGTTGCTGGGTTCAACGCGCCGTTGGCTTTGAAAAAGCGGATCGTCTCGTCATAGACCGAGGCGTAGGAATTGTCGGGGATCACGCAATTCGTGTCGCCTTTTTCGCCGCTCTCGTCCCAGCCTTTGCCGCCTGCGCGGATCACCGCTGGCATCGAGGCGTCGATGATCACGTCAGAGGGGACGTGCAAATTGGTGATGCCGCGGTCGCTGTCGACCATATACATCGACGGGCGGTCCAGGCCTGCGATTTCGGCTTTGATGTCTGCCGCATTCGGCATTGTGTCGATGGCCGCCAAAACGTCACCCAATCCCGAATTGGGCATGCCGCCTGCGGCCATTATCGCCGTGCCGTGGGTGTCCCAGACCGGTCCAAGCCAGGCTTTGACCGCATGGCCGAAGATGATCGGGTCCGAGACCTTCATCATCGTGGCCTTCATATGCAGCGAGAACATCGTGCCGTCGGCATTGGTGTCTTCGATCGCCGCGGCCAAAAACGCGGCCAACGCTTTGGCGGACATGAAGGTCGCATCTGCGACGGTGCCTTCTTCCAGTGGCCAGACCTCTTTGAGAACGGACACAGCACCGTCTTTGCCGACAAATTCGATCTTTGCGTCACCGGCCTGGGCTGCGGTGATCGTGGCCGAGACCTCGTTGGCGTAAAAGTCATTGCCCGGCATCGAGGAGACTTTGGTCTTGCTCTCAGCGCTCCAGCTGCCCATCGAATGTGGGTTGGATTGCGCAAAGCTCTTGACCGCTTTGGCCGCCCGGCGGTCGGAATTGCCTTCGCGCAGGACCGGGTTCACAGCAGAGCCTTTGATCGCGTCATAGCGGGCGCGGATCTCTTCTTCTGCGGCGTTGCTTGGGCTTTCGGGGTAATCCGGCAGCGCATAGCCTTTCGCCTGCAGCTCTTCGACGGCGGCCACCAATTGTGGCACCGAGGCAGAGATGTTCGGCAATTTGATCACGTTTGCGGTTGGTGTTTTGACCAGCTCGCCCAGCTCGGCCAGATCATCCGATTGGCGCTGATCTTCGGTCAGGTTCTCTGGAAAGGCCGCGATGATCCGTCCGGCAAGCGAGATATCCTTGACCCCAACGTCCACCCCAGCCGCCGCTGCGAACCGGCGAATGATGGGCAAAAAGGACGCGCTGGCCAATTCCGGCGCTTCGTCGACCTTGGTGTAAATGATATCAGGCGTTTTCGACATATCGGACCTCGTTTCAAAGGAGTTCTCAGCACCACAACCGCAGCGCTGTTGTTGGCTCCGGCCCTATCGAAGCGCCCATTTCAAGTCAATGTGTACAATTGTATACCAAGTGCGGCGTTTTGCATCGCCCCCAGAAGAACTGCGCATAGGCGCATGTGGGGGGAATCGGATAAAGCTGCTGAGTAAGTGCGCAAAACAGGAGATGGCAGGCCCATGACCAAGATCAAAGTTCAAAACCCAATCGTCGAAATGGATGGCGATGAGATGACGCGGATCATGTGGCAATTCATCAAAGACAAGCTGATCCTGCCTTATCTGGATATCGATCTGCTGTACTATGACCTCGGCATCGAAAGCCGCGACACGACCGAAGACCAAATCACCATTGATGCAGCCGAGAAAACCAAAGAGGTCGGCGTTGCGGTCAAATGCGCCACGATCACGCCAGACGAAGCGCGGGTCGAAGAGTTCGGCCTGAAAAAGATGTGGCGCTCGCCCAATGGGACCATCCGAAACATCCTGGGCGGGGTCGTTTTCCGACAGCCCATCATCTGCAAGAACGTCCCACGGCTTGTGCCCGGCTGGACGCGCCCCATCGTCATCGGGCGCCACGCCTTTGGCGATCAATACAAAGCCACAGACATCAAATTCCCTGGCCCCGGCAAACTCACCATGAAGTTCGAAGGGGCCGATGGCGAGATCATCGAACATGAGGTCTTTGACGCGCCCTCTGCGGGCGTTTTCATGTCGATGTACAATCTCGACGCCTCGATCATCGATTTCGCCCGTGCGTCCTTTAACTATGGTCTGAATTTGGGCTGGCCGGTGTATCTATCGACCAAGAACACGATCCTCAAACAATATGACGGGCGCTTTCTTGAGCTGTTCCAGCAGGTGTTCGACGAAGAATTCAAAGCCGCCTTTGAGGAAAAAGGCATCGAATACCAACACCGCCTGATTGACGACATGGTTGCCTGTGCGATGAAATGGAACGGTGGCTTTGTTTGGGCCTGCAAAAACTATGACGGCGATGTGCAATCAGACACTGTGGCACAGGGCTTTGGCTCTCTTGGGATGATGGCCTCTCGACTGATGACGCCTGACGGCAAAATCGTCGAATCTGAGGCTGCGCATGGCACGGTGACGCGCCATTATCGCCAGCACCAAGCTGGCGAAGCGACGTCCACCAATTCCATCGCCTCGATCTACGCCTGGACGGGCGCTTTGAAGCATCGCGCCAAGCTTGATGAGAACGACCCGCTCATGACCTTTGCCGAAACGCTCGAGCGTGTGATCGTCGAAACCGTCGAAAGTGGCTTTATGACCAAAGACCTCGCGCTGTTGGTCGGGCCGGATCAAGGCTGGCTGACCACGATGGGCTTTTTGGAAAAGATTGACGAAAACCTGAACAAGGCTCTCGCAGGGTAGCGATGCGCAGACGCGCGCCCTGCTTTTTCAGGGCCGCGTCGCGGGGCCGAACCGCAGCTCTTGGGCTTAGCGACCGCGGGTGTGGGTCTTGTGATAGAGCGTTTCCACAATGCGGCTTGCGGTTTTCTCAAAGGCAAAGGGCAGCACCGCATGGATCAGGGCGGCACCCGCCGCCGCGGCCAGCATCCCGGCAAAACGCAGCGCAAAAAGCGCATGCGCACCATAGCTTTCATCAACACTCCGGGGGTGTTCCAAGAACAATCGCGCAATCATCTCTGCCTCTTTCCAGCTTATCTCGCGCACAGTATCCCCTGCCTGGGCTGAGATGACGTCCTCACTTTGACGCAAATCAGGATGGTAGTGAGACATTTTCCCAGATAAACTGCAAATATGGAGAAACTGGACGACAAAGACCGCGCGATTCTCAATGCCTTGCAACGTGATGCGACGCTCTCGTTGGATGATCTCAGCGCGTTGGTCCACCTGTCGCGCAATGCATGCTGGCGCCGGGTCAAAGCGATGGAAACCGACGGGCTGATAAAGGCCCGCGTAACCTTGCTGGACCCCGAGGCGGTGGGACTGCCGCTGGCCGTGTTCATTCAAGTGCGCACCAACACGCATGATCCCGATTGGCTGTCGCGCTTTGCCAGGGCCACCCGTGCAGTGCCCGAAATCCAAGCAGTGTACCGAATGACCGGCGATCTTGATTATCTCATCCGCGCCCGTGTCGCAGATATGGCGGATTACGACCGTCTCTATCAGCGTCTCATTTCGCGCGTGCCTTTGTCCGATGTCTCTGCCAGCTTTGTTATGGAAGACATCAAAGAGACCACCGCTCTACCCTTGTGAGGCCATTCAATGCCCGTTCATTACGTCTATTTGTTCTTCGCTGTCCTGGCTGAAACCATTGGCACGACCGCCCTTCAGGCCAGCGCGCAATTCACGAAATTCTGGCCTTCGTTTCTGGTTGTCGTCGCCTATGGCGTCGCCTTTTTCCTGCTGGGGCTCACGCTCAAATACATTCCTGTCGGCGTGGCCTATGCGATCTGGTCGGGCTTGGGCATCTTTCTGATCGCGGTCATTGGCTTTGTTGTGTTTGGCCAGCGGCTCGACCTACCTGCGATCCTTGGGCTGCTGATGATTGTTGCAGGGATCGTCGTGATCCAGCTCTTTTCCAAGTCTGCGACGCATTAAGGCTGGTCTTCTGCACTGCGGCAAGCTACGTGGCGGCCAAAATCGTGTTTGAGGCCCCATCATGGATCTGCGCAACATTGCTATCATTGCCCACGTTGACCACGGCAAAACAACGCTTGTGGACGAGCTGCTGAAACAATCCGGCGCGTTTCGTGACAATCAGGCCGTCGCCGAACGCGCGATGGACAGCAACGATCTCGAACGCGAACGCGGCATCACGATCTTGGCAAAAGCCACGTCCGTCGAATGGAATGGCACGCGCATCAACATCGTCGACACACCCGGCCACGCTGATTTCGGCGGCGAGGTCGAGCGTATCCTCAGCATGGTTGATGGCGTTGTTCTCTTGGTTGATGCCGCCGAAGGGCCTATGCCACAGACCAAATTCGTGACCTCAAAGGCGCTTGCTCTGGGGCTGCGTCCGATTGTTGTGCTCAACAAGGTCGACAAACCCGACGCCGAACCGGATCGGGCCCTGGATGAAGTGTTCGACCTTTTTGCGAACCTTGGCGCAGATGACGATCAGCTCGATTTCCCGTCCCTCTACGCCTCTGGCCGCTCAGGTTGGGCAGATACCGAGCTTGACGGCCCGCGCAAGGATCTCTCCGCCCTCTTCGATCTGGTGGTTGCGCATGTACCGGCCCCGAAACAGGCCGACGCCAAAGACGCCCCGTTCCAGATGCTCGCCACCACTTTGGGCAGCGACCCTTTCATCGGCCGCATTCTAACCGGCCGCATCGAAGCAGGCACGCTCAAAACCGGCGAAACCGTCAAGGCGCTCAGCCGCGAAGGCGGTATGATCGAACAATTCCGCGTCTCCAAGATCCTCGCCTTTCGCGGTCTTGCGCAGACGCCCATTGACGTCGCAGAGGCCGGTGACATCGTCACCCTGGCCGGCATGTCCAAAGCCACCGTCGCCGACACGCTTTGCGCGACCTCCATCGACATTCCGCTGCCTGCGCAACCCATTGATCCGCCAACCATCTCCGTCACCTTCGGCATCAACGACAGCCCGCTGGCGGGCCGCGACGGCGACAAGGTCCAGTCCCGCGTCATCCGCCACCGCCTGAT
>CAZYQC010000006.1:0-91700 GCA_964649815.1 uncultured Rhodobacterales bacterium | reverse complement strand
TCATCTTTGGTTGATGCTCCTGCGCCATCGCCGCGACCTGATCATAGTCGATGTCCAGCGTATCGCGGCGCACACCGTATTGAACCGCGTTAAACCATTTGCCCGACTGGTTTGGCTTGGCGCCGTGGGTGAGGTGACCACCAGCATCCAGCGACATGCCCAAAATGGTGTCGCCAGGCTGCAACAGCGCCTGGAACACACCTTGGTTGGCTTGGCTGCCCGAATTTGGCTGAACATTGGCAAAACCCACACCGAAAAGCTGGCACGCCCGATCAATCGCGAGGTTTTCGGCAATGTCTACAAACTGGCATCCGCCATAATAGCGCCGTCCGGGGTATCCTTCGGCGTATTTGTTGGTCAGGACGCTGCCTTGCGCCTCCAGAACAGCGGCCGAGACGATGTTTTCCGATGCGATCAACTCGATCTCATCGCGCTGGCGGCCCAGCTCTTGTGTCATGGCGCCAAAGAGTTCGGGGTCGCGGTCCTTTACGCTCTGCGTAAAGAAATCGGATTTGGTGTCGCGGTGTGGTGCGTTCATGGCGCAGTCCTTTATGGCTCAAAGGTCGAATCTGGCAGTTTCCTATCGGAAACGACCTGGCTCAGAAAGGTTGTAAAGCGACTTTCGCCCCGGATTTCGCGGCAATACTGGCGCTGGAAGTGAAGTTGTGATTGGTTCAGTGGCAGACTGGCCGGATAGGAAACAAAGTTTATGGGGCTGAAGATCGCCTTTACCGCCAGTCGGGCGGCCATCGCACAGACCGCGCGCGCGCATCTGATCGACCTCTACGGCGACATCGCGCTCGAAGATGCAGAGATCATCGTCGCTCTGGGGGGCGATGGGTTCATGCTGCAAACTTTGCACGGCACGCAACACCTTGATGCGCCGGTCTACGGGATGAACCGCGGCACCGTCGGCTTTTTGATGAACGAATATTCTGAAAGCGATCTGATCGACCGTCTGTCCGCAGCCGAAGAGGCCGAGCTGAACCCGCTGTCGATGACTGCGACCCGGGCCGATGGCACCGAACACAAGGCGTTGGCGATCAACGAGGTCTCGCTTTTGCGTGCGGGACCGCAAGCTGCCAAGCTCAAGATCACCGTGGACGGCCGCATGCGGATGCAAGAGCTGGTCTGCGATGGTGCGCTGGTTGCCACACCGGCAGGCTCAACGGCGTATAATTACTCTGCCCACGGACCGGTCCTGCCCATTGGCGCAGACGTCTTGGCCCTCACCGCAGTTGCCGCCTTTCGACCACGCCGTTGGCGCGGGGCGCTTTTGCCAAAAATGGCGACGGTGCGGTTTGACGTCTTGGAACCTGAAAAGCGTCCCGTCATGGCCGAGGCGGATTCGAGGTCTTTTCAAGAGGTCGTGTCCGTCGTCATCCAGTCGGAACCAACCATTTCGCATCGCATCCTGTTCGATCCAGGCCACGGGCTGGAAGAACGCTTGATATCCGAACAGTTCAACTGATCGTTCGATGCGGCTTAGCCAAAAGGCTCACAGATAGGATCTGACGATCTTGACCGCTTGGTCCACGTCCAAGATGGGTGGGATCAGCGTCAAAACCTTGCCCTGTGCATCCAGCAGATAGAGGAAACTGCCATGCGCATAGATCGTTTGGCCCGCAGGGTCCGTAAACAGCGGCGTGATCTCGATCTGGAAGGCCTCGTAAACCTCTTGCAGCGCATCGGGCGCCCCGGTCAGCCCGACAAAATCCGCATGTAAATCAGCCAAAGGCGCAACCATCGTCTCTGGCGTATCCACCGTTGGATCAACCGTGACCATGATTGGCGTCAGCGCGATCCCCAGCGCGGCAAGATCGTCGGCGATATCGGCCATCAATGGCATCGCCGCAGTGCAGATGTCGGGGCAATTGACATAGCCGAAAAAGACCAATTGAGGCCGCCCGTCGGGGTCCATTTCCGAGCGTAAATCGCCGTATTGATCGACGAGCTCATATGGTCCGCCCAAATTGGCCGTCGGATCAAAAGCCGCCGCAGGCGAGGCGACCGCCAAAGCGATCGCCAAAACACGCATCAACGATGTCATGTCTTTAGAAGTTCTCTTCGATGTAGGTTTTGTCGACGTCCAGCCCCAGCCCAAGATACCCTTCGCGTGCGATAATCTCTTTCACGCGCGGATCCCGCCGGAACCATGGGCCTTTGCCTTTGGCTTCGGGATGCTCTTTGGCCCAGTTCTTGGTCCACTTGTTTGCCTTGACCCAATCCGCGTCATCCGCGCCTTTGATCAATTGCACCATATAGACGTTGTGAAAGCCGTATTCCTTGTCGTCGATCATCAGACCATCGACTTCGACCGTCTGATTGCAATAGGGCAGCAACTCAACAGCCGCTCCGGCAAAGGACCGTTGGCTGTTTTTCATTGGCAGGATCGTCACACCATCGTCGGCGCGGATCAGACCCAACTGGCGCTTGCCCGCACCACAATCGCTTGGGCAGTCCCCCGTCAGATCGCAGACCAGATCAACGACCTTGGCCTCGAACCGGGCTTTCTTTTCGGCGATCAAACCCCATTCTTTCGCGTTGGAGTTCGCAGAATAATCCGCTGCCAGCAGCGGCGTGGCCATCAGACAGGCCAAAACGATACTTAAGCGCTTCATTTGTTTGGATCCGGAATTGAGAAGCCAGGGACATTGCCCCATTCTTCATGGTTCTCGTTTTGAATGTCGTAGTCGTTCAGAACACTTTCAACGATGAGGTAGTTCAACCCGTCGCGCGCGTGCAACACGCCGGTTGCCTCGACCGTGTGGGCCGCAAGCCGCAGCGCCGTGTCGCCACCGGCCAATTGCGCGTCACCTTCGATCTTGAGAACCATATAGACGGTCCCGTCCTCAGTGACCAAACCGACGGGAATGCCCCCCGCGCTGCACCACAATGCACAAGCGTGGTGGGCCGAGCCCTGGGTCGCCTCGGGCGGTCCCATGACGCCGGACATATAGCACCAGGTGTCTAAAATTTCGCCTGTCACAGTGATGGTCTCGCCTTGGCTGGCAAAGACCGGAGACGCGAAAACGCTTAGACCAGCCCATGTGGCAAGCGCAGTAAGGTATCGCATGAAAGCCCTCCGAATTTTGGATGCTCTCACCGTGCAGCGCGCGCGCCAGCCGTGTCAAATCACGTTGCGCGCGCGCTTATCACTTTCATGTTTTGGCATAGCCAATGCTTTGCAGCGCCGTGCGCATCTCATCCAGGATCGCGGGGTCATCGATCGTGGCGGGCATCTTATAGCTTTCGCCATCCGCGATTTTGACCATCGTGCCACGTAATATCTTGCCCGAGCGTGTCTTGGGCAGACGGTCCACCACAACGGCCGACTTGAAGGCGGCAACAGGCCCGATCTTGTCGCGGACCAATTGCACGCATTCCTTCGTGATGTCTTCATGCGGCCGGTTCACACCGGCGCTCAGGATCAAAAAGCCAACGGGCGCTTGCCCCTTCAGCGCGTCACCCGCACCAATCACAGCACATTCCGCCACATCCTTGTGACTGGCCAGAACCTCTTCCATCGCTCCGGTCGACAGGCGATGTCCGGCGACGTTGATGACGTCATCCGTGCGCGCCATGATATAAAGATAGCCATCCTCATCCATCATGCCTGCATCGCCGGTCTCGTAATATCCATCAAACGTCGTGAGATAGCTTTTGCGATAGCGCTCTTCGGCGTTCCAAAGCGTCGGTAGTGTACCCGGAGGCAGCGGCAGTTTGACCGCAATCGCCCCCAACTCGCCCGGCGCCATCGCATTGCCGCCTTCGTCAAGGATCTGAACGTCAAAGCCAGGCATCGCAACAGTGGGCGAGCCGATTTTGACCGGCAAAGCCTCTAGCCCCGCAGGGTTCCCCGCAATGGTCCAGCCCGTCTCAGTCTGCCACCAATGGTCATAAACTGGGCGATCCAATGTCTTTTGCGCCCATTCAATCGTATCTGGGTCGGCCCGCTCACCGGCCAGATAGAGGGCGCGCAAGCACGACAGATCGAACTTTTCGGTCAGCTTGCCCTCTGGGTCGTCTCTTTTCACCGCGCGGATTGCGGTCGGCGCTGTGAAAAAGCTGCGGACGTTATGTTCGCTGATGACGCGCCAGAATGTAGAGGCGTCCGGCGTCCCGACCGGTTTGCCTTCGAACACGATTGTCGTGTTCCCGTGGATCAGCGGCGCGTAACAGATGTAGCTGTGACCAACGACCCACCCTACGTCAGAGGCCGCCCAAAAGACGTCGCCGGGATCAACATCATAGATGTTCTTCATTGTCCAATTGAGCGCCACCAAGTGACCGCCGGTGGGGCGCACAACACCTTTGGGCGCACCGGTCGTGCCGGATGTATACAGGATATAGGCCGGATGATTGCCCTCGACCGGGACACAATCGGCAGGGGCAACGCCCTCTTGAAATGCGTGCCAATCCACGTCGCGGGGGCCCAGCGAGCAGCGATGCTGTTCGCGCTGAAGGATGACGCAAAATTCGGGCGTGTGGGACGACAGTTCGATCGCACCATCCAGCAGGGGTTTGTATTCAACAACGCGACCGGGTTCCAAACCGCAAGAGGCCGCGATGATGGCCTTGGGCGCACAATCGTCAATACGCACGGCCAGTTCGTTCGCGGCAAATCCGCCAAACACGACCGAATGGACCGCGCCCAGCCGACCGCAGGCCAACATCGCCACCAGCGCCTCGGGCACCATTGGCATGTAGATGATCACGCGATCACCCTTGGACACGCCCTTGGCGGCCAAGCCGCCTGCGAATTGCGCCACTTGGTCCCGCAGCTCTTTAAAGGTGATCGCGGCCTTTGATCCCGTTATCGGACTGTCATAAATGATGGCCGTCTGATCCGCGCGACCATTTTCAACATGGCGGTCGACGGCATTCCAGCATGTGTTGACCATGCCGTCGCAAAACCATTCGTAAAGGGGGGCGTTGTCATCAAACAGCGCCTTGGAGGGGGGCGTGACCCAGTCAATTGCCTGCGCCTGTTCCATCCACCAGCCGTCGGGATCGGCTTTCCAGGCAGAATATACCTCTGCATAGCTCATTTGGTGTCCCTCCTCTTTCTTAACCGGTTTGGTACGAAAGGCGGCGGGGCAGGCGCAAGTGCAAGAAGCACCTGCGCGCCAAATGGCGTCAAAAAGTTATCAAACACCGGGTCAGATTTGTGAATACAGGGTTCGTGCCGCCCCGTCTCGCTGACGACCAAAGGTTATCCGTAATGCGTCACCGGCGTGCCGGCGATCGCCGACATGTTCAGCAATCCCCGCGCGGTGATCGAGGGGCTGACGATATGTGCGCGGTTGCCCATGCCCATCAGGATCGGCCCCACTTCCAATCCGCCGCCTTTCATTTTCAGGATGTTGCGCACGCCAGACGCCGCATCTGCATGGGCAAAGACCAGGACATTTGCGGCCCCCTCCATGCGATTGCCAGGCAGCAGTCGCGCCCGCAAATCCGGGTCGAGGGCCGTGTCGATGTTCATCTCACCCTCATAGCAAAAGTCATGTTCTTCTGCATCGAGGATATCCAAAGCCGCGCGCAGACGTGCGCCCGAGCCACCCTCTTGATTGCCAAATTGAGACTGGGCGCACAGCGCAATCTTGGGCTCAAGACCAAAACGGCGCACATGGCGCGCTGCACCGATGACAATCTCGGCCAGCTCGTCTGCCGAAGGCATCGTGTGCACATGCGTGTCCGCGATGAACAAAGGCCCGTCTTCCAGGATCATCATCGACAAAGCGCCAACCGGGTGCAGCGACTTGTTGCCCAGAACCTGCGTGACGTAATTGAGATGCCATTTGAACTCGCCGAACGTGCCACAAATCAGGCTATCGGCTTCTTCACGATGCACCATGATGGCGCCAATGGCTGTCGAATTCGTCCGCATGACCGCCCGCGCAATGTCGGGCGAGACACCTCGGCGGGCCATGATGCTGTGGTAGGTGCCCCAATAATCCCGATAGCGCGGGTCGTTCTCGGGGTTCACATTGTCCACATCGACCCCCATGCGAATGGTCAATCCTGCCCGCGCGATGCGTGTCTCGATAACCTCAGGGCGGCCAATCAGAATGGGCCGTTCGGTGGTTTCCTCAACCATTGCCTGCGCCGCTCTGAGAACGCGCTCGTCTTCGCCTTCTGCAAAAACGATGCGCCTTGCTTGGGTGCGGGCGGCGTCAAACACTGGCCGCATCAATAATGCTGACTTGAAGACCGAGCCATCCAGCTTGCGTCGATACGCATCCATATCGGTGATCGGGCGCGTGGCAACGCCAGTCTCCATTGCGGCCTGCGCCACAGCCGAGGACACCACGCCAACCAACCGCGGATCAAAGGGCTTGGGGATCAAGTAGTCGCGCCCAAAGGTGAGGTTTTCATTGCGGTAGGCGGCCGCGGCCTCTGCGCTTGTCGTTTGGCGGGCAAGCTGCGCGATCCCGTCGATGCAAGCGAGCTCCATCTCGTCATTGATCGTTGTTGCGCCCACATCCAAGGCACCGCGAAAGATGAAAGGAAAGCACAATACGTTGTTGACCTGATTGGGAAAATCGCTCCGCCCCGTGGCGATGATCGCATCTGGAGCCGCTTCTCTCGCGGCCTGAGGCAGGATTTCTGGCGTTGGATTGGCAAGCGCAAAGATAACAGGAGGGCCGGCCATACGCTTCACTTGCTCTGGCAAGAGCACGCCAGGCCCTGAAAGCCCCAGGAAAAGGTCCGCCCCATCGATGACATCGTCCAATGTGCGCTTGTCGGTTGCTTGTGCAAATGCCGCTTTTGCGGGGTTCATATCCACATCGCGACCCTCATGAACCAGCCCATGTATGTCACAGAGCCAGATGTTTTCCCGTTTCGCCCCCATTTTGATCAACATATTCAGGCACGCGATACCTGCCGCGCCGCCGCCTGTGGATACAATCTTGATATCTTCAAACGCCTTGCCAGCGACATGCAGCGCGTTCTTGGCTGCGGCCCCAACCACGATCGCGGTTCCGTGCTGATCGTCATGGAACACAGGGATGTTCATTCGCTCGCGGCAGAGTTTTTCCACGATAAAACAATCGGGTGCCTTGATGTCTTCAAGGTTTACCGCACCAAAGGTGGGCTCTAACGCGCATACAATATCAGCCAGCTTTTCGGGATCGGTTTCGTTAACCTCGATGTCAAAACAATCGATGCTGGCAAACTTTTTGAACAAAACCGCTTTGCCCTCCATCACTGGTTTGGAGGCAAGCGCACCAATGTTGCCCAGCCCCAAAACGGCTGTGCCGTTCGATACGACCGCAACCAAATTGCCGCGCGCTGTGTATTTGGCCGCATCCGCAGGGTCGGCCTGGATCTCAAGACAGGCCTCGGCCACGCCGGGCGAATAAGCCCGCGCAAGATCGCGCCCCGTGGCCAAAGGCTTGGTCGCGCGGATCTCCAGTTTGCCGGGTTTGGGTTGCGCGTGATATTCCAGCGCGGCCTGACGCAAGTTCGGTTGATCTGACATGAAACGCCCCGTTTGAAAATTTGTTTAACGTTAAACTACTTTTGAAACCCCGCCAAGACGGCTTACGGCCTCCGCGACATCTTGCACGTCTTGGCAGCGATTGCATCAATCGCGTTCACCGCGTTTACTGCGCCCAAGCAAAGGACACGTGATGACACATATTCAGGCTGAAATGCGCCTCGCTACGCAAGAGTTGCGGGATGACATTCCGTTTTTCACCAAAACCCTCGGGATGCGGATGGATATGATCTATCCCGCCGATGATCCAAGCGTGGCGGTGTTTTCGGGGCACGGCCTTCGCCTGCGCATCGAAAAAGGCGCGACAGAGGCGCCGGGAACCTTGCGTATCCTGACCGAAAATCCTGATGCCTTTGCAGATGGCGCACGCCAACTGACTGCGCCAAACGGCACGCAAATAGAAATCGCGCCGCTGCATGAACCCATCGTCATGCCCGAGACCATCCATTCCTTCGTTGTGCGCCGTCTCAAAGATCAGGCGCCTTGGGTGCTCGGCCGCGCGGGAATGCATTACCGTGATCTGATCCCAGATCGCTTGGGCGGCTCTATCATAGCGAGCCATATTCGCATCCCCGATGGTGGCCCGGTCCCGGATATGGTGCATTACCACACCGTCGGGTTTCAGCTGATCTTTTGCTACAAAGGGTGGGTTGATCTTGTCTATGAAGACCAAGGCGAACCCTTTCGCCTGCACGCCGGAAACTGCGTCATCCAGCCCCCTGAAATCCGGCACCGGGTTCTTTATGCAAGCGACAATATCGAAGTGATCGAAATCGGCGTCCCAGCCGAGCATGTCACGACAATTGATCACGACATGGAGCTGCCAAACGGTCCTGCCAATCCAGATCGTCGGTTCCAAGGCCAGCGGTTCGTCCATCACAAGGCGTCCGAGGCCAATTGGGCCCCATTTCGACTGCCGGGTTTCCAAAGCCGCGACACGACAATCGCCGAAAACACCCAGAACGTTGCAGGCGTGCATGTTATCCGTCTGGGCGATGGCAAAACCGAATGGACGCGGCACAACGCTGATATTCTGTTTACTTTCGTGATGGAGGGCCAAGTGACCCTCGAAGGCGAAGGGCGCGCGCCGCAAGTGTTGGAAGCAGGCGACGCCTTTGTCATCCCGCCGGCGATGAACACCAAACTCTCAGCGGCCAGCCCGGACCTGGAGTTGCTAGAAGTCAGCCTGCCCGGCGTCTTCGAAACGCGGGTCTAAGTCACAAGACCCTTGGCAACGCCGGTCGCTTTGGCGCAATCTGCAATCTCTTTTCGAACGGAACAAAGGCAAACCGGATGAGCGATGATCTAAAAACGGCCGCCCGTGAGGCCTTTGAAAATGCCTATGCGCCTTATTCAAAATTTCAGGTTGGCGCAGCCATTCGAACCGACAGCGGTGAAATCTACGCAGGCTGCAATGTGGAAAACGTGGCCTATCCCGAAGGCACCTGCGCCGAGGCGGGTGCAATCGCGGCAATGGCGCTTGCCGGTGACCGCGTCATAACCGAGGTTTACGTGGTCGCCGACGCGCCCCAACCCGTCCCGCCTTGTGGAGGATGTCGGCAAAAGATCAAGGAATTCGCAGGTGGCGACGTCGTGGTCACGATGGCCACGATCGACGGGGCCGAGACCAAGATCAAAGTGTCCGAACTGTTGCCCGGCGCATTTGACGCCTCGCATATGCACAACGTCACTTGACCAACCCAACCGCACGATCCGTTCTTGCGACGCTGCGCGAAGGGCAAGTGCCTGATGCCAAGGCGCTGTCCTGGTTCGCGCAAAGCCTGGCCGATGGCGGCGTGAGCGACGCGCAGGCCGGTGCCTTTGCGATGGGCGTTTGCCGTCAGAGCTTGGGCGCCGATGGTCGCGCCGCACTTACCCTTGCGATGCGCGACAGCGGCGACGTGTTGTCTTGGGGCGCCGGCGCGCCGATCCTCGACAAACATTCCACCGGCGGCGTTGGCGATCCGGTCAGCCTAATCCTTGCCCCAGCCCTCGCCGCCTGTGGCGCGCGCGTTCCGATGATTTCGGGCCGTGGTCTGGGGCATACCGGCGGCACGCTGGACAAGCTCGAAGCGATCCCAGGCGTGTCAACGGGGCTGAGCTTTGATGGCCTCAAATCGGTGCTTGATGCGGCAGGCTGTGTGATCGCCAGCGCGACCGCAAACATCGCGCCTGCTGACAAACGACTTTATGCTATTCGCGACGTTACCTCGACGGTCGAAAGCCTGGACCTGATCACAGCCTCCATCCTGTCGAAAAAGCTCGCCGCCGGATTGGAAGGCTTGGTCCTCGATGTCAAAGTCGGCTCTGGCGCGTTTATGAAAACCTTGGAAGAGGCCGAGGCACTGGCGCGTGCCCTGGTCGATACCGCGAACGCGGCGGGTTGCCCGACGACGGCCTTGATCACCGACATGCATCAACCGCTCTCAAGCGCGCTTGGCAATGCTTTGGAGGTGGCCGACGTCATGCAGGTGATGTCTCAGGGCAAGCCTCACCCGCTGATTGACGTATGTGCGGCATTGGGCGGCGCCTTGCTGGCGCAAGGCGGGCTTGCGCAGGATGCTGCGGCCGGTGGCAAAGCCATCACCTCACAGATCATCAATGGCCAAGCTCTTGAGGTATTTGGGAAAATGATCGTCGCGATGGGTGGCCCTCTGGCCTTTACCGACACGTGGCAGCGCTTCTTGCCAGAGGCGACCGTGATCCGCGAGGTAACGGCCAGTGCACCGGGTTTCGTATCGGCCATCGACGGCGAAGCGCTGGGGCTCGCGGTGGTCGAGCTGGGTGGCGGGCGCAAAGTCGAAAGTGACGTCATCGATCCCAGCGTTGGGCTCTCTTCGGTCGTGCGTCTGGGCGCAAAGCTGGAAAAAGGCGCCGTGCTTGCCGTCGTCCACGCCGCCCGCCCGGATGCGGCTGATGCCGCTGCCAAAGCCGTCCGCGCGGCGATCACCCTCACCGAAGACCCGCCAAAGGCGCTGCCTCCGTTGATCCACAAGGCCATCACATAATGGCGCGCGCCTTTCTTGTCGTCCTCGATTCCGTCGGGATCGGCGGGGCGCCGGATGCGCATGCCTTTTTCAACGGCGATGTGCCCGACACTGGGGCCAATACGCTTGGCCATATCGCGCAGGCCTGCGCGGAAGGGCAGGCCGAAACCGGGCGCAGCGGGCCTTTGGCGATCCCAAACCTGCTCTCTCTTGGTGTGGGCCAGGCGCTGGAGCTGGCCAGCGGGATGACCTGGCCCGGCGATGTGCCTCATCCAACGGGCGCCTGGGGCGCTGCGACCGAGGTGTCGCCCGGCAAGGACACGCCCTCGGGCCATTGGGAACTGGCCGGTGTGCCTGTGCCGTGGGATTGGCACGTCTTCCCCGTCACGCAGCCAGCCTTTCCAGAAAGCTTGATGCAAAACGTTTGCGAACTGGCCGGAACCAAAGGAACACTTGGTAATTGCCACGCGTCTGGCACGGCCATCATCGATCAACACGGCGCCGCGCATTTGGAAACCGGATGGCCCATTTGCTACACCTCTGCCGACAGCGTCTTTCAAATTGCAGCACACGAAGATCACTTTGGCCTCGACCGTCTGTTGCAACTCTGTCGCGATCTGGCGCCAAGGCTTCATGCCATGAAAGTGGGCCGCGTGATTGCGCGTCCGTTCGTCGGCGCACCGGGTCGCTTTGAACGCACGCCCAATCGGCGCGACTTTGCAATCACTCCGCCTGCGCCGGTTCTCACGAACTGGGTTCAGGACGCAGGGCGTCACGTCTATGCCGTTGGAAAGATTGGGGATATATTCACGATGCAAGGCATCGATGAGGTTCGCAAAGGTCCCGATGCGACCCTGATGACCCACCTGTCAGAGCTTGTGGATACCGCCATCGACGGCAGTTTGACCTTTGCCAACTTTGTCGAATTCGACAGCCTTTATGGCCACCGCCGGGATGTCTCTGGATATGCGCGGCACCTCGAATGGTTCGACGCGCATCTTGGGGGGCTGATCGCGCGGTTGCGCCCGAATGATCGCCTGTTGATCACCGCAGACCACGGCAATGACCCGACGTGGATCGGCACGGATCACACCCGCGAACGTGTGCCGGTTCTGATTGCGGGCGGGGAGGCTGCGCGACTGGGTCAGATCGCCTTCACAGACGTGGCAGCCCATGTCGCGCGCCACCTTGGGGTGGTCCCACTGCCACGCTGACCATTGCTTTGACCCGCGCACCAAGGCAGACAAGGCCATAAATCAGCCCGTACGCAATCCAAGGAGTCGCGCCCATGTCGGATCATCTCACCATCGTCGATCACCCGTTGGTTCAGCACAAGCTGACGATCATGCGCGACAAAGCCACGCCTACGGCGGTGTTCCGCCAGCTTCTGCGCGAGATCAGCCAGCTTTTGGCCTACGAGATCACGCGCAATTTGGACATGACGACCAAGCGGATCGAAACGCCAATGGCACCAATGGATGCACCAACGCTTGCGGGCAAAAAGCTTGCGCTGATTTCCATTCTGCGCGCCGGCAATGGCTTGTTGGATGGCGTGCTCGAATTGATCCCCTCTGCCCGCGTCGGGTTTGTCGGTCTCTACCGGGATGAAGAGACGCTGCAGCCGGTGCAATACTACTTCAAAGCGCCCGAAGCGCTCGAGGATCGGCTGGTTATCGCCGTCGATCCCATGCTTGCGACCGGCAATTCCAGCGCAGCCGCAATTGATCTGCTGAAAGAGGCCGGTGCAACCAATATTCGCTTTTTGTGCCTGCTGGCCGCACCGGAAGGCGTGGCGCGCATGAAAGAGGCGCATCCAGACGTTCCAATCGTCACCGCAGCGCTTGACGAGCGGTTGAACGAGGTCGGTTACATCGTTCCCGGCCTTGGCGACGCGGGCGACCGCATGTTTGGAACAAAATAGCCCCTCTCTATGCTTTACTCAGAGCGGTAAGTGCGTCATCCTCCCTCTATATCTTGTGGGGGATATGATGAAACTAACAAGAGTCGTTGCATGCGCGCTCATGGTCTCGACAGGCATCGTGACCATGTCGCCAGCGCAATCACTGCGAAATGCCGAGCCGCCAGCAGAGTTTCCGCCAAGCTCGTACAAAGGCAAACAATACGTAGACAGCAGCGGATGCGTCTACATCCGCGCGGGTATTGACGGAAACGTCACATGGGTGCCGCGGGTCGATCGCGCCCGGAAACAGATCTGCGGGCAGCAACCCACGCTTGTCGCCTCTGCGCCACAGGCCGCTCCTGCGCCGAAACAAGCCGAACAGATCACGCTGAATACCACGACGCCCGCCGCCAAGGCGCCCGCGCCGAAACCAAAGCCAAAGCCGGTCAAAGTCGTGCGCAGCACGCCAAAGCCGAAACCAAAACCCGCGCCCAAGACGGTCAAGGTTGCAAAAGCCACGCCCGCTAAAACAGTGGTCGCTGCACCTAAAAAGACCGTGGCACAGCATCAATCGCTCAGCACAACGCCCGCCTGTCCGGGCGCGTCACCGATCAGCAGCCGCTATATCAATTCCGGCGCGCGTCACCCTGTGCGGTGCGGGCCCCAGCCATTGCCGACCCACGTGGCCAGCGCGGGGGTCAAGGCAACCGGGCACGTCCAACACCGCGTTATCGTTCCGCCCGCGCCGATCGGGCCAGAGACCCGCGTTATCCCCCACCACGTCTATCCAGACCGGGTTGCGGCGGCGAATGTCCAAATTCCCGAGGGCTATCGCCCCGTATGGACCGATGGGCGCCTGAACCCGCACCGGGCCGAGCAATCGTTGAACGGCATTGCACAAACGCGCCTTTACTGGACAAACACTGTCCCACGGCGCTTGATCGAAACAAAGTCCGGCCGGGACGTCACCGCAAAGGTGCCTTTGGTTTATCCCTATGTTGATATCGACACCCAAAGCCGTGATCTGGGCGAGGTCACGCTTGTGCGCAAAGACGGCCAGTTGATGAAACGGATCGTCCGCCATCCTAAGGCGAAAGCAAAAGCGAAGGTGCGCCAACCCACCGTGTCGACACGCTCTGCACCCGCTGCAAGTGTTGCCACGCCAAAGGCGCCCACAGCGGCCACAGGTCCCGCGCGCTATGTCCAGGTTGGCGCCTTCAGCGAACGTGGCAATGCCGAAGCGCTGGCGCAAAAGCTGGCGCGGTCAGGCTTCCCGGCTCGGCTGGGCAAGGCGACAAAGGGCGGCAAAACCCTCCAGATCGTGCTTGCGGGGCCTTATGCCAGCAAACAAGCGGCACAAACGGCCTTGGGGCAAGCCCGCAAAGCAGGCTTTTCTGACGCCTTCCTGCGGTGATCGCCATCTGCGCTAGGGGGCGCAGATGTCCTGCAATTGCAGCCACTCAGCGTCCCGCATGATTTCTCGCGGTGCGCTGTTGCGCCAAGGATCGTCCTCAATAAGCGCCCGCGTGCTGTCGCCGCGCAAATCCCGCGCAAAGGCGTAGGGCGCGCTGCGCAATTCCGCGCTTTCAAAGGCGGGCAAGAGCGCCGCGGGCGCAGGTGCGTCAGGGGCGGACGACATCGCGGTTTCGGCATATGTGTCCAAGACTTGCGCGGGCAGGGCGCCTGTCGTCAGCAAGGTTGCACTTGCCCTTACGCCGCCAACCTCTAACAAGGCGCGCAATGCGGCGTCTTCGTCCATGCGGACGCGCTCGGCCACAACATAGCCAGCGGCAACGCTGGGGTCATCGAAATCGGTGATCACGCTTTTGTTCAACAAGACCGTCCCCCCAGGCAGATAAAGCGCAGGCGCGGCGCCGTCAGGCACCACCATGATCCGATCAACGCCCGTGCGCTGTGCAAGCTTTTGCAGGCCCAAGTAAGCGCCCGGCGTGCTGCACACGGGGCCGCTCACGCGCGTGACGCGCTGCAACAGCTCGCTGCCAATCTCGGCCCGCTTGACCGAAGGGACCACTCGAACCGCGTGATCAACCAAAGCCCCCGGCACCCAAAAAAGCGCAAGTGCCGCGACAAGGGCGACCGACAGCCCCGCGCCCAACCACCGCAGCCGCCCTGGATGCGGACGCGCCCGATCAATCGCCCGACGCAGCGTTTCGATGGCCTCAACCATCTCTTTTTCATTTTCCGCCAGTTCGAGCGTCTCGTCCCGCGCGCCGTCAGGATAGTAGACCGCGGGCATTTTAGAGCCGTCGCGTTCGATGGCCGCCAAGGACCAATGCGCCAAGGGTCGGTCCGAGGCGTCAGAAATCACCAGCGTCGCATCCCCAATCGAGACGATAACATCGCGCCGTTGCGCATCCGCATGCGCACGCCAAAGGCCACTGGCCTCAAGCCGAGCGTATTTGCGCAATGCTGTCATGGACTGCTCATCCTTGTTTTGACCAAGGATACCACGTTCCATCAGCCACGCAAATCCTGCTTGGCAATGATTGACCCTAAGGGCCGGACCCGCCTTTAAAGCGCCGCCGCCACCTTGCGCAGCTCAAACTTTTGGATTTTGCCTGTCGATGTCTTGGGCAATTCCTGGAAAACCACCTGTTTGGGTGTCTTGAACCCGGCAAGCGTGTCTCGGCAATGGGCGATCAAGCTCGCTTCGTCTCCGGCCTTGCCTTCCTTTAGCTCGATAAAGGCACATGGCACTTCGCCCCACTTTTCGTCCGGCTTAGCAACCACAGCCGCCAAAAGCACGTCAGGATGCCCCATCAAAACACCTTCGACTTCTACCGAAGAGATATTCTCTCCGCCCGAGATAATGATGTCTTTGGCCCTGTCTGCGATCTGAATATAGCCATCTGGATGCTGCACGGCGATATCACCGGAATGGAAATACCCGCCTGCAAAGGCCTCTGCCGTTGCATCCGGGTTCTTGAGATACCCTTTCATGACACAATTGCCGCGCATCACAATCTCGCCCTGCGCCTGGCTGTCCATCGGCACCTGGGCCATCTGTTCATCCAGCACGGTGATGTCTTCCATCATAGGAAAGGCGACGCCTTGCCGCGCTTTGATCGCGGCGCGGTCCGAGCCTTCCAAACCGCTCCAATCCTCGTCACGCCACAGACACTCGGTCACGTGACCATAGGTTTCGGTCAGCCCGTAAACCTGCGTCACGTTAAAGCCCATCGGCTCGATCTTGGCCAAGGTTGCCGGGGCAGGGGGCGCACCTGCGGTGAACACCTCGACCACATGATCGAACTGGCGCAATTCCGACGCGGGCGCATTGACCAACATGTTCAAAACGATCGGCGCGCCACCGAAATGCGTCACACCTTCGTCCGCGATCGCGTCAAAGACATTGGCGGCCGTTATGTCGCGACAGCACACAATCGTGCCGCCCACCATCGGCATCAACCATGAATGGTTCCACCCGTTGCAGTGAAACAGCGGCACAATCGTCAGATAGACCGGATGCATCACCATCCGCCAACTGATCACCGTGCCCATTGTCATCAAGTAAGACCCGCGATGATGCGTAACCACGCCTTTGGGGCGCCCGGTCGTGCCTGAGGTGTAGTTCAGCGCGATAGATTCCCACTCATCCTCTGGCATGATCCAGTCAAAATCGGGATCGCCCGTGGCCAGAAGGTCATCGTAGGTCATGTACCGCCCTGTTGCAGGGAAACCGGCCTCTTCGTCGGGGCATTCGATGATCTTGGGCTTGGGGCCTTCCATCGCGTCCATTGCGGCCTCGGCCGCAGGCAAGAATTGCGTGTCGACCAAGACAACCTTGGCCTCGCCATGATCAAAGATATAGGCAATTGTCCCTTCATCGAGGCGGATGTTGATCGTGTTCAAAACGGCACCCGACGCCGGGATGCCAAAGCTCGCCTCTACCTGCGCTGGCACATTCGGCACAATCGTTGCCACCACGTCGCCCGGTTTTACGCCCAAACCGACCAAGCCCGAGGCCAATCGAGAGACGCGCGCGTAATACTCGCCATAGGTTTTCCGGTGCGCGCCGTACACCACAGCCATCCGGTCGGGAAAGACGCGAACCGCCCTGCGCAGATGCGACAGAGGCGTCAAAGGCACATAATTTGCCGCGTTCTTTTCCAGGCCTTTTTCGTCCGCCAACCAACCCATCTGCGTCTCCTCCACCTTCCAGGTCCGTGATCCGGCATATTGGCGCAGAATTCGGAAATGAAAAGCCAATCTTGCAATGTTAAGAGAGAGCATGATTTGGAGCCCGGGCCGAAAGTACCTCTTTATTCACATTCCCAAGACGGCGGGAACTTCGATGGCTTTGGCGCTTGAGGCGCGCGCCATGAAAGATGACGTGATGCTTGGCGACACGCCCAAAGCGCTCAAACGCCGCCGCCGCGCCAAAGATTTGCCTGCCAGGGGCCGTTTGTGGAAACACAGCACGCTGGCGGATCTGTCTGGCTGGATTGATGGCCCCGACCTGGACGGCGTTTTCGTGTTCACATTGGTGCGCAATCCCTGGGACCGGATGGTCAGCTATTACACCTGGCTGCAAACCCAAGGGTTCGATCACCCCTCTGTTCATTTGGCTCATACCAGCACATTTGCAGACTTCGTTGCACACCCCGCGACCCAAGCCGCCTGGCGCAACGCGCCCGCCCGCCACTATGTGACCGACGCGAGCGGGGTAGAGGTTTGCTCTGCCTACATCCGCGTCGAGCATTTCCAACAGGATGCCGCCCCGCTGTGGGCGCATTTGGGCTTTGCGCTCGACCTGCCGCGCGAAAACGCCTCGACCCGGGGTTTGGACTACGCCAGCTATTATTCTGATACGACCAAAGACATCGTCGCCGAGATTGCCGCCGAGGATATTGCGCGGTTCGATTATCGCTTTGCGTGAAATTTTCGACCTTGGATTGTGTCCTCCGCGCGCAACAATGCGATGTGCCAGACCCGTTTTGCGGTCGCAAACGGGGACAATGCCCGATTTCAGCCACGGTCTTTCCGCGAACGCGCCCCGAGAATCAATCGAACTGACCTCACCGATCTTTTGCCGCAGAAGCGTGCTGCCACAACCAAACGGGGATGAATGATGTTCACTTGGGCCAAGTCACAGACGACGCGCCGTACCGCTGAAACCTCTGGTGCCTATGACGGGACCCCTCAGATCGCGCGTGGCCTTCTTTCCGGTACCCGCATCGCCTCGGAAATGGGCTGGCGCCCGGTCGAGGCGTTGGCGGCGGGTGATTGGGTATTGACCTTTGATCACGGCATGGTCCCGGTGCAAGAGGTGCGCCGGCAGCAGTGTTTTATCGACGCAATCCACGTGCCAGCGGCGGCCTGGCCCATTCACATACCCGCAGGCGCATTGGGCAATGCCCAAGATGCCCGCATCCTCCCGGATCAAGGGGTTATGGTCGAAAGCGACACAGCAGACGATGCCTTTGGCGACCCGTTCGCCATTGTGCCCGCCAAATCCCTGATTGGCTGGAATGGCGTGGTGCAAACGCCATGTCACCAGCGCATCGACACGGTTCACTTGATCTTTGATCGCGATGTTGTGGTCTATTCCGACGGCGGCCTGTTGGTGCATTGCCCGCGTGTGACCAATATCATCGACATGCTTGCCGGACATCACCAGAGCGATACCGCCTACCGCACCATTCGCGGCCCAGAGGCGGCATCGATCCTCGCCGGCGTCGTGCCAAACACCCAACAGCACCTGATGTGAAAAAGGGGCCGCTTGGGCCCCTTTATGCGAAGTTACGCTGCTTTGGCATCCGTTTGTCCAAAGCGGCCATAAAAGGTCTGACCCTTTTCTGCCATCTCTCGCAAGAGCGGCGGGCACGTGAACCGCTTGCCAAACTTTTCTGACAATTCGTCACAACGTTGTGCCGCGTAAGGCGCCCCGATGATGTCGAGCCAGCTGAAAGGGCCGCCCGACCAAGGTGCAAAGCCCCAGCCCAAAATCGCGCCCACATCACCTTCGCGGATGTCCATCAACACGCCTTCTTCCAGGGCGCGCACGGCCTCCAACGCTTGTGCGAACATCAAACGTTCTTGCACTTCGACCAGATCTGGTTGCTCTTCCGCCAGCGGATACTTGTCGTGCAGACCTTTCCAGTATCCTGTGCGTTTGCCGTTGTCGTCATAGTCGAAATAGCCCGCTTTTGACTTCTTCCCAAGGCGGCCTTGTTCTTCCATCCAGACGATCAAATCATCCGCTTCCGAGGCGTCGTATTCATTGCCCATTGCCGCTTTGGTCGCTTTCATGATGCGCACCGCCAGGTCAACGGAGGTTTCATCGCCCAACTGGATCGGACCCACAGGAAAGCCCATCTGGCGCGCGGCATTGTCGATCAGCGCGGGCGAGACACCCTCGGTCAACATGCGGTTCGCCTCTCCGCCATAAGGAATGATGCAGCGGTTCGCGTAGAAGAACCGCGCATCGTTCACAACAATCGGTGTCTTCTTGATCTGGCGAACATAGTCCAGCGCCTTTGCAACCGCACGATCCCCGGTTTCGTTGCCTTTGATGATCTCCACCAAAAGCATCTTTTCAACCGGAGAGAAGAAGTGGATGCCGATGAACTGCTCGGGCCGCTTTGAAGCGGTCGCCAAGGACGAAATCGGCAGGGTCGAGGTGTTGGACGCAAAGATACAGCTCTCTGGGATGATCGCTTCGACCTTTTGCGTGATTTCCGCTTTGACCGCTGGATCCTCAAAAACGGCTTCGATGATCAAGTCACAATCGGCCAAAGCCTCCAGATCGGGCGTCGCCGTGATCTGACCCAAAACGGTCGCTTTCTTTTCCTCGGTGATCTTGCGGCGCTTGATCCCCTTGTCGAGATAAGCCTCCGTATAGGCCTTGCCTTTGTCCGCGCTCTCCTGGTCGCGGTCGATCAAAACGACCTCCATGCCTGCCTGCGCAGAAACCAACGCGATGCCGGCCCCCATCATGCCAGCGCCCAAAACGCCCAGCTTTTTGACACGCTGATCATCCACATTCGCAGGGCGCACAGCCCCTTTTTCCAGTGCTTCTTTGTTCAGGAACAAAGAACGGATCATCGCAGACGAGGACGGGTTCGTCAGAACATTGGTGAACCAGCGCGCCTCGACTTTTAGCGCTGTGTCGAATGGCACCAAAGCGCCTTCGTACACGGCTGACAACAACGCCTTGGCAGCAGGGAACGCGCCTTGGGTTTGGCCGTTGACCATCGCGGAGGCGCCGACAAAGGTCTGGAACCCGGCGGGGTGATATGGCGCACCACCTGGCATCTTATAGCCTTTGGCGTCCCAAGGTTTGACCAAATCGGCGTCCTTGGCTTGCAAAACCCAAGCCTTTGCTGCCGCAACCGGATCATCTGCGACCTCGTCAACAAGACCAGCAGATTTCGCCTTGGCAGGGTCCACCATTTTGCCTTGCAGCAAATACTCAGAGGCGCCCATCACACCCAGTTTGCGCACCAGCCGTGTGGTTCCGCCTGAGCCGGGGAAAATGCCCACCAAAATCTCTGGCAAGCCGATTTTGGCCTTTGGATTGGACGTCATAAAGATGCGGTGCGTGGCCAGTGGAAGCTCGTATCCAATGCCCGCCGCAGTGCCATTGACCGCCGCCGCAATCGGTTTGCCGCCCTTTTTTGTTTTAAAGTCCATCCCCGCCAGTTCCATCTTCCGCAACAGATTGTGGCCATCCATCGTAAAGTTGAACAACGCCTCGGCAGGATTGTCGCCCGCTTGCTCGCGAATAGACCCCAAAACATTGAGGTCCATGCCGCCGGCAAAGCTGCCCTCTTTGCCCGAGGTCAGCACGATGCCTTTCACCGCATCATCCGCCAGCGCTGCATCAATAAGCCCGCTCAACTCCTGCGCGCCGGTCATCGACATCACGTTCATCGACTTGCCAGGCACGTCCCATTTGATCACCGCAACGCCGTCTGCGTCGATGTCCATTGTAAAATCAGTCATGTTTCTTCCCCCTCATAGGGTGTTCCATCTTTGTGCAGAAACCGCGAACCTTGCGCGTCCCGCACGTATTCCAAATCAATATCCGGGTAATGCGCCCGATCCGTCTCGGCCCGGGTTCCGAAAATCAGATAGGTTGCATTTGCCTCTGTCCGATTGATCACGTGATGGCCGTTTGCATCTCCCGCAGACCACCCGGCCGCATCGCCAGGGCGCAGGATCTGTTCCCCATCATCTTCGATCAAAACCACCTCGCCGCTAAGCATGAACAGGAATTCGTCTTCCTCTTCATGCCAATGACGCTGGCTGGACATGCCGCCAGGATACAATGTCTCCAATGCGACCCCAAACTGGCTGATGCCAACGGCGTCACCCAGAACAAGCGCCTCGTAGAGGTCGTTGTTCTGCGCAAAGCCGCCGGGGTAGTTGGTCTTGCCAACCACCTTGCGCGCAGTCGAAAGGTCGATCTTCGGCATCAGACCCGCTCAAGCACCGTGGCCGCGCCCATGCCCGAGGCGACACACAAGGTCGCGAGCCCGGTTTCCTTGTCCGCCCGCTCCATCTCATCAAGCAACGTGCCAATGATCATCGCGCCGGTCGCACCCAGCGGATGCCCCATCGCAATCGAGCCGCCGTTTACGTTGACCTTGTCGTGATCCACGTTGAACGCTTGCATAAAGCGCAACACCACCGCCGAGAACGCCTCGTTGACCTCAAAAAGATCAATGTCGTTGATGTCCATGCCGGTCTCTTTCAGAACTTTCTCGGTCACAGGTACAGGACCGGTGAGCATGATGGTCGGATCGGTGCCAATCTTTGCCGTGGCTTTGATCCGCGCCCGTGGCTTTAGGCCCCATTTCTCGCCGAATTCCTTGTTGCCGATCAAAACGGCGGCCGATCCGTCCACGATACCGGAAGAATTGCCCGCGTGGTGAATGTGATGGATCTTTTCCAGCTCTGGGTATTTCAGCATCGCAACTTTATCAAAGCCCGGCATCACCTCACCCATCGCCTGGAAAGAGGCGTTCAGCGCGCCAAGAGACTGCATGTCGGTGCCAGGGCGCATGTATTCGTCATGGTCCAGAATGGTCAGGCCGTTGATGTCCTTAACCGCAACAATCGACTTGTCGAACCGGCCTTCGTCCCAGGCCTGTTTGGCCCGTTTTTGGCTTTCGACAGCCAGCGCATCTGCATCATCGCGGGAAAACCCATATTTCGTCGCAATGATGTCCGCCGAAATGCCCTGCGGCACAAAATAGCTGTCCATTGCGATCGACGGATCGGCCGCGACGGCGGCGCCGTCTGATCCCATTGGAACACGGCTCATCATCTCGACCCCGCCTGCGATATAGGCGTCACCCGCACCACCACGCACCTGGTTTGCGGCCAAATTGACAGCTTCCATCCCCGAAGCGCAGAACCGGTTGATCGCAAGACCCGGAATACGCTCGTCTAGATCAGAGGCGAGAACGGCCGAACGCGCCAAACATGCGCCTTGCTCCATAACCTGCGTGACGTTGCCCCAAACCACGTCCTCAACCGCGTGGCCATCCAGGTTGTTGCGCTCTTTGATGGCATTCAGCGTCTGCGCCGACAGGCGCAAAGCCGTCACTTCATGCAAGCTGCCATCCGCGCGGCCCTTGCCCCGCGGAGTGCGCAAGGCGTCGTAAATATATGCGTCTGTCATCGGATCCTTCCTTTCGGCATACCGTTGCGTGCGATGTGGGGGGCAGGGCGGCTGTCTCGCAACCCGTGCCGTTGCGTTCCTTTACGCTCGGTCACTTGGGTGGCCGGGCATCAAATCATACGGGTGCTGCCACCCGGGCGCTTCGCTTAAGCGTGTGAGCCACGCATCAATGTTGGGCCAATCTGCGCGATCAAAACCAAAGGGCTCAGGGTAATACAAATATCCCGCACAAGAGAGATCGGCATTGGTGATCCCGCCGCCCACAATCCAGTCCCGCCCCTCCAGATGCGCGTTCAGAATGCCATAGGCGGTCTTCAAACGCCCCTGGTTGAAAGCGATCACCTCTTTGGGCTGTTTGTCCGCCGGTGTGAAATTCATCAAAAAGCGCGTCACGCCGCACATCGAACTGAGCTTGTGATTGTCCCAAAGTACCCAGCGCAAAACCTCGTACCGCTCCGCGTCCGTCGTGCCGCCGAACATGCCCGTTTTGTCCGTGATATACTGCTGGATCACACCCGACTGCGTCAGCCGCACGTCGCCGTCGATCAAAACAGGCGCCTCGCCCATGTTGTTCAAAGTTTCGCGGTAATCGACTGACCGGGTTTCTCCGTTAAAGAAATCGACCTTCACCGGGCTCCACTCAAGGCCAGACAAGGCCAACGACAAGGCGGCCTTGTAGGAATTACCGCTTTCTCCAAAACAGCGCAGTTGAATGGTCATAGTCGCGTCGCCCTCCCTTGGCGTCTTGGGTTTGACTGTGCAGGGCCCGTGGGGGCCAGCCCCCACACCCCCGGAGTATTTTTATCCAAAAGAAGGACCATGCCGCCCTTTCAGCAAGAAAGCATTAACCCTCGCGCGCGTATCCCTGTGACGCGGTACAGGCTGGAGAGCCGATGACCGCTCCGGAAGAAGCTCCGCCGTCCCGCCCGCCAGGGTTAACCCCGATATGAGGCCGGACGGCGGGGTGGATTGCTCTCCGCCCCTGCTTCTTTTGGACGCAAAATACTCCCCCGCCGGAGGCGTCCCATCTGCTGTCCTATGCGTGGCGGATGCACTCAAAGGGACCTCGCGATCAGCTCTTTCATGATCTCGTTTGTGCCGCCGTAGATCCGTTGAACCCGCGCATCGGCCCACATCTCGCCGATGGCGTATTCCTGCATAAACCCGTAGCCGCCATGCAGCTGCAGGCATTCGTCCAGCACTTGGCCCTGGCAATCGGTGAGCCAGTATTTGGCCATCGCGGCTTTGTCGACGGTCAGCTCGCCGCGCAGGTGCTCTGAGATGCATTCGTCAAGGAATGCGCGGCAGACGGCGGTTTTGGTCTTGCATTCTGCGAGCTTGAAGCGCGTGTTTTGGAACTGAAGCAGGTTTCCGCCAAAGGCCTCACGTTCTTTGCAATAGGTGATCGTCCGCTCGACCGCCCCTTCCATTGCGCCCATCGCTTCGCAGGCGATGATAAGACGCTCTTGGGGGAGCTGTTGCATCATCTGGTAAAAGCCTTTGCCCTCTTCGCCGCCCAGGATGTTTTCCGGCGGGATTTCGACATTGTCGAAGAAAAGCTCGGAGGTATCCGAGGCGTGTTTGCCGATCTTTTCCAGGTTGCGACCGCGTTGGAAGCCGTCGGCGCCTTCGGTTTCGACCACCACCAGGCTCACGCCTTTTGAGCCGAGGCTTGGATCGGTTTTGGCCGCGACGATGATGATTTCCGCGTGCTGGCCGTTGGTGATAAAGGTCTTTTGCCCGGACAAACGATAGGCGTTGCCGTCTTTCACTGCCTTGGTCTTGATCGACTGCACGTCGGACCCGGTGGAGGGTTCGGTCATCGCCAGGGCGCCGACCATTTCGCCGCGCGCCATCTTGGGCAGCCAGCGTTGTTTCTGCTCTTCTGAGCCGTATTCGAGGATGTAATGCGCCACGATACCGGAATGGATCGAATGGCCCCAGCTGGCGAGGTTGGCGCGTGCCGCCTCCATCAGGATCGCCGCTTCGTGGCCGAAATCGCCGCCCGCGCCGCCGTATTCCTCGGGGATGGACGGGCAGAGCAGACCCAGCTCCGCCGCCTCGTACCAGGCCGAGCGGTCCATCTGCGACTGCTTGCGCCAGGTTTCAAAGCGGGGCGCCCATTCGGTGTTGATGAAATTTGCCGTCATATCGGCGAGCATCTGATGCTCGTCCGTCATCCAACCTGTTTGTGCGGGAAGGTCCTTCATGGAAAAGCCCTTTTCTGTTTTGGCGTTGCTGAGATCGCTCAGCGCATGAAATCTGTGCCGCCTGCCCTCAGGGCGGTCCTTGCCAGGGCGATCGACATCAGCGGGCGGCCGTTGGGCGGAGTTCCCCCCGCCCAAACCGATCAAAAGTTTGCCGCATCCAGCGCCATGACCGTGTCCGCGCCGGACTTGATGCGTGTCAGGTGCAGCGCCGTGGCGGGCAATTGGCGCGCCATATAATAGCGACCCGTCGACAGTTTGGTCTGGTAGAACTCAACATCCGACGTGCCACCAGCCAGGGCCGCGTCGGCGGCCTTGCCCATCATCGCCCACATCAGGCCCAAGCAAACATGGCCGAACATATGCATGAAGTCATAAGAGCCCGACAAAGCGTTGTTCGGGTTCGTCATGCCGTTTTGCATAAAGTACATGCCAGCCTCTTGCAGGTCTTTTGACGCCGCTTTCAGCGGTTCGATGAACTCACGGTCATAGGCCTCATCCTGGCCTTTGTTCTCTGCGATGAAGGTTTTCACCAGCTCAAAGAACGCCATCACGTGTTTGCCACCATCTTGCGCCAGCTTGCGGCCCACGAGGTCCAGCGCCTGAACGCCATTGGCCCCTTCGTAGATCATGGCAATCCGGGCGTCGCGGGTGAATTGGGACATGCCCCATTCCTCGATATAGCCGTGACCGCCATAGACCTGCTGCGCCTTGATCGTCATGTCATAGCCCTGATCGGTCAAAAAGCCCTTGATGACCGGGGTCAGCAACGAGATGAGGCCGTCTGCGTTTTTGTCGCCCTTGCGATGTGCCGCGTCGATCATCTGTGCGCCCCACAGAACAAACGCGCGCGCGCCTTCTGCAAAGCTCTTTTGATCCATCAAGGACCGACGGATATCCGGGTGCACGATCAGCGGATCGGCCGGGCCGTCGGGGTTCTTGACGCCTGTGACGTCGCGCCCTTGCAAACGGTCTTTCGCATATTCCAGCGCGTTTTGATACGCGACTTCGGCTTGTGCGAGGCCCTGCATGCCAACGCCCAAACGGGCTTCGTTCATCATGGTGAACATGGCGCGCATACCCTTGTGCGCCTCGCCCAGCAAATAGCCTGTCGCTTCGTCGTAATTCATGACGCAGGTGGAATTGCCGTGGATGCCCATCTTTTCTTCGATCTTGCCGACCGAGACGCCGTTGCGGGCGCCCAGATTGCCGTCGTCATCGACCATGACTTTGGGTACGATAAAGAGAGACACGCCCTTGATGCCGTCTGGCCCACCAGGGATCTTTGCCAGAACCAGATGGACGATGTTTTCGGCCATGTCGTGATCGCCAGAAGAGATAAAGATCTTTTGGCCGGAAATCTTGTAAGATCCGTCATCCTGCGGCACGGCCTTGGTCCGCATCAAACCCAGATCGGTTCCGCAATGCGGTTCGGTCAGGTTCATCGTGCCGGTCCAGTCACAGCTGACCATCTTCGGCAGCCACTTGTCCTTTTGGGCGTCCGTTCCATGCGCAAGGATGGCCGAGGCCGCACCGTGGGTGAGACCTTGATACATCATAAACGCCTGATTTGACGCAGAAAACATCTCGCCCACAGCGGTGCCAAGCAGATAGGGCATGCCTTGGCCGCCATAGGCTTCTGGCATGTCTAGGCCGGTCCAGCCGCCTGCTTTCATCTGTTCGAACGCGTCTTTGAAGCCTGTAGGCGTATAGACAATTCCGTTTTCCAGCCGGCACCCTTCGGTGTCGCCGACCGCATTCAATGGGGCAAGAACTTGGCTCGAAATTTTGCCGGCCTCCTCCAGAATGGCAGAGGTGAAATCGGCTTCCAGCTCATCATAGCCGGGAATGTCGGACCCGGTTACGTTCAGCACATCGTGCAATACGAACTGGAGGTCTTTTGTTGGCGCTGTATAGGTCGGCACGTTAGGTCTCCCTTTTCTACTCGGAATGTGCGGGGATTATTCCGCCGCGTTTTTGGATGTCGCCATCGAAGCAAGGACCTTTTCGCCCCACTTCAACTGGTCTTTGAGATCTTCTATCGCTTCGTTCAGCTCGTCGCGTTGGCGGATCATGTCGTTCAAACGCTCTTGCGCGATGTCATAGGTCTGCGCCAACTGGGTCTGTTGCTGGTCACCCATGTGGTACAGATCCAGCAGCTGACGGATTTCTTCCAGGCTGAAACCAAAGCGCTTGCCGCGCAAGATCAGCTTGAGCCGGGCGCGATCACGTTTGGTAAAAAGACGCTTTTGGCCTTCGCGGATCGGGAACAAGAGTTCCTTGGCTTCGTAAAATCGCAATGTCCGTGGTGTGACGTCAAAAGCATCACACATCTCACGGATACTCATCGTTTTGTCGCGCATTGTATCGCTCACTTTTAACCGTTCCACTGCGAATCTGGGCAGTGTGGCGAGACGCTACAATGGTGGCTGACGTTTACGTAAGTTATACGTTACGTCACTTTCCGTTGTGCCAAACGAACGTTCCGCCACAACGCGATCCACACAGCCCAGACGCTTAGACAGCCTCTACCGCACAAGCTGTGAACACAGTCTAAACGCCGTTCATGAACGGTATGTGGCGCGCGGGATCACCCTGTGGCGCATGGACCTAGGCCGCTTCGGGCGGCCAACTGCGCGCATCCTCGCCCTGCCGCCAGGTCTCGGCAAAATCGGGCAGGCGGGGCATGTCTTGGGCGGTTCCCATTTCGGACATGAATGTCTCGATCGGGATGCGATCTTTGCCCTTTCTGGCGCAGGCGCGGTACAGAACGCTCGCGTGGCAGACGCCCTCGCGCCAGATCGTATGGTGCAAATAAACGAATTTGTCGTCGCATCCGATGGCGGCCGAGCGCATCTCATAACGTTTGAACGGCAAGATGCGTCGTTGCCATCGAACCGTCGCGCCAGCCATCGACAGCTGCCATTTGTTCTTGACGATCACGCGGATCAATCCACCCCGCAGCGCAAGTGGAAACCGACCCAGATCGGTAAACGTCAGGACGCGCCCGTTGTTCATCTCTCCGAACATATCGACATCCCAAGGCATGCAATAATGATAGGAAGTATGCGCGTCCCAGGGGCCCAGTTTTGGTTGCCGCGCAGCCAAAGCCATCTGCCAGGTCAGTCTGATGAAAGGGTACATATCCAACTCCGCCTACAGGCAAACACATCCGGGATGGAGCCCCGGTGATCACCGATCTAGCCCGAAAACCGCATCATCAAGGCCGCGTCACGGCGCCAAAACGCGCACGGCGATGTCCGTGAGCAAATCGTCAACTTCAAAGTCGCCCCCCAAATCCGACAGCTTGGAATCCGCCAGCAAAAAGCTCAGCCCATGCACAAAGCTCCACAGCATAAAGCCACGCCGCCGGATGTCGGGGGTGATCTCGTCCTTGCCCATGCATTTCGCCACCTCGTGCAACACCAACGTAAAGGTGCCTTCGCCCGCCTCTTGCAGGCGTGGATCTTCGAGACGATCTGTATAGCCGCCAAATTTCAGGCGAAAAACACCCGGCTCGGTCAGGGCGAAATCCACATATTCGCGCCCCAGAACGCGGATCCGCGCAGGCGTGCCCGGCGGCGCCTGTTCCAGCGCTTTGATCATGTTCTGACGGTGGCGCTCCATACCCTCCATGACCATCGCGACAATCATTTCTGACTTATCTTTGAAGTGCTTATAAGGCGCCGCAGTCGACACACCCGCGAGACGGCACGCATCCGAGACCGAAAATCCGTCCGGCCCTTTTTCTTCGACCAACTGACGTGTGGCTTCGATCAATCCGGCGCGCAAATCGCCGTGATGATACCCCACCTTCTTCAGCGGTGCCGCTTTGGTGTTTTCAATTATTTCCATGATCCAACTTCTTTCAGACCCCGTACATCTTGTCAAAGTAAGAAACGCTAACATATGAGTTAGAAGCTCTAACATTGCGAGGGTAGCCTCATGGCCGCAACGGAAACCAAGTCGAAAACAGAACAGCCAGGACTTTTGCGTCGGACCGTCCGAGCCGTTGGACGGATCACGTTGACATTGGCGGTAGGCGGCGTCGCCGTGACCGCGGTGGCCTTGGGCAGCCAAGAGTTGACCCGCCGCGCCAATGCGGTGCCTGCGCCTGTCTCTGCCCCTGTGATGCCGGTCTCTACGGCCCCTATCGTTTTGGCCCAAGGCTATGAGGTGACGCGCTCTTTCGTGGGCCAAATCGAGGCGCAGCGCAGCACGACGGTCTCTTTTGAGCTGAGCGGACGGCTTGACGAAATCCTCGTTGACGAAGGCGACACGGTCTCCAAAGGCCAACATATCGCCTCGCTCGACACGCGCCTTCTGGATGCTGAGCGCGAGCGTCTTTTGGCCAGCCAATCGGCCCTTGAGGCGCAACTGCGCTTTGCCAAACAAACGGTTGAACGCCAGTCGAAACTCTCGCGCCAGGGCTATGCAAGCCAAGCCGCCCTTGACGAAGCGCTCTCGCGTTCGGACGAGCTGCAATCGCGCATCGCCGAGACCGAGGCCGCCCTGATGACCAACAGCATTCAGGCCGAAAAATCCAAAGTCTATGCGCCCTTCGACGGCCGCATCACAGATCGCCGCGTAGATGGTGGCGAAAGCGTGTCACCGGGGCAGGGCCTTGTCGAAATCGCGGAAAACGGCGCGCCCAATGTGCGCGTGGGTCTCCCGCTTGATATCGCCGAGGCGGATCTGGCAACCGCCACTGTCTCTATCGCGGGCGCGCTCAATGACGTCTCTCTTGTCACCCTGCGCCCCGACGTTGATCCCACAACCCGCACCCGCACTGCCATTTTCGAGATCGGAACGGACGCTGGTTTCGCCTTTGGCCAAACCGCTCGGTTGATGCTTACCGATAGGGTGCAAACCGATGGGCTTTGGGTGCCGGTGACTGTTCTGAAAGAGGGTCAGCGCGGCCAATGGACCTTGCTGGCCGTTGACGCGGACAACATCGTGCGCGCGCTCACGGTCCAGGTTCTGCACACCGAAGGCGATCAGGTTTTCGTGCGCGGTGCCTTTCCTGACGGGGTTCAGCTGATCACCAGCGGCCCACAACGCGTGACAGTCGGTCAAACCGTCGATCCCCAGCCTGCGTCCTAATCCGCACCAAACAGAAGTGATCCCAATGGAAACGCTGACCTTTCGCCAACCGCGTATCGTAGCCCTGATCATCCTCGTTTTGGTCTCTGCGGGCCTGTCGTCCTTTCTGTCGCTTGGACGGCAAGAAGATCCCACGATCACAAACTTATTCGCCACCGTAACCACGCAATTCCCCGGCGCGGATCCCGAGCGTGTTGAATCGCTCGTAACCGCCGAAATCGAAGAAGAACTGCGTAAAATCGCGGAAATTGATCAGATTTCTTCGGTCTCGCGCACCGGTGTCTCTGTGATTTCGATCGACTTGCTGGAAACATTAGAAGACGACGCGATCGAGCAAATCTGGGCCGAGGCGCGCGACGCTGTTGAAGACGCGCGGCGCAATTTCCCCGCCGGTGTTCTAGCCCCGGATTTCAACGCCGAAGGCATCTCGGCCTATTCCGGCGTGATCTCTGTGACCTCCACCGAACCGGATATGCCGCTGACGCTCATGGGGCGCCATGCCGAAGCGCTTGGTGACCGTCTGCGTGCTATCCCAGGCACGCGCGCCGTAGACTATTTTGGCCTGCCCGAGGAAGAAGTCCTGATCCGCGTTGATCTGGAAAAGGCCGCCGCACTGGGTCTCTCGGCCCGAGAGATTTCAGCGCGCGTGGCCGAGGCGGACGGCAAAGTGCAGGCGGGTCGGTTGCAAGGTGGCGTTGACCTGACCATCGGCGTCAGCGGTGAGATCGAAACGATGGACCGCATCCGTCAGATCGTCCTGCGCGAAAGCGATGATGGCGCGACCGTGCGTCTGGCCGATATCGCGCGCATCACGCGCGGGCCAAAGACACCCACAGAAGAGCTGGCCTTTGCCAACGGCAAACCCGCCATCCTGATCGGCACGCTGGCCCAAGATGGCCAACAGATCGACCGCTGGATGGGTTTCGTGAAGTCCGAACTCGCTGCAGGGGCAGATCAAGTGCCCTTGGGCATCGAAGAAACGCTGCTCTTTGATCAAAGCACCTATACCGTTGACCGCTTGGCCGAAGTTGGCCTCAACATGGCCATCGGTGTTGGATTGGTTGTTGCTGTTCTGCTGCTGACCCTCGGCGTCCGCGCGGCCCTTATCGTGGCGGCAGTGCTGCCTGTGGTTTCGCTGGCCACGCTGGCCACGATGAACATGATCGGCCTGCCCATCCACCAGATGTCTGTAACAGGCCTGATCGTGGCTCTGGGTCTTTTGGTCGACGCCGCAATCGTCATGGCCGACGAAATCCGCAAGCGTCTCAAAGCGGGCATGGCGCGAGAGGCCGCTGTCAGCGATGCTGTCAAACGCCTGGCCGCGCCGCTTTTTGCCTCGACCGTGACAACTGCCTTGGCCTTTACGCCGATGATCCTGCTGCCGGGGCCTGCTGGTGACTTTGTTGGCTCGATCGCCATTGCCGTTGTGCTTATGCTCTTCTGGTCGCTGTTGATCGCGCTGACTGTGACCCCGGCCATTGCAGGATGGATCTTGCCGTCTTCGGAAACCCGTGGAGCATTCGCGAATGGGGTCCAACTGCGCTGGCTTGGCCGCCTCTTTGAAAGCTCGATCCGGTTTGCCGTGACAAACCCCATCCGTGCCGTCGCGTTGTCACTTATCTTGCCTGTGCTGGGCTTTGTCTCGTTCCCGACGCTCACGGCTCAGTTTTTCCCCGGCGTCGAGCGTAACCAGTTCTACATCGAAGTCACCATGCCACCCGGCAGCGCCATCACCGAGACAACCCGTGTCGCAAACGACATGGACGCGATCATTCGTGCGGACGAGAGTCTGCGCAGCATCTATTGGTCCATCGGCGCTTCTGGCCCTGCGTTTTACTATAACATCGTCGGTGGCCGCAGTCAGGAACCCGGCTTTGCCCAGGCCATGATCACCACCGAAACCGATGCCGATGCCGCCCGACTGGTGGGCAGCTTGCAGCAACGTTTCGACAGCGCCTTTCCACAGGCGCAAGTGATCGTGCGCGGTCTGGTCCAAGGCCCCCCTGTCGATGCCCCCGTCGAAATCAAAATCCAGGGGCAGGACATCGCCACATTGCGCGCCTTGGGCGACGAAGTGCGCGCGATCATGTCTGATCTTGATCTCGTCACCCAGGCCCGCGCAGGCGTCAACGGCGGCGCCCCCAAGGTACGCTTCAATATCGACGAAGACAAAGCCCGCCTGCTTGGCCTCGACGTGGCAGACGTGGCCGCTCAGCTTGACGCAGCCCTTGTTGGCGTAACCGGAGGCTCTTTGGTCGAAGGGACGGAACAATTGGCCGTGCGCGTGCGGTTTGGCGACGGCTTGCGCGGCGATCTTCAGGCGATTGCTGACATGCCAATCCTTCTGCCCAACGCACCTGTGATCTCTGCGCGCGGCGCTTTCCCTGCCGTGCCGCTGTCTGAAATCGCCACGCCTGTCGTCGAACCCGCAGAAAGCATCATCACACGTGTCGATGGCGCACGGGAAAATGTCATTCAGGCCTTCCTTGTCCCCGACGTTCTGCCCGAAGAAGCTTTGCAACAGGTGCTCGTGGCCCTCGATGAGCGGGGCTTTGAAATGCCAACCGGCTATACGCTCAGCCTCGGTGGCGACAGCGACGCCCGCTCGAACACCGTGGGCAATTTGCTTGCCTCGGTCGGCCTGATTGTCACGCTGACCGTGGCCACGATCGTGCTGACGTTCAACTCCTTCCGATTGGCAACGGTGACGCTTGTCGTCTGCGTCCTGGCGGCGGGACTCTCGATGCTGTCTCTGGCCATCATGCAATACCCCTTCGGCGTGGTCGCAATCATCGGTGTGATCGGGTCCATCGGCGTGTCCATCAACGCCGCCATCATCATCCTGACGGCCCTGCAAGCGGACGAAGACGCCGCATCCGGCGATCAAGAGGCGATGGTCCGCGTTGTCACAGGATCCAGCCGCCACATCATCTCGACCACAATCACGACCTTTGGCGGCTTCCTGCCCCTGATCCTTGACGGTGGCGCCTTCTGGCCCCCATTCGCAGTGTCCATCGCCGGAGGCGTGTTGCTGTCAACGGTGGTCAGCTTTTACTTCACCCCGCCGATGTTTGCGCTGGTGCGCAAGCGGGTCAAGAAACCAGCCGCCGATCTTATGCCCGACACCCGGGATGTCGTGCTGCTGCTGCACGCGGCCGAATAGGCGAACGCTAAAACAGGCAACACAGCATCCCCAGAAGAACGGTTGAAAAGACCGCAGCAGGCATGCAGGCAACGGTGAATTGGCTCAGTGACGGGCCAATTCACCGCACTGCATTCCCATTATGCACACCGCCGGCCCACACGTGCTGCGACTGCAATATGCGCGGCACTAACGCATCGGTCAGACACCTAAACCCATCGCGCTGTGCGCTCAATTTTCGAACTGCAAAGAAGATCCAAAACACAGCCCGTTCCTCCGACGTGATCCGCACAACCGCTACCAAATCACCTGTGGCATCAGGCGTCGAAAAACAGATTGAAGGCTGAAGACTAGCAACTGTATGTCTCAGACCGCCTGAGAAATTCAGGTGCTAAGAGGCCTGCTTGGCCAAATAGGCTTCAACCTCACCGCGCAGCTGGCCCAGCTCGTCAATCGCCTCATCCAATTGCGCGCGCTGGTCTTTAAGCTCGTTCAACTGGCGTCCAGACATTTCCATCCAAACTTCCATTTGGGCGTTCGTGCCTTCGTTTTCATAGATCAACAGCCATTGCCGGATGTCTTCCAGCTGAAAGCCGAACTTGCGACCCCGCAGGATCAGCTTCATCCTTGCCCGCTCGCGCGGGCCGTAAAATCGGCTGCGCCCCTCGCGGTCAGGTTGCAGGAGCTCGATGTACTCATAGTACCGCAATGTGCGGGGCGTTACATCGAACGCCGCACACATCTCTTTAAAGCTCAAGCGGTCGTCTGCCATGGCTTTGATCTCTCCCTTGCGCGCAAGGGTAGGCTTCCCCCGGGGAAAGAGCAAGGCATCCTCTTGCCCTTATCTGCACTGCAGCACATAAGACTGGAAAAAACCGAAGTGAACGACCCTATGGTGGACGTAAAAGCCGACATTGCCCGTCAATTCATGATGGCCATCCCGCATTGCGGCGACCTGAATATGGTCCTGGACGAGATCGGCCCCGGCGTGGCCGAGATGAGCATGCCCTACGACACGCGCCTTATCGGTGATCCCGAAACGGGGGTCATGGCGGGCGGAGCGGTCTCTGCGCTCTTGGACACGTGCTGTGGCGCGGCTGTCATTTCGCACCCCGACAACCCGGGCGTGACGGCGACGCTGGATTTGCGCATCGACTACATGCGCACAGCCACCCCAGGCCAAGGGCTACGCGTGCGCGCTGAATGTTATCATCTGACCCGCTCGGTGGCCTTTGTGCGCGCAACTGCAATGGACGATGACAAGGAAAACCCCGTCGCCACCGCCGTCGGAGCCTTTACCGTGTCGGGACCCAGCTCAGGATCAGGGAAGGCCACGTCATGACGACCAAACCAGAACCCGTGCAAAAGGTGAAACAAAGGCGCGACGCAGCGCTCGCCAGCCTGATCGAAGGCGTTCCCTACATCCAATACCTTGGCGTGTCGTTTGATCGGCGCGGCGACGAATTGACCGGCGTTCTCAGCTATAGCGACAAGCTGATCGGTAATCCGACCCTGCCGGCCCTTCATGGCGGCGTGACGGCTGCATTTCTTGAAATCACCGCCCATGTGACGCTGACGTGGCACGCGATGTGGGATGATGTCGAAGCAGGCATGCTCGCTGATGAGACCGGCCAGCCCAAAATGCCAAGGCTTCCTAAAACAGTAGATTTTTCAATTGATTATCTTCGCTCCGGCCTGCCGCGCGACGCCTATGCGCGCGCGCGGATCAATCGGTCGGGCCGGCGCTACGCCAGCGTGCATGTCGAAGGCTGGCAAGACAATCGCAACAGGCTTTTTGCGCAGGCCACCGGCCATTTCGTGATGCCCCGCGACGCATGACATCGGCCGCAGACAGTCCAATCACCCACCGGCGGGTGCTGCACATTGCCGTGCCGATTGTGCTGTCGAATGCAACCGTCCCGATCTTGGGGGCCGTTGATACTGGCGTGGTGGGCCAGTTGGGCGAGGCCGCGCCTATCGGTGCTGTGGGACTTGGCGCGATCCTGCTGTCGCTTGCCTATTGGCTGTTCGGCTTTCTGCGCATGGGCATTACGGGCCTGGCGGCGCAAGCCTTGGGGCAGGGGGATCACCAAGAAATCTCGGCCCTTCTTTCCCGCGCATTGATCATTGGCGGCGGGGCAGGTTTGCTCTTGATCGTGTTGCAAGCCCCGCTCTTTTGGCTTGCCTTCGCCTTTGCCCCCGCCAGTCCCGAGGTCGAGACACTGACCCGCGACTACATGGCGATCCGCATTTGGTCCGCGCCCGCGGCCATTGCGCTTTTTGGGATCACGGGATGGCTGATCGCCCAAGAACGCACGCGCGCTGTCCTCGTGGTTCAACTGGTGATGAACGGCCTGAACGTCGCCTTGGACTTTTGGTTCGTTCTGGGGCTCGGCTGGGGCGTCGAAGGTGTTGCCTGGGGCACATTCCTGGCAGAATGGACCGGGCTTGCCGTCGGGCTCTGGTTTTGCCGCTCTGCTTTCCGCAGCGCAGCATTCCTCTCGCCCGAGGTGATCCTCCAGCGCGACAAGCTGCGTCGGCTGACCAATGTTTCGTCCGACATTCTTCTGCGCTCGCTTTTGCTGCAGCTGATCTTTTTGGCCTTCCTCTTTATCGGTGCCTCGATGGGCGATGTCACCTTGGCCGCGAACCAGGTGCTGATGCAGTTTGTCACCATCGCCGCCTACATCATGGACGGTTTTGCCTTTTCCGCAGAGGCTCTGGTCGGTCAGGCGGTCGGAGCCCGCGCCGTGGGCCGATTGCGCCGCGCTGCCATCTTATCATCGATCTGGGGCGCCGGTCTGGTCGTGCTTTTGTCTGCGGTTTACCTCGCGCTGGGCCCGTGGTTCATCGACCTGCTGACCACTTCCGAAGAGGTCCGCGCAGAAGCGCGCCAATATCTGTTCTGGCTGATTTTGTCGCCGGTTGTGGGGATCGCGCCGTTCATGCTGGACGGGATCTTTATAGGCGCGACCCGCACCCGGGACATGCGCAACATGATGGCCGTCAGCTTTGCGATCTATGTTGCGGCTCTGCTGGTCTTTGTGCCTGTGTTCGGCAATCACGGCCTCTGGGTCGCGCTGTTGATCTCGTTCATTGCGCGGGGCGTCACGCTCTGGCTCAAATACCCGGCCTTGGAACGCGGCGTGACCGAAGGCGACTAAAGCCAGCGGGCCTTATCTGTCCCCACGGCATCGCTGACGTTTGCAAACCCCTGCGCGTGCAGCAAGGCGTCAAGGTCACGTGCGATCCGCCGCGCCAGCGACAGACCGCCATAAACCATACCGGTATAAAGCTGCACGGCCTCGGCCCCGGCCTGTATCTTGGCCAAAGCCTGTTCCGCCGAGGCAACGCCGCCCACCCCGATGATCGGCAGCTCGGTCAATTCAGACAAATGCGCCAGCACCCGTGTCGACTTTTCGAACAAGGGCTGGCCGGACAGACCGCCGGTCTGGGCCGCATGGCGACTGTGAAGGCCCGCGCGATCAAGGGTTGTGTTCGTCGCGATGATCCCCGCGATCTGCGCCCGCGCGGCGATATTGGCGACATCCTCAATCTCGGCAGGTGTCAAATCTGGGGCGATCTTGAGGAACACAGGCACATCGCCGCGCACGGCCATCACGCCGTCCAGCAAAGCGGCCAAAGCCTCTGCCCCCTGCAAATCCCGCAGCTTTTCTGTGTTGGGTGACGAGACATTGACCGTCGCGAAATCCACGTGGTCTTTTGCGGCGGTCAAAACGGTCGCAAAATCGGCGGCGCGATCGGCGCTGTCTTTGTTTGCGCCCAGGTTCAATCCAACCGCTATGCCAGCGGGACGCATAGACAGACGGCGCACGATGTCTGACATGCCGTCATTGTTGAACCCAAATCGGTTGATGGCCGCTTGATCCTCGGTCAGGCGAAACAAACGCGGCTTGGGGTTGCCCGGTTGCGCCTTGGGGGTGGCGGCACCCACTTCCAAAAAGCCGAAACCGGCCTTCATCAGCGGCCCAAGCGCCGTTGCATTCTTGTCAAATCCCGCCGCCAACCCGACCGGGTTTGGCAGGCGCATGCCGGCCACCGATGTCGCCAATCGGGGCGACGTCACGGGACCCGGCAAATCTGCAAAGGGCGAATGAAGCGCCTTTAGTGCAAGGCCGTGCGCGGTCTCGGGGTCCACATTGCGAAAAGCGCGCAAGGCCATGCGTTCAGCAAGCGCTTTCATCCGAAGGCTGCGCCGCCATCCAGCGGTGCGTTGCGTATCAAGCGCGAGGTAAAAACGGCGGCTTGGCGGTGGACCACTGCGACCTGGTATTCGGGATCCGTCACCATTGCCATGAACGCCCCCGCCGTCGGGTAGCGCGCGATAAAGGCGGCATCCCAGTGTTCATCGTCCGGCCCGATCAGAACCGTCTCAAACCGACCCCGCCACAGAATCGACCCGCCGACTTTTTCCAGGATATGCGCGGTGTCTTTGCCGTAATTGGCATATGCTTCGGCCCCGCTCAGCCCCGCCCCTGCCAAGGCGTGCCCATCGGGATAGGCGGCCTTTTCGCGAAACCGAACCAGGTTGAGCATCTCGATCGGGTGGTCGCGATCCAGCCCTTTGAAGACGTCGAATTGCGCGCGGGTCGGATCAACAAAGGCTTCGGTCATATCATGTCCTCTGGAAAGCGATGGGCGCCATCAATGAGCGGTAGAGGTTTGCACCACACCACATCTGTCATATCCAAATCTCGGTAGAGATGCGGAAACTTTGCGCCACCGCGGGACACTTCCCACTTAAGAGCGTCGCCCAACCCCTCTGCGTCGACAGCCACCAGGACCAATCCTTGACCTCCGGCAAAGTGTTTCGCCGCCGTTTCGGCGGCCTGCGCGGCGGTTGAAAAATGGATGTACCCATCGGCCAGATCGATCGGAGCGCCCTGCGTCTCTCCGGCGCTTTCAAAGTCGGCCCATTCTTCGGCGCGAAAAATCTTGTAGATCAGCATGCGCGATTGATGCGCCGCTCAAATTTCGGCGTCAAGCGGCAGCTGGCGCTCTTGTCGCGTCACTTTCACACAAATCGCTTTGACTCCGAGCCTGTGGCTAACACACACTGCCTTCATAAAACCGTTACAATCAAACTTGGAGACACCGATGACACGTCTGCTGACTGCCACTGCCGCCCTCGCGCTAAGCGCCGGGTTAGCGCAGGCCGACTACACATTGCACGTAATCCACATCAACGATCTGCACAGCCGGATCGAGCCGATCAACAGGTTCGATTCGACCTGCCGGCCGGACGACAACGCAGAAGGTAAGTGCTTTGGCGGCGTCGCGCGCGTGAAAACGATGATCGATCATCTGCGCGCAGAGTTGGCGGGCGAAAACGTGATCGTTCTGGACGCGGGCGACCAATACCAAGGCTCGTTGATGTACACGACCTACAAGGGCGATGTCGAAGCAGAGTTTATGGAGGACATCGGCTTTGACGTTATGGCCGTCGGCAACCACGAATTTGATGATGGCCCAGAGGGTCTTGCAAAACTGATCGAAAACGTCAGCTTTCCTGTGATCGCGGGCAATATCGACGTGAGCCAGTCCAACGTTCTGGCGGGCAAAGTGACCAATCACGTGGTCCTTGAGGTCGGTGGCGAAAAGATCGGCATCATCTCGGCTTTGGCCACAGACACGGCCGAGACCTCGTCGCCAGGTGAAAGCGTGATCTTCCAGGACGAAATCGAGAGCCTCTCGGCAGATGTTGCCACGCTTGAGGCCGAAGGTGTCGACAAGATCATCGCGCTGAACCACGTGGGCCTGAACAAAGACCTCGCAATCGCAGCCGCGGTTCCGGGCATTGACGCCGTTGTCGGCGGGCACAGCCACACGTATCTCTCGGCCTCGGACCCAAAGCGGGCAGGCGCTTATCCAACCTGGGTTAGCCAGGAGAGCGGCGCTTTGGTGCCGGTCGTGCAGGCTTATGCCTATTCGAAATACGTGGGGCACCTGACGCTTACCTTCAATGACGACGGCACTTTGGCTTATGCCGAAGGCGACACGATCCTATTGGACGCCAGCGTTGCCGAGGACCCTGCGATGGTCGCGCGCGTGGCCGAGTTGGCGGGCCCAATCGAAGAGATGAAGTCGCGGGTTGTGGCGCAATCGACGGCGGCCATCGAAGGCGACCGTTCTGTCTGTCGGGCGATGGAATGTGCGATGGGCTCGTTGATCGCGGATGCGATGTTGGATCGGGTCAAAGCGCAAGGTGTCGAAATCGCGTTCCAGAACGGCGGTGGTATTCGTGCCTCTATTGATGCGGGCGAAGTGACGATGGGCGAAGTTCTGACTGTGCTTCCGTTCCAGAACACCTTGTCCACCTTCGAGGTTGACGGTGCCGCAATCATGGCGGCCCTTGAAAACGGTGTGGGCCAGATCGAAGACGGCGCAGGCCGGTTCCCGCAGGTGGCTGGCATGACGTTTACTGTTGATGCGTCTGCCGAACCGGGCAGCCGCATTTCAGATGTCATGGTTGGGGGTGCCGCGCTCGAGATGGATCGGGTCTATCGTCTGGTTTCCAACAACTACGTGCGCAATGGTGGTGACGGATACCGTATGTTCCGCAGCGCTGCGAATGCGTATGATTACGGACCAGATCTGGCGGATGTCTTGGCGGAATACATGGCCGCGAATGGCCCTGTGACGCCCTACACCGATGGCCGCATTACGATGAAATAAGTCAAAGGATCGGGCTGTCCCCGCGGGGACAGCCCGGTCTGTTTCAAACGCGCGGAACCGCATTTTTTCTGTCCCCGCGGGGACACGCCTGATTTTAAAGACAAAAAGCGTTAATCAATCGTGAAGCCGCGCTGAGTTCCGGCGGGGCTGCCATCGGGTGTCGTTTGGTCTGCCGGGCGGCGGCAAGGCGCCAGAGGTCGTGGGCCTAGAGTGTGATCCGATGCGCGTAGAGGCGTTCGTAATGCGGGATCATCCGGCGGTAAACTTGCTGCACGCGCTCTGGCGTTGCATCCAGATCAACGTATTTGCGCGCCTGCCGTTTCAACCCCGTTGACTGCGACAGATTGGCGTGAAACGACCCGCCATCCCACCACGAATGCGCACCGGGGTCTCCACCCGCTTCCCAAGTCAGGGCGTCCGGCAGAAACGGGATACCGACCGCGTCGCAAAACGCTTCGGTCATGGCTTTGGGGTTTTCCAGCAGATCGTCGCTGTCGATCACGGGCGGGGGCGTGCCATTGAGCGCCCAGAGCAGATCAAACAGCGCGCGCTGTTCTGGAAAGCCAACTTCGCCTTCGTGGAAGTCAGGCCATTTGTCAAACATCGACGTGATCGTTTTGGCCGGATCACGGATCAGAAAGGCGTGATCAAAATGCGCCAGAAACGCTGGCGTCCACATGTGGTTGATGTAATGCGGGAAGTCCTTGAGAAAAACCGGACCGCGCGTGGCGCGGGCTTGGATGTCGTCCCAGACGCTCTCCAGCGTCAAACCTGGCGTTGTCACATCGCCTGGCTGAAAGCGATGCCATAGGGGGGCTTCGCCTTGGTACCACGCTTCGCCAAACGGTTCGTGCAGGCAGTCCAAATCGCCGCGTTGGCGCATCATCCATTCGAACGCTGTGGAGGTGGAGCGGGGGATGGCCCAAAGGGCAACGATTTTGTGCATGCTTACAGACTTTCCAAGAGTTTGCCGTGGGGCGCCGTGGGCGCGAGGCCGAGCGTTTTGAAGATCCGCCAATAAAGCGCCGTATCATGGCCGATGACGGGTTTGCCCAAAAGGGTTTCCAACGCGGGCGTCAGATGCAGGGGGCGTTGTGGCTGACCGCCGGGGCCAGAACGAAAGTTGCACATGCCGTTGATCAGATAGGCATCTGCGTCTGGCGCCTGTTCAGCGACATAGGCAAAGCTTTTTGCGGCCAAGTCGCCGTCGAATATCCAGCGCAGCGCGTTGACCTCTTCCTGGCTGTCGAACCAACCTTGGTCATGAAAATTTCCAGCCCAGAGCACGTCAAATCCGGCCTCTTTCAAAAAGGCCGCGGTGCCCTGCCACCATTCGGGCCAATGATAGGCGGCGTTCAAAGCGACTTTTTCGACATTCATCGCGCGCAAGGCCTCGACCATCGCGTAGCCTGACATGTGAAAGGCGACGCCGTAGGTGTCTGACAGGCGCGCGCAGTGGTCGCGAATGCCCTCCACGCCAAGGCCAGAGGCGTGGACCCAGTTCGATCCAACCTGGCCGCAGACATCGACACCGTTGCGGGACATGCAATGGACAAAGTCTTCGAGCATGCCAAAATTCTGTTTTCTCTGATCCAGCCCGTGCACGTAATCCGGCACATGCAGCATCCAGCCATGTACGCCCACCGTGTCCGGGGCGATGCGCAGGAAATCCGAAGGTGCGGCATCATAGTCGAAGGGCGGGCAGGTAAAACCGACCTGATGGGGAAAGAGCTTGTGCTCGGGGCGCCAGGTTTCCGGCATAAGCATGATGTGATCTCCTGCGGTGACTGGATGCCAAGATGGCGTCAGAGAATCTGATCGTCTGATCGTGACACGACATCGAATTTGTCGGAAACTCACCTTCATGTGTGGAAGATTTGCCGTGACATTACCGAATGACGCGATGGCGCAGTTGTTTGCGGCGGCCCCTGCCAATGCGCTGCCGGAGGTGCCGAATTACAACGTCTGCCCGACCACGCAGGTTCATGTTGTTCTTTCGCGCGAGGGGCAGCGGCGGCTGCAGCCGATGCGCTGGGGGTTTCTGCCGCATTGGTACAAGTCACCAACCGACGGGCCGCTGTTGATCAATGCGCGCGGCGAGACGGTGGCGGAAAAGCCTGCCTTTCGGTCGGCCTGTCGCGAGCGGCGCTGCATCCTGGTTGCCACCGGGTTTTATGAATGGACCCGCACGCAAGACACGCGCCTGCCTTGGTACATCACGCGCAGCGACTTGGCGCCTTTGGCCTTTGCCGGCGTTTGGCAGGACTGGGGTCCGAAGGGGGAAGGTGAGGCCGAGCGGCAACCAACCTGTGCCATCGTGACGACCGCGGCCAACGCGCCGATGTCAGCCATCCATCACAGGATGCCGGTCATTCTGGAAGAGGATCAGTGGCCGCTGTGGCTGGGTGAGGCGGGCAAAGGTGCGGCGCGCCTTATGACGGCGGCGGCGGATGATGCGCTGCAATGGCACCGGGTCAGCCGAGCGGTGAATTCCAATCGGGCACAGGGGCCGAATTTGATCGCGGAGATCGACCCGGCACATGAATAAACGCCGTGCGCGCCAGAGGCCCACGGCGTTTCCAAGAGGCTTAGATCGTTAGGGATCAGTCGATCGGCGCGTCGTCAAAGCTAAGGTAGCCGGACACTGTGTACGAGCTGTCTTCGCCCTGAGAACCAGCGTTGTAATAGGTGGTTTCCTGCGCTTCTTCGATTGTGATGGACAATTGTCCATTGGCGGGGATCGGACCCAGTTCCCAATCTTCATTCGCAGAAATGATGTTCTGAGATGATCCGGTCGTGTTGTGGAAGTGGACGATATCGCCTGGGTCCACGTGCGTGATGTCAGGGAAGTACGCGTCTTCCATGATCAGGATGGTGTGTTCCATTGCGTTGGCCGCTTGGAACGACAGTGCACAGGCGGCGGCCGCGCAAAGCAGCTTGTGGCGCGCAAACATATTCATCATTTCTCAACCCCTTGGTTTCCGTCTTGTGAGTCGTCGGTAGGGGCAGAAAATGGCGGAAATGGGGCAGGCTTGGGCTAGGCGCGTGGCACTGTTTCACAGGCCGATCCAATCCAATCGCGAAAGGCGGATTGTGGCCCTGGTGTGGACCTATCCTTTGGAAAAACAAGCCAATATTGGCCCTGGTCTTGCGGCGATTCTGTGGTGGCGCGGATCAGCGCGCCGCTGTCGAGATGAGGGTTAGCCACGAAATCTGGCAAAAGTGCGACGCCCAAACCATGCACCGCCGCTTCGGCCATTGTGCCGAATTGATCGAACTGTACGCCCGGTGGCAGGTCATCGGACAGACCATGTGCCGCGCACCAGCGCGACCAGGCGCGCGGGCGGCTTTCGAGGTGCAAAAGGGGGTGCTGGAGCAGCGTTTTGGGCGAGACAGGAGCGGTCAGGCGCCGTGGCGAAATCGTCGGGAACACACGTTCTTTGATCAACGGAACAAAGCTGACTTTGGCGCCAGGCCATTCTTTGTCGCCAAAGTGAATGGCCATATCAAAACGCTCGGTTCGAAAGTCGAATGGGCGCAAGCGCGTGGCGAGGGTGAGCGTGACATTGGGCGCCACCTGCGCGAAGGCCGGGAGGCGCGGTGCGAGCCAATGCGTGCCAAAGGCTGGCAGCACAGCCAGCGCCAACGTCCCACCGCCTGATGGGGCGGCAGCGGCGATCGAGGCAGAGCCCAGCCGCGCGAGAATGTCGCGTACGTCTTTGACATAACGCCGTCCGGTCTCGGTCAGTTCAAGCGTGCGGCCACGTCGGGCGAAGAGACGCGTGCCCAATTGCTCTTCCAGGGTTTTGATCTGGCGGCTGACGGCACTTTGGGTGACGGAGAGTTCGTCGGCGGCGGCCGTGGCCGACCCCAAACGCGCTGAGGCCTCAAAGGCGAGCAGGGCAGACATGGAGGGCAAGTAGCGGCGCGAGACCAGTGTCATGCGTTTTTCTCATGAGACATAGGACAAACGATCGTTAGAGTTCTGAGGCGAGATTTGCAATACTGCGCGCAACCTGGAATCGCGCATGCAAAAGCGGAGGCGGACATGAATGTAGAGACCAAAATTCTGAAGGCGAAGGATGCGCCGGATTTGGGCAGCTTTGATTGGGCCGACCCGCTGCGCCTGTCTGAACAGCTGAGCGAAGACGAGCGCATGATCCAGGCAAGCGCCAAAGCTTATGCGGACGAAAAACTCGCGCCGCGCGTGATTGACGCCTTTGCCAACGAAACCACAGACCCCGACATCTTTCGCGAGATGGGAGAGATGGGGTTTCTAGGCGTCACGGTGCCAGAGGAATACGGCGGATTGGGCGGCTCGTACGTGTCTTATGGCCTGGTGGCGCGCGAGGTCGAACGGATCGACAGCGGCTATCGCTCGATGATGTCGGTGCAATCCTCGTTGGTGATGTACCCGATCTACGCCTATGGCTCGGAAGAGCAGCGGCAAAAATACCTGCCCAAGCTCGCCTCGGGCGCATTTATCGGCTGTTTTGGCCTGACAGAGCCTGATGCTGGTTCAGACCCGGCGGGGATGAAGACGGTCGCCAAAAAAACGGACGGCGGCTATGTGCTGAACGGTGCAAAGATGTGGATCTCGAACGCGCCGATCGCGGATGTGTTTGTGGTCTGGGCCAAGTCAGAGGCGCATGACGGACGCATCCGCGGCTTTGTCCTGGAGAAAGGGATGGCGGGCCTGAGTGCGCCCAAGATCCAGAACAAATTGTCACTGCGTGCCTCGATCACGGGCGAGATCGTGATGGAGAATGTCGAGGTCGGCGAGGATGCGCTGTTGCCGAATGTGGCGGGCCTCAAAGGGCCGTTTGGCTGTTTGAACCGGGCGCGCTATGGTATTTCCTGGGGCGCGATGGGAGCGGCTGAGTTCTGCTGGCACGCCGCGCGCCAATACGGGTTGGACCGCAAACAATTTGGCCGGCCCTTGGCGCAAACGCAGCTTTTCCAGAAGAAACTGGCAGATATGCAGACCGAGATTGCGCTGGGCTTGCAGGCCTCGCTGCAGGTGGGGCGTTTGATGGACAAGGCAGAGGCCGCACCAGAGATGATCTCGATTGTAAAGCGCAACAATTGCGGCAAAGCGTTGGAGATCGCGCGCCACGCCCGCGACATGCACGGGGGCAACGGCATTTCAGGTGAGTTTCAGGTGATGCGCCATTTGATGAACCTGGAAACGGTGAACACCTATGAAGGCACGCATGATGTGCATGCGCTGATCCTGGGCCGGGCGCAAACCGGGTTGCAGGCCTTTTTCTAAGGCCTGCGGCGGGGGAGGGGCTGCCTGCCCCTCTGGGCCTGCGGCCCATTCACCCCGGGGATATTTTTCGCCAAAAGAAAGAGCTGGTTTGGGTTGGGTCAGCGGGCTTGGGTCTGTTGGGCCCAGGCGAGCGCGTCGGTCTCAATGCGGCGGATGAAGGGGTCTTTGCCGTCGAGATAGCTGGACCAGGTGAGGTTCGGGGCTGCGGTGAGTTGGGCTTTGAGGGCGGAATATTTGGCGGCGATCTCTGGATGGGCGCGGAGGTAATCTCGGAAGGCGATGTGCCGGGTGAGATGCGGCGAGGTGACCTGGAAGATATGCAGATGATGTGTGCGGAGGCCGGTGTCGTTGTGTTTGCGGAAATACCGGCGCCCCTCGATCCCGTAGGCGCCCAGCGCCTCGTAGCCGAGCGTGGCGAAAGTCTCGGTGAGAGCGTCGATTTGGGCGAGATCGGGGGTTGCCCCCAGTAGATCGATAATGGGCTTAGCCAGGATGTCGGGGATCGATGTGCTGCCGATGTGGTGCAGTGTCAGGCATCCCGGTGGCAGCGCGGCCAGCAGGGCGGTTTGTTCCCGGGCAAAGGCGTCGGCCCAGGCGGGATTATGAGGCACAACATTCAAGACCATAGGGCTGCGTAGCCCAGCTCAGGCGGGTGATCAATCGGTGCGGAAACGCCCACTGGAAGGTGCGTGGGAAGCGTGCGACGGGACCGGCGGTTCGCGGGTGAGGAGGTTTGTTTGCGACATGGCGGCGTGGGATTTGGGGCGGTGATTTTATTTTAAGGCGCTGATTTTATTTGTTAAATACGGTCTGTGCTTGAATTTTGCACACGTGTGCAAAAAACACTTGCCGACTCAACGATCTGCGCTCTAGCCTCAACCAAAGGGTGACGCTCGGGGGCTTTCATGGCCGAAATTCAGCTTCGGAACATTAACAAACGGTGGGGATCTTTCGTTGGGGTCGACAATTTTGACCTGACGATTGCGGATGAGGAGTTCCTGGTTTTGCTGGGGCCGTCGGGATGCGGCAAGACCACGACGATGCGCATGATTGCCGGGTTGGAGGACGCCACCGACGGCGACATCATGATTGATGGTCGGAGGGTCAATGATCTGGATCCGAAAGACCGCGATGTGGCGATGGTGTTTCAGTCATACGGTCTCTATCCGCATATGAACGTCTATGAGAACATCCGTTTTCCGTTGAAAGTGCGCAAGATCGATCCGGCGACCCATGATGAACGGGTGCGCAAAGCCTCGGCGATGGTGGAGCTGGATGACTTTTTGCACCGCAAGCCGGCGGAATTGTCTGGCGGTCAGCGTCAGCGCGTGGCGTTGGCGCGGGCCATTGTGCGCGAGCCCAACGTCTTTTTGATGGACGAGCCTCTGTCGAACCTGGATGCGAAGTTACGGGTTTCGACCCGCGCGCAGATCAAGAACCTGAGCCATGAGCTCAAGGTGACGACGGTTTATGTGACCCACGACCAGATCGAAGCGATGACGCTGGCGGACCGCGTGGTGGTTATGAAGCAGGGCAAGATCCAGCAGGTGGGCACACCGACAGAGATTTACGACCATCCGGCAAATACCTTCGTGGCTTCGTTTATCGGATCGCCTGCGATGAACCTTATGGATGGCACGATCAGCAATGGTGTGTTCACCGGCGACAACGTGCAGATCAGCGGGCTGCAGGCGGCGGATGGGGCGGTTACGCTTGGGTTCCGCGCGGAGGATGCTGCGCTGGCCGGGGATGCGGCCACGGCGCAGATCACCTCGCCGATCTATACGATCGAGCTTTTGGGGGATGCCACGATGTTGACCGTGCGTGCGGGCGGTCAGATGGTGTCTGTCAAGGCAAGCAAAGAGTTTCGGGCAGCGATTGGAGACAGCGTCTCTTTCGCGGTGCCCACCGACATCTGCCATATCTTCTCGGCCGAAACGGGCGAGCGGGTAGGTTGATCTTCGTCCGGCTGGCTGGCGCTGGCCGGAGGAACCGAAAGGGTGCAGGCTTGCAAGATGCACCCGAAACGAAAGAAACAGGGAGTGTATTGATGTTTCTGAAGAAAATTGCCCTCGCGGGCGCATTTTCGGTGATGGGTACGGCGGCGTTTGCGGCCTGTTCCTTTGAAAACACCGTACCGGTGAAATCGTTGTCCGCCGGTTTTGAAGCCTGGAAAGCTGTCACAGCCGCAATGGCGGAATGTGGCAACGTCGAAGCGGAGCTGGACCAGGAATTCCGCACAAAGCAGCCTGCGGCGTTTGAAGCGAACCCGTCGCTGTATCAGATTGGTGGCGTCTCGAACGGCACGATCACGCCATTGCTGAACGCTGGCACAATCCGCCCGCTGGACGATCTGGTTGCCAAGTATGGTCAGAACCTGTCGCCAAATCAGCTGATCCGTGTTGACGGTAAGATCATGGCGATTGCGATGATGGTGAACACACAGCACCTGATGTATCGCTCGGACATTCTGTCTGATCTGGGCATTGCCACGCCAACATCCTGGGGCGAAGTGCTTGCGGCTGCGGAAAAGATCAAGGCGGCTGGCGTTGTTGACTATCCTCTGGGCGCGACAATGAAGTCCGGTTGGAACCTCGCGCAGGACTTTAACAACATGTACCTGGGCTTTGGCGGATCGTTCTTTAACGCCGACAACACCGCAGCGGTTGCGTCTGACGCAGGCATGAAGGCGCTGGAGACGATGCAAGCGATGACCGCTTACATGGACCCAGAATTCCTGGTGTCTGACTCCACCTACGTGCAGCAGCAGTTCCAGCAGGGCAAAATCGCGATGGCGAACCTGTGGGCGTCCCGTGCGGGTGCGATGAACGACGCAAACGAGAGCCAAGTTGTTGGCAAAGTTGCGATGGCCGGTGCTCCGGTCGCGATGGACGGCGGCGCGCCTGCCACGACATTGTGGTGGGACGGTATCGTGATCGCCAAGAACATCACCGACGAAGAGGCGGATGCTGCGTTCCGCGTGGCGATGGAAGGCCTGGACAGCGACATGGTGCAGGGCGCCAATGACGCTGCGATCTGGCTGGTTGACGGCTATGTTCCAGGTGACGTGGCGACTGGTGCGATTGCGACAGCGACTGCGACACCTGCTGCGGCGCCTTACCCATCCACCACACAGATGGGCATGTTGCACACCGCGCTGGGCAACGAGCTGCCGTCCTTCTTCACCGGTGAGCGTGATGCAGCGGCGACCCTTGCTGCGGTTGTCGACAGCTACACCACGGCTGCCAAAGAAGCAGGCATCCTGCAGTAAGCAACGAAAATACCCCGAGGCGCGGTCACGCGCCGCGCCTCGGATTGTCTTGAAACCCGGACACATGCGCGAGTGCAGAGCCACCCGGTTGGGCATCGCGTAGCACGCAAAGCGGAGGGCAGGTGCATGCGGTTCCAAACATTTGCAGCCTTTGTCGGACCATCTGTCTTGATGATGCTGATCTTTATTGCTGCCCCGCTGATATCAGTGTTTCTGCAAAGCTTTCAGGTGACACAGCCGATCTTGCAACAGATCGAGGTCGAAACCTGCACGCCGGGCTTTTTGACGCAAACCTGTACCACCGAACTCAAGACCGTGCCGGTGCTTGACGAGGAGACAGGCGAGACGTTGACCAAGACCTCTTGGGTCGGGTGGCAAAGTTACCAAAACGTTCTGGAAATGGACAAGGTTTGGGCCGCGATTGGCGAGGGTCAATGGCGTGACATTCTGCAGATCGATTTCTGGAAAGCCTTGCGGTTCACGCTCACCTTTACGCTTTTGACATTGCCGCTGGTGATTGGTGTGGGTCTGGCGATTGCGCTGGCCGTGAACAATGCCGCCAAATCGATGCGCGGCCCGATCATCTTTGTTTCGCTGCTGCCCTTTATCATCACGCCGGTTATCGGATCGTTGTCGATCTATTGGCTGTTTGTAGGCGACGGTATTTTGACCGCTGCGATGGAGCGTTGGTCAGGGCGCGATATCGCGATGTTTGCCCAAGGCTGGACCATCGAGATTTTGATGTATTTCTATCGGGTCTGGCACGTGGCGCCTTTTGCCTTTGTGATCTTTTACGCCGGATTGCAGACGGTGAATATGGACACGCTGGAAAGCGCAGTCATTGATGGCGCTTCGCGGTTTGAGCGTTTGCGCCATGTGATCATCCCGCATTTGATGCCGCTGATCATCTTTATCGCGCTTATTCACTTGATGGATTGCTATCGCGTTTTCGAAGAGATCATCGGCTTTAGATCCGAGGCACATGTTATCTCGCTCCAGTGGCTCACGTTCGATCTGCTGACGCCGGATGATGCTGGCAACCGGGCGATCAGCCGGGCCTCTGCCTCTGCCATGCTGACTATGATCGGGATTGTGATCCTGTTGATCCTGCCACTGCGCCGCACCTGGCGCGACCACAAGGGGAGCAGCCACTAATGTCGTCTCGCGCTTTTGCTCAACCGCTTTCTCTGCGTATCGCCTCAGGCAGTTTCCTTGCCTTTTGGTGCTTGCTTGCCGCCTTCCCGATCGTCTGGATCATGGTGATGAGCTTCAAATCTCCGCGCGATGCCTTTGCGGCCAGCGCCTGGGATGTGATCACCGGACCCGCGACACGGGCCAATGGTCAGGGGCTGTCGATCCTCGACATTCTGATCGGTGGGGCTGTCCTGTTCTTTGCGGTGCGTTGGGCCTTTACGCGCCTGCCCGCGATGGTTCAGCGCTTTACGCCGCCTGAATGGATCGTGATTGGCTGGCTCGTCGGGGCTGCGGTTTACGCGATCCTCTTTGTGCTATTGATGATGGGCATTCTGCCTTTGGTTCTTGGCGCGTTGAACAGCTTTACAGGCCCGCTAGGCACGCCGATTATCGGGCTAACGACCGAGCATTACTACGCGGTCTGGTTCGAGAATGAATTCACGCGCAACTTTGCCAATTCGATGATCGTGACGGCAGGTGTTGTGACGGTCTCGCTGACTGTGGGTACGCTGGCGGGCTATGGTCTGGCGCGGTCTGGCTCTAACCTGGCATTTTGGCTGTTGATCCTGGCTTTGATCTTCCGCGCCTTGCCGCATTCGGTTCTGGTTGCGGGGTATCTTCCGTGGTTCATCAACTCGGCCGAAATCTTGCGCCCCATTTTCGGAGAGATCTCGCCTACACTTTACGGCCAGCCTTGGGCGGTTATTGCGGTGCTTGTGGCGATCAACCAGCCGTTCACGATCTGGATGCTGCGGTCGTTCTTCCACAACATCCCGCAAGAGCTTGACGAGGCGGCGCGGGTGGATGGCTGTTCGCATTTCCAGGCGTTCCGCCGGGTGATTATGCCGGTCATGTGGCCGGGCGTCATCACCACGGGGCTTTTCAGCTTTTTGCTGGGCTACAACGACTTTCTGGTGACGGCGCTTTTGCTTGACGCGCAAAATCAGACGATGGTGCCTGCGATTGTCGGCTACTTTAACCGCGAGACAACGACGACCGATCAGGTCGAAGCGGTTGCGGCTGCGGTTTCGATTATTGCGCCGCTTTTCCTTTTGGTGATGGTATTCCAGCGCCAGATCGTGAGCGGCTTGACCGCGGGTGCGGTGAAGGGATGAGCCCATCGCGGCACATTGCCCAGCGTCGCACGCCTCTGCGCCGGCGCCCGCGCATCCCGATGGGTGCTAAGGCTGAGGTGCATCCATGAGCGCGAAGGCACGACATGGGGCCTTGATGCGGCATCCGGCACTGAACCGGATGCCGCGTGACTTCATTTGTGGGGGGCTGATCTTTGCAGCCCCAAAAGCCCCACAGATGAAGACAAGGAGTGCCCCATGAAGGGATCTCGCCCAGAACAAGCGGTGCTGAGCCGTGACACGGACATGAGCAAGACCGACGCCACACGCGCGGTCATCGAAGGCATGGTGGATGGCCTGAACGACCACCGCATTGACGATATTGGCCAATTCTTTGCCGACGGCTTTCGCTGGATGGGCAATACGGGCTGCGGCACCAAAACGGGGCTCAAAGAGTTCCAGGACAATTGGCAGCGCCCGTTCCAGGCAGCGTTTTCCGACAAGGTGTGTGTCGATGAGGCGCGGCTCTTTATGGGCGAATGGGCTGCGGCCTTTGGGCGCCAAGAGGCGACCCATTCCGGCAGCTTCATGGGCGTTGCCCCCACCGGCAAACGGGTTGAGATCCGGTATATGGATTTCTGGAAAGTGGAAGACGGCAAGATCACCGACAATTGGGTGATGGTCGATTTTCCACATGTGTTGGCTCAGCTCGGTGTCGATGTTTTCGACGGCCAGGGCTGGGAAGCATTTGACCGGGGCGAGCGCGAGAGCCCGCGCCCGGACTAAGACAGCAACGCGTCTCGGGCAGTGTCTCGGGACCATTTGGGTAAGGCGCCCCGCATGAGGTCAGGGGCAGGAGTGAGATATGACAATTGAATATCTAAAGCGCGGCAAGCCAGAGACAGAGCGGGCCGAGGATGATGCCAAAACGCGTGCAATCGTAGAAAGCACGCTGGCCGATATTGAGGCGCGGGGCGATGTGGCCGTGCGCGAACTCAGCGAAAAGTTCGATGGCTATACGCCAGAGAGCTTTCGGTTAAGCCAGGACGAGATCGACGCGCTGATCGCAAAGCTCAGCCCGCAGGAATTGCACGACATCGAATTCGCGCAAGAGCAAGTGCGCAACTTTGCCCAGGCACAGCGGGATTCGATGCTGGATGTTGAGGTCGAAACGATGCCGGGCGTGATCCTGGGGCACAAGAACATCCCTGTGCAGTCGGTTGGCTGTTACGTACCGGGGGGCAAATTTCCGATGGTGGCGTCGGCCCATATGTCGGTTGCGACCGCTTCGGTCGCGGGCGTGCCGCGGATCGTCGCCTGTACTCCGCCCTTTAAGGGAGAGCCAAACCCAGGCGTGATTGCGGCCATGCATTTGGGTGGCGCGCATGAGATTTGGGTTTTGGGCGGCATTCAGGCGGTCGGCGCGATGGCCATTGGGACCGAGACGATGGAACCGGTGCATATGCTTGTTGGGCCCGGCAACGCCTTTGTGGCCGAGGCCAAGCGGCAGCTCTTTGGGCGCGTGGGCATCGACCTTTTTGCGGGTCCGACCGAGACGATGGTGATCGCCGACGAAACGGTCGACGCAGAAATGTGCGCGACCGACCTGCTGGGGCAGGCCGAGCATGGTTACAACTCTCCGGCGGTTCTGGTGACCAATTCGCGCAAACTTGCGGAAGAAACCTTGTCCGAGATCGAGCGGATCCTGACGATCCTGCCTACGGCCGAAACGGCCCGCGTCTCGTGGGAAGATTACGGCGAGGTGATCTTGTGCGACAGCTATGACGAGATGTTGCGGGTCGCCGATGACATTGCCTCGGAACATGTGCAGGTGATGACGGATCGCGACGATTGGTTCCTTGAGCACATGACGTGCTACGGCGCGCTGTTCCTGGGGCCGCGCACGAATGTTGCCAATGGCGACAAGGTGATCGGCACCAACCACACCCTGCCGACCAAAAAGGCGGGGCGCTACACCGGTGGTCTGTGGGTTGGCAAATTCCTCAAGACGCATTCGTACCAAAAGGTCACAAGCGATGCCGCAGCGGCGGAAATCGGGGCCTATGGCTCGCGTTTGTGCATGTTGGAAGGCTTTGTTGGGCATGCGGAACAATGCAATTTGCGCGTCCGCCGCTATGGCGGGGTGAACGTGCCTTATGGGGAAGGGGCACCTGCCTTGAAGGCTGCCGAATAGACCTGTGACCGACGTCAATCAACGCAACAAAGAAACTGCGCGCGCGCTGTGGGACGCGCTGGACACAGACCCAGACAAGGCCGTTTCGCTGTTGCCGTCGCTAGAGCGGTGGCACGGACCGGACCCTGTGGGGGTTCGGGATGCAGCCGGCATCGTCCGCGCGCTTTTCGCGCCTTTGCGTCAGGCTGTGCCGGATCTGCAGCGCGAGACCCATATCTTGATGGGCGGCGTGTCATCCGCCCATGAGGATGGGCGCGGGGATGGGGCGCATTGGGTGGCGGCCACGGGCTACTATACTGGGCGCGCGACCAAGGCGGCTTTTGGCATCCCGGCCACGTCGACGGATTTGCGCATCCGTTGGGGCGAGTTTCTGCGTTTTGACCAAGATGGGGCCGTGATCTATGCGCAGACCATCTGGGATTTCGTCGATTGGTTCGATCAAATCGGCATGCCGGTTTTACCAAGGCCAAAAGGCGCCCAGCATGTCTATCCGGCGCCCACCGCGTACAACGGCGTTCTGGATGCGGCGCAGTCCGACGCGGTCAGCGGGGCCACATTGGATTTGGGGCGGTCGTTCATTTTCGGCGGGCTGAACAGCTTTGACGAAACCGATTTGTCGAGCATGGGCATGGCCCGGTTTTTCCATCCCAACGTCAAATGGTATGGGCCGGGTGGCATTGGCGCGTGCCTGTCCTTGAAAGAGTTCGAAACCCGGCACCAGCAGCCTTGGCTGATCGCCTTTCCCGACCGGAAAGTCATGCATCTGGAAAGCCTCTTTGCAGAAGACCGGATGCTTGCGGCGTCTGGGCCGATGGGGGTTCTGGCGACACACACCGGGCCATATCTGGGCCAGGCGGCCACGGGCGCCAGGTTAGAGGTGTCCGGGCTGGATTTCTGGCTGCGAACAGAGGATCAGTTCACCGAAAACTGGGTCTTTGTCGACATGATCCACCTTTTTAAACAAATGGGCGTCGATTTGTTCGCGCGCCTTCCAAACGGATCCGAAACATGAGCGATATCCACGCACAAAACTCTGCTTTGATCGCGCCACTGCGGGCGGCGATGTATGATTTCGAAATGGACGCAGTCAAAAGCGCGTTTGAAGACGTTTGCGCGCCTGACGTGGTCTTTAACCTGGCCCATCCCTTCGAGACAATTCACGGGGTCGATGCCTATTGCGACGCCGCTTATGCGCCGCTCTTGGCGGCTTGGCCCGATCTGGAGCGGCGCGACACGATCGTTATGGCTGGTTCGGATGAGCAGGGGGCCGATTGGGTTGGGTGCGGCGGATATTATGTCGGCACTTTCCGGCACCCTTGGCTGGACATTCCTGCAACGGGGCATATCGCGCATATGCGTTTTCACGAGTTTTACCGCTTTGAGGATGGTAAGGTCGTTGAAATGCAGGCGTTGTGGGATCTGCCCGAGGTCATGATGCAGGCAAAGGCTTGGCCGATGATGCCGTCGCTTGGGCGCGAATGGCACGTGCCTGGACCCGCGACGCAAGACGGGTTGACCCGCGCCCCAAGAGACGAGGCCCAAAGTGCGGCGGCGTGCCAGCATATCATCGACATGCTGGACCATATGAAACGCCACCCCAGCAAAGGCGGCCCCGAGGTGATGGAGATGCCGCGGTTTTGGCATCCCAAGATGACATGGTACGGGCCGTCCTGCATCGGCACTGGCCGTGGCATCGAAGGCTTTCGCAATTGGCATCAGATCCCGTTTTTGAACGGCATGCCGGACCGGGGGCAGTATCTGGACGAAATCACCTATCATTTCTTTGGCGACAACAGCTATGCGGCGGTGACCGGCTGGCCCAACATGGTGCAGACGATCACCCAAGGCGGCTGGCTTGGCATCCCGCCCGTGGACAAGAAAATCCAGATGCGGTCTTTGGATTTCTGGCGGATCGAAAACGGTCTTATCCGAGAGAACTGGGTGATGGTGGATCTGTTGCATATGTATGACCAGATTGGCGTGGATGTGTTCGCCCGGATGCGCGAATTCAACAAAGTGCGCGCGGGGTTTGACCCCGAAACTGGGCGGGCGTTGTGATGGAACTTCCAAGATCTCCGGGCTTTGATCTGTCGGGCAAACGCGCGCTGGTGACAGGCGCGTCGTCGGGCATTGGTTTGGGCTGCGCTGTGGCTTTGGCCGAGGCGGGGGCCCATGTGGTCTGCGCGGCGCGGCGCGAAGACGTGCTAGAGCAATCGGTTGCCGCGATGAATGCGGCGGGGTTCTCTGCCGAAGCCATGAGCTTGGATCAAACCGATCTTGCCGCAGTCCAATCGGTTTTTGCCACGCCTTTTGACATTGTGCTGAACTCGGCCGGTTTGGCGCGGCACAGCGCTGCGGTCGAGACCCAGCCCGCTGATTTTGACGCCGTTATGGATGTGAACCTGCGCGGCGCGTATTTCCTGTCGACGGCTGCTGCGCGGGCGTTGATGGAGGCAGGCAAAGGTGGCAGCATCATCCATATCTCCAGCCAGATGGGCCATGTCGGCGGTATTGATCGCGCGGTTTATTGCGCCTCGAAACATGCGGTCGAGGGCATGGTCAAAGCGATGGCAATCGAATGGGGCAAGGCCAATATTCGGATCAACACGATCTGCCCCACCTTCGTGCGCACGCCGCTGACCGAACCGACGTTCCAAAACCCAGACCGCCTTGCCTGGATCATGGACAAGATCAAATTGCCGCGCGTGGGCGAAGTTCAGGATCTCATGGGGGCGGCTGTCTTTTTGGCCTCTGACGCGAGCGCGATGATCACGGGAACGGCGCTCAAGGTTGATGGAGGGTGGACCGCGGAATGAGCGACGGGCGCGTCACATCGGTGCAAGTGGCAGAACGCGCAGGCGTGTCGCGGTCTGCTGTGAGCCGTGTGTTTACGCCCGGAGCCTCGGTGTCGGCGCGTACCGCCGAAAAGGTCAAGAAGGCTGCGCATGAATTGGGGTACCGGCCCAACATTCTTGCGCGATCCCTGATCACTGGGCGGTCGCGCATTGTGGGGCTGGTCGTGGCCTATCTGGAGAACCAGTTCTACCCCGACACGATCGAAAAGCTGTCGCGGGCGTTGCAGCAAGAGGGCTATCACGTCTTGGTCTTTTTCGCGGCCAACACCGGCGCAGAAGCCGATCAGGTGATCTCTGAGCTGTTGGATTACCAGGTCGACGGGATTGTCGTTGCCTCGGTCGGTTTGTCGAACGATCTGACCCGGCGCTGTGACGCCGCTGGCATCCCGGTCGTTCTTCTCAACCGCTATCAAGATGACGCGCGCCTGTCTGCGGTCACATCAGACAACGCAATGGGCGGGCGCAAGGTTGCCGAGCTTTTGTTGGCTGGCGGGCATGAGCGCATCGGCTATATCGCCGGGTGGGAAGACGCGTCGACCCAACGCGACCGCGAGGCCGGGTTCATTCAGGCGTTAGAGCACGCAGGCCAGCGTCTTGCCGCGCGGGTGGTTGGCGAGTTCAACTATGAGCGCGCGCGGGATGCAACGATCGAGATGTTTTCGGGCGCAGACCGGCCCGATGCGGTCTTTGTCGCCAACGACCACATGGCCTTTGCCGTGATGGACACTTTGCGGTTTGAGTTGGGGCTACGGGTGCCGCAGGATGTTTCGGTCGTGGGGTATGATGATGTGCCTTTGGCGGCGTGGCCGGCCTATGATTTGACAACAGTGCGCCAAGCCAGTGGCCGGATGGCCGAAGCAACAGCGCAGACGGTTTTGCGGCGTATCGCAAATCCCGAAGACCCGCCGGAACGGGTTGTTTTGCCAAGTGATCTTATTTTGCGCGGTTCGGCGCGCATTCCAGAAGGATGGAAAACATGAAGGGCTTTTCGAACCGATGGCGGGACTTTCCGCACTATATCATTGGTGTCACGAAAGAAATCTGGGAAGACCGGGGCATCCACACGCTCGAGCACTACTATGCGCCGGATATCGTCGTGCGCTCGCCTGCCAGCGTTGTGATCGGCAACGAGAAAGTCATCGGAGCGACGATGGCGACTTTGGCGGAATTCCCTGACCGGCAATTGTTCGGCGAAGATGTCATTTGGTCTGGCACGCCCGAGACGGGCATGCTGAGCTCGCACCGGATTTTGTCGACGGCCACGCATCTGGCGGATGGTGTTTACGGCCGCGCGACGGGGCAGTCGCTGCGGTATCGGATCATTGCGGATTGTCACGCCATCAATGACCAGATCAATGACGAATGGTTGATCCGTGACCAGACGGCGATCGTGCGGCAGTTGGGGCTGGACCCGCAGAAATACGCGCGCGACCTGATCACCAAAGAAGGTGGGCCAGAAAAATGCGTAAAGCCGCTGACGCCAGAGACCGACAAGAAAGGCCCCTATACCGGGCGTGGAAATGACGACCCTTGGGGACAGGCTTTTGCGGATGTTTTGTCGCGCATCATGTCAGCCGATATGAACGTCATTCCATCGCAATATGATCGCGCGGTTCAATGCGAGTATCCCGGCGGAGAAACCGGCCACGGATGGGACGCGGCGGACCGCTTTTGGATGGGTCTGCGGGCATCGTTCCCCAGTGCGGCATTCACCATCGATCACCAGATCGGTCGGCAAGATCCGCATATGCCGCCCCGCGCGGCGATCCGGTGGTCGCTGCATGGGACGCATGATGGCTGGGGATATTTTGGCGCGCCAACCGGCGCCGAGGTGTATCTTTTGGGCATTTCGCACGTTGAGTTCGGCTTGGTCGGTACCGAAGAGCCGAAAATCCGCCGGGAATGGACTTTGTTCGACGAAACCGCTGTTTGGAAGCAGATCATTTTGCAGATCGGCAATGTGGCGCGCGACCGAAAGGCCGAGCAACGGCGTCAAAAGACAGAGCGGCTTGCCTCGGCACGCCAAACGCCCAAGGGGCGTTTGCAGTAAGGCAGGTACATCATGCAAAGCTATGGCCAGTTGATGTTTACCCCCGCTGTTGCGGCGGAACAGGCCGCTGACGGCAGCCGGGACGCCAATGCCAAGCGGGCTGAACGTCCGGCGCCCGATGGGTTGGGGCCGGACGAAATCGCTTTTCTGGAAAGCCGGCAGTCGTTTTACATGGCCAGCGTCAGCGAAAACGGCTGGCCCTACGTCCAGCACCGTGGCGGCCCGCGTGGGTTTCTCAAGGTGTTGGGGCCCAGGACCATCGGCTTTGCGGATTACCGTGGCAACAGGCAATTGATCACCAAAGGCAATTTGGCAGGCGACGACCGGGTCTCTGTCTTTGCGATGGACTACGTGCGCAAGGCGCGCCTGAAGATCCAAGGCCGCGCGACAATGCGTATGGCTGCGGGCGCGCCGACAACGGCCCAGGCCCTGTCGACGGACGGAGAAGGCCGTGTCGAACGGGTCGTGGTGATCGAGGTCGAGGCGTTTGACTGGAACTGTCCGCAATTCATCACGCCACGGTTCGATCAGGCCGAGCTCACCGCCCTTGTTGGGCCCGAGCTCGACCGATTGGAAACCAAGATCAGGGAACTAGAGGCGGAAAACGCCGCTTTGAAACAAACTTTGGGGGAACAGCAATGACGAGCGCAGAAATGGAAGCGCGTATCGTTCGCTACGGTGATTTGATGCCATGCAAAACGGCCTTTATCGATGCGCATACGCCGGGGTCGGATCAGAAAGAGAACTTTACCATCATCGGTGGTGGCGTGTCCGAAAGCCCCGATCAGCATGTTCACATCTCTGAGCCACACGGCTTTAACATCGGAGCAGCAGGCCAGCCGCCCAAATGCCGGAACTCTCTCCACTCACACCGCACCGCCGAGGTCTTTTTTGTGCTCAAAGGGCGCTGGCGCTTTTTCTGGGGGCGTTGGGGTGACGCGGGCGAGGTTGTCTTGGAAGAAGGCGACATCTTTAACATCCCGACGGGCATCTTCCGCGGGTTTGAAAACATCGGCCAGGATTACGGGATGATTATGGCCATTCTTGGCGGCGACGATGCAGGCGGCGGCGTCATTTGGGCGCCGCAGGTGATCGAGGACGCGCAAGAGCATGGTCTGGTTCTGGGCGAGAATGGCAGCCTTTATGACAGCAAAAAGGGCCAATCCCTGCCCGAGGGTGTCGGGCCGATGCCGTTGTTGTCAGACGACGAACTGACGTCCTTCCCCGAGCCATCGACCATGCAGGTGGTCGGTGGATATGTGCGCCGCTATTGGGACCTTTACGCCTTGGCGGACGCATCTCCCACCAAGGTGATCGGCGAGGCGGGCGTCATCCGTGACAAACCCGGCTTTGAGGTCAATTTCGTGACCCGCGCATCGGCGCAGGCGACACCCACGGCCTTTGAAATGCCCAGCGTTTTGATGCCAATGCGGGGGCATTGGAAAGTGTCCTGGTCGGACGGCGCGGCAACTTTGGCGCCGGGTGATACAATGAGTATCCCAGCCGGTCTGGACCACAGCATTGTGCCCTCCATGACGGGCGAGGCGTCTCTTTATCAGGTGGTTGGCACAGGTGATCCAGCCGGTCTGACATGGCAAGGCTAGGGGCGACACTCGTCTTTTTTCTGTGGGCCGTCGCGGCCCATGCGCAGGTCTGGCGCGGCGATGTGCGTGACGACGGACATTTCGTAAGGGGCACGGTCAGCGTGGGCCTCGAGGCCGAGGTGACGTGCCGTGGCCCATCGCAAGCTGGGGCGAGGTCATTTGAGGCGGGCGATTATGAAACACGCCCGCTGGCGCAGGGCCATTGGCGGCTGTCTTTTGGCACGGCCCTCATGCCCTATATCCCGTCGGAGCAAAGCGACGGGGTGGTTTTGTGGCTTGATGGCGTGGGGTATCGCCTGCCAACAGTCACCTGGAGCGAGCTTGACGGCGTTTGGGCCGTCGATCTGCCCGCGCAGGATCAAGTGTTCCAAAAGTTGACCCAGGCCAGGGCCTTCGTTTTGCAAACGGGCCCGGCGACGGCCTGGACGATGCCGCTGGGTGGCTTTGGCGTGGCGATGATGACCGCCGGAGCTGCGTGCGATGCAGCCTGGGCAGCTGCTGGCGCCACAGGCGTTCCCAGCCCACAATTGGCCCGCGCCAAAGCTGCGGTGCAACGGGGCTGTGACGGGGCCAGCTATACGGCCCAGCCGACTGCGTTTCTCTCTGGTTTGATCGACGGCGACGAGGTGCCCGACGTAGCGGTCTGGTGGGGCGACATCAGTTGCAATCAAGCACTGGCCCGCCCCTTTTGCGGCGCGTCGCATTGTTCTTTTGATGTCTATCTGTCTGGCAAAGCAGAACCGGATCAGTGGCTCGCTATGGCGGCCGCCCTGACGCCGCTTAACAATGGGCGCGTGGGGGTGGATTTGGTCGCGCGGCAGAGCGTCTGCGGCGAAGACAGTCTTGGCTGTCGGGTGATTTGGTATTGGACGCCGCAGGGCTTTCAGCCACAAGTGATGCCAGATCAGTGAAGCGGACCAATGATGCAAGTATTTGACGGACACAACGACGCGTTGTCGCGCCTTTGGAAAACCGAAGGCGACCCGGTCCAGGCGTTTGAAAGCGGCGGGCATGTCTCGCTAAGTGCCGCGCGCGAGGGGCAATTGATCGGCGGCTTTTTTGCTATCTTTTCCTCGGGGTCGCGAGAGATGTTCGATTTCTCAGCCTTTCGACCAACCGGAGACGCCCTGCCTGTGGCGGGTCCCCTGGATCAGCAATTGGCATTGCGGGATGCAACCGAACAGGCGGGCCTCGCGCTGGCGCTAGAACGCGCGGGCGCGCTCAAGATTTGCCGCAGCGGGCAAGACCTGGACGCAGCCTTTGCCGACAAGACCCTGGCCTGCATCCTGCATCTGGAAGGCGCGGATTGCATCGACCATGACCTTTTGGTTCTTGATCTTCTGTACGGGGCAGGCCTGCGGTCGCTTGGCCCCGTCTGGTCGCGCCCCACCGATTTTGCCGAAGGGGTTCCCTTTGTCTGGGGCCAGGACGGGGATACCGGCGATGGCCTGACCGACCTTGGCCGCACCTTGGTGCGCCGTTGCCAACAGCTTGGTATTATCCTTGATACCAGTCACCTGACATTGCGCGGGTTTTGGGACATGGCCGAGATGGGCGTGTCGATGGTGGCCACGCATTCCAATGCGTTCGCGATCACGCCCACGACACGCAACCTCACCGATGCACAGCTGCGCGCCATCGGCGAAACCGGTGGCATGGCCGGCCTGAACTTTGGCACCTTGTTCCTAAGCAAACTCGGCTGGACAGATTTGCACGCGACCACAGACGATATGATCCGCCACTTGGCGCATATGATTGAGGTGGCCGGCGAAGATCACGTGGGCCTTGGGTCTGATTTTGACGGCGCGCCCATGCCACAGGGCATCGCCTCGGCCGCTGATTTGCCGCATCTGATCGATGCGATGCGTGCCGCAGATTTCGGCGAGGGCTTGATTGAAAAGCTCTGCAAAGACAATTGGTTGGCGTTTCTCAAACGCCAATTGAGCTAAGCGCGCAGCGCAAAAAACAAAATGACCCACGAACACGTGGGAAGGAGGGACAATGACACTTGCGACAACCCATGTGGGCAGCTTGCCGCGCACACAGGATATCGTGGACTTTATTTTCGCACGCGAACGCGAAGAGCCCTACGATCAAGCCGCCTTTGACACCGCGATGACAGCGGCCGTGGATGCGACGGTGGCCAAGCAAGTCGCCGCGGGCATCGATATCGTCTCCGATGGCGAAACCTCCAAGATCAGCTACGCCACCTATGTCAAAGACAGGTACACAGGCTTTTCCGGTGACAGCCCGCGCAACGCACCCGCGGATCTCAAGCAATTTCCGTCTTTTCTCAAGCGCCTGGCCGACGACGGCGGCACCCCGCAATACGCCCGCCCCATGTGCACCGGCCCCGTCGCCTCAAAAGGCCAGGGCGAGCTGCAAAAAGACATCGCCAACCTCAAAGCAGCGATGGACAGGCATGGCGCAACACGCGGGTTCATGAACGCAGCCTCGCCGGGTGTCATCTCGCTCTTTTTGCAAAACGATTACTACCCGACGCGCGAGGCCTATCTCGCGGCCCTGGCTGATGCGATGAAAGAGGAATACGAAACCATCGTGGCCGCTGGCCTGGATTTGCAACTCGATTGCCCAGACCTCGCCTTGTCGCGCCACATGCTCTTCCCGGATCTGAGCGATGCGGAATTCGTCAAAATCGCGCAAAGCCATGTCGAAGCGTTGAACCACGCCTTGTCAAATGTCCCAGCCGAGCAGGTCCGCGTGCATATTTGCTGGGGCAATTACGAAGGCCCGCATGTTTGCGATATCGGCATGGACAAGGTGTTCGATACGTTGATGGCCACACATGCCCGCTACGTTCTGTTCGAAACCTCCAACCCGCGCCACGCGCATGAATGGACCGTCTTCCGCGACCGCAAGGCGGATATCCCGGATGACAAGGTTCTGGTCCCGGGCGTCATCGACAGCACGACCAACTTTGTCGAACATCCAGATGTGGTCGCCCAACGGTTGGACCGCTTCGTCAACATCGTGGGCCCAGATCGCGTCGTCGCGGGTTCAGACTGCGGCTTTGGCACATTCGCAGGTTTTGGAGCCGTGGATCCGGACATTGCCTATGCCAAATTGGCCGTCCTCGCCGAAGGCGTGGCGCGGGTGGGGCGGACATGATGGATCAAACGCTCTACTCCCTGCTCAAATCCGTAGACACGCCCTCGGTCTGCAACGCAATCGAGGTCGCCCAAAGCAAGCGTGGCTTTGATCACTACACCCGTGGCACCCCTCTGATTTCTGACCCCGCAGGCGTGATGGTAGGCTATGCCCGCACCGCCCGTATCGCCGCCTTGGCCCCACCGACAGATCCCGCCGATGAGATCCGCGCGCGCCGCATGGGCTATTACAAATACATGTCCGAAGGCCCGCGCCCTGCCGTCTGCGTGGTCGAAGACGCCGATGGCGCCGCCGCCGTTGGCGCCTATTGGGGCGAGGTCAACACCAATATCCACAAAGCCTTCGGCCTCCAAGGCACGCTGACCAATGGTGTGATGCGCGACCTGGGCGATCTCGCCTCAGATTACCCGGTCGTGGCCGGCTCCATCGGGCCCAGCCACGCCTTTGTCCACGTCCTGGATTACGATCAACCGGTTACGGTCTTCGGCCTCAACGTCTCACCCGGCGATCTGATCCACGCCGATCGCCACGGCGCGGTGGTGATCCCGCCTGAGGTCATCCCAAATCTCGCAGGCGCCATCGCAACCATGCAAGGGGCCGAACAAATCGTCTTTGACGCCGTCAAGGGCAAACGCATCACATTTGCCGATTTCGAAGCCGCCTGGGCCGCCTTCGAGGCCGCCCGCACCTAAGCGAACAGCATCTCTGCCTTTCTTTTGGCCCTAAATATCCTGGGGAGCGCGAGGGGTGAAACCCCTCGCATCGCGCCCCTACGGCGCCCCCGCGGCAAAAGATCAGCTCTTGGGCGCCGGCGCCCCGCCTTCAAAGGCATTGCCCTCGACGTAATCGCAAGGGGCTTCCTGCATCTCCAGATGCAGACCATCGCCGGTAAAGGGATGCGCGCGGGCCAGGTCCTCATCCACCTCGATACCAAGGCCGGGGGCGTCGGGCGCCGTGATAAAGCCGCCGTCGACGGTGATGCTGTTTTTGATCAGATCGGCGTGAAAGGCCGTCTCAATTGTCTCGCACATCAAGATATTCGGGATCGAGGCGGCGAGGTGAATGTTCGCGGCCCATTCGACGGGTCCGGCATAAAGATGCGGCGCCATTTGTGCGTTGTAGACCTCGGCGATGGCGGCGACTTTCTTCATCTCCCAAATACCACCGGCGCGGCCAAGGGCCGGCTGCAGGATGCTCGCCGCACCGTGTCGCAGGACGTCGGCAAATTCGACGCGGGTGGTCAGCCGCTCTCCGGTTGCGACCGGGATGCGCACCGCTGCAGCAACTTTTGCCATTTCGCCAGGTGCATCCGGCGGGATCGGTTCTTCGAACCAAAGCGGGCTATAGGGCTCCAGCGCTTGGCCCAGGCGAATGGCGCCTGCGGTTGTGAACTGGCCATGCGTGCCGAAAAGCAGATCCGCCCGATTGCCCACGGCGGCGCGGATCGCTTTGCAAAACGCCACCGACATCGAGATATCACGCATCCCCGGCATATGGCCGCCCCGCAGGGTATAGGGTCCGGCAGGGTCAAATTTGACGGCCGTATAGCCGCGGGCGACACAGTCCAGCGCCGCTTCGGCCGCCATGTCTGGCGAGGTCCAAAACGCAGCAATATCGTGGTGCGGCAGGGGGTAGAGATAGGTGTAAGCGCGGATGCGCGCGTTCATGCGGCCCCCCAGCAGCGCATGCATGGGCCTGTTGCGCGCTTTGCCCAAAATGTCCCAGCACGCGATTTCAAGACCTGAAAACGCGCCCATCACGGTCAGGTCGGGGCGTTGGGTAAAGCCAGAGGAATAGACGCGCCGGAACATCAATTCGATGTTTTCGGGGTTTTCCCCCTCCATATGCCGGGCGAACACATCCTGGATGACGTGTGTCATCGCGTCTGGCCCCACCGAAGAGGCATAGCATTCGCCCCATCCGGTGATGCCGTCGTCCGTCGTGACTTTGACCAAAATCCAATAGCGCCCGCCCCAACCCGGCGCAGGAGGGGCGGTGACGATTACATCCAGATCCCGGAGCTTCATAAGACGTCCTTTCCCGGCAATCTTGCGCTAGCTGCGGTCGAACATGATGACGTTGCGGCGCGCATTGCCTGCCTTGGTGTCGGCAATGGCTTCGTTGATTTGATCAAGCGACCAGCGGCCCGAGATCAACTCGTCGAGTTTCAGCCGGCCTTGGTCATAGAGATCCATCATCCAGGGAATATCCCGTTGGATGACCACATCACCCATTTTCGATCCGACCATGCCTTGTCCAACGGCGGCAAGCATGACCGGCTCGATCGCGGCTTTGGCGCCTGTGTGGGGCATGCCGACCATGATCACCTGTCCGCCGCGTCCCAGATAACGTGGCGCGTCTTCATAGGCGGGAATGGCGCCGACGGTGACGATCACAACATCCGCGCCACGGCCCATTGCTTTGATGGCTGCGCGCCAGGGGCTTTTCTGAGTGGCGAGCACGCCGTCGGTGGCGCCAAAGGCTTTGGCGTCTTCCAGCTTGTCGTCGGACATATCGACCGCCACAATCCGGCGGGCGCCTGCGATGCGGGCGCCTTGGATGGCGTTGAGGCCGACGCCGCCTGCGCCGATCACGACGACATCCTGTCCGGCCCGAAGCTTGGCTGCGTTGACCACAGCACCCACACCCGTGATCACGCCACAGGCGACCAAAGCGGCAGAGTCCTTTGGCACATCTGCGCTGATCTTGACGACTTGGCGTTGTGAGACGACGACTTTTTCCGCAAAGGCGCCCGAGGCCATTGCCTGCACCAGCGGTTGACCGTCGGCGGTTTTGATCGGGCCTGCGGCCTCGTCATAGCGGGTTTCGCAAACCGTTGGCTTGCCGCCCGCACAAGACGGGCATGTGCCACAGCTGCGGATCAAGGTTACCACGACGCTGTCGCCAACGCCCAATCCGTTCACGCCATCGCCAATTGCGGTCACCACGCCCGCTGCCTCATGGCCATAGACTGCTGGCAATTGCCCACCCCAGGCGCCATCGGCAAAGGAAATGTCGGAATGGCAAATGGCCACCGCGTCAAGCGTCACTTCGACTTCGCCGCTTTCGGGCGCGCGCAAAAGGATGTCTTCGATTTCCAGAGGCGCGCCAAACGCGCGACAGACCGCTGCCTTGATGGTTTGCATGAATAGACTCCTGACGGGCCCGCGGCCCTAGATGACCTTGTTGGAGCCGACGTAAGCCTGCTTCGGAACCCGGCGCAAGCGTGAATCTGACACCTTACGCATGGTGAATGTCGTTCTTAGCTACGCCTTCTGAGGCTGTTGGGTGGGTTTTGCGCGCAAAAACACAACCAAAGCGAAAGCCATGAGCACCGCAGACAAGAGATACGGCGCCCCGGGCAGATAGATCGGCGCGCTGTCGCGGGTGAACGTGGCAAAGGCTGTGGTCATCACAGCAGGCGAGACGATACTGGCCAAAGCCGCAACGCTAACAAGCGCGCCTTGCAGCTCGCCCTGGCGGGCGTCACCTACCGCCTTGGACATGATGCCCTGCAAGGCAGGCGTGATCACGCCGGCCAAAGCTGCCAGGGGGATCAGCGCCAGCACAAGCGCACCGCTTGTCACCAAAGCAATGACGGTGAAAACCACCACATCAAAGACGTGACCGTAGATGACCGTGCCGCGTTCGCCCAAGAGGCGCAAAATGCGCCGGATCAAACCGCCTTGGATCACGGCCATCATGACGCCAAAAAGAGCGAGCGAGAGGCCGATCATACGCGGCGACCAGTCAAACCTCTCTTGGGTGAAAAAGCTCCACGTGGCCGGGTAGACGATGAACGCGACCTGATAGAGGAAATAGACCACCAAAAGAGGGCCAATGCCGGGCAGGGATGTCAGCACCTTGAGCGCGCCAAAGGGGTTGGCGCGGCGCCATTCGAACGGGCGTCTGGTGTCTTCTGAGACGGTTTCCTTGACAACGAACCAGCCAAAAAGTGTGTTGAGGCCTGCCAGCAGTGCCGCTGCATAGAACGGCGCGCGGGTTCCGTATTCTGCAAGCAGCCCTCCAATCAGGGGCCCAAGCACAAAGCCCAGGCCAAAGGCTGCACCGATCAGGCCGAAATTGGCGGCTTTGTCATCATCGGCAGAGATATCCGCCATAAAGGCATAGGCCGTTGCCTGGGTCGCGGCAGTGATCCCGCCGATTATGCGACCCAGCAGCAAAAGCCAGATACTGCCGGCCACGGCCATGATGAGGTAATCCAGCGCCATTACCCCCAGCGACACAAGCAGTACCGGACGGCGCCCATAGCGGTCCGACAAGGCGCCCAGGACTGTGCCAAAGAGGAATTGCATGATCGCGAATGTCGTGGACAAAAGGCCGCCCCATTGGGCCGCCGATGCCAGATCGCCGCCGTTTACCTCGCGAATAAGGTCAGGCATCACCGGGATGATCAGACCAATGCCCATTGCGTCAAGCAACACGGTGATCAGGATAAAGACGACTGGCAAGCGCATCAGGCTGGCTTATCCTTGTTGCGCGCGGTCCGCAAAGGCGCGGGCAAAAGACGGTGCGTCACCAAGGTTTTGCAGCGGATCAAAAAGACCCTGCGGCAGGTTCGGATGGGCCGCGCGGGCCACATCTTCGAGTGGTCGGCCCTCGGCAACAGCTTTGGCCACGAGGTCTTTTGTCAAAGCCTGTGCTGTGCTGCGCGAATGATCTGCGCAAAGCGCAAAGCTAAGGGCTTCGGCCGACGTCATGCCGTTGTCGTGGCTTAGGTTGTCGGCCATCCGTTTTGGGTTTGGCATCACCCTTAGCGCGCCTGCAATCTGCAGCGCGCTGGCGCAGCTGAGGGCGATCGAGGGCAATGTCAGCCATTCGGCAAACCAGGCGGCGCCGTCACGTTGATAATCGTGGTTTGCAGCAGCACGAAGGTTCGCCATCAAACCGGCCATCTGCGTTTCAAGCGCGACAAGTGCCGAGGCGCCAACCGGGTTGGATTTTTGCGGCATGGTCGACGATGCGCCCGACTGGCCAAAGCCGACCTCGCCCAGATCACTGCCGCTGAGCAGCGTAAGTGTGCGCCCCATATGCCCCAAGGCGCTGACGGTGTCGGCCATCCAGGTCGCGATGCGCAAAATGGGGCCGCGGTCCGTGTGCCAGGCATATTGCGGGTCTTTGAGGTTCAATGCCTCTGCCAAAAGCGCGCGGGTGTCTTGTGCGCGCGGCAGCGCGGATGCGGTGCCAGCGGCACCCGACAGCGAGACCATGAGCGCCCCTGCGCGCAACGCGGCAAGCGCCTCGCGCTGGTTTTGCAAAGGCTGCCCCCACTGCGCGACAACCGCCCCAAATGTCGTGACAGTTGCGTGTTGACCGTAGGTGCGGGCCAAAATTGGCGTTTCGGCATGCTCTCGGGCCATCTGAGCCAGCGTGCCGAGAACTTCGGTCAAGCGCGCCTCGAGGATTGCGAGGGTTTGGCGCAGTCGGAGCATGAGAGCCGTGTCGATGATGTCTTGGCTGGTGGCGCCCCAATGGACAAAATTCGCGTGTTCGGGGGCGGACATTTCCTTTCGAAAGGCCGCGATTAGACCTGGTACATTCACACCGTTGCGCCCTGTGGGCTCGGCCAGTGACGCGGGGTCTATCGCAACTTCTTTGCTGGCCCGATCAATCGCTTTGGCGCTTGTTTCCGGGATGACGCCCAGCTTGCCCTGAGCGGTCGCCAGCGCGCCTTCGACCAGCAACATCGCGCGGATCTCGGCGCTGTCTGTCCAAAGCCTGCCGACGTCGCCTGTTGGAAAGAGCTGTGCATAAAGCGGCGAAGAAAAGAGAGAAGCGGCCATATCAGATGTGCCCGGTGTCCTTCATGAACTGTGTCAGCCGCGCGGCGTAATCCTCTGGCGCCTCGACGCAGGGCAAATGGCCAGCGCCGCGGATCAAGTGAAAAGCACTGCCGGGGATCAGATTGACTGTCTCGCGGACAAGATCGGGCGGTGTTGAGCCGTCTTCGGACCCGGCGATGCCCAGCGTTGGCAAGCGCAGGGCGGCCGTCGAAGAGAAAAAGTCGGTGCCGGAAATGGCCGATGAACAGCCGATATAGCCGTCGTCTTCTTGGCGGGTCAGCATGTTGCGCCACAGCTCTATATCCGGGCCGTTGCGGAACGCCGCAGAGAACCAGCGCTCCATGACCGCATCTGCCAAGGCTTCGATTCCATTGGCGCGCACGGCTGCGATGCGGTCCTCCCACATTTGGCGCGTTCCGATCTTGGCGCCCGTGTTCGACAGAACCATCGCGCGACAAAGATCCAACCTTTTGGCCGCCAAGCCTTGCGCGATCATGCCACCAATGGACAGACCGACAAACAGAGCATTCCGAAACCCATGCGCATCCATCAGCTGTTCGACATCGGACACCAGCGCGCCCATCGAATAGCTGTCGCCGGGGCACGTGCTGAGACCGTGACCACGTTTGTCATAGCGCAATATGCGCAGGCCTGCGGGCAGCAGAGGCAGGATGGGATCCCACAGGCGCATGTCGGTTCCAAGTGAATTGGCAAAGACAACAGGCGCGCCGTCTTGTGGGCCATCGATGCGGTAATGCAGGCGAACTTTGCCCAGATCGGTCATATGCATGGGGGCGTGGTCTCCTTGCCTTAGTCTGCCAGGCGCATGTGGGCCATGATCTGCCCGTGATCCGAGGCCAGCTTGTTATAGGGCGCTTCGGGGTGACTGCCGTCAGTCAGATGGTCGTTGAACACACTGAAATAGGCCATTTCGCCAATGCTATTGGGGCTGTCTTTCATGAAATGGTTCGACATGTAGATTTGGTCGATGCTTTCGTAGACCCCTCCGAAAGCCGCCGTATAGACCATGTCGCGAGTCGAGCGGCGCACGAATTGAGTCTCGGCCGAGTGCAGACGGACGGTTTCGATCTGTTCGGTGATCTGCGTGCTTTCGTGCGCGGTATAGCGGTCGCTTCGGTGTTCGGCGTCGTGGCGCAGCATCCAGGCGTAATTGCGAAACGGCACTTCGCCCGAGATGATTTCCGAGCTGACCGCATGCATGCCGTCGTTAAAATCCCCCATCGCGATCACCGGGTGTCCGGCTTGCAATTCCTGCACGATTTCTCGGCGCAAAACCCAGGCTTCGGCCATGCGTCGGATGCTGGCGCGCAAGTTGCCCATTGCGCGCCCGACGGGGTCGTAATGCACCAAATCGGCTTCCGGGGGCACGCCGCCACCAGCGGGGCGGCTGTATTCGCCCAGTTTGGACTTTAGGTGGCAGTTGAAGACCGTGACCACGTGACCGCCGATGGGAATGCGCGCTTTGATGATGGGGCGGGACAAACACGTGACCCGCAATGCGCCACCATCGGCCCCGTCAAGCGTCGAAAAGGGGATTTCCACCGGCGCGTCGAGGGTTTGGATCGCCTGAGGGTCTTCTGCAAAACCATAACGCGACAAGAGCGCGACACCGGGCCTGCGTGCGCCCGGGCCGCCATCATTCACGTTCTCAGCAACAAAGAGTTTGGCAACGGAATAGGGGCGATAGGCCAGTTTTTCAAAGATCGCTTTGCGCCGATACCGTTTGGAGGGGCCGGGGACGTGCTCTGCGTTTCCGGCGATGCCTTCGGCGTCGGCTTGGTCAACGACGTCCTGCAAGGCCTTGGCATCAAAGATTTCCTGAAAACCGACAATATCGGCGTTCATGGTCTGCATTTGCTCGGCCAGCCAATCAACTTTCCAGGCGTATTCTTCGGGCGTGTAGGATTGAAAGCGATAATATTCCTGATCCGGCCCGATCAGGTTTTTCACGTTGAAACACGCAATCGTAAAATCGCTCATGCGGCCTCCGTCGCCAAGGCATCCTGGAAAACGCCGGGGTCGACATTCCCACCAGAGGCCACGCAAATCACGTCGTCGCCCTCGCTGTGATCAGGATGAAAGAGCGCCGCTGCTAAGGCGACGGCACCGCCGGGTTCGATCACCAGCTTGAGGCGCAGAAAAGCAAGCGCCATCGCGCGCTGTGCCTCTTGCTCGGTGACGACGATGCCAGACCCGCACAGACGGTGCATGATCGGGAAGGTGATGACGCCCGGACTTGGGGTCAAAATCGCGTCGCAGAGGCCGCCTGCGGTGGTGTTGTTGCGTTCAATCCCGCCCGAGCGCAAAGATCGGGTGACATCGTCAAAATTCTGCGGCTCGACCGGGCGGGTGGTCAACTGTGGTGCATCTGCTTCGAGCGCCAAAGCAATGCCAGAGGTCAGGCCGCCGCCACCACAGCAAACCAGAACATCGGCCTTGGTGACGCCCATTTCGGCGGCTTGGGCGGCGATTTCAAGGCCAGTGGTGCCTTGGCCCGCGATGACCTGAGGCTCGTCAAAGGGTTTGATCAACGTCAGCCCCCGGCTTTCTGCCAATGCGGCGCCGATTTCATCGCGGTCTTCGTTGGCGCGGTCATAAAGGATGACCTCGGCCCCCAAGGCGCGCGTGTTCGCAATCTTGAGCGCAGGTGCGTCAGCAGGCATCACAACGACCGAGGGCACGTCATGCAGCGTGGCAGCGCGGGCGATCCCTTGGGCGTGGTTGCCGCTGGAAAAGGCGATGACGCCTTTGCTGCGGATCTCTGGGTGCAGCGCCGAGATCGCCGACCACGCGCCGCGGAACTTAAAGCTGCCGGTGTGCTGCAGACACTCTGGTTTGATCCAGACGCGCCGACCGGCAATGTCGTCCAGGAAAGGTGAGCTGAGCAAGGGCGTGCGCCGGGCGTGACCCTCAAGACGCACAGCGGCGGCGCGGATCATCTCGATATTCATTGCATTTTTCCCAGCCAGGCGGTGATGGCTGCGACGGCCTCCAATTCGTTGAGAAACGGCACGTGGCCGCGGTCTGGCACGTTCACAGCGACCATGTCGGGACGGCGGTCTTGCATTTTGCTCAACGTCTCCTGGCTGAAGAGGTCGCTGTTGGCGCCTCGGATTGCAGCCAAGGGTAACCCGGACATGGCGTCAAAAAATGGCCAGAGGTCGGGAAGATCCGTGCCAGCCGCCTCTGCTGCGTTGCGCAGCTTTGGGTCGTAGGTGATGTCGAGGCCATCCGAAGTTTCGATGAAATTCTTACGGGCTTCGCGTTGCCAGATGTCATCTGTGACCGTCGGAAACGCTTTGGAATAAAGCGCCTTGAGCGCGAGGGCAGCTTCTTCATAGGTTTTGGCGTTGGGGCGGCGCCCCAGATAGGTCATGATGATCGCCAACCCGGAAAGATCGATTTCAGGGCCAATGTCATTGAGCGCCACGCCCAGCAGTCGGTCTTTATGTGTCGCGGCCAGACCCATCGCCTGCAAGCCACCGCGCGACGTGCCCAAAATCGCCGCCTTTTCAAGCTCAAGATGATCCATGAGCGCGATGACATCCTGGCATTCGACAGGCAGCGTGTAGTTTTGCCAATTGTCGTCCCAGTCCGATTGCCCGCGTCCGCGCATGTCCATGCGGATGATCCGACACCCGTGCAGATGCGGCGCGACATCGTCGAAATCTGCGGTGGTGCGGGTCAGGCCGGGCAGGCACAACACCGGCAGGCCTTGGCCCTGGTCCGAATAAAAGATGTTCAGGCCGTCAAAGGTTTTGAAATGGGGCATTAGGCACCTGCGAGTTCTGGAATACCGGTCAGATCGGACAGGACGTGATGCGGCGCAGCGGCCAGCCTGTCCAAGGGTTCGCCCGCGCGGTTGACCCAGGCGGTCGTAAAGCCGTAACCGGCCGCGCTGCAAGCGTCCCAACCGTTTGAGCTGACAAAGAGGACATCTTCCTTTGCGCAGCCAAAATGCGCGCCAACCAAGTCATAGACGCGGGCGTCCGGTTTGAAGATGCCGACGCTTTCCACCGACAAGGTGGTGTCCAGGACATCGCCAATGCCAGCAGATTGCACCGCACCTTCCAGCATATCAGGAGAGCCGTTTGAGAGGATGGCGGTGTTTAGCCCGGCGTTCTTCAAAGCGTGCAGCATCTCGGGCACTTCTGGATAGGCCTGCAATTCCCAATATAGCGCCAGAAGGCGTTCGCGCAGCGCGGGGTCATCCGCTAGGCCAACCCGCTCTAACGCCCAGTCGAGACCGCCTTGGGTCACTGTCCAAAAGTCGGTGTGATCGTCAGTGATGGCACGCAGCCATGTGTATTGGAGCTGTTTCGCGCGCCAATGTTCGGCCAGGGCCGGCCAGACGTCGGCCAGAGCCTTGAACGCGGGTTCTGCCGCGGCTTGGCGCGCCGCGGCGGCGACATCAAAGAGCGTGCCGTAAGCGTCAAAGACGCAGGTCGAAATGGGCATGGACACCTCCCTTAACGGTTGGCGATACCCTGTCATGCCGTTCCAAGAAGGGGAAGGCGGCGTGAAAAGAAATCCGTCACCGTTGGGCAGGTCGCGCGCAGTGGTTTGAGCACTGTGTACAAAGCGTGCGGGCCCCGAGGGGTCAGAGGTATTCCTGCTGGGGCATGCCCAAAACGTGAAACCCGCCGTCCACCCGGATCACTTCGCCCGTGGTGCACGCGCCGCCGTCTGAGGCCAGGTAAACGGCTGTGGCGCCAACCGCTTCGAGCGTGGCATTCGCGCGCATCGGGGCGTTCTGATCGGTGTGCTTATACGTCTTGCGCGCGCCGCCAATGGCCGCGCCAGCCAGCGTCTTCATCGGGCCGGGCGAGATGGCATTTACCCGGATGCCTTCGGGGCCCAGATCATTGGCCAGGTACCGGGTGGCGCTTTCAAGGGCGGCTTTCGCCACGCCCATAACGTTGTAATTCGGAACAACACGGTTTGAGCCTTGGTAGGTCAACGTCAGCAGCGTGCCGCCGTTTTCGACCATCATTGGATGCGCGCGTCGGGCGACCTCGATAAAGGAATAGGCAGAGATATCCATCGAGTGTTTTAAATTCGCGCGGCTTGTATTGAGAAAGCGCCCCGTCAATTCGGCCTTGTCGGAAAAGGCGATGGCATGGACGACAAAGTCGATCGTGGGCCAGCGGTCTTGCAATTGGGCAAAGGCCGCGTCGAGCGAGGCATCGTCGGTCACGTCGACATCGACCATAAAGTCGGAACCCACGCTTTCTGCCAGCGGCTTTAGGCGGCTTCCAAAGGCGTCGCCTTGGTAGGTGAAGGCCAATTCTGCGCCGGCTTCGTGCATCGCTTTGGCAATGCCCCAGGCGATAGAGCGTTCGTTGGCCACGCCCATAACGAGGCCGCGTTTACCTGCGAGAGCGTCAGACATGGGGTGTCACCTATCAGATCAGTTTGGACAAAATCATTGAGCCGTTCGTGCCGCCAAAGCCAAAGGAATTGGTCATGACGCTGTCGAGCGCTGCGTTCTCTTTGAGTTGGGTCGCGATTTCTTCGGGTTTGAGCCCTGGGTCGAGCGTTTCCACGTTGATCGAGGGCGTGATGAAATCGTTGTCGAGCATCAGAAGGCAAAAGATTGCCTCTAGCGCGCCCGCCGCGCCTTGTGCGTGGCCCGTCATCGATTTGGTCGAGCTGACGGGCGGTGTGGACCCATCGCCAAAGACGCGGCGCACGGCCTCGACTTCGCCAACGTCGCCCACGGGCGTGGAGGTGCCATGCGCGTTGATGTAGCTGATAGAGCGGCCTTCGGGCAGCGTCTCCAAGGCGCCGCGCATAGCGCGTTCGCCGCCTTCGCCGGAGGGGGCGACCATGTCGTGACCGTCGCTTGTGGCCGCATAGCCGGTGACTTCGGCGTAAATCTTGGCGCCCCGCGCTTTGGCGCGTTCAAGCTCTTCCAACACGACGATACCGCCGCCGCCTGCGATCACAAAGCCATCGCGGTCTGCGTCAAAGGCGCGCGAGGCCTTTTCAGGCGTGTCGTTGTATTTTGAGGACATCGCGCCCATAGCGTCGAAAAGGCATGAGAGCGTCCAGTCGAGCTCTTCTGCGCCACCTGCGAACATGACATCCTGTTTGCCGAGCATGATTTGCTCTGCAGCGTTGCCGATACAATGCAAAGAGGTCGAACAGGCCGAGGTAATCGAATAATTTAAGCCTTTGATTTTAAAAGATGTCGAGAGGTTTGCGCTGATCGTGGAGGACATGCATTTCGGCACTGCAAAGGGGCCGATCCGTTTGGGCGCGCCGGATTTGAGAACCGTTTGATGAGCGCCAAACATCGCACTTGTGGAGGGCCCGCCGCTGCCTGCGACAAGCCCGGTGCGCGGATTGACGACATCGCTTTCGTCAAGGCCCGCATCAGCAATGGCTTGGGTCATGGCCATATGCGCATATGCCGCGCCTGGCCCCATAAAACGCAGGGTACGTTTGTCGATAAAATCGGCTGGGTTGATGTCGACAGCGCCTGCAATTTGGCTGCGAAAGCCGTATTCGGCCATATCCGCATTCGCCGTGATGCCAGAACGCCCGGCCTTTAAAGAGGCTGTGACCTCATCGGCAGAATTTCCGATTGATGAGATAACACCCAGACCGGTGACAACAACACGACGCATCCGCGTACTCCCTTTGGTTCTGATAGCTTACTATGCGGTGCGCACCGAGGGCGCAAGATTGCGCCCGCTTGAACCAAGCGGCGTGGCTTTGCTGCAAAGGTGGCTCTGTCCGTCACCGGAGGGAAAAGGCGCCGAAGGGCCTTTGGGATTGGGGCTAGGTCAGGATGCGCGCGGGCCTGATCAGGCGTCAGCTTTCGCTTAGGGCGACTTTCATGTCTTTGACCTGATAGATTACTTCGCCATCGGCTTCGACGACACCATCGGCGACACCCATCGTCAGGCGGCGGGTTTGGATGGCTTTGGTAAAGTCAATTTTGTAGGTGAGCATCTTGCGGTCCGGGCGCACCATCCCAGTCAGCTTGACCTCGCCAACGCCAAGCGCATAGCCGCGCCCTTGCCAGCCGCGCCAGCCAAGGTTGAAGCCCGTCAATTGCCAAAGACCGTCCAGTCCGAGGCATCCGGGCATGATCGGATTGCCAGGAAAATGGCAATCAAAGAACCACAGATCAGGCGCGATATCGAACTCGGCCAAGACATGCCCTTTGCCATGCGCGCCCCCATCGGATGAAATGTCCGTGATCCGATCCATCATCAGCATGGGTGGTTCGGGCAGTTGGGCGTTGCCGGGGCCAAAGAGTTCACCTCTGGCGCATTGCAACAGCGCTTCCTTGTCAAACTGAGTTGGGAAGTCCGCCATGATGTCTCTTTCTTCTTCTTGCCCACTCCTGCGCGCGGAGTTCAGCCCGTCTAGCATCGCGGTTCTTGGTCTTGCAAGGGCGGCGACGCATCGCGCTTGCGCTGGCAAGGTGTTCTGGGCAGTGTGCGCTGCATGGAACATATCATCGATCTTGCCCGTTACCCTTTGGATATGCCCGAGACAGAGGCCTACGCTGATCTTGTATCACAGGCGCAGGCATCATTGGCGGCTGAGGGTCTCTTCAACTTGCCAGGATTTCTCAAAGCGGAGGCTTTGGAAGGGCTTTTGACCCATTCACGACCGCTGTTGGAAAGCGCAAGCTTTGAACATGCGCGCTGGCATAACATTTACTTTAAAGATCACGTTGACGGGCTGGCGCCGGATGATCCCGCTTTGGCCAAGGTCAAAACCACAAACCACACGATTTGCCATGACCAGCTTTTGGGCACGGCTTTGGACCAGATTTACCGCTGGGCGCCGTTTGCACGGTTCATCGCGGATGTGATGGAGCAACCCGAACTGCATCAGATGGACGATCCGCTGGCTGGCGTGAATGTCATGGAATATCGCGACGGAGAGGCGTTGAATTGGCATTTCGATCGTTCGGTCTTTACGATCACGATCCTGTTGCAAGAAGCCGAGCAAGGCGGCTTGTTCGAATATGCCAAGGACCTGCGCAGCGACGACGACCCAAATTATGCAGGCGTGGCCGAATTGGTGGCCGGACGTCTTGAGCCGACAGTTCTGCAACAAGATCCCGGCACGCTGAACGTGTTTCTGGGCAAAAACACCGCGCATCGCGTGACGCCGGTTTCAGGTGCCACCAGCCGCATCGTGAACACGATGTCTTTCTACCCTGAGCCGGGTGTTGCGTTTACCGAAAAGGAACGCGTGGGCTTTTATGGACGGGTTGGATAAGGCCTGCGACGCATTGGGAATTGAACCAGAGGCCAAAGCTGCCCTATATAAAGGCAGAAGACACGGGGATCCAATGACGGATACGGCTCAGAAAACTGGTATTGAGTGGCTCGCATCGGCGGATTTGCGGCCCACAAAACAGCGCGTCGCACTTGCGGCGTTGCTGGTCGGTGACGGCCAGCACCGGCATGTCACGGCAGAAAGTCTGTTTGCCTCCGCTCAGGCACAGGGCGACGGGGTGTCTTTGGCAACCGTCTACAACACGCTGCGCGCCTTTTGCGATGCGGGGCTGATGCAGGAAGTCACCGTGGATGGGGCCAAAAGCTATTTCGACACCAACACGCATGATCACCCGCATTTCTTCTGGGAAGACGAAGATCGCCTGACGGATGCGCCGTCCGAAGACCTCGTGATCTCTCGACTGCCTGATGCGCCTGCGGGCGCGGAGATTGCGTCTGTTGACGTGGTCATTCGTCTGCGTCGCAAGACCTAAGCGGTCCTAACCGGTGCGCGCCACCTCTGATCAGATTGAAACCTATCAACGGGACGGCGTCGTGCTGATCCCGGGGCTGTTTGCGGACCACGTGGAGACGTTGCGCGCGGGTGTTGCACGCAACATGCAAGCGCCTGGCCCTTACGCGTCGGAAAACGAACGCTCGGGCGAGACGGGCCGGTTCTTTGACGATTATTGCAACTGGGAGCGGATACCCGAATTTGCAGAGGTTGTCCGCACCAGTGACGCAGCCACGGTCGCCGCCGATTTGATGCAGTCCGAGCGCGTGCAGATGTTCCATGATCATGTGTTGGTCAAGGAACCAGGGACATCGATGGCGACGCCCTGGCATTCGGACGGGCCCTATTATTTCGTGTCAGGCACGCAAAGCGTTTCATTCTGGTCGCCCCTTGATCCGGTGACCGAGGCGACATTGCGGTTGGTGGCCGGGTCGCATCGCTGGGAAAAGGACGTCTTGCCGACGCGCTGGGCGAGTGAGACCGCCTTTTTCGAAGGGGATTACATGCCGATCCCAGACCCCGAGGCCGAAGGTATGCGCATCGTTGAATTCCCGATGCAGCCTGGGGATGCGGTGGCGTTCCACTTTCGCACATTGCACGGCGCGCGGGGCAACACGGCCTCGACGACGCGGCGGGCGTTTTCATTGCGCCTGGTCGGCGATGATGCGCGCTATACTGAGCGCCCGGGGCCAACCAGCCCGCCGTTTCCGGGGCATGGCATGGTTGCAGGTGAGACGCTGCGCGAGGATTGGTTCCCGTTCTTACCGGTTGGGCGCTAGAACCACTGCCCCGGCTCCATCAGGCCCAAATCAAGCAGCTGGCGCGAATGCCATTCGAAGGCCGCAGAGTTGTGCCATTTGAAGGTGTGGATGTCGAAGGTCGATCCCGGGTTCCGCTTGAGCGCCTTTGCGGTTCGAAAGCTGGCGATTGTCGCAGTCACGTTGTTGTGCCAGGGGCAGGCATAGGTGTTATATTCTTCGTCGTTGAACGTGTAGTCGTTGCGCAATTTCAGGCCTTCTTTGGCCTTGAAAAGCGAAATGCGATCAATCTTGCGGCGGCTGACAGGGACATGTTCTTCGTAACGCCACCGCAGGCCGCCAAAGAAATCCAATTGCCGTTCCTTCGGATGGCCTTCCTCATTCGGCCGCGCAAGCGCGTAGTAACCTGATCGGTCCAAATGGGCCGTATCGAGCGAGACGGCATCGGGGTATCTGTCCAGATCATCTGCATAGAGATCCGCAACATAGGTCAACATCGCGTCTCGACGCTCTTCGGTGTGAAAGGCCAACAGCTCTCCGACGGTGCGGTTTTCGCAAAAGGGAAAGAAGAGATATTCAGCGTTATAGCAATAATACATCCAAATGCCGGGTGCCGCTTCGGTGACAGCATCAACGGCTTCGCGAACGTCATCAACCGTTTTAGCCGTCAAGGTGACGCGGCTGACCGTTGTTTGCACGTCTTTGGCCAAGGCATAGCTGTCTGGGGCAAAGAGGATGATGCTTTTAAAGCCCAACAGATCGTGATGCCGGACGGTGCTGTCGATCTCGACCTCGTCCTCGGCAAAGATCATTGCGATAGGCCCCTTTTCAAGGGCTCTTTTGCCATTCCTTAGAAAGTGCGACAGAGAGGGGTACTGCATTTTTTTTCTCGACTGCTGCGCCTTTTTTCCGCAACTGCGGTCGCATTGCAAGACAGCTGTCACCTTGATATGCGCAAGGCGCTCAGAAACGCGATCGGAACACACCCATGACAGAGCCGAAAAAGCTATATGTCAAAACCTATGGCTGCCAGATGAACGTCTATGACAGCGAGCGCATGGTCGAGGCCTTGGGCGGTCAGGGATATGTCGAGACGCAGACACCCGACGACGCGGATATGATCCTGCTGAACACCTGCCATATCCGCGAAAAGGCGGCTGAAAAGGTCTATTCAGAGCTCGGGCGCTTTAAGGGGCTCAAGGCCGCCAAACCCGATCTTAAGATCGGCGTTGCGGGATGCGTGGCCCAGGCCGAAGGTCAAGAGATTATGCGGCGTCAGCCGATGGTTGATCTGGTCGTCGGACCGCAAAGCTATCACCGCTTGCCCCAGCTTGAGGCGAAAACGCGCGCCGGAGAAAAGGCGCTCGACACCGATTTCCCCGAAGAAGACAAATTCGACCACCTCAGCGCCCGCCCAAAGGCGCGGCGCGCGCCGACAGCGTTTCTGACGGTCCAGGAAGGCTGTGACAAATTCTGCGCCTTTTGCGTCGTCCCCTATACGCGCGGCGCAGAAGTGAGCCGCCCGGTCGATCGCGTTTTGCGCGAGGCTCAGGATTTGGTCGAACGCGGCGTGCGCGAGATCACGCTGCTGGGCCAGAACGTAAACGCCTATCACGGGGCTGGCGAAGGCGGAGATTGGTCGCTGGCGCGGTTGATTTGGGCGTTGAATGACATCGACGGGCTGGAACGCATTCGTTTCACGACTTCGCACCCAAATGACATGACCGACGACCTGATCGAGGCACATGGCTCTTGCGCCAAGCTGATGCCTTATCTTCATTTGCCAGTGCAGTCCGGCTCGGACAAAATCCTCAAGCGTATGAACCGCAGCCATACGGCGGAAAGCTATATCCGTTTGATTGAACGCATTCGTGCCGCGCGGCCTGATATTTTGCTGTCGGGTGACTTCATTGTTGGTTTCCCCGAAGAGACCGAGGCCGATTTCGCCGACACGCTCGCCCTGATCGAAGAGGTGAACTACGGCTACGCCTATTCGTTCAAATATTCGACCCGCCCGGGCACGCCCGCAGCAGAGCGTGCGCAGGTTGATCCGGCCGAAGCCGACGAGCGATTGCAACGGCTACAGGCGCTCATCACCCGTCAACAGACCGCCATTCAAGATGCGATGGTCGGTCGAACGGTCCGCGTTCTCTTTGAAAAACCCGGTCGGTTAGAGGGGCAAATGGTCGGCAAATCCGAATATCTGCACGCCGTGCATGTAACGGATGCAGATGTCGCGGTTGGAACATTGGCCGATGTGAGAATCATCTCCTCTGGGCGCAATTCCCTGGCTGGAACGCTCATTTAGGGCGAGTCTGGGCAACACTATATGTGCCGATGCGCCCCATAAACCGCGTATATCGGCCATTTGGCCACTAAATCTTGTGAAAACGGGTTCACAGAATCTCCAAACTGACCTACGCTTACTTTATGGCGAGGTCAGAGAGGCTTTACACCTTTAAGATGATCTTGCGGGGGATAGAACAACCAAAGGACAGGGTGGTGGCGAAAGGCATTTTCAAAACGGTGAATTGGTTTACGGCGTTGGCGGTTGTTGGCGCTGTCGCGACGGTTGATCTGGTCGCCTCTGCGACGGGCGCTGCGGCACAGAACTGGAGCTCGGAGACGAAATCACAGCAGGGCCGGGACAAAGGTCGGTATGTGCCGACGATTTGGGTGGACCCAGACGGGTGTGAACATTGGGTGATGGATGACGGCGCCGAGGGCTATATGACGCCGCACGTCAATCGCCAGGGCATCCCAGTCTGTCACCGCGGCAATGTCTGCGGCGTGATGAACACTGACCAATTCTTTGCAACTGACAGCTACCGGATTTCGAGCGCTGGCAAACAGCGCCTGGCCGAGTTCTTCCAGAGCGCGGGCGCAACCAGCTATATCATCACCGGCCACACCGACAGCCGGGCCAGCGACGCCTATAACCTGCGTCTCAGCTATAATCGTGCGAATGCTGTTGCAGCCGTTGCTGCGGCCTCAGGCGCGAAAATCGCAGATGTCCGCGGATACGGCGAGCGCGTGCCAGCGGCGTCGAACAAGACCGCCGGCGGCATGGCCAAGAATCGGCGCGTTGAAATTTTGTGCATCAGGTAAGGGGACAGAGACGTGAATATCTTCAAAATTGGCCTGATGCTGAGTGTCGCCTGCGGATTGGCCGCCTGCGACGAAGGGGTACGCGGCTATCCATCCGACAAAACCGTTGACCGGGGCACAGATGCCAAAGACCTTAGCCAACTGCAGGCGGGTATCTGGGTCGATCCAAACGGCTGTGACCATTGGATCATCGATGACGGGGTCGAAGGATATCTCTCCCAACGTCTTGATCCTTACGGAAAACCCGTCTGTTCGGGTGTCGCGGCGCCGACGCAAACCGTAGGTGACTTCAAAGGCGGCTCCAACGTCCGGGATCCGAATTGATCGCAGCGATCACACAGCGCAAGCACAGGCCGACACGTCCAAGGCTTGTCGGCCTTTTTTGTCAGTTCGATGAATTTTGGCCCAGAGCCATTGCACCTGCCTGGCATTCTTGTCACCGTCGGGCGCACCTCGTGAACAGGAGAGCACAGTGAGTCTGAGCGCAGAAACATCGTCCGAACACATGCCCGCAGAACTGGCGGTAGAGTTTCCGGACAATCGTTTGCTGATTGACCTCTGCGGACCGTATGACCGCAACCTCACCGCAATCGAAACGGCGCTGGACGTTCAGATCGTGCGCCGCGGCAATGTCCTGTCGATCCACGGGGATGCAGATGCCCAAAGCCGCACGCAGGATGTTCTGAACGCGCTTTATTTGCGGCTCGAGGCCGGCAAATCCGTCGAAGAGGCGGATGTCGATCGCGAATTGCGCATGGGGCCAGCCGAAACCGACGACGCCGAAGGCCCTGTGGAACAGCTCGAAATGGAAGTGGGCAACCGGATCGAGATCAAAACCCGCAAAAAGCTGGTCGAGCCCCGGACCGAGGCGCAAAAGGCTTACGTCCAATCGCTTTTTGACAATGAACTTGCCTTCGGCATCGGTCCTGCGGGCACCGGCAAAACCTACCTCGCCGTTGCCGTTGGTGTGAACATGTTCATCAGCGGAGAGGTCGACCGAATCATCCTCTGCCGCCCCGCCGTCGAAGCGGGCGAGCGCTTGGGCTTTTTGCCCGGCACGCAAGAGGAAAAAGTCGACCCCTATATGCAGCCGCTTTATGACGCGCTCAATGATTTCCTGCCCGGCAAACAAGTCGCCAAGCTGCGCGAGGAAAAACAGATCGAAATCGCCCCCCTGGCATTTATGCGCGGCCGCACACTCAGCCGCGCCTTCGTTGTCCTGGACGAGGCTCAAAACGCCACGCAAATGCAAATGAAGATGTTCCTCACCCGCCTTGGCGAAGGCTCGCGCATGGTGATCACCGGCGACCGCACCCAGATCGACCTCCCCCGCGGCGTGACATCCGGGCTCAGCGATGCAGAGCGCTTGCTGAAAACCATTCCGGGGATCAGCTTCAATTACTTCACCTCAAAAGACGTGGTCCGTCATCCGCTGGTCGCTGCCATCATCGAAGCCTACGAAGCTGACGCTCCGGTTGGCTGATCCGCGCATAGGCTTTCTTTTGGCTCCAAATATCCCCGCCGGAGGCATCCTGCCCGATGCACTCTTACCACCGCCCGCATGGACTGTCGGACGCGCGCCCCTTGGCGCCCTCTCGCAATGACGGCTGACATCCTCATCGAAGACCCCCGTTGGGAGGCGCTGGACCTTCCGGCACTGGCAACATCCGCCGTCAATGCGGTTCTGCGCTGGCATCAGATCGCTGAGGCAGATGTCGCGATCCTCGCCTGCAACGATGCGCGGATTGCCGCGCTCAATGCAGACTTCCGCGACAAACCAAAGCCCACAAACGTGCTCAGTTGGCCCGAAGAAGATCTCGCCCCAGACGTTGACGGCGACAAGCCACAGGCGCCGACCCCCGATTTCGATGGTGCGCTTGGCTTGGGCGATATTGCCATCGCCTTTGACACCTGCCAGCGCGAAGCAGAACAGCAGCAAAAACCTCTTGCCGACCACGTGACGCATTTGATCGTGCATGCGACGCTGCATTTGTTGGGCTACGACCACATCCGTGACGCAGATGCCACGCGTATGGAACATTTGGAGCGAGAAATACTTGGCACTTTGGGTGTGCCTGACCCATATTAGGCGCGAGGCCGCACCCGGCCGTGACATGACATAAGGACCCCATGGGCGAACAAGACGGATCGTCTGAGGCGGCGCAGCGCGCGCAGCCGACGATCGGCACACCACCAGCAGACAGCAACTCTCCCGAAGGCGGCGGCTTTTTCACGCGCGTGATTAACGCGCTCAGCCCCGGCCCAGAGGAGGCCCCCGAAACCGACACCCGACCCGCGCCAAGTGAGCGTGGTCACGGCATGATCAACCTGCGCCGCATGCGCGTAGAGGACGTGGCCGTGCCCAAGGCGGACATCACCGCTGTCCCGGACACGGCGACGCTGCCAGAGCTTGTGGCGATCTTCACCGAGTCGGGCCTGACCCGATTGCCCGTCTTCGAAGGCACGCTCGATACACCTATCGGCTTTGCGCATCTCAAGGACCTCGCGCTCAAGCATGGCTTTAACGGCGCTGAGGGTGCATTTGATCTGCGCGCCAACTTGCGTCCGCTGCTTTTCGTCCCTCCATCGATGAGCATCGGTGTGCTGCTTACCAAGATGCAGACCGAGCGGCGGCACATGGCGTTGGTGATCGATGAATATGGCGGCGTGGATGGGCTCGTGACGATCGAGGATCTGATCGAACAGGTCATCGGCGAGATCGAAGACGAACACGATGTCGACGAAGGCCTGTTCTTCACCCGCGACGCGTCGGGATGTTATCTGGCCCTCTCCAAGACGCCGCTCAAGGATTTTGAGGAAGAGGTTGGTTTCTCGCTCACCGATCATGACCGGGTCGACGAGGAAGAAATCGACACGCTCGGCGGTCTGGTCTTTATGTTGGCCGGACGGGTGCCTGCGCGCGGAGAAGTCGTGCCACACCCCGAAGGGACCGAGTTCGAGGTGATCGACGCCGATCCGCGCCGGATCAAACGGCTGCGCGTGCGTCTGCCGGGGCACGCAGCCGAATGACCGAGACGCTCGTGCGGCGCATTGCTGCGCTGCCGACGTCCCTCCGCTGTCTCATCGCGGCGGGCTTTGGAGTTTTGGGTGCAGCGTCGCTGGCGCCATTTCACATTGCACCTCTGTCGCTGGTGATGTTGGTCGCCGGATACCTTCTGATCCAAACCGCACCCAGCCGAGCCGCCGCATTCGGCCTCGGCTGGACGCTTGGCGCGGCTTACTTTGCCGTTGCCCTCCATTGGATCGTCGAACCTTTTCAGGTGGATGCGGCCTTGCACGGCTGGATGGCGCCATTTGCCCTTGTCGGAATGGCAGGCGGGCTTGCCCTCTTTTGGGGCTTTGCCTTTTGGGGGAGCATCCTTTTGGGCCGCGCGCCTTGGTCACTGGCCGCCCTTTGGCCTTTGGCCGAGTTGGGACGCGCTTATCTCTTTACCGGATTCCCCTGGGCCGCTCCGCCTCAAAGCCTTGTTGATGGTCTCGCAGGTCAGGCGCTGGCGTTTGGCGGGCCACATGGGCTGATGCTGGCAATGGCATTCACCGCCGCGCTCATCGCATCGCCGCTGCGCGGGTTGGTCTGGCGGCTTGGGCAGGCGGCTCTGGCTTTGGCCGCAGTGTCGGCCATTTTGCTGCCCGCACCGGCGAGAGACCTCAACTATACCGATCAGACACTGCGCCTGATCCAGCCCAACGCCCCGCAACATGAAAAGTGGGATCCTGACAAGATCCCAGTCTTCATCCGACGGCAACTCGATTTCGCCGCCGCACCCGGCGCGCCGGATTGGATCGTGATGCCCGAGACCGCTTTGCCCTATCTGCTGGAATGGTCTCAGCCCCTGTTCGATGATTTTGCCGCCTTGGCCGCCGCACCCATAGTCTTGGGTATTCAGCGGCAAGAAAACGGCCAGTATTTCAACGCCTTGGTGACCCTTGATGCAGCCGGGCAGGTGGCACAGACCTATGACAAGCATCACTTGGTGCCGTTCGGAGAATACATGCCCTTTCCCGCGTTGTTCTCTCGTCTGAACGTAGGCGGGCTGGCGCAGCGCGTAGAGGGTGCCTACACCCCCGGGCCGGGGCCCGCGCTTATTCAAATGGAGGGGATCGGCCCGGTTCTGCCCCTGGTCTGTTACGAAGCAGTCTTTGCGCATGACGTCGGAGGCGCGCCGGGGCGCCCCGAGTTGATCCTGCACCTGACCAATGACGCCTGGTTCGGCGATTTCGCAGGTCCACAGCAGCATCTGTCACAGGCGCGGATGCGCGCGATTGAACAAGGTCTGCCCGTGGCGCGGGCGGCAAACACCGGGATCTCGGCGATGATCGGACCCGATGGCCGCATCCTTCAGGCCCTGCCGTTGAACCAAGCAGGGTTTTTGGATGCACGCCTGCCGCGCCCTTATGCGGCCACATTTTATGCCAAAACGGGCGATTTGCCCTGGGCTATGTTGCTGATCGGACTCACATCCGTGGCCATCGGACGCCGCATATGGCTGCGCAACCGGGCGCCGGATTGACCCGGGCCCGTGGGGGGCGTAAGGCGGTCCTCAGCGCTGTCACAACGGCTTCCTGACGTGACAGTTTGACATCTAATGGAGCGAACATGTCCCGACAGAATTACACTTTCACCTCGGAATCCGTGTCCGAGGGGCACCCTGACAAAGTCTGCGACCGCATTTCCGACGCTGTGCTTGATGCGTTTCTCGCCGAAGAACCAGAAGCCCGCGTTGCCTGCGAGACCTTTGCTACGACGAACCGGGTGGTCATCGGCGGCGAGGTGGGTCTTTCTGACCAGGCCAAGCTGCGCAGCTACATGGATCAGATCGACGAGATCGCGCGGGCATGCATCAAAGACATCGGGTATGAGCAGGACAAGTTTCATTGGCAAACCTGCGAGATCACCAACCTGTTGCACGAGCAATCTGCGCATATCGCGCAGGGTGTAGACGCCGCTGAAAACAAAGACGAAGGCGCAGGCGATCAAGGCATCATGTTCGGCTATGCAACCGACGAAACCCCAGATCTGATGCCGGCCCCGATCCAATACGCCCATGCCATCCTGCGCCGCCTGGCCGAAGTGCGCAAAAACGGAACCGAGCCTGCCTTGGGGCCAGACGCCAAATCCCAGCTCTCAGTGATCTATCGGGATGGAAAACCCGTCGGCGTAAGCTCGGTTGTTTTGTCCACCCAGCATCTGGACGCCTCACTGTCGAGCGCGGACATCAAGTCGATTGTCGCGCCCTACATCGAAGAGGTTCTGCCCGATGGCTGGCTAAGCCCGCAAACAGAATGGCACGTCAATCCGACAGGCAAATTTGTAATCGGTGGGCCAGACGGCGACGCGGGCCTGACGGGCCGCAAGATCATCGTCGACACCTATGGCGGCGCCGCGCCGCACGGCGGGGGGGCGTTTTCCGGCAAAGATCCGACCAAGGTTGACCGATCCGCCGCCTACGCCGCGCGCTACCTGGCCAAAAACGTGGTTGCCGCAGGCCTCGCCCGGCGCTGCACAATCCAACTGAGCTATGCGATCGGCGTCTCAAAACCCCTGTCGATTTATTGCGATACCTTCGGCACAGGCGCCGCACCTGACGAACAGATCGAAAAGGCCATCGAGGCCTCCATGAACCTCACCCCCCGGGGCATCAGACAGCATCTGGAGCTGAACAAGCCAATCTATCAGCGCACAGCCGCCTATGGCCATTTTGGCCGCCAACCCGATGCGGACGGTGGCTTTAGCTGGGAAAAGACCGACTTGGTAGAGGCGTTGAAAGCGGCGGTCTAAAACTGCACCGATGCTGGGGGGCGCTGCCCCCCAACCCCCCCGAGATATTTCCTGCCAAAAGAAAGACACGCAGGCTCCTCCCTTCTTTTGGACCACAAATACTCACTCGAAAGCGATGAGTTAGGACGTCGCTGTGAGGATGTGGATCTTACGGTCGGCAAGTTTGTCGGCGACTTTGGCACCGTAGGCTTTCATATGAGGGGCTGCGGCATGGGCCATCAGGGCATCGAGTGAGGCCCATTTTTCGACAACCATGAACGTGTCTTCGCCCAGGGGCGTTTGGAAGGGGCCGATGTCGGGGGTGTCGATGACGGCGGTGTATTCGATACATCCGTCTTCGGCGTGGACGGCTGGGACATTCGCATTGAACGCCTCCAACACGGCCGAGCGTGCGCCTGGTTTGGTTGTGATGACGGCGATGACGTGGACCATTTCTGGCATGGGTAGCCTCCTGACTTTGCGCAAATGAGATTGCGCTGCGGTATATGGCATCGTACATGCCGCGCCATGACCGAGCCCACCAGACCCCACCGCAACTTTTATGGCCGCGTGAAGGGCAAGGCGCTGAAACAGTCGCAAAAAGGCTACATCGCCGAGGATTTGGCAGAGCTTTCGCCGGGGCCTGTGGGGTGGGACGTCAATCCGGCGCGCAATCTGTTGGACTTGGGTGCGCGGTTTGGCGGCAAGGACGTGTGGTTGGAAATTGGATTTGGGGGCGGGGAACATTTGGTGCACCAGGCCGCCACCAACAGAGACATCGCTGTGATCGGTTGCGAGCCGTATATCAACGGGGTTGCGATGTTGTTGGGCAAGGTGCGGCGGGCCGGGGTAGAAAACCTGGCGGTTCATCCAGGGGATGCGCGGGATTTATTTGATGTTTTACCCGATGCAAGTATTGGGAAGGCATTTCTGCTGTATCCTGACCCTTGGCCCAAAAAGCGCCATCACCGCCGGCGTTTTGTCACGCCGGAGCATCTGGGGCCTTTGGCGCGGGTTCTCAAGCCCGGAGCGATCTTTCGCGTGGCCACAGACATGCCGGATTACGTGCGCCAAACGTTAGAGCAGGTTCCCAGTTTTGGCTTTGAATGGTTGGCCGAGACGGCTGCGGATTGGCGCGAGCCGTGGGAGGATTGGCTGTCGACGCGCTATGAGCAAAAGGCCCTGCGCGAGGGGCGGGTTCCGCATTACCTAACGTTCCGCAGGACTGGCTAGAGCGCGCTTTGGCCCGGTTCAATCGTTGAGGCGACTGAAAAAGCGGCCTTTTGTGACCCAAGCCAGGCCAAAGGCCCAGAGGGCTGCGAGCTCAAACCAAAAGGTCAGGTTCCAGCTGTTCCACCAGACATCGTTCACGCCGAGGGGGCGGCGCAGGCCGAGGATGGCCACGCACAGCAGAATGGTGAGGCCGCACCATGTATACAGCGTGTTGCGATTGCCTTTGCTTTTGAGCAGGCCGTTTTCATCGTAATGCCGCTGCGGGATGATCCGCCGCAGCACCACAAGGCAGTAGATGCCCAGGTAGATGAACAGCAATCCCGCTGCGAGCATATGCAGGTCGCTGGCGGTGCCGAAGAGCGCGAAATGCCCTTGGCCTTGTGTTGTGGCCTCCGAAAGCTGCAAGGCGGTGTTCACCTCGGATGGGTTGGTGACTTGGACAAAGATCCGGCTGAGGTAGGGCGCGCTGCCTTCGCAGCCGGAGCCCGACGTGGGAAAGAGAGCGACCCCGATCGCCCAAAGGCCGGCCACAGTGCTGAGTGTGCTTTCGATCCAGTGATCGCCCGAATAGGCGATGAGAAAGCCGCCGATAAAGAAGAGCAGGCCCACAAAGATCGCGCCGAGAAAGGGCGCATAGTAAAAATGGCTGATGCTGTCGCGAAAGCAGCTTCCGCCAAGTGTGCCGCCAAAGAGCAGGATCAATGGCAGACCAAAGGCGATCACCCCGACCAAGAAGGCCATGCGATCATAGATGGCCTGGCTCTCTGGGCTGTGGCGTGGCTGAATTTTGACCACCGGCCCGCGTTGAAAGACGTTCGGTTTCGAAGGCATCGCAAACCCTCTTTGTTCGGAATTGCATGGGCGTGTGTGTATCGCATTTCGCGCTTTGCGGGAACATTTGAGATGCGTGGACAGTCTGTGCGGCCTCAGCTATCACCCGCGACGGAAGCAATCGAAGAGGCGCTGTTATGTCGGCACACGGAGCCCCAATCCCCATGATTTCGCACCGCTCGACCGAGCTGAAGGGCACGGCCTTTGTGCCGGGCGATAAGTCGATTTCGCACAGATCGCTCATTCTGGGGGCCTTGTGCGTTGGTGAAACGACGGTGAGCGGGCTGTTGGAGGGGCAAGACGTCCTGGATACGGCCAAGGCAATGCAGGCATTCGGCGCAGAGATCAGCAAAGACGACGAGGGTGTTTGGCATATTCACGGTGTTGGCGTGGGCGGATTTGCAGAGCCTGACCAGGTGATCGATTGCGGGAACTCAGGCACCGGAGTGCGGCTGATCATGGGGGCGATGGCGACCTCTCCGATTGCGGCGAGTTTCACCGGCGATGCAAGCTTGAACAAGCGTCCGATGGCGCGGGTGACGGATCCATTGTCTCTTTTCGGGGCGGTCGCGCATGGGCGCTCGGGGGGGCGTTTGCCGATGACGATCCAAGGCGCTGAGAGCCCGGTGCCCGTGCGCTATACGGTTCCTGTGCCGTCGGCTCAGGTCAAGTCGGCAGTGCTCTTGGCGGGGCTGAACGCGCCGGGCGAAACGGTTGTGATCGAGCAAGAGGCCACGCGCGACCACACAGAACGGATGTTGGCGGGCTTTGGCGCAGAAGTGTCGACCGAAGAGACCGCGGAGGGTCGCGTGATCACGCTAAAAGGCCAGCCAGAGCTGCGGCCTCAGCATGTTGAAGTGCCGCGAGATCCTTCATCTGCGGCGTTTCCTGTTTGTGCGGCGCTGATCACGCCAGGTTCGGACGTTTTGGTTCCGAACATCGGGCTCAACCCGACGCGGGCGGGCCTTTACGAAACGCTGCGCGATATGGGGGCGGATCTGACCTACGAAAACTTGCGCGAAGAAGGTGGCGAGCCCGTTGCAGATCTGCGCGCGAAATATTCGCCCAACATGCACGGCATCACGGTGCCGCCCGAGCGCGCGGCGAGCATGATTGACGAATATCCAGTGCTGTCGGTTGTGGCAGCCTTTGCCACAGGCGTGACAGATATGCCCGGTGTGAAAGAGCTGCGGGTTAAGGAAAGCGACCGGATCGCGGCGATGGCCGAAGGGCTTCGGGCCAATGGGGTGACCGTCGAAGACGGGCCGGACTGGTGGAAAGTCACCGGCTGCGGGCCCGAGGGCGTGCCGGGCGGAGCCACGTGCCGGAGTTTCCTCGACCACCGCATTGCGATGTCGTTTTTGGTCATGGGGTTGGCGTCACGGGACGCTATCGCTGTGGATGATGGTGGTCCCATTGCGACATCCTTTCCAATCTTTGAAGATTTGATCGGAGGGTTGGGCGGACGCATCGAAAGGACGTGACGATGTCAGAGCACGCAACAGGAAGCTGCTTATGTGGTCAGGTCCACTATCGGGTCACGCGCGCGTTGAGACCTGTCATTGCGTGCCATTGCGTTCAATGCCGCAAAACCTCGGGGCATCATGTGGCGGCCACATCAGCCCCGCGCGACGCGATCGTCGTCGAGGGTGATGTAACCTGGTACGCATCGTCGGAAAGCGCCAGGCGCGGGTTTTGCGGCACCTGTGGGTCGAACCTGTTTTGGGACGGGCCGGGCGAGAATATGTCGATTTTCGCAGGCACGCTGGACGGTGATCCCGGGGTGTTTTTGGCCGGCCACATTTTCTGTGCGGACAAAGGCAGCTATTACGACATTCTTGATGACGTGCCGACGGCGGATCAGGATGACCCGAACTTGACGACGATGGTGTCCTAGTGGCGGGGACGGAACCCTTTACAGTTGCGATTGATGGACCGGCTGCGGCCGGGAAAGGCACGATTAGCAAAGCGGTCGCTGCGCATTTCGGCTTTGCGCATTTGGACACTGGTTTGCTGTATCGGGCGGTCGGCGCGCAGGTTTTGAACGGGGCAGAGCCGGTGGCCGCGGCGCAGGCGCTGTCGGCGGCGGATTTGAACGAAGACCTGCTGAGAACGGCAGACGTGGCGCAAGCGGCGAGCAAAGTGGCGGTCCTGCCGGATGTGCGCGCCGCGCTCTTGGATTTTCAGCGCGCGTTTGCCCGCCGTGCGGGCGGCGCCGTCTTGGATGGGCGCGACATTGGCACCGTGATTGTGCCACAGGCCGAGGTGAAACTTTTTGTCACCGCCTCGCCCGAGGTGCGGGCAAGGCGACGCTATCAAGAGCTTATCGGGCGTGGCGAAGCGGCGGATGAGGCCACGGTTCTGCAAGATGTGCTGGCCCGCGACGCGCGCGATGCAGAGCGTGCAGAGGCGCCGATGGTGGCGGCTGAAACGGCAACCATCCTCGACACAACCGGCTTGGACATCGAACAGGCCGTGGAACGGGCGCTGACGCTTGTGAGATCGGCGATGGCAGAGCGGTAATCGCTTCAGTCGCGCCGCTTTGGAATTGTAGGCCGCGTTTTCGCTAGGCCGCTTGTCTGCCGCGCAGCGCGTCGGCATTGTTGGACAAAAAGACAACCAAATCGAACCAATCCTGCGTCAACAGGTTCAGCGATCGGCCGTCTACCAACAGCAAGCTTGCTAGGGTGAGCTGTGAACTGTCGACAAAGCCCATCTGCCAATCGGGGAAATGGCGCGCCGCAATTTCCCCCCGGTGCAGGATTTGCACGTCCGTGTGGCGTTCATCCCGTTCGATGCGGGCCATCGTTTGATCGAGCATCTCGCCCGGGCCTTCGATGTATTGCAGAAAGATATCGCTTTCGCGGTGCAAAAAGCCGGTCAAATGCTGTTTTTTGTTGTGCCGCGCACAGGCATCCAAGATCTAATTGTGAACATCTGCCGTGTTGGGAACCAAAGCGCGGCTTTGATACATAACGAATTGCATAGACATACGTCCCTCCTTGCGTAACGGGCTGGACCGTGGAGGATAAAACTTTCCAAGCATTTAAGCGCTTGGCAAAAGCCCGCTTCAAAGACTTGCCAACTTTAATAGAACCGCCTATACCGCGCCGCGTCGCCAAGGTGGACAACACCACAAGACATTGAGCTGAGCAGGGTCGGACCATCCGGCCCTCTTTGTTTTGTGGACTGCCTGACCAACGAAACCCCAAAGACCGGCGGAGACAACCGCGCGGCCTGACAAATTGAAACGAATAGGAAATCAACGCCACATGGCATCAGCATCCATGGAGGAATTCGAAGCCCTCCTGAACGAAAGCTTCGAAATGGACACACCCGAGGAAGGGTCTGTTGTAAAAGGCAAGGTTATCGCAATCGAGGCGGGCCAAGCCATCATCGACGTCGGCTACAAAATGGAAGGCCGTGTCGAACTTAAAGAATTCGCAAATCCCGGTGAAGCACCAGAAATCGCTGTTGGCGATGAGGTCGAAGTGTACCTCCGCTCGGCAGAGAACGCGAAGGGCGAAGCGGTTATCAGCCGCGAAATGGCCCGCCGCGAAGAAGCCTGGG
>CAZYQC010000005.1:0-98581 GCA_964649815.1 uncultured Rhodobacterales bacterium | reverse complement strand
GCCGCATCATTGATCGCAACCGGGCGCTCTGGCTCTGGCTCTGGCTCTGGCTCTGACTCTGACTCTGACTCTGACTCTGACTCTGACTCTGACTCTGACTCTGACTCTGACTCTGACTCTGGATGAATACTCGGGGCTGGCTCAGGGGCAATGGGTGTCGGCGGAACATCCGAAAGAGCTTGGGCCTCAGCTGGCGTTTCTTCGCCGCCATCCTCAACAATGGCCTCCAAACCTTCGTCAATCTTCGACGACGACTTGAACAACCGATCTTTGAGCTTTTTGAAAAACGCCATTGCGCAGCCTTGTCAGTGTTTTGCGTGCTCTTTGTCCCTAGCGGTGGCGGGACTAAGGGGCAAGACGCACAAACAACTGCGCTGAACAAGGTGGACCGGCAAGGTACGCCCAACCGGTCCATTGAATGTCGAATATATCAGATCTCGTCGGCGAAATGTTTCATCGTCAGACGAATTGGATTTGGGGCGGCCTGACCCAAACCACAGATCGACGCATCGGCCATTGCTGTGCAAACTTCTTCTAGCAGCGGCTGGTCCCAGCTGTCTGCCTGCATGAGTTTCACCGCTTTTTCGCAGCCGACGCGGCACGGCGTGCATTGCCCACAGCTTTCGTCTTCGAAAAACCGCAGCATGTTCAACGCAGCGTCCCGTGCCTTATCCTGATCCGACAACACCACAACCGCAGCCGAGCCAATAAATGTGCCAAGCGGTTGCAACGTGTCAAAGTCCAACGGCACGTCGTTTACCGATGCAGGCAAAAGCCCAGACGACGGCCCGCCGGGTTGATACGCCTTGAACGTATGGCCAGCCGCCATTCCGCCCGCCGCGTCAATAATGTCTGTGATCGTCGAGCCCGCAGGCAACAGGTAAACGCCCGGCGCCGCAACGCGACCTGATACAGAATACGAGCGCAACCCGGTGCGTCCGTTCTTTTCGGTGCTGTTTAGAACCTCAGGACCTTCGCGACAAATGCGGGCAACCCAATGCAGCGTCTCAACATTGTGGACGAGTGTCGGGCGATCAAAGATACCGACTTGGGCCACGTATGGCGGGCGATGGCGCGGGATACCGCGCTTGCCTTCGATCGATTCAATCATGGCGCTTTCTTCGCCGCAGATATAAGCGCCTGCGCCACGCCGCAAATCGATGTAACCTGGTGCAACCAATCCTGCATCTTCGAGCGCTTTGATCTCGTTTCTGAGTATCTCAAGAACAGCCGGATATTCGTCGCGCATGTAAATAAAGGCTGTTTCTGCCTCGACGGCCCAGGCCGCAATCAGCATTCCCTCAAGAAACAGATGCGGCGTGCGCTCAAGGTAATAGCGGTCTTTGAAGGTTCCGGGCTCACCTTCATCGCCATTTACGGCCAGGTATCGCGGGCCTTCTGCCGCGCGGACAAAACCCCACTTGCGGCCCGAAGGGAATCCGGCGCCACCCAAACCGCGCAGGCCAGACGCCAGAACAGTTTCTTGCACGTCTTCCCAATTGCCGCCCGCGCGCAGCGCTTTCAGAGCGTCATAGCCGCCGTCTTTGACGTAAGCGTCAAAGGTTTCATAATCCGGCACATGCGCATGCGTGTCATCCGCCGCGATCGCGGCATGCACCTTTTCAACGGTCGCAGTGTCGATGTGGTTGTGACCAATCTCGAGAACCGGCGCAGTGTCGCAGCGGCCCATGCAAGGCGCACGCAAAACACGTACCTCGGTCGGGTCCAACCCGTCTTCCAACGCCGCCTTCAGTTGCTGAGCGCCAGCCAACTCGCAAGACAGGCTGTCACAGACGCGGATCGTCAAAGCGGGCGGCTTTGGCTCACCTTCTTTGACCACATCGAAATGAGCGTAAAAGGTCGCAACCTCATAGACCTCGGCCATCGACAGGCGCATCTCTTCGGCCAGAGCGCGCAGATGGCCTGCCGACAGGCAGCGAAAGCGATCCTGGATCAGATGCAGATGTTCGATCAACAGATCCCGTCGACGCGGGAGATCGCCTAGCAAGTCCTGAACCTCTGCCCAGGCTTGATCCTCAAGCGCCCGGCCCTTTGGCCGCACACGCCCTTTTCCCTTACCGGATTTCCAGACGCCTTTACGGTCGTCTTTGCCTTGATCCAACGCCATTGCGCACGGGCTCCCTTTTGTCGTGAGCAGACCCTTACCAGCCCCACAGATTGTCGATCAGCCAAAAAACGACGCCCTGTGGCGCAAACCACGCTGATCTTCGTTTTCGAAACGCGCGCTTCGTCCACAATAGGTCACGGTTTGAACAAAGTGCGTCGTTAAAACCGTGTGCATGTCTGCTCTCATAACCTGGTCAGCCTTTGCATCGCTTGGCCCGGCAGTTCTGATGTGTTTGGGCCTTTTCCTGGGCGGTTTCTGGCCCGGGTTGGGGATTGTGGCGCTGTTTGCGGGACAGGTTCTGTCATTCTGGCGCATCCTTCCACGATGGGACCGAAGGGGCGCTATGTCTGTTCCTATGTTGATCGCGGCAAGCGCCCTCCATTTTGCGATGCTTTGTGCTGTTGCCATCAACGTCGCATCGTTCTCCGGCGCCCAGGCGATTGTCGCGCTGGTCGCGGCAGGCCTGTGGTACGGCCAAATCTCGCGATCCGTTGCGCATGAGCTTATTCGAAAACCGTCCAGACGCTTGCCGAAACTGGGAACAACACTTTTCGCCAGCCTGATCTACGGCCATCACGCCAGCGCCTATGTTCATGTACATCGCGCAAATGCAGCGACACCCTATGACCCCTACACCGCCAGTATCGGCGAAGGGTATTGGGCCTTCACAGTCCGAGCCTGGCTTGGCGCCTATCAAAGCGGGTTTGAAGCAGAGAAAGCCCGCCTCGACGGATCACCTCTTTGGCGCCACCCTTACGTTGTGAATTGGGGCCTCTGCGCAGCGACAATCGCGATGTTCGCAGCCCTTGGCGGGTGGAAAGGGCTTGCTGGGTTTCTCATACTCGCCCTTCTGTCCCAATTGCAGTTCTTGGTGGCGGACTACGTTCGCCACTATGGATTGTCCCGTACACCGCTGCCCGGCGGGGGGTTCAAACCTTTGGGCAAGGAACACGCTTGGTACGCGACGGATGACGACGGTGCCCTGTCTGCGGACGCCTCTGCCGAAGGAACGCGGCCAACACTGCCGCTGGCCCTTCCATTTATGATGGCCATCGCCTTCGTGCCGCCCCTGTGGCACCGTTTGATGGATCACCGCGCGGATGCGTGGCACGACAAATCCATCGAAACACGTTTTCGGCAAATTGCCTCTTAACCAACGATCCTGAGTGGCATGTGCGCCGCGCGCGTGCAAAGCTGATGCCATGTATCGTTTGCTTTTTCTTCTGGTCCTCGGGGCCCTGCCCTTGACTGCCTTTGCCGATCCCATGAGCGCCGAGGAATTCGATGCTTATACACGCGGCAAGACACTGTTTTATCAGCAAAACGGCCAAAGCTATGGCGCGGAAATCTACCGTGAGAACCGCCGCGTCACGTGGTCCTTTCTCGATGGCGAATGCAAAGACGGGTATTGGTTCAACGAAGGGCCTGTCATTTGTTTCGTTTACGACGATCGGCCCGAGGATCTGCAGTGTTGGACCTTTGAAGAGCGCGGCAATGGCCTGATCGCCACGTTTGAAGGAAGCGATGACAGTGAGCCGCTCTATGAGGCGCGCGACCTCGGTGAAGAGATGGTGTGCTTGGGTCCGAAAATCGGCGTCTGAAAGCGTGCCTACAATAGGCTGCCCTGTTCGGGCGGTGCCTCTTGCGTCTTTTTCGATGCGCGGCGCGCGGCTCCGCCGACTTTGAGCCGCCCATCCGCGAATTCGATCTCGAGATTTGCTTGCCCCTGAGCGGAGGCTTTGTTGGTGACGATGTCACCATCGGCGCGGACCACAGCATAGCCGCGCGCGAGGGTCGACCGATAGCTTAGTGTTTCGCGCAAACGATCCAAAGCGACCAGGCGGTCGCGGCGGCGTGACAGATCACCCTGGGCAACTTGGCCAAGGCGTGCCGTTGCGCGGTTAAGTGCCTCGCGCTTGTCCTCGATCTCTCGGCGCAAGAGCGACGGATCAAACCTGCTGACGCGGTTTACAAAGCGGTCTTTTTGCAGCGCAGTGCGCCGTGCCAAAGCGGGGCCAAGCCGATCCGTTGATTGCGCCATGCGCTGTCTCTCGGCCTGAATCATCCGGCGCAGAATCGACGGGCGCAGCAATCCTGAACGATCCGCCAACCGCACCTTTCGCTGCTGCACGCCCGAAATAAGCGCAGGCCCCAATCGGTCCGCCAGCATATCGAGCCGTTGTTGAGGGGCCTCCAACAGCGCCTCTGGCTTGGGCAAAGCGCGCGATAGGTCACGCAGCCTTTGGCGCTTCCGATCAAGAGCCTGGCTTAGCATCGCTGACATACGGGCGCCCTGCCCGTCGAGCCACGCAATCAATTCATGCCGGACCGGCACCGACATCTCTGCCGCAGCGCTTGGCGTTGGCGCACGACGGTCCGCAACATAGTCGATTAGCGTGGTGTCCGTTTCGTGACCAACCGCTGAAATCAGCGGTATGTCAGACGCCGCAGCAGCGCGCGCCACGATTTCTTCGTTGAACCCCCAAAGGTCTTCCACTGACCCTCCGCCACGCGCGACGATGATCACATCGGGGCGCGGCAACGCCCCTCCGGGCGTAAGCGCATTGAAACCGGCGATGGCGCGGGCGACCTCGGGCGCGCATTTTGCCCCTTGGACGGCGACGGGCCAAATCAGAACCTTGCGGGGAAAGCGGTCGCGCAAGCGATGCAGGATATCGCGGATCACCGCGCCGGACGGCGATGTCACAACGCCGATGATCTCGGGCAAATAGGGCAAGGGTTTCTTGCGGCTCTGGTCAAACAGACCTTCGGCCTGCAGCGCAGCTTTCCGCTTTTCCAAGAGCGCCATCAACGCGCCCATGCCCGCAGGCGCGAGATCTTCGATCACGATCTGGTACTTTGACTGGCCACCAAAGGTGGTGATCCGCCCGGTCGCGATCACCTCCATCCCTTCTTCGGGCGCGGTTTCCAGCCGGGCGGCGACGCCTTTCCAGATGACTCCCGAAATGACCGAGCGGTCGTCTTTCAGATCCAGATAGACATGCCCCGATCTTGGACGTGAAACGCGGCCAAGCTCTCCTCGAATGCGGACATGGCTGAACTCACCTTCTATGACACGCTTGATCGCGCCCGATATCTCCGTGACGGAAAACTCAGGTGCATTGCCTGGTCCGGGCGCGTCTGTCTCATCGTCAAACAATTCCATGCCGATACCCTAGTCGCCCCTGTTCAGACAGTCACGCAACTTGCGTCTTAAATTGAATTGCGGTCTACCGGCGTCAAGCAACCGGGGATGCAGGCATGAACATTTTGATATTGGGCGGAGGCGGACGCGAGCACGCATTGGCATGGGCTGTTTTGCAGAACCCCAAGTGCGACCGTTTGATCGTGGCACCTGGCAATGCGGGCATTGCCGAAATCGCTGAATGCGCAACGCTGGACATTGAAAACGGCGCCGCTGTGACAGTGTTCGCCGAAGAAGAGAGCATCGATTTCGTCATCGTCGGACCCGAGGCGCCTTTGGCGGCGGGCGTTGCTGACAGGTTGCGGGATGCAGGCGTTTTGGTTTTCGGACCAAGCGCCGCCGCAGCCCAGCTGGAAGCGTCAAAGGCCTTTACCAAAGATGTCTGTGACGCCGCCAAAGCACCCACTGCGGCCTGGGCGCAATTTGACGAGGCCCAAGCGGCCAAGGCCTATGTCATGGCCCAAGGTGCGCCAATTGTGGTCAAAGCGGACGGGTTGGCCGCGGGCAAAGGGGTCGTCGTGGCGGAAACGGTCGACCAAGCATGCGCGGCGATTGATGACATGATTGGCGGATCTTTTGGCGCAGCCGGAGCGCGCGTCGTGATCGAAGAATTCATGAGCGGCGAGGAAGCGTCCTATTTTGTGCTGTGCGACGGCACAGATGTTTTGCCCATCGGCACCGCCCAAGATCACAAGCGCGTCGGCGAAGGAGACACGGGGCCGAACACGGGCGGTATGGGCGCATATTCCCCGGCGCCTGTCATGACCGACGCGGTCGCTGAACGCGCGCTTGACACAATCGTGCGCCCCACGATGGCAGAGATGTCCCGCCGTGGAACACCTTTTCAGGGCGTTCTTTACGTTGGGTTGATGATCCAAGACGGGATGCCGCGGCTTGTTGAATACAACGTGCGGTTCGGCGATCCCGAATGCCAAGTTTTGATGATGCGCCTGGGGGCACAAGCCTTGGATTTGATGCACGCCGCAGCCGAAGGCCGTTTGGCAGATGCAAAGGTGAATTGGGCGGACGACCACGCCATGACTGTGGTCATGGCCGCAAACGGATACCCTGGATCATACGCGAAAGGCTCAGTCATTGGTGGGTTGGACAACGCCCCCGCCGACAGCAAACGGATGGTGTTTCACGCAGGCACCAAGCTGGACCAAGGCAAAATCTGTGCAAATGGCGGCAGAGTTCTGAACGTAACCGCACGCGGCAACACGCTGGCTGAGGCGGCACAGCAGGCATATGGCATCATTGACGGCATAGATTGGCCGGATGGGTTCTTCCGCTCGGACATCGGATGGCGCGCGCTCAAATAGCCTGCGCTTAACGGCAGAGGAGCGCGTCGCGGACCGCCTTGGCGCTGAAACCTGCAATCGGTTCTGTGGTCAAAACTCCGGCGCTCAGTCTGGTGGCCATCACGGAGCGCCAAGCTGCATCCACTGTGATCATCTCGTAACCCGCGCCACAATCGCGAACGCCGCCGGTGATAAAGGTCTCACCGATTTTGTGATTGGTGAGACCGCCAAGATCGGCCACATGGATCAGGCGACCAGATTGATACCGCCAGACACGCATCCGTTTCGCCAAGTGCGGTCGGTCGATATAGGCAAGCTCAACGGCTCCGTCGCCATCGAGATCCACAATCGCGATGGGCGCCAGCCAGCGATTTCGGGTGCCGATGTGCGGGGTCGCAATCCTTTGCAGAACACCATCCCGGAGCCGGTACACGACCAATGCCGCGCCCGCCGAAAAGGTGCTTTCAACGACGACCGCCTCCATCGCGCCATCGCCATCGACGTCATGCAAACGTGGTGCGATGTCTTCAAAAACCGACGTTTGAGGAAGCTCGACACAGGCCCGTTGGCCTGGACCTGTCAGACACAAGCGGCCCCATTCCGCCAAATCGCCCATGATGCCGTGGCCGTAGCGAAATGTCGGGCCTTCAAAACGCGCTTGCCAACCGTCTTTTTCGACGGTCACGGACCCAGCTTGCAGCCCGGCCGCCGTGGCGATCCACAGCAGCACGACACCAAAGCTGAGCGCTGTGCGCATCAGATTTGTTTTTCGGGCATTTGGACGATCAGACCGTCCATCGCATCAGTGACTTTCAACTGGCACGTCAGGCGCGAACGTGTCTCGTCAGGCTCGAATGCAAAGTCCAACATGTCTGTTTCCATGTCGTCTTTTTCCGGCAGCTTGGCGACCCAGTCCGGGTGCACATAAACGTGGCAGGTGGAACATGCACATGCGCCGCCGCAATCTGCTTCGATGCCTGGGATGTTGTTGTCGCGCGCACCTTCCATGACAGTCAGGCCATTGGCCACGTCCACAACATGCTCGGTTCCGCCGTGCTCAATATAAGTGATCTTGGCCATTTTGCCCTCTTTCGCGTGAGTCGATGCCTCTCTTAGCGAGGCTCAATTCGGCGCGCCAGTCTCTTTTGCGCCGAGAGGCCTCAGAGCTTGCATTTGCATCCATTTGTTCTATTTTTGTTCTCATGCAGATTATAACGACAGCATCTTCTGAAAGGCCGTTTCCATCTCCGCAAAGCTGGCCGCGACCACCGTCTTGCCTGCGCGCGGATCAGTTGAATCTGCCTCCGGTCAATGCACGGGTGGCGGTTGCGGGCCTTGTCATCCTGCGTCAAAGGCCCGGCACAGCCAAAGGCGTCATCTTTCTCACGCTGGAAGATGAAACAGGCGTGGTGAACGTTATCGTCTGGCGTCACATCTATGAGACGTTTCGCCGCGCGGTTATCGCGGGCCGCATGCTGCGAGTGACAGGCCGCATGCAAAGAGCCCACAACGTCACACATGTTCTTGCCGAAGAGATCGAGGATATCTCGGCCCTGCTTGATCAGCTTGTGTTGCCACCAGCAGACAAGGCGCAAGCCCCTAGGCGGGAACCTCAGGCGGGATAAGCACAAAGTTCCCGACATGCGTTTTTTCCAAAAACGCTTGTTGCGCCTCTACGATCTGTTCAAGCGGATAGGTCCTGGCCACGACGGGGCGGATCTCTCCGCGTTCGATGTATCCCACCAAGTTTGGAAAGACCGGAGCATCCCAGGCCGTGCTGCCGAACAACGTGATGTCTTTGAGGTACATGTCACGCATATCCAAATCGACCATCGGACCAGCAATTGCGCCAGATGACGCATAGCGCCCTCCACGCCGCAAAAGCTTGAGCATCACGGGGAAATCCGGGCCTGCAACGTTGTCGACAACGACGTCGACGGACTGCTCTCCCAGCGTTGCGACCATGTCCTGTCCTCGGACAAGAACCTGATCCGCCCCAAGTTCTTTCACGGCATCCGCCTTGGACGCACCGGCCACCGCGATCACCTCTGCCCCGCGCCGTTTCGCCAGTTGCACGACGGCTGATCCGACGCCGCCTGACGCCCCCGTCACCAACACGCGATCACCCGCTGCCAGATTGGTCCGTTCCAACATGGTCTCGCCCGTGCCATAGGCGCAGGGAATGGTCGCGAGTTCGGCGTCTGACCAATCAGAGGCAACCGCAAAGACCTCGGCGGCAGGAACTTTGACAAATTGTGCAAAAGCGCCGTCAAAATCCGACGCCATCCAGACGTTTTCCATCGAAGAAAACCCGTTGGGGCGCATACATGCGCGCACAATGACCCGTTTTCCCATCAGCTCGGCCGCAACACCCTCGCCCAGCTGCACCACCTCACCGCAGCAGTCTGTCCCTTGAATAAAGGGAAAAGGCGTTGCGGCGTTCCACCCTCCGTCCGCTTTTTGCTCGGCCGCGGCCTCTTGTACGTCCGAGGTATCGCTTGTGCTGCCCGAGACACTGGATGAATACCAGCCAAGCCGTGTGTTGATCTCAGTGTTGTTGACGCCTGCGGCCAACACCCTCAGCAACACCTCGCCCTTTTCTGGGCTCGGAACCGGGACGGTCTGCGCCTCCAGCTTGTCGTAGCCGCCGTTGCCTGTCGTCACGATGGCGAACATGGTTTTCGGAATGGTTTGCATCTGGCATCTCCTGAGATGTCTTTTGCCCGTTGCCCTTGCGCGCAGCCAAACCGCGCCACCAAGCTGGCGCGGTGTTTCGCATGCCAAGGGCCAACGCGCTAGGCAAAATGGCGCGTTCCGGCTAAACTGCCGAAAAAAGCGCCATTGAGGGCCGAGCATGATACGAAAAACCGTCTTAGCGGGCTGTATGGCCCTGACGTTGGCCGCGTGCAGCGAACCGCCAGCTGTTGCGTCCGCATTGATTGAACCCAATTTGCTGCAGACCACAGACATCGCGCCACCGGGCGCAAAGCCAGGAACCTGTTGGGGCAAGATTGAAACGCCCGCGGTCATTGAAACCGTCAAGAGACGTGTGGTGGTTCAGCCCGCGCAGATCACCAGCGACGGCATCATTCAATCGCCACCGGTCTACCGTATCGAAGACGCCACCCGCGTTCTTGAGCCGCGCCAGGCCACCTGGTTTCAGACACCCTGCCAAAGCGACATGACCGAAGATTTCGTGTCTTCGGTTCAGCGCGCGTTAAAGGCGCGTGGCCTCTATGGCGGCGCTGTCAACGGACGGATGGATGCGATGACGCGCACAGCCGTACGGCGCTTTCAGGCAGCCGAGGGGCTCGATAGTGGGATCCTGTCTGTTGCTGCGGCCAAAAAGCTGGGTCTGTGGACCGTTGGTCAGGCCAGTCAAACGTGACCTTTCCATTCGCGCAGGTCGATGTCTTTAGCCACCAACCGCTCAAGGGCAATCCGCTCGCCGTCGTGTCACTTGATCAGCCCATTCCAGAAGAGCAGATGCAGGCGCTCGCGGCCTGGACGAATTTGAGCGAGACTGTCTTCCTCCTCCCGCCGCAAGTTGAGGGTGCAGATTACAGCTTGCGCATTTTCACGCCCCTGCAAGAGCTGCCTTTCGCGGGCCACCCAACGATCGGCGCGGCGGCTGTTTGGCTGGCACGCGGGCAAGGGTCGCAGAGTGCCACGATTGTCCAACATTGTCCGGCCGGTCTGATCGAATTGCGCGTGAAGGATGCGGGCCGGATTGCTTTCAAAGCCCCGGATTTGACCCGATCAGGCCCGGTCGAGGCCGAATTAGCGCAGCGCATCTTGCGCGGAACCGGCCTTTCGCAACGGGATGTCGTCGATTTGGCCTGGGTGGACAACGGCCCGGGCTGGATCGCTCTGCAGGTCGCAAGCGTCGATCAGCTGTATGCCATTCGCCCGGATTATGCTGCCTTTCCGGGGCAAAGGGTGGGCGTCTATGCACTCTCGCCCGGCAGCGATGCGGCATACCATGTGCGCGCCTTTTCCGCCTCGGGCTTTGAGGATCCGGTGACCGGCAGTCTGCACGCGGGCATAGCGGCCTGGACACAATCGCGCGGATTGGACTTTGGCCCGACATGGGTCGGTCGCCAGGGTCACTGCGTTAGCCGCGATGGCTGTGTTCACGTCGACAGGACCGGCGAGACGATTTGGGTTGGCGGCGACGTCTGTCCGGTGATCTCTGGAACGATCTCTCTGTAAGAAAAAACGGCCCCCAAGGGGCCGCTTAAATCTGGTAAAGAGGCCTGACCTCAGCCGTCTTGCAGGCCAAGGGCGACAAAGCGTGGATCACCAGCGCGGCGCACCAGCAGCAAGAGCGATTTGCGACCGGCATCGCGCACCTCTTGCACGCGGGTCTCGAAATCTTTGATCGAGCCCACCGCTTGCTGGCCTGCCTCGGTGATTATGTCGCCAGCACGCAATCCTTTTTCGTAAGCCTCAGACATCTCGTCCACCGCAGTCACGGCAAGGCCAACCAAATCGTTTGCGACGCCCAATTCGGACCGCATGTCATCCGTCAAAGGCACCAACGTGAGCCCAAGCGTTTCGACCGTTTGCGGCTCGTCCGGTTCGGCGGGCGCAGGGGCTGCGGCGGGCACAGCGTTTTCCGCTTCTTCGCGCCGCCCCAGCGTGACCAAAAGCGTCATCGTCTCACCATCGCGGAAGACCAAAACCCGAACCGTTTCGCCAACCGGCGCGTTGCCAACCTGGCGTACCAAGCCGCGCGTATCGGCGACCTTTGCGCCCGCGAACTCAAGGATGACATCGCCATCCTGCATGCCACCGTCTTTTGCCGGACCATCTGGCACCGACGTCACCAAAGCGCCTTCGTTGCCATCAAGACCGATCGCTTCGGCGATATCTGGCGTGACGTCCTGGATGCGAACGCCTAGCCAACCGCGGCGGGTCTCGCCGAATTCGCGCAACTGATCAACGACACGTGTCACCACGTTTGAGGCCATCGAAAAGCCAATACCGATTGAGCCACCGTTGGGCGACAGGATCGCTGTATTCACGCCGATGACCTCTCCGTCCATGTTGAACAAAGGTCCGCCCGAATTGCCGCGGTTGATGGCCGCGTCTGTCTGGATGTAATCGTCATACGTCCCGCTGAGCGCGCGGTTGCGCGCCGAGACGATGCCAACGGACACGGAAAAGCCCTGGCCCAGCGGGTTGCCCATCGCGACAACCCAATCGCCCACCCGGGCGACATCAGAATCGCCGAAAGGAACGAACTTGAGCGGACCTTCTGCTTCGACCTTAAGCAGGGCGATATCCGTGTTTGGGTCTGTCCCGATGACTTTCGCGGGCAGGCGCTCTTCGGGCTGGCCGTCGCCTGGGAAAAACTCGATCAGAATTTCGTCAGCGCCGTCGATCACATGGTTGTTGGTGACAACATATCCATCTTCGGAAATTACAAAGCCCGAGCCCAAGGCCGACGACCGCCTGGGTCGGTTCCCATTGCCGCCATTGCGGTCTTGGAAATCGCGGAAAAAATCCTCGAACGGAGACCCTTCGGGCACGATGCCCTGTGGGCCGGTGTTGCGGGAAACTGTGGTCGACGTGGTGATGTTTACCACGGACGTGCTGATATCGTCGACGAGTGGGGCCAGGCTGTCTGGCCGCGCCTGAGCGACCAAAGCTTGCGCCAGCAACATTGCGAGGGCCAATGCCCCCATCCAAACTGCGCGTATCTGAGGGGCAAAACTATTCTGTCTCGACAGGGTCAGAGCCTTAGACGGCATGTAATTCTCCTGATTTACTGTCTCTGCGACCCAAAGGGCCAGGTTGCGAGGTTCGTGCCATTGCACGTCATGCTGCAATTAGGGTTGCATCCTTGCAACATTAAAGATGGATCGGACTGAAAAGGTTTCAACTGCTCGTGATCAGCAAGTGAGCGCCGACAAGCAGCGTCACACCTTGCCAGCCAGCAGCCGAGCGTTACGGATCGCAATAACACTTTGGTCAGCAAAAATTGCGGCACGGTCCAATGTGCGTTGGTCAAATGGGCGCACGCTTTGTCGGTAGATGCAGAACGCGCCGATCAATTCGTTTTGCTCGCGCATGGGGATCGCCGCAAACGACCGAGCGCCGCCCAGATCCACAGTCGCAGCGCGCAGCGGGTCTCCGTCGCGATACGCACGCTCGCCCCGCACATCTGCGATGTTAACGAAAGCGTGCTCTCGCTCCATCCGGCCCAGCCCCGTTTCGGGCGCCACGCGGAAAAACCCTTGTTCCTCGAACCAAGCTTTGAACGGGCCGGGGATCCCATAGGTGAAGGCTGCGCTAAAACCCGCGCCGGTCTGGTATTCGAACAGAACGCCATATTCAGCGTCACACAGGGTAAGCGCGTGTTCCAGGACAGCGGATATCACGTCGTCCAAATGCCCATGCGCATCATTGATGATCCGCAAAACGGCTGCATAAGCACGCTCTCTTGCGATGGCCTCTTCCAGTGACAGAGCCAATTCCGACAAAAGCGCACTTTGGTCTTCTTGCGCGACCCGCTCGCCGCCTTCGAGAACATGGCGCAGCGCCACTTTGGAAGACACCGCCAACTTGCGGTAAATGGTTGCAAGATGTGTCCGCACGGTCGTCGGCGCGATGAACAATTCTTGTGCGATTTGCTGATAGTTCGCACCATCCGCATAGGCGCGCGCAATCTCCAATTCTCGCGCGCTGAGGATGTCGCTTACACTCATCGGGAACCCTTCAATATGTCGCTGGCTGGGCCAGTCTTCCCGCCATCACGCCGTGCAGGAACAAGAATACTGCAATCTGCATGAGAACAATACAGCAGATGCATGATTTGACGGTCCGTGCGACTGTGCAAGCTTGTTCCCATCGGGTTTTTTCATCCGACCAAGCAAAATTTAAGGAAACCACATGTCCAATTTTTCCATCGCCAAAGACTTTTTCGAAGCCTGCGAAACCGGCCAAGGCTGGGCGGCGTGCGCCGCCTATTGCACCGAAGGCGCGACATTCGCCTGCCAAGCTGATGCGTTGGCGGATACGACGCGCTTGTCGGATTACGCTGAATGGATGAAGGGTCTTTTGACACCGGTTCCCGACGGTCACTATGAGTTGACGGCGTTTGCATATGACGAAGAACGTCAGACCGCGATCGCGTCGGCTGTGTTCCACGGAACCAATTCGGTGGACGGTCCCGTTCCGGCGACGGGCCAAACAGTTGCCTCTGATTACGCGTATGTCATGCGGTTTGAGAGCGACAAAATCGTCCATATGACGAAAATCTGGAACGACGCCCAAGCCCTGCGCGCATTGGGTTGGGGATAAAGGCAACGGCGCTGACGGCATCTGCGTCAGCGCCGATCTTTTCACCAATTGTCCACGTCAAAGGCCGATCTGAAACGCCCCCCAGACAAGGATCAGACCAGTCACCACGGCCAACATTCCGGCATTGCGCAGAGCGCTTTCTGGCAGAGTGCGCAACATCTCGAGCAGGCGCTCAATAAGCGAAGGGGCCAGCGCATAGGCCAGCCCCTCTACAATTAACACCAGCCCAATTGCGAGCAGGATAAACGCCATCACTGCGTCGCAGGTGCCGTGCCTGTCGGCGATTTCAGGTAGTTGAAGAATTCGCTGTCCGGCGACAAAACCATCGTCGAGTTCTGCCCCTGCAACGACCGCTGATACGCCGTCAAAGAGCGGTAGAACTCAAAGAATTCGGGATCTGCGCCAAAAGCGTTAGCAAAGATCGCATTGCGGCGGGCATCCGCTTCACCGCGAATGATCTCGGCCTGGCGTTGCGCATCAGAGACCAATTCAACGACGGTCCGGTCCGCTTGGGCACGCACCCTTTGCGCGGCTTCGTTACCACGGGCCCGTTCATCGGTCGCTTCGCGCTCCCGCTCGGCCCGCATCCGCTCAAAGGTTGCGTCGAGGTTTTCGGCTGGCAAGTCAGTTCGCTTGAGACGCACGTCGATGATCTCGATACCCAGCGATCGGGCATCCGCAATTGCGCCATTTCGAATGCGCAACATCAACGCGGCACGGTCGGAGCTGAGGATGTCGTTGGACGACACAGAACCCAGAACCTCTCGGGTTTGCGCACGCAAGATTGAATCGAGCCGGTTTTCCGCGGTTTGAATACCGCCAACACCCACGGCCTGACGGAACTGATTGACGTCGACGATCCGGTAACGGGCGAAGGCGTCAACCACCAGACGGCGATCATCCAATGGCGTGATTTCCAACGGATCGATATCGCGGCTCAGAATACGGTCGTCGTAGCGGACAACTTCCTGAATGACAGGGATCTTAAAGGCCAGACCTGGGTCTTCTTTGATCGCGACCACGCGGCCAAACTGAAGAACAAGCGCCTTTTCCCGTTCATCCACGATAAAGATGGAGGACAGGGCCGCCACGACTGCGGCCACGACGACGGGTAGCAAAAAGGTAGACGCGCGCATTAGTTCGACCCTCCGGTGTTACGACGCAACTCGTTCAGCGGCAGGTACGGGACAACACCCTGACCGCCCGCGCCTTGGTTTTCGTCGAGGATGATCTTGTCCACGCGGCCCAACACCTCTTCCATCGTCTCAAGATAAAGACGTTTGCGTGTCACATCAGGCGCTTTCGCATATTCGCCCAAAACGGCCGTAAATCGAGACGCCTCACCTTCCGCTTCGTTGACAACGCGAGCGCGGTACCCTTCGGCCTCTTCCAACAGCTGCGCCGCTTCACCGCGGGCCTCAGCCAAGACCCGGTTCGCATAGGCATCCGCCACGTTTTGCAACCGGTCGCGTTCCTGTTCCGCCGCCTGAACGTCGCGGAAGGCGTCGATCACAGGTTGTGGCGGGTCGGCGCGGTCAAAGTTCACCCGAATGATGTTCACGCCGGAATCGTAGCTATCCAATGTGGACTGAATGAGGTCTTCCAACCGGCCTGCAATCGCTCCGCGATCTCGGTTCAGGATGGGGGCCAGATCAGACTGCGCAATGATTTCGCGCATTGCAGATTCTGAAACCGCCCGGATGGTCGGACGCGCGTCGCGCAGATTGAACAGGAACTGCGCCGGGTCATTGATGTTCCAAACAACCTGGAAATCGATGTCGACGATGTTTTCGTCACCGGTCAGCATCAAACCAGCGTCACCGCCACGACCGCCAACGCCAATGTCTTCGGTCTGTTCGCGGGTGACTGGAATGACTTCGGCCGTCACCAATGGCCAAGGGGCAAAGTTAAGGCCCGGATTTCCAACAGAAGAGAACTCTCCCAAAAAGAGCTCGACCGACTGTTCTTCTGGCCGGACTGTGTAAAAGCTGGCCATACCCCAGAGGATGATCGCGCCAAGCGCACCAAAAAGCAGAGTGCCACGGGTCAAAAGCGGCCCTGGACCGCCCGAGCCACCGCCGTTGCCGCGGCCGCCACGGCCGCCGTCATCGCCGCGGCCACCCATCAGAACGCGCAGCTGTTCTTGGCCCTTTTTCACCAGTTCATCGATCTCGGGTATCTGTGGTCCGTCACCACCCGGTCCGCCGCGTCCGCCCCCATTGGGGCGCTGAGGCCGATCGTCGTCGCGACCACCTCCGTTGTTGCGGCCACCGCCAGAGTTTCCGCCGCCGCCCCAGGGGCCGCCCGAATTTCCTGCCATTTGGTCTCTCTTCCCTATATTCCTGCCCTGCGCGAGCCGCACGGCGTCTTGTGCCTATAGCTGGTCATAATCATCCCGAAATCAAGGTCGTTGCGGCCCAATCACGCAGTACGGACCGGAGAACGCATCGTTACGATTTCTTCAGACATCGTTGGGTGCACTGCGACAGTGCGATCAAAGTCTTCTTTTGTCGCGCCCATCTTGACCGCGATCCCGGCCAATTGGATCATCTCGCCCGCATCTGGCGCCACAATATGACAGCCCAGAACTTTGCGCGTTGCTTTTGAAACGATCAGTTTCATCATCACCCTGTCGGGCTGATCTGCAAAGGCGGTCTTCATGGGGCGGAACGACGTCGCATAGATCTCAACCGGTTCTTGCGCGGCCGCTTCCTCTTCGGTCAGGCCGATTGTTCCAAGTTCTGGCTGGGTAAACACTGCGGACGACACCAGCTCGTGATCGACGGGCGTGGGATTGTCTTTGAACGCCGTTTCCACAAAGGCCATCCCCTCGCGGATAGCAACCGGCGTCAGGTTGATGCGGTTTGTTACATCACCAATCGCGTAGATGTTGTCGACAGCGGTGCGCGAGAATTCATCGACCAAAATTTGCCCACCGCGCCCAAGCTCAATGCCAAGCTCTTCGAGGCCCATGTTGGCTGTGTTGGGCGCGCGGCCCGTCGCAAACAGAACCTTATCAAACACCTGTTCATGCCCGTTGGTCGCCTTGACCCACACTGGCCCGCCATCCGTAGTATGCGCAGACTGGGCAACGCGCATATCCGCAGGTCCAGCGGATGTTGGTGCTTCGCTTGCGGGCGCCATGTCCAGAATGTTGAGGCCGGTCCGCAAATCGATACCGCGTTCGCGCATGGTCTCGGCCACCAGACCGCGCGCTTCGTCATCGAAGCCACGCAGGATCTGCGCCCCACGGTAGAACTGGGTCACTTCAACGCCCAGGCCGTGCATGATGCAGGCAAATTCACATGCGATAAATCCACCGCCAACGATCAGGATCGATTTTGGCAAAGTCTCCATGTGAAAGATGTCGTCAGACACGATGGCCAGGTTGGCATTTGGCATTTCGGGTCGCACAGGATGCCCGCCCGTCGCGATCAGAATTGTCTTTGCTGTTTTGGTTTCGCCTGTCGACAGAGACACGCTGTGCTTGTCTTTCAAAGTTGCCCGGGCGTCGAACCTTTCGACCCCTGCATTGTCCAAAAGCTTTTTGTAGATGTTTTCGAGGCGGTCGAGTTCGGTGTTCAAATTGCCCTTTAGAACATCCCAGTCAAAATTGCCTTCGCCATATGTCCAGCCGTACTTGGCGGCTTTGGCGGGCAGTCCGGCAAACTCGCTTGAAAACACCATGAGTTTCTTTGGCACGCATCCGCGGATCACACAGGTTCCGCCGTAACGGTCGTCTTCGGCCAAGGCGACTTTTGCTCCGGCTTCGCTGGCCGCGACGCGCGCGGCGCGCACACCGCCCGAGCCGCCGCCAATGACAAAGAGGTCATAATCATATTCAGCCATCTGACGTTCTCCTGTGTCGCCGCACGCGCGCTTATTCCACAGCACAGGGGGTGATACCAGAGGTGGCCAATCACGCTTGCATGGGCAAGAGTATCTGACTAAAGTCAATCAAATGGAAGACGCAGATATTCGCCGCATCCGGCGCTTTAACCGGGCCATTACCTCAGCCCTGAACCTTTTGGACGAGTCGTTCCTTGGCCTGGGGCGGCCCCTTGGTGTGGCGCGCGTTTTGAATGCGATTGGGCACGGCCATCAAGACGTGGCCGAACTGCGCGACTATTTGCGGATCGACAGCGGGTTGCTGAGCCGTCTGCTGCGCCGGCTCGAGGACGAAAACCTCATCCTGGTTCAGAAAAGCGACACCGACGGACGGCGCCGCCACGCCAGCCTGACCGCAGACGGGGCCAAAGCCTTTGCCGCCTACGAAGATCTTAGCAACCAACAAGCGGCGGCATTGGTGACAAACCAAAAGCGGCAAGAGGAAATTTTGGCAGCGATGGATTTGATTTCGACAACCCTGGCAAGCCGCAATACAGCTATCACCGTTCAGGACCCCCGCGCGCCCTTGTCGCTTCAATGTCTGCAGGCCTATTACGCGGAATTGAACGCGCGTCTGTCCAATGGGTTTGATGTCAATCTCTCACGCGACCCAGATGCGGCAGACATGATGCACCCAAAGGGCGCTTTTCTTGTCGCGATCTGTGACGGCGCGCCCATCGGTTGTGTTGGTCTCAAAGGGACTGATCACGCCTGGGCGGAAATCAAACGCCTTTGGGTCGCCTCAGATGCGCGGGGAACTGGGTTGGCGCTTCGGCTGATGCAGGCGGCAGAAGATCACGCAAGAACGCTCAATATCCCAACGCTCCGCTTGGACACCAACAGTGCATTGCCAGAGGCCGCTCGGTTCTATGACAAACACGGCTGGCGCCGGATCGACCGCTTTAACGACGATCCGTATCCAGACATCTTTTTCGAAAAAGCGTTGTGACCGCTGTGGGTTAGTCGGCGAGATCTTTGAACAGATTGTCCGTTTCGACGAAATCCAACCGTTCTTCGGCGATTGTGCCTTCGTTGATGTCGCGCACTTCGACACGGCCGTCGCCGTACCCGATGACGACCGCGTCACAAATGTCGATAAACAATCCATTTTCGACGACACCAGGCATTTGGTTGATCACCAACGCCAATTGCCGCGGGTTGCCAATCCGACCAAGATGCAGGTCCAAGATGTGATTGCCCTCATCCGTCAGATACGGCGTTGCGCCGTTCATCCGCAGGGTCGACTCGCGCCCCAAAACATCCATCGACACCAACGTCTCTTCGATCAAAGCCTGGGTCGTTTGCCAGCCGAAAGGAACAACCTCGACCGGCAAGGGGAAGGACCCAAGATGTTCGACCTCTTTTCCGACATCCGCGATAACGACCATTCGGTCTGAGGCGGTCGCGACAATTTTTTCCTGAAGCAGTGCACCGCCGCCGCCTTTGATCAGAGACAGATCGCCGTCAAATTCATCCGCCCCGTCGATTGTGACATCCAGCCACTTCGCCTCGTCCAAGCTGATGACTTCGATCCCAACCTCGCGCGCCAAAACCGCCGTTCGGCTGGACGTCGGCACGCCTTTGATCTTCAGACCATCGTCGCGCACCATTTCGCCAAGACATCTGACCAACCAAGCCGCGGTGCTGCCGGTCCCCAGCCCCACGCGCATGCCGTCTTCCACAAAGTCAGTGGCACGTTTTGCGGCGACAAATTTCGCCTTGTCGATTGGGGACAATTCTCCGCTCATGGCAGCCTCGCGGGTAGGGAAAAGTTTGGGCGGTTATAGGCGGGAAGCGGGATAGATGCGAGGACCAATTGCCGCAAACGCCGCTCCGAAACGCGCCTGACAAGAAAAAGTGCGCTGGTTTTTCCGAGATGTCGTTTTTGCCTGATGAATGCTGAGCGCCGCACCCTATGTCGGGGCTCGACACTGTTTCAGAGGATGCGATGTTTCTTTCCGTTTTCGATATGTTCAAAGTGGGCATCGGCCCATCGTCGAGCCATACGATGGGGCCAATGGTGGCCGCAGCGCGATTTCTCGACCAGATGCGGGCGTCGCCATTCTCGTTTTCGGGCGTAAAGGCTTCTTTGCATGGCTCACTTGCCTTTACTGGCATCGGCCACGCCACAGACCGCGCGACGATCCTCGGCCTCGCTGGGTTTACGCCTGACACTTACGATCATGACAAAGCCGAAAGCGTTCTTGCGCACATTCAGTCGGAGCATGTCGTTACGCCGGAAGGTTTGGGCGCGCTGGCGTTTGACCCTGCAAACGACCTTACGTTCGACTATGAAAACACCCTGCCCGGCCATGCAAACGGAATGATCCTGATGGCCACCGACGCCCAAGGCGATGTCACCTTGCGTCAGGTCTTTTACTCCATCGGCGGTGGGTTCGTCATGACCGAAGAGGAACTTGCCCAAGGCAAAGCAACGGACGAAGGCGCGCCTGTGCCGTATCCGTTCAAATCTGCTGCTGAAATGCTTGAGATGTCGTCGCAATCAGGGCTGAGCATCGCAGCGATGAAGCGGGCCAACGAAATTTCGCGCAACGGTGAAGTGCGTCTCAAACAAGGAGCCCGCCGCCTTTGGGAGGTCATGAACGCCTGTATCGACCGCGGATTGTCGACCGAAGGCACATTGCCCGGCGGCCTGTTCGTCAAGCGCCGCGCCAAAGGCATTTACGACAAGCTCATGGAAGAACGCGGCATGAACCTAACGGCGCCGCATACGATAAACGACTGGATGAGCGTTTACGCAATGGCCGTAAACGAAGAGAATGCAGCAGGCGGTCAGGTCGTCACGGCGCCAACCAATGGCGCGGCCGGTGTGCTGCCGGCCACCCTGCGCTATTACCTGGACCACGTCCCTGGTGCATCTGAGCATCACGTCGAGGATTTCCTGCTGACCGCAGCGGCCATTGGTGGCTTGGTAAAGTTCAACGCTTCCATCTCGGGTGCCGAAGCCGGGTGTCAGGCCGAGGTCGGCAGCGCCGCCGCCATGTCAGCAGCCGGTCTTTGCGCCGTTATGGGTGGCACCCCGCAACAGGTAGAAAACGCCGCTGAGATCGCTTTGGAGCACCATCTTGGAATGACTTGCGATCCTGTGAAAGGCCTTGTGCAGGTGCCGTGCATCGAACGCAACGGCCTGGGGGCTATCAAAGCCGTGTCCGCCGCCTCGCTTGCGCTTAGGGGGGACGGCACACATTTGGTTCCGTTGGATGCGTGTATTGAAACCATGCGCCAAACCGGCCTGGATATGAGCGAAAAATACAAGGAGACGTCTCTTGGTGGTTTGGCAGTTAACGTTCCAAACTGCTGAAGTTTCGCGGCACGACAGGTGCGGTTTGAAGACTTTGGTATGTCGAACAGCCACCCGCGCGCAAAGACCAAGTCGAAGCTGAAACCAGCGGTCAACGCTAGCACGCCAACAAAGTCGTCTTTGGCCCACCGACGGGACGCCTTACGCATCTTGCGGAACATGGCCTTTACCGTCCCCATTTTGGGCGCGGGTGGAGTTTTCACCATTCGATCCGTTCAAGCATAATGAGCGAAGCGGATGTGTCGAAAATCAGCGACGGAAAGTCCACAATCGTCCAGATCCACGATCCGCAATGCCAAATCTGTCAGGCTCTGCAAAGACAAACGCCCCGCGCGCTCAAGGCCTTTGACACTTCGGATTGCATATATCTTGTTGGGTAGATCCCGGGGGGAGGCAGGATCGTAGCATAAGATCATCCTGCGACAGCCTACCATTTGAACCTACCGGGTTTCCTTACTCGCAACCTCTTGATTTCGCTGATGCAAAAATCGCGCCGAAAGGTCGCTTGTTCAGGCGGGACAGCAGAGGTCGGCTGTGCGGACTTTACTGCCATTCAGTTTTGGGGGTCTATTGTCGATCCGTCTGCGCGTGTGAATACTCTACCGCTTTTTCCGTGGCGCATTATCACATCATGGTCGGGATAATGAACTACGCCTTCGACAGACCTTGCCCCAACGACCAACATCACAGCGTCGCTACCTGAACGGTTCTCAAGGCAGTGCGCAACCGGCTCACCTGCTTTCCATGCAGCCGCATCACCCGGTTGAAGCAGGGTTTCTTCGTTCTCGATCAGGACAAGTTCTCCTGAAATCAGATAGATCAACTCGTCTTCGGTCTCGTGCCAATGGCGATGAGACGATCTGGAACCGGGAGGCAGGCGCTCCAAATGTGCGCCAAACTGGGACAACCCAACGACTTCTCCGAGGGTCATTTCAGCGTAGGGGCCATCATCTTGACCCGAGATCGGGTTGGCTCCGCCTGCGTGTTCCGTCCATTCGCGATTTGTGATCTTTGGCATGGCTCAACACTCTCCATATTCTGCGGGTGCGAGAACCTTAACAGACGCCGGAAGTGTCGTCACTTCGGGCTCGTTGCCGACATGCGGCGGCGCAGCGGACTTGGGCTTATGCTGCGATCCAGCCCCGTCGAAATCTACCCCTTGTTGCCAACGTGAAAAGCGAAAAGGGTCCGTCCCTGGCCCACGCGCAGAACGTGTCGCATGTGGCGTTGCTTTTGTTCGCTGGCGCTGGCGAAAGGGTACAAATCTTGAGGGGCCTGAACGAAGCGGAGGTTTTGCGCGGCGTCTTGCAGCGGCGTGTTCCAGCGTCATGGCTCGGGCGCTCCGAATTCCTCTATGTACCGGTCGCGCCACGCGGCGTTCACCTTATCCGCCAGTTTCGCGGTCTTTGGGGTGATCTGTGCTGCATGCTCTGGGCTCTGACCAATCGCCTGCAAGACTTGTGCGACTGAACGTTTCGGATTTTCGGACAAGTCTTTGTATTCAATCCGAGTGGGTGCGATCTGTTGTGCCTGAAACCAATCCTCCCACGCGCGATCATTTTCAAGAAAGACGTCAACTTGTCGCTTTAGCAGCCGTCCGTCATAGGCAGGGTCTTTGGGGGCGGACAGCCGCTCGATCTCGGTTCCGTCTGGTGCCTGATGCCAAAGGCCGGTTTGATCTGCCTTCACATAGCTGATGGCCTGCCCAAGCTTGTCCTGACGCGTCAAATGAATGAACACGGTCTTGCCAAAGACCTTTTCGATAGCCGCGCGATCCGAAAGCCTTTCAGCCCCTTGCAGGCGCACACCGCCCATGAAGGGCTCAAAGCTGTGCCGTTGAAGCCTCAGGCCGAAAACGCCGCCATGATCGTCGCCCGTTCGCATCGCCGTCGAAAAGGCCAAGGCATAATCTTCCGCCCTGCCAGCGGTTGCCGGCACGTTTAGGTTCAAATGTTTCAACCAATGCCGCACATCAGGTTCGTGAAAATAAGATGCCGGACGCCCCGCACAGCCGGTCGCAGCCAGCAAAGAGCATAACATCGTGCTACCGCTGCGCGGGGATGTGCACAGAATATATGTATCGGCTTGCTGCACGTCGATCTTTGCCTCTGCTATAATCTGCGGATCGCCTAGCATATCTGGTCATTTGCCAAATGGACACGCCCGCATCGCAGGCATAGCGTGGCTTTATGACAAATGATCGGCCCCATATCGGCGTTTTGTTAATGCTGTGCTTTTGCGTCCTGGCACCTATGGGCGACGCAATCGCCAAAGTGTTGGGCCAAACAATTCCAATCGGACAGCTGGTGCTCGTCCGGTTTGCGGTTCAGGCCGCCATTCTTTTGCCGCTGGTCGCCGTGTCGCGTCGCCAATGGCGCATGCAAGGCCGGGTTCTGCGGATCGCGTTTTACCGCACCATTCTTCACATTCTGGGCATCGGGTTCATGTTCTCGGCCTTGCAGTACCTGCCGCTTGCAGATGCGGTCGCGATTGCCTTTGTGATGCCGTTTATCATGCTGATGCTCGGCAAGTGGGTCTTGGGTGAAGAAGTCGGGCATCGCAGGATACTGGCCTGCCTTGTTGGCTTTGTCGGAACGCTTATGGTTATCCAGCCCAGCTTTGCCAGCGTTGGTTGGCCCGCGCTGTTGCCGCTGGCTGTCGCGGTCATTTTCGCGCTGTTCATGTTGGCGACCCGCCAAATCGCCAAAGAAACAGACCCTATTTCCTTGCAAGCCATCAGCGGCGTGATGGCGGTTGCGATACTCGCCCCGGTCCTTCTTTTCTTTTCAGACGCCGGTATCACGATACTCAGCTGGCAGACACCAGATCAGGCCGAGCTTGTGCTGTTGCTGTCTATCGGCGTCCTTGGCACGGTGGCGCATCTTTTCATGACATGGTCGCTGAGGTTCGCGCCCTCTGCCACGCTGGCGCCGATGCAATACCTTGAAATCCCGTTCGCTACGATTGTCGGATTGCTCGTCTTTGGTGATCTGCCCAACGGGCTGGCAGCATTGGGCATTTGCGTCACCATCGCCGCCGGCCTTTATGTTGTGTTCAGAGAGCGGGCCAGCGCTCCGAAGGCGACAGTGCCGACATAAAGGCAATGAGGTCTGGCAACAAACGCCTTGGGAAAACGCCCAGCATGGCAGGACCATCCATCTCGATCCGCAATGGGCCCTTCGCCCGGTTGGAGGTGCCGATCTGGCGTAGTGGATCAAAGATCAGCCCGTCGATCTCCCACTCCAACCCGGACGACCGTCCGGTTACTTCGGCCATCGGCATAAGAGAGACGACATCGCCCACGCGGGTCGCAATGTCCAAATGGCGCGGCACCAGAAACACGACCTCTGTGTCGTGTAAGACAATGCACGCCCGGTCAGGATGCGCCGTCAGAACATGCAATGCGGCAAGCTGGTGATCCAAACGCCCCCCCATGACGCCTGCGGCGACGGTCACAGGCGCATCGATATTGCGAAGCGCCTTGTCGAAATCGGTGCTGTTTTGCTCTTCGATCCGATGCAAAATACCGGCGGGAAGATTGTTTACTACTTTTGGTGGAATGCTGTCGAAATCGCCGATTACTGCGTCTGGTTGGTGCCCATTGGAAACAATAGGGGCCGCCCCCCCATCCGCTGCCACAAGCACAGAAGTTGTTGACAAAACGGATTCAAGGTCTGCGAGCGGTAATGGGCCACCTCCCACCAGTCCTACTGGTTCCAACGACGAAACAATCCCTGATTTCATGTCAATTTTTAGCCTTTTCGGGAAACCGGTCACACTCTCAACACAAAATGATACCGTAGAGGGCACAGATTCGGGCCGGTTTGGCCGATGCCCATTGTTATTGCAATTCTAGCTTTACGGCTGAGGACGAGCACAATGATGAGTAACAATAAAGTTCTGACGGTATCTTATGGTACGTTTTCGTGCACCCTTGAGGGGTTCGAAGACAGCTTTGGCACAATGAAAGTGATTGCGGAATACTTTCGTGATCTTGCTGCCGATGATCGCTATTTTGGCGCCGTTCCCCCCCAACCCGATGCAGAGATGCTGGCGCGCATCGCCGAACGCGAAGTTTCCCGCCGCGTTGAGGCCCATTCGGAAGAAGGACGGATTGTCCTGAAAACCGACGCGCCTGCGGACGCCTCTGTTGCACCAGACACGCCTGCCATTCCCGCAGCCGCACCCGTTGCAGCCGCAGTGGCCGCAGAAAGTGTCGCGCCAGAGGCCACGCCGGAACCGGTTGTCGAGACCGCACCCGAAGCACCAGCCGACGTTTTGCCTGACATAGCGGTGGAAACCGCGCCGGGCGTTCCGACTGATACCGCCGAGATCACGGAGACCGAAGATGCGGCCGTCGACGACATTATTGCAAATGTCGCAGAAGCAACGGCCGAGCCAGAACCGGTTCTTGAGACAACGGCGCCCGTCGCGGAAGAGCCCGTTGAACCAACGGTAGAGGCCGAGATCGTCGAAGAGGTGGCCGCCGAAGACAAAGGCGCCAAGACAATCGCAGACAAGCTTGAACGCATTCGCGCGGTGGTCGCTCAGGACGACGACGAAGACGACGACTTTAGCGAAGACGAGCATGCCGAAGATGTGCTGCGCCAAACCCGCGAGGACATCGAAAGCGCGTTGGAAACGGACACTGCCGAAGAAGGCAACGCCGGATCCGACAGCTTGGACAGCGCGCTTGCCAGTGTTCTGGACGCCCGCGCAGACAGTCTCGCCGAAGCAGAGATCAGTGGCGAAGACACGGTCGACGCCGACAAGCTTTTGCTATCTGGCCTCGATCCTGCGCCCGAGGCAGAGCAAGCCAAGGATGACAACCTTTTTGAAGGCAAAGAGACAAAGTCCAAGTCCCGTCGCCGCGCGCGCGTTCTTAAGGTCAAAAGGGCGGACGTCGCTGCGGCAATCAACGCCAACGACACTGATGGTCCCGCCGATCTGTCACAGTTGATCCAGGAGGGTGCGGTCGAAGAAGTGGCCGTCGAAGAGCCAGAAGTCGAAAGCACGCTTAGCGCGGATGCCGAAGCGGATCTGCTGCGTGAATTGGCGCTGGTCGAAAGCGAGTTGGGCGATGACGCAGCAGACGTGCGCCAAGACGCCAACCCCGCTGACATCGAAGATGCAGATGTAGATCGTCTGATGGACACCGCCGAACAGCACATGGACGAGCCCGAAGGATCGCAGTCTCGTGATACGTTCCGGCAATTGCGCGCCGCCGTCGCAGCCCGAAATGCTGACGACGATTTGAAAAACGCAAGCGACGGAGAAGGCGACGAAAATGCCTATCGCTCCGATCTGGCCGAAGTCGTCCGCCCCCGCCGCCCGGCGAGTGGCAACGGATCTGACCGCCGTCCTGGCCGCCCTGCGGCCGCGCCGCTCAAGCTTGTCGCCGAACAGCGCGTGGACGTTGAACAGCCTGCGCCTGCCGCATCCAGCGGAAACATCGTCCCCCGGCGTGTATCTGCGGACCAAGCGGCAAGCGTTGATGTCGACGGTGGCTTTGCAGAATTTGCAAGCGACATGGGCGCAAGCACCCTGCCCGACCTGCTGGAAGCAGCGGCCGCCTACATGGCGTTTGTCGAAGGCAAGGATGACTTCTCGCGTCCTCAATTGATGCAGAAAGTGCGTCAGCTGGATCCAGAGGATTTCCGTCGCGAAGATGGTCTGCGATCCTTTGGGCAGCTGCTGCGCGAAGGAAAAATTGAAAAGCTGCGCGGCGGACGGTTCGCCGCCACCAGCGACATTGGGTTTCAACCGCGCAAAGCCGCGGGATAACGAAACCTAAAAATTGTGCTCAAAACGGGCCGCGCTTGGATCAGGGTATTCAAGCGCGGTTTCGTTTGTCGTTGACCGCGCCCCAGCCGCCTACTGCGGCTCGTCCGGGTCAGCTTGACCGATCCCTTTAAAGATAAAGCGGAATGGAAGCGCCCATACGATACCCAAGGCCACGTAGATAAAGAGCTCTAGCCAAAGAGACGGACGGTCGAACAAAGCGATCGTCGAAATCGCCGCAACCACGTAAAGCGGCATACCGATCAGCAAAATGACCAGCGACCACCGTTTCCTTGCTTTGTAGCTCAGCGCCATGCCACGCCCTTTAGTCTGCGAACGGATCCCGCACGAGAATGGTGTCTTCGCGTTTGGGCGAAGTGGAGAGTAGTGCGACAGGACAATCGATCAACTCTTCTACGCGCCGAACATATTTGATCGCGTTGGCAGGCAGGTCTGCCCAACTGCGCGCGCCTTCGGTCGTTTCGGACCATCCCGGCATTTCCTCGTAGACCGGCACACATCGGGCCTGGTGATCCGCCGCCGTTGGCAAGTGATCAACGCGCTTGCCATCAAGCTCGTAGCCGACGCAGATTTTCAGCGTCTCGAACCCATCCAGCACGTCCAACTTGGTCAGCGCAATGCCGTTCACGCCGCTGGTGGTGCAAGTCTGGCGCACGAGCGTGGCATCAAACCAACCACAGCGGCGTTTTCTGCCCGTGGTCGTGCCAAATTCATGGCCCCGTTCCCCCAACCGCTGACCATCTTCGTCTTCGAGTTCGGTTGGGAACGGTCCTTCGCCCACGCGCGTCGTATATGCTTTGACGATGCCCAGGACAAAATCGATGCCGCCAGGGCCCATTCCTGTGCCGGTGGCCGCTTGCCCTGCGATGACGTTCGAGGATGTGACGAACGGATATGTCCCGAAATCGATGTCCAAAAGCGCACCTTGTGCGCCTTCGAACAAGATCCGCTTTCCAGATTTGCGCGCCTCTGCCATGACCTTCCAGACCGGGGCGGCATAGCTGAGTATCTTTGGCGCAATCTCCGTCAGCTTGGCGATAAGCGCCTCGCGATCAACCGCCGGAAGGCCCAAACCACGGCGCAAAGCATCGTGATGAACCAAGGCGCGGTCTACCCGGCGTTCAAGCGTGGCGGCATCGCTTAGATCTGCAACCCGCACCACCCGCCGGCCGACTTTGTCTTCGTAAGCCGGACCAATGCCGCGTCCGGTTGTCCCGATTTTCGCAACAGAGTTCTGATTTTCGCGCGCGCGGTCCAACTCTCCGTGGAAGGGCAGAATGAGGGGGGTGTTTTCGGCGATCATCAACGTTTCGGGCGTGATATCGACACCTTGGGCGCGAACCGTCTCAATCTCTTGGATCAAATGCCAGGGGTCCAAAACGACCCCGTTGCCAATCACGCTCAGCTTACCGCCGCGCACAACACCCGATGGCAAGGCGTGGAGTTTATAGGTCTCACCCTCGACAACCAGCGTATGCCCCGCGTTGTGGCCGCCTTGGAACCGCGCGATGACATCTGCGCGTTCGCTCAGCCAATCGACAATTTTGCCTTTTCCCTCGTCGCCCCACTGAGCGCCGACAACAACTACGTTGGCCATGCCATCTTCTCCGGCTCTGATCTCAAACCCGCGCCGGTATAGCGATCTAGCGAATTGGGGGAAACAGCGAATTCAATGTTGCGCACAGGTCTTTTTCGAGCCCGTCAAGGTTCCGTCGCCGCCCGTGCGCCCAGAACATTGGCCATCTCGGTCAGCATTGCGTCTTTGGCAAAGGGTTTGGTTACGTGGCCATCCATCCCGGCATCGAGGTAACTTTTGATTTGTGCGGGCTGATGGTTAGAGGTGAGCGCGATCACTGGCAAACGGCCACAGTTTTCGCGCCACTCTCGCGCCCTGAGGGCTTGCACGGCCTCAATCCCATTCATGACCGGCATATTGATATCCATGAAAAGCAAGTCGAATGTTCGATGACCAAGAGCGTTCAACGCCTCTTGCCCGTTTTCGGCATAGTGGACTGTCCAAGGGAACATTTTGAACATGCACTGAAAGATCAACCGGTTCGTTCTGCTGTCATCCACCAACAGAATATCCATTGGGGTCGACAGGATCTGCGCGATTTCCCTGCGGGACATACCTGTTTCCGCAAATGTCATAAGGCCCACTCACACCTGAATACAAAGGTGGGGATAAGACTGAAGCACGTCGCGTTAACATGGGCTGAACACGCGCCGGGCCATTTCTTAAGCGAAGATGAAACACGGCCGAGGGTGGACGGCGCGCGCATTCGCGTCGGCAAAATACACCTTTAAATTGTGTAAACAATTTGTTGCACACTTCACCATTCACGCGAATCTCAGGCTTACCACCTTGGTGATTGATGACACCCCAAAAATTGAGAAACAAAAAACAAACGCAAGAAAATAGCATCGCCGAAAACAGTTTTCTTCGATACTTTTCAATAATTTATTTTGAAAATCGTACCGGATCGCCAAGCATTCAAAAAGCGCAAATTCCACACGGAACACCCAATCGGCGCAAAGGCGCCAGCGGTCTTGGCAAAATCCCGCCAGTTTAGAGAAAGCCACAGCATCGCCACGTTTTGTTCACGTTTTACGGGAGGAAATACACTTTGTAGAAAGCTCTGTGACAGAAGTCATGTAAGACTGTAGGGAGATCACACATGTCTGACACCATCACTGGCACGCGCCACGGGGATACAATCATAATCGGCAGCGGCGCTCAGACCGTAAATGCCGGAGCAGGCAATGACAGGATCATTTCATATGCTGACGCGGGGGAGCCTGATCCGGCGCAAACCGCCGGGTCGGCGGGGCGCATCAATCCACCAGTGGTGGGACCAACAAACGACATCCTGTCTGGCGGGGCAGGAAGAGACACATTCGAATTTAAGGCCTTGTTGAACGGCACGACCGCTGTTGTGGGGGCTCACACAAACTCGGCTGGGGTGGTGAATTGGGGCGCTGTCGCCGGTGAAAACGACAACGTCCACGACCATTGGGTCGAAGGTTTTGGGCTGGATACGATCCTCGATTATTCCAAGACCGAAGGCGACAAAATCAAAGTGACGGGCCACACGGTCACGATTGACTCGGTGACTTACGGCACAGACGCAGGCGGCGATTTCTCTTTGATCACGGTCTATAGCCAGCAAGGCAACGGGGGCGCGGGTGGCGCCAATACGGCCACTGGCGCGCATGACGAAGATCCGCTGGGCCAAATCAAAGTCTATGGTGACAAGGTCGAGCTTGCCGACATCGAGGTAAAGCGCAACAACGACGGGATCGACCGGCTCTACCAAACAGACAACGTCTATGCGCCGCTGAACGCGATGGTGCAAAACATCGTCTATTCGAACACCGATGACACCAGCTATGCCGGGTCAATCCACCGTCAAACCGATCGGGTTGAAATTGGCGAGGGCTCGCAAACTGTTAATACAGGCGGCGGCAATGACATCATAACGCTTTTCTCTGACGGGGGCGAACCGGACCCAGCCCAGACGCAAGGCGCCGTCGGTCGCGTCACAACCGCCGTTCCTGCAAGCCAGTCTGACGACGTGGTGATGGGCGGCCAAGGTCGCGACACCTTTGCCTTTCGCCTGTTGCTGGACGCCAAAGACGACATCATCGCGAAACACACGCGCAGTGACGGGTCGGTCAATTGGCGCAAGGTCGCTGGCGAGAATGACAATGTGCATGATCATTGGGTCGCGGGCATTGGCAATGACATCATCCTGGATTTCTCGAACCAAGACGGGGACAAGATTGATATCCAGGGCCACACTGTCGAAATCGCCTCGATCACTTATGGCAAGGACGCGGGCGGTGACTTTAGCCTGATCACCCTGAGGTCCCAGCAAGGTGACGGAGGAGCGGCTGGCGCGAACACGGCCACAGGCGCGCATGACGAAGACCCTCTTGGAACCATCAAGGTTTACGGGGACAAAGTCGAAGAAGCGGACATCACGCTTAAGGCAAATGTGTTCTATGGCGTTGATATGCTGGACGATATTGCCGCAAACGAAGTCAATTCGCCTGCAGACAACGTCGCCCCTATCGTTGAACAGCCCGAATGGGGCGCCGAAAACCCGCAAAACATCGAAGAAGAATTCGAAGGCACGCGGTTTTGGGACACGATCAAAGCAGGCAGCGGCACCCAGATCGTTGACGGAGGTGCTGGCGGCGACCGTATCATCTCGTACGGCGACGCAGGTGAACCGGACCCGGCCCAAACCGTAGGATCGGCTGGGCGCGTCAACACGGCCCTGCCTGCCTCCGCATCGGATGACTTTTTCACCGGTGGCGCGGGCGCGGACCGCTTTGAATTCCACGCTTTGCTGAACGGCGAGGCCTCTGTTCTGGCCCAGCACACGGGATCAAACGGTGCGATCAACTGGCGTGGCGTCGCAGGAGAAAACGACAACGTCCATTTCCATTGGGTGGAAGGCTTTGGCTTTGACACGATCATGGATTACTCCAAAACCGAAGGCGATAAGATCATCGTGCGGGGCCACACCGTCGAGATCGCCGAGATCAGCTATGGCGAAGATCAGGGCGGTGAGTTTTCGATCATCCGCGTGATTTCCCAACAGGGCAATGGCGGCGCTGGCGGGGCGAACACTGCCACCGGCGCGCATGACGAAGATCCGCTGGGCCTGATCAAAGTCTATGGCGACAAAGTCACCGAGAATGACATCACCGTGCAAGCCGCAAATGTGTTTGACGGTGTCGACCGGCTGGCCGAGGCGGATGCCTTGGCGGATTACAACGGCGGCGTTCAAACCTTCGTCAGCACAACAAACGGCGAGGTGATCACCACAGCGCCAACCGATCTGAACACGCGCGACCGGATCGAAATCGGCTCGGGCGCGCAAGAGGTTTATGCAGGCCTCGATTCAGATCACATCCGCGTCTATTCCGACGGAGGAGAGCCCGATCCAGCGCAAACCGTCGACGGCGCCGGTCGCTTCAATGCCCCGGTGAATCCTGCCTTGGCGACGGACATCATCTCTGGCGGCCAAGATCGCGATCATTTCGTCTTTAACTTCCTTTTGGACGCAACCGATATGATCCTGGCGCGACACACTCGTGAAGACGGCAGCATCAACTGGCGCAAAGTGGCCGGCGAAAATGACCAAGTACACGATCATTGGGTCAATACTGGCGGCGATGACGTTCTCTTGGACTTCTCCAAGCAAGACAATGACAAGATCGAACTGCGCGGCCATACGGTCGAACTGGCGAAAATCACCTACGGCTCGGACGCAGGTGGCGAGTATTCGCTGCTGCACGTCCGCTCTCAGCAAGGTGACGGCGGCGGCGCGCATGACGAAGACTCGCTTGGCACCGTCAAAGTCTACGGTGATGTGGTCGAAGTCGACGATGTCAAAGTCTCTGCCAAAGGCGTGTTCGATGGTGTCGACATCCTTGAGCCCTTGGAAGATGCACCGAATTTGATCTACGGCTCAGACATTGCAAATGCCCTCATGGGCACCGGAGATGTGGACAATATTCACGCCAAAAACGGCAATGACTTTGTCAGTGCGGGCGCGGGCGATGACTTCATTTTCGGCGGCGGAAACAACGACATCCTGATGGGTGGCGACGATGATGACTGGATCGAAGGCGGATGGGGCAACGACGCGCTCTTTGGTGAAAACGGCAAAGACAACCTCGTTTCAAACAATGGTCGCGACAACATGGTTGGCGGAGCTGACGCTGACAACTTCTTCTTCTCTGACGGATCCCGTGGTGGTGAAATCTTTGACTTCGAAGACGGCAGCGATTTGATCAACTTTTCACGCATGCAAAATGTGGAAGGAATGGACGATCTGGATATCACCAAGCTGTCGGACACGGCCTATGCGGTGACGTTCGAAAACGACGCAGGAAAAGACGCGAGCGTGACGGTCCTGGGCAGCAGCCCGTTTGGTCTCGACGCCTCGGACTTTGCATTCTGACGCCACCAAAATAGCACCAAACATGAAAAACGCGGATTGTCTCAGTCCGCGTTTTTTGCCTTTCAGAAACCCGCGAACCGGGAAACCCTACAAAACGGAAAGCGCAACCGCGTGCAAAGCGGTCAGCCATGTCGGACATATGCCCCAATAAGGTCGCTTTCCGGTTGTCGATAAGATCAGCCAGTCCATATGGTGCCTCTGGTCCTATCGACGAGGCAATCATGGATTTCAAAAGCCTGCCAGAAGGCAAGGTCACCCTCAAAAACGTCACCGTTCCCGCCTGTTTGGTTGGGAAACCTGGTGATCTCGTCACGATGGACTTGCATTTGGCTGATGGAAAGATTTCCGACCAGCCGGGTGACGCGGTGGAAATGTCACGGGCGATGGTCCTGCCCTGCTTTACCGACATGCACACGCATCTCGACAAAGGTCACATTTGGCCGCGCAGCGCCAATCCCGACGGCACCTTTACCGGCGCCTTGACCGCTGCGGCAATCGACGGCGCCTATTGGACATCGGAAGAGCTCTATGAGCGTATGACATTCTCGCTGCAATGCGCATATGCCCACGGAACCCGCGCAATCAGAACGCATCTGGATGCCTCACCGGAAATAGACGCGCTAAGCTGGCCTGTGTTTGACCGCTTGCGCGAAGAATGGGCCGACCGCATTGCCTTGCAGGCGGTTTGCCTGACCGGGTGCGACGGCGTGACAAGCGACGGCCCCTTCCGCGACACCGCCAACACAGTTGCCAGATACCAAGGGGTGTTGGGCATGGTGACATATGCGGTTCCTGCGGTTGATGAGCGTATTCGGACCTTTCTGACGCTGGCACGCGAACGGGGTCTAGACGCAGATTTACACGTTGATGAGACGATGGATCCGGATGCCGAAACCCTCCGCCAAATCGCTGAAATTGTGCTCGAGACGGACTTTCCCGGCCGGGTCACTGTTGGCCATTGTTGCTCTTTGTCGACGCAAGACGAAAGCCGCGCTTTGGACACGCTGGATTTGGTGGCCAAAGCCGGCTTGCATGTGGTGAGCTTGCCGCTGTGCAATCACTATCTCCAAGACCGCAATCCAGGCCGCACGCCGCGCACGCCGCGGGGCCGTGGCGTGACATTGGTGCACGAAATGCGGGCGCGCGGCATACCCGTCAGCTTTGCCTCGGACAACACGCGGGACCCGTTCTATGCCTACGGCGATCTCGATATGGTGGAGGTCATGCGCGGCGCCACGCGGATTGCACATCTAGATCACAGCCGGACAGACTGGATCACAAGCTTTACCACCCAACCGGCGCAAACCTGTTTTTTTGCGCCGCAAAGTCTGGTCGTCGGGCATCCAGCTGATATTGTCCTGTTTCGTGCGCGGGATTGGACCGAATTTTTTGCCAGACCGCAATCAGACCGCATCGTTTTGCGTTCTGGCAAAGCCATCGACCGCACGTTACCTGATTACGCCTCACTCGATCACTTGTGGAAAACAACATGAACCTCGACGCAGCCAAAGCCGCCCTATCGCATCTGGATATCGAAGAGCGCGCGACCAACATTCGCGCCTCGTCGCGGGACTTTTTTTGGTATTCTCCGGTTCTGAAGGACCGTTTGGATCATGTCGTCGCCGACTTTGTCGTTCGCCCGCGCACCGAAGAAGAGGTGATCGAAGTCCTGAAGGTTTGTTATCAGCACGACGTGCCTGTAACGACGCGGGGCGCTGGCACCGGCAACTACGGTCAAGCGATGCCGCTCGAAGGTGGCTGCGTTATGCATTTGCGGCATATGGACCAGGTCAAGGAAATCCACCACGGTCGCGTCATTGTTGAGCCGGGCTGCCTGCTCAAGGATCTGGATGCGGCGTGCAAAGAGCATTCAAAGCAAGAATTGCGCATGTTCTCTTCGACCTGGGCAACGGCGACTATTGGTGGCTTTATCGCAGGCGGTTCTGGCGGGGTTGGCTCTTGTACCTGGGGTATGCTGCGCGATCTGGGCAACATCTTGCGTGTCCGCGTTGTGACGATGGAAGAAAACCCGCAAATCCTTGAACTGAGCGGAGATCAGATCGACCAGGTCAGCCACGCCTACGGCACCAACGGCATCATCACCGAAATCGAGATGCCGCTCGCGCCCGCCTACGATTGGGTGGACATCTTTTTGACGAGCAAAGATTTCGTCAAAGCGGCCCGCTTTGCCGAAGAGCTCGCGCACCAAGATGGTCTTTTGATCAAATTGGCGACGATTTTCGAAGCACCAATCGCAAAGTCATACTTTCAGCGCGTCGCCCCGCATGTCGAGGAAGACGACGCCGTTGTTGCCATCATGCTTGCTCCGCATGCCATGCAGGGGTTTCTGACCTTGCTTTCACGATGGCCTGATTTGGCGATGATTTACCGCAGCGATGATCACGATTGGCCCAGATCGCCCGGCATGATCTTTGAATATGGCTGGAACCACACGACATTGCGCGCGCTCAAGGTCGATCCATCGATCACCTATTTGCAGGTGGGCTATGGCGAGGGCGACCAAATGCCTTTGATCGAAAAGATGCGCGCGGCGTTTTCGCCAGAGGTGATGCAGCATTTGGAAGTGATGAAGTACCACAACCAGGTGATGTTCTCTGGCCTGTCCTTGGTAAAGTTCACCACCGAAGAACGCCTCAACGAGATCATTCAGGCGCATGAAGACGCCGGTGCTTTGGTCTACAACCCGCATCGCTATACGATCGAGGAAGGTGGGCGAAACGAGGTCGATCCGCGCCAATTGGACTTCAAACGCAGCGCCGATCCTAAGGGATTGCTGAACCCCGGCAAAATGATTGCCTGGGACGATCCCGACTGGGCCTATGATGAAATGTACGCCTATCCAAAGCTGCAATCGCGGGGATAAGCGCGGCCAACACCAAAAAGAGCTTGCGTCTTTCGGGGTCGAGTGCCGAAACTAGGATATATGATACCCATTCTTGATTGGTCCGATGCCGACCGCGACAGACAATCGTTTCGGCAAACACTTGGCACAGCTTTGCGTGAAACCGGGTTCTTTCTTCTGAAGAACCCGCAGGTGCCTGCCACATTGCGGGCCGAGGTCTTTGCATTGGCCGATGGTTTCTTTGCCCAGCCCGTCAGCGAAAAGGCCAAGCTTTCCATTCTGGACACGCCGCACTTTCGCGGGTGGGGGCGCCCGGGCGACGAGTCGTTGGACGAGACGCGGCCAGAGGTCGATACCAAAGAAACCTTTAACATCGGCTATGATTTGGCCCCTGATGATCCTCGGGTGACGGCGGGCGAACCGTTTAGAGGCGTAAACCGGTGGCCCGACATCAGTGGGTTTCGCGAAACGATGCTGGCATATTACGATGCCTGTCAGGCGCAGGCGTTGGGTGTTTTGTCGATCATGGCCGAAGATCTTGGCCTGCCAACAGACCATTTCGCGCCGCTTTTTTCCGAGCCTTTGTCAGCCATGCGTCTGCTGCACTATCCCCCGGCCAGGGGCGCGGCGGGCGAGATTGGCGCAGGGGCCCATACCGATTATGGCGCCATCACGCTTTTGATGACCGATGGCGAACCCGGTCTTCAGGTTCAACCGCGCGGCGGTACGTGGATCGATGTGCCGCATGCTCCTGACGCATTCGTGGTCAATATCGGCGACTGTATGATGCGCTGGACAAACGACATCTACGTATCGACACCACACCGCGTTCTTCCCCCCAAGCGCCAGCGGAGGTCGGTCGCCTTTTTTACCGAAGCAAATCCAGAAACCTTGGTGAGTGCGCTGCCTGGTACGGGAACACCAAAGTATCCACCGACCACAGCCGCGGCCTATCTCGCATCGAGGCTAGAAGCGACCTACGCGCCGAAACCTGACCCCGCCTGATCGAAGCGTCGATCTTACGACACGTGTGTGCACCGTGAGGGACGCGGGACAGCGGAGCGGCGTATCCCACACTGGGAATATTGAGAGGCAGGCCGCGGAAAAGGGTGCGTGAGCGGCCTGCCTCTGGCTTAGAGCTGGAAACCATCAATCACCGACGCCAAGAAAGCGCCTTGCTGATTGTCATGGTCCAGCACCTTTACAGCGAACCCTCCCAGATCAATGGTTACGCTGTAATCGCCATTCTGTACGACGTTTTGGTCGATAAAGTCTTGTTGGCTGTCTCCGCCGGACAGCAAGTCCAAAAGGCGGAAATCCAATCTGTCGTCTTCGGTGCCGTTTCGGGTGTAGTCCATAATCGTGTTCGTCTTGCCGTCGCGATCCGTGTCGCGGAAGACAAACCAATCGGAATCTGATCCGCCATACACGATGTCTGAACCCGCGCCGACCAAGACCTTGTCGCGGCCAGCGCCTGCCTGGATGACGTCGTCTCCGTCGCCTGCATTGATGTAGTCGCTGCCGTCTCCGCCATCGATGTCGTCGTCGCCTTTGCCGCCATAGAGCTTGTCTTTGTCGTCGCCACCCTCAAGCACGTCGTTACCGGTTCCGCCATAAAGTTCGTCGCGTTCTGCGCCACCGCGGAGCACGTCGTTGCCTGAACCGCCGTCCAATGTATCGACCCCCAAACCACCGGTCAGGTCGTCATTGCCCGAGCCCCCTTCCAACAGGTTTTCGCCGGAATCTGCGGACAGGACGTCATTGCCTGTGCTGCCCTTCAGGTGGTCGTCACCCGCGCCTCCGATCAGAACGTCGTTGCCCAATCCTCCATCAAGGTCATCGTCGCCCAGACCGCCGGTCAACGTATCGGCATCCGCGCCACCGCGCAGATTGTCGTTGCCGTCATCACCAAAGAGTTGGTCCTTGCCATCACCGCCGATCAGGATGTCATTCCCGTCACCGCCGCGAAGGATATCTTGTTCGGTCCCGCCGGCCATAACGTCGCGACCGATGCCGCCAGACAGATTGTCAAAGCCAGAGCCGCCGTTCAGCGTGTCATTCCCTTCGCCACCCATCAGCGTGTCGTGGCCAGCGGCCCCTTTGACGAGATCGTTGCCTTCGCCGCCGTCGAGCACATCGTTTTCCTCGGACAACAGATTGCCGTTGATATCAAAGCGGCGACCAAGTGCGTCGTAATATTCTCCATTGTGGCCGCTCGATGGGTTTGCATTGCCACCATAAAGTGCGTCGTTGCCTGTGCCGCCGCTCAGCGTGTCGTTGCCCGCTTGCCCGGCAAGCATGTCCTCGCCCAGACCGCCAGTGGCCATATCGGCACCGCCGCCGACCTCGATGACATCGTCATAAGAGTTAGAACCGCCTTCCGTCGGTGTGACCGACAGCTCGCGGATCAAGACAGAGGCATATTGGTCGACCTCCGCAAAGGGGTCTGCGGTTCTTGGGTCCGCGGTGCCGTCATTCGAACTCGACCGCGGGCTCGAGGCCATCAGCTCAAGGTGGACAGCGCCGCTGTCGGGATCTTCGACCACCCGGTAGATGCCGCCTGACGACGGCGTGCTGTTGTCCATGTCGTGATCGCCGCTGTTGCCAGCTGCGTACAAATTGCCATCCGCATCGTGAATGGCCGCGCCAAAGGTGATCAAAGGCACGCCGCCTTCAACCTGCCCATTGATCACCGTCGAAGTGATTGGCTTTTTGTTGAAGGTCGGCTCACCACCAGAGGCGACCGCAGAGATGTCGATCTCATACAACCACGAGGTCCCGCCCTCGCTGGGGGGGCGCGTGATCCCAAAGAACGAATTGCTTTCTGCGTCGTAGGCCACGTCCCACAACTGATCGGTGATCATGTTGGTCGGGAATTTGTACGTCACGCTTAACACGTCGCCATTGGCGTCGACTTGATCGACATCGATCATCGTGACGCGGTCCATGCTGGACTGAAAGGCCCACAAGTTCCCGTTTTCGTCAAAATCCCCGGTCCAAGAGCGATAGGGCGTGCTTCCGATGCGATAGCTGTCGCCATGCGCGTCCAGCATTACAAGGTCGGTCCGTTGAACGGAATTGCCCAAGCTGTCGACACCATTGCCGACCGCGATGCCGTAAATCAGATCATCCTCGACGTTAAAGCCGATGGCGTTGACCGTCACCGTCGCAGGCGAGCCAGCCAACGTATACTGACCAGTGGCCACATCGAACACCTGAAGCGTGCCGTTGATGACCTGATAGATATGCGATTGCCCTTCAGCAATTGCGTTGACGGTCACGGTTTGACCGCCAATTTGCATGTCTTTTTCGTAGTAATAGACAGGTGTGTCCGTTTGGATTTGCGGGCCGGACGGGCCCGAGCTTTCGACGGATCGAAACGTCAGATCCCCCTGCCCCTCGATCCCGGCGAATGTCACGTCATGCGCTTCAAAGGTGGCCGAGTTCGTATCGAATGTGTCGATGACCACGCCATTCCACAGAACCTCAATCGCCCCCGACAGGGACGCTGCACCATAGTTGGCAGCCAGGCCAAAACTGATTTTGTAGACTTGGCTTTCGGACGTATCGATCGTCTGTGTCATGGAGGTGTGACCAGAGCTATCGGTCGCCACAGACCACGCATCGCTGTCACCGTATTGCGCAAAGCTGCGCGCCCCGTCGGTTCCGTCGAGGAGGTTATCGGTCACGAAATCACCGTGGACGATATCATCGCCGTGGAACGTCTGGATCGTGTCGTCGCCGGCTAAACCGAGGATCATGTCACCTTGATTTGTCCCATCAAGGATGTCGTTTTCGTCTGTCCCGGTCACAACCGGTTGGGTCACTGACGCACTCATTCTGTCACCTGCATGATTAGAGGGTGTTTTGGGGGGATTGGCTTACCAGCCGATCCCCTGATAAGCCGCTTGCTGCGGCACATCCTTGGCCACGCGCACCAGGTCGATCACAGGCGTGTCACCGGCATGTTCCACCGCATCACGGTAGTCTGCGTGGGAATGCGTGACGATCAGTGCATCAGCAGAGCCGGTCACGTAATCCAGGTCGCTGCACAGCATATCTGGCAACGTCTCGGCCAGCGCCTGCAGACCAGAGCTGCCGTGGCGCACATAGGCGAGCTGTCCGGCAAGCGGTGTGTTGGGCGTAATCGCGTGGTCATGCACGATGACGTTCACGCCTTCTTCCTGAAGGGCGGCGATCACCTCGAGGATGGGGCTCTCGCGCAGATCGTCGGTTCCCGGCTTAAAGGCCAAGCCCAAAATGCCGACCGTTTTTGCACCTGTTTTGCGCGCCATATCGGTGGCCGCTTGAATGTGCGTTTGATTGGATGTGGTCAGCGCATCGATCATCGGCACGTCGACACCCATCTCGCTTGCGATGTGCGACACCGCGCGAACCTCTTTGGGCAGGCAAGACCCGCCGTAAGCAAAGCCAGGCTTGAGGTAATAAGGCGACAGGTTCAGCTTGGTGTCCTGAACAAAGACATCCATGACGGCGTGGCTGTCGACACCCAATGGCTTGCACAGGCGACCCACTTCGTTGGCAAAGCAAACCTTGGTCGCGTGCCAAACATTGTCGACATATTTCACCATCTCGGCGGTTTCGATGCTGGTTACGATCGGGTTTTCGTCAACCGTTTCGTAGATCCGACGCAGGATGTTTCCGCTGCGCGGGTCAGACGCGCCAATGACGGTTTTGGGTGGGGCAAAGAAGTCTTCTACAGCCACGCCTTCGCGCAAGAACTCTGGGTTAAAGCAGACGCCGAAATCAAGGCCTGCTACGCGCCCGGAGATGCGTTCGATGATGGGTGTCATAAAACCAAGAGTGACCCCCGGAGGGATAGAGCACCGCATCACGACGACATGAAAGTCGTCCTTTATCGCCAAGGCACGCCCAATCGCCTCGGCCGCCGCTTCGATGTAACTGTGATCGCACCCGCCATCCGCAGCTGTCGGCGTGCCCACTGAGACGAATGTTACGTCTGTATCGAGGACCGCTTGTTCGAGATCGAGCGTTGCATCGACCAACCCGTGATTGACGCCGGAATACAGCAACGCTCCGAGGTCTTTTTCGTGAATAGGCGCTGTGCCGGCTTTGATTTGATCGACTTTCTGCGTGTCGACATCAACACCGATGACGCGGTGTCCCAGGCTGGACAGGCAAGCCGTTGAAACGGCGCCAACATAGCCAAGACCAACGACGCTGATCGCGGGCTTGGTGTCGACCAGGCGCAGCGCCGCTGGAGAGTTAATTGGTGAAACTTGTGGAGCATTATCGAACATCTGGGAATCCTCGTTATTGACTGAAGCCCTTTTACTCATCTGTTTTCAAACAATGTTTTCGCCCACGTATAGAACGAAGCTGCAGTGGTATGGCCGCTCTATCCTTTGGGATAGCGCCGCCTAATCGTCTGGATTGGAAGATCTGGTGCCGAGGCGCAGACGTGAAAATGGCCCGCGAAACAGGACGCGGGCCGAAAAGCGGTTTCCGGGCCTTGAGGCTAAGAACTACGGGACTCTACCAGTGAAACGGCAGGTGGATTAGATCGATATAGACCGCCAGACCCGACACGAATGCAACCACCGCTGTGGAAAGCTGAAAAAGCGCCATCCATGATTTGATGCGGTCCACAAGGGACGTGCCCGCACCGGAGGATTGGTTGCCCCGGTTCGACCATTTTTGCTTGCTCAGATGGAAAATCATATAGACCTTCACGGCTGCATTGATGATCTGGTTGAAATACAAAATGAACGGCCAACTCATGTCCGCCTCGCGGGCGTAGCGGAACAAAAACAGGCAAAGAACGGTTCGGCTGAACACAATCCAGATCAAACAATGCAAAAGGTAAGCGGGATCCACAAACAGGGTCAAAATCGCCAAGGTTGGGCTGACCAGCATTGTCCACATCGCGATGCGCTGATCGACAAGGCACCACCAAATGAAAGGCTTGGCAACGCGGGGGCCCAAGGCGATGGCACGCTGCCCATTGCGCAGCATATTCCCTGACCACCGCCGAAAGTTCTGCACCATGCGCGCCGTGCCCGAGCCTTCGATCTGTTCGATCGTGTACACACACGCGTCCGGCACATAGGTCATTTTCGCGCGCTTGCTGAGTAGATGGTACCACGTGCTTTTGTCGTCGCCTGACAGAAAGCGGAAACGCCCCCACAACCAGTGATCAAGGTGATCTGCCTCAATCGTGCGAATGAACTTTTCACTTACGATGTAACGGGCGCGGAACACACTCATCCGCCCGGTCAGCGTCAAGACCCGGTCAGACAGGGCGTGGCTTTGCATCGCCAATCGCCGCTGTGCGAACCGCATAGACAGCCAACTTTGGATCCAGTCCGGCCCGTAACAGATGACCTCTTCATTCGTTGTCAGCGCCTGCAGCTCGGGGTCAGCCCCAAACATCGAGCAGGTCTTTTCCAAAACGTCAGAGCCAAAGACCGCGTCGCCATCCATGAAAATGACAAGGTCATCGGGCAAAATTCCCGCGCGGTTCATCGCACGCAGGATCATACCAATCGCCATGCGTTTTCCGGGTTGGTTTTGACGCAGAAAAACCAACTGAGCATCCAAATCCGCGCCGTGGGTTTTCACAAATTCTGTGATGATCTCTTCGTCATAGGTGCTGCCTGTGCCGATCCACAGCGTTGTCGGTATGCCCTCTTTGCGGATTTGGCCGATGATCGATCCGATGACACGCCGCGTTATGGCGGGCTCTTCGTAATAGGTCGTCATCTGAATGTGCAGCCGTCCTGGCCGCCATCCAGACGCCCAAACCGCATTCGCCGCGCGGCGCATTCCGGGCCAGCGCGTGCGCGCGAAATTCTCGGCTCGGATCGCATGGGTAAACCACCAGCCGAACCGCCAAAACCCAAGCGTGCCAAGCGTGAGCGTCACGTACAAAAGGTCGGGGTTGAAAAAGGCGTTGGGCCAAAAGACCAGCGCCCAGGTCAGCGCCGTTATCACGGTGATGAACTGAGCGCCTTTGACCAGTGTCCACTTTTGCAACCCGCGCGGCGATGGGCCGGAAATCCGGGCAAGCCAACCGTCAAGATGCTTTTCGAACGCCGCAACAGATTTAGGAGCTTCCATCGTCAGAGGCCTCCTTGCTCCACCATCCTTCGAGGCGCTTTAGCTCGATTTTTGCAGGGGCGTTCCGGCGGAACCATTTCCGGCTGTTTTTCACGCCGACCTCGTCGGCGGTGATCGTCACGATCATGCCAAACGTGTCCGGCCGCGCGACGTCTGTGCCCGCCTGAATATCGGTCACGACGCCCGCGTTTCGCTTTGAATTGCCTTGATGGACATAGGTGATGTCGGCAGGCATCCCGACGTAAACCTTCGTCGCCATGCTGTCGTCCAGCCAGCCTACAGCGACCCGCGGTGATTGATCCTCTATTTCAACAAGCATGTCGTTGCGGCCAACAAAGTTGTCTTCCATCGAATGCACTGCAAACACCGTGCCCGACTTGCGGGCGCGCACAACCAATTCGTCAGCGGCTGCTTTTTTGTGCCGCAGATCTCGTTTCCAACGGCGCAAATCGAGATCACGCTCGCGGATGGTTTCCAACAAAATGTCGCGTGTTTCGAAATAGTTGGTGAACCCGGCATCGCGACCGCGGTCGAAGGCGTACAAAATCTGCCAAGCTTGCTGGATGGGCTTTGGATAGATTGTCGAGCGGGGCTCATTCGCGCGCCAAGGCGCCCACAAACGATAAAAATCGGCCCAAAGACGCGCCCGGATCAGATCTTTCTGCGCTTCATGCTGGGCGAGCCGGTCGTGCGCCGCTTCCAATCGCCGCTCCGCCAGCAGAACTTCGGCACGGGTGTCTTCAACATCGCTCTCGCGATCGGGGTCTTCGATCTTCACGAGAACGTCGCCGGCGCGGACGACATCTCCGACTGAGACGTTGAACACTTCGACATAGCCTGCCTCGGGCGCGCCGTATGTAACAATCGGGGCGCTGAACCGTGCGTGGTCCAAGTTGATCCGCGCGACACGCGACCAAATCTGATCGCCCAGCATTGCAACCAATGTCAGGGCGAGCACGACGTAAAAGGCCGAATTGTAGATCGCGCGCAAAAGCCGGGGTTTTTCCTTGGCCTTGCCAGCGGCCTCCTCTTCTTGTGTTTCCCCCATAGGAACGAGGTCGACGGGCGTATCGAGGCTTGTGATCATTTCAGATGTCGACACCATCGTGCCGGACAGAACGCCCCGGTGAAAAGCCGATAGGGTTTCGCGTTGGCGCACCGTTAGCTCGTGGAAAACATAAAATCCCTCGTGCTCGGTCGCGCGAAGGTCTGCGGGAAAGGCGACAAACACCCCTTGAAAAGGGACCGTCAGGATTACGCGACCAGCGACATCTGTTTCTTCGGGATCAACCCACAGGCCCGCAAGGGTCCAGCGGTCGGCGACCAATTCAGTCCCATCCGCCTTTTGAACACCCAAAGGCGCTGTCACTGCAAAGGACAGATCCGGCATAGGGCATTCGTGGCGAATGTTCATAAAATACTCCATTCTCCCCGCTGACATCGCGGGCATTGACAGGAGTGATGTACTCTTGATCACGGAAAACCTCTGCTCTCCATGCGTGCAGTTCGAACACGCAACAGGTTAGGGTGGCTATCCTTTCGGATAGCCACGTCTTTGTGCGCGGAATTGGGGTGTGGAGCTCTGATCAGAGCGGGTTGTGGCTTAGTTCATGAGCAACACCTGAGCTGAGTGTTTCTGGTCTTCGCCAACAAGTCGCAGTTTGATGCGATCGACCTCGATATCTGCCAATCCAGCGAGCGAGAGCGTCCAACTCTCGGTGCGATCTTCGGCGGGGATGCGGTCTGATTTGATCAGCTTGATTTTCGTTTTGTCGCCGCTGGCGGTTACAAGTTCGACATACAATTTTCCGGTTGTCGCACCGGGCAGGCGGATTTGCAGGCCACTTGCTGCCGCATAGGGAAACTTACCTTTCAGCGTCACCCAATCGTCGCTGACGTGCACCTCACCCAAAGCCTGTACGTCGGGGCGCCCTGCGGCCTTTAGCGCACCCAAAACCTGGCGCAGACCATGCACATTCGTCAGCGGAGCCGTGTACGGGCTTTCCCATACAACGCGGGTATATTGCCCCGAAACCAAGGCCCCGCTTTCGATAAACGACAGCATAGCCCCGACGAGGCCACCGCCGGTCAGCGCGAAATTGTCAACTTGCGTGTCCAGGGCAAACGCCAAAGCGTCAGCGACCTGGTATGCGTCTCTTTTGTAGCGGTCGGAAAAGCTAGTTCCGACCAACGCCACATCAGCGGCACCTGCATCGCCCAACAGGTCGGCAGCCGCGCCAGATTTCGCATAGTTGGTTGCAACCACATCCTCGGCAGCCGGGCGTGTACCGCACGTTTTCTCGACAACAGCGCTGAGCGATCCTTTTTCGGAATAGCTTTGGTCAAAGGTCAACCCGTCCAAAGCGTCAGGCACCTCGCCGCCTTGCATTGCGACGCTCAGATGCGCAACGGCTTGCGCTGCACCAAACGGCGTCCAATGCGTGTCGCGTTGGAAATAGAACGGGCTGTCCATCGGACCTTGGGCCAGTTTGGACAGGTCAGGCGCCGTGAGGCCAGCCTCGTTCAACGCTGCGATGTAGGTCGAAAACGGCTGGGCAATCTCGGTGGCAATCTTATCGCTGGAATAGCCCGCCTGTGACAAAACCTGCTCTGAGGCGAACATGGGTCGCGGCGGTGCTGCCAAGACAGACAGCGCAATGCCATGTTCGGCAAAGGTGTCTTTGATCTCGCGCCACAACATGTCGACTTCTGTTGAAACCTCAAAATTCGATTTCAGCTGGTCCTGACCAACGATCCATCCATCGGCCTTGTCCGAATAGAAGGGACCGCGTTTCGCATATTTTGACGGCAGCGTGTCTTTCGACATGAGGTCTGCGCAATATGGCGCGGCATCGGCTGGAATGGCAAAGGCGCATAGCGCGGCGGCCAGGGCAAAGGGGGTTGAGCGTTTCATGATTGAATATCCAGTGTTGTGTACCGTGTTGGGATTTCCCAGATCACGATTTTGGGAGGGTTTTCTTTGAATTCATCGGCGTTGAGCATCTCGCTCATGGGTGCAAAAGGCCCCTCGCCCGCTGTGGCAAAGCTGACCACTTCGGATTGCAAGGCGGTTTGCAGGTGGTCGACAAAATGCCATTCCGTCCTGGCGGAATAGCTTGTTCCAACCAAAGCAACCTCTACAGCCGCATCGCCAAACAGACCGCCAGACGAAACAACGGTCGTTTCATACTGCGCGATCGTGCTTTGATCCGGGCCGACAAAGGCGCGCCACATCCCGGTGTCCGCAAACTGAAGCAGATCGCCATCATGCGGCTGGGACCCGGTGTAGGTGGTCGTGACCTCTGCGTGGCTGAGATCCAGATCGTAGGTCTGGATCCAATCCGCGATTTGCGCCGCAACCATTTTGGCGCCGAAAGACGACCAATGCGTGTCATCACGCTGAAATGTCTCTTGCTGCGCGCGGCCTGCTTGAAGGGCTGCAAACCCGTCCACGATGGCCGCACCAGTGGATTGGACATCCCTAACAAAATGCCGGTGACGCATCGCGACGCGTTCGCTGCGCGCGAACCCAAGTTTATCGTGATAAACCTCGGCTTTGTCCGGCAACGCCACGATCAAAAGCTTGATGCCTTGCGCAGCCAAGACGGCGTTCACGTGGGCAACTTGGTCGATCGCTGCATTGAACCGAGGTTCAAAATCGGCGTCATTTTGGAAATCTTCCGCGGTGAACAACCAACCATCGCGCCCAACGACAAGATCAGGCGTCCCTTGGCCAAACAGGCCCCAGCGCAGGGCGCTGATGGTGGAAACGGCTATGTTTTGCAGTGGGTTGGCATCGTCGAAGCGTTGTTCGTACACAACTTGCAACGATCCATCGATGGCGTCGAACGTGCCGTCGGGTGTGTCAACGTCTATGTGCGCCATGACACCAACCGCGCCAAGCAATGAGACAGTCGATAACGCGGCCATCGTGGACACATCTGGGAGAACGTATCGCATAGCAAAAACCTCAGAACTGGAAGTAAAGGAAGGGGGAATGGGTTTGGGCGACCAAAGCGAGGCACGCAAACCCCAGCAAAGACGCCTCGGTCATGCGCTGCGCGTATTGCGGCGTTGTCTCTATGGCTTTGGCCAGATCCTTGCCCCAAACGCTCAGCAACGCGCCGATTGCGAGGGCCGCGTATTCCGTCGGCTGAGTTTGCCAGGCCATATCGATGGACATGGGCAAGCCGTTGACCCCGACCATTCCAGCATAGACGCCGAATGCCTGACCAAGGGTTTCAGCACGGAAGACGACCCACCCCAACATGACAATCAACAAAGTCATCGGCCAGGCCAGTGCGGCGGGCCAGATTGACCCTTTGGTCTTGGCGCCCAGCGCCCGTTCCAACGCGAGCCAAGCACCGTGCCAAGCGCCCCAGACGATGAACGTCCAATTCGCGCCGTGCCACAGACCGCCCAAAACCATAGTGAGCATCAAGTTGACGTATGTGCGCACCTGGCCTTTGCGGTTACCGCCCAACGGCAGGTACAAGTAGTCGCGCAACCAGTGTGACAGACTGATGTGCCACCGGCGCCAAAACTCGGTGATGGATTGGCTGCGATAGGGCGCGTTGAAGTTTTCGACAAAGCGAAAGCCGATCATCAAACCCAACCCGATGGCCATTGCCGAATACCCAGCGAAATCAAAGAAGAGTTGGATCGAATAAGCGCCCGCGCCAAGCCAGGCCTCGACCAGTGTCGGGCTCTCGGCGGCGAAGACACGGTCTGCAAGCGGTGCTACGTTGTCAGCGATCAGCAACTTCATCGCCAAGCCCTGCGCAAATCGCCCGATCCCACGCAGAACAAGGTCGGCAGAATGGATGCGGAACGCGAATTGGGCAGCGAGGTCTTTGTAGCGCAACACCGGGCCAGCGATGAGCTGTGGGAACAAAGACCCAAACGCGAGGAAATCGATCAAGCTGCGCGCAGGGGGTGCGTCTTTCCGAGAGACATCAATGATGTAGCTAATCGATTGGAACGTGTGAAAACTGATGCCAATCGGCAAGATGATAGACGGCACAGTGATGTCAGCTCCACCCAGGGCCGCAGACAGATCACTTAGCCCCGTGAGAAAGAACATCGTGTATTTGAAGTATCCCAATACGGCGAGGTCGAAACCGACGCCCAGCCGCACAGCCCAGCGCTTTGCGCGCTCTGTTGTGGCCTTGTGAGCCACCGCCGCGGCCCAGAAGCTGATCAGTGACATGCCAAAGATCAAGGCCAGGTAATCCAGTCGCCACCAGCCGTAAAAGGCGTAGGAGCCAAGGAGAATGACAGCCGACCGCCACCGCGCGGGCACGATGTAGTAGATCGCCAAGAACGCCGGCAAGAAGCCGAATACAAAGATGGGGCTGGAAAAGATCATGTCAGTCTCCTTCCCTCGCCATCAGTCCGCCACTGCGGCAAAGCGGTTCTCGACCAAGCGCACACCCGTCTCATCCGCCAGGAAAGTCAGGTTCTGGCCGCGTTTCATCGACACGTCGAACCGGGCCAACAAAGACCCGTCCGCATCATCAAAAACGCCCAGCGAGATTTGCACCGGGTTCACAGCTCGCAGACCCGATGTCATCGACGCGACGTCTTGGATCACTGGCGTGGAGCCATCCGCCAACCGGAGGTCCAAAACCCGGTCCGTCGCGTTGACCAGAACAAGCGCGATCTTGGCGCGGTTGCTGCGTTTGTCTTCGGCGATAACCGTCGTTTCGCCGCCTTGTCCTTTAACAACGGTCAGAAAGCTGCCCGCTTCTACGTTTTGCAGTTTGGCAGATGACACAGGCACGTACGCCTCGTGTACATCGCGGCCAAGCTCAAAAACCTTACCCGCGAATTCGGCGCTGGTTTGATCTTGGAAGCCGACAAAGCGCACAAAGCTGGCGTCCTCTGGTGCTGCATCGGCATAAAGCGATGTGTCGTTTGCAGCAGCACTCATGGGCAAGACGCCTACAAGGACCGAAGTAAGAAGGGAGTTTAATTTGGACATCACGCAAGTCCTTGTTTGGGAGGGTTAAAAGTAAACTGAGAACCGGCTAAAGACGCGGGTCGCTGGGGATTGATCGACAAAGGCGGGACCGGGTTCGAACCGTCCGACACCCAATTCGAACTTTGTTTTTTTGGACGGGCGGTAGGCTCCGACAATGCTGATCTCAGAGCCAAGGAAGCGGGCGTCGCCGGTTGTGCTGCCGACGAAACGCGCAGAAGGGCCGACGGTGGATGCCTGCGGCTGTGCGTAAAAGCTCGCAATGACGTCAGCCGAGAGTTTGCGAGACGGGCGGATACCAAGCCCAACGCTGGCGACAGCCAGGTTCGTCAATTCAGGCTGGAAAACGGTTCCGTACCGGTGGAACTGGGTCTGCCCGCCGTCGTAGGTTTTGTTGCTGTGGACACCTGATTGCTGAAACCCGTTGGACCCATATGCGAACGCAAGCGTCACCTGCGGATTTAGCGGGCTATCACCTAACTTTTTCGTTGCGCGGACATCGAGGCCCAGACCCGCATTTTCGCCGTTGGCGGCGTCTCCAAAGACGGTCGCCACGTTCACCTGATAGGAAAACGTTGGCGAGACGCGTTGAGAATAATAACCGGACAGGTGGACCCTGTTTTGATCCCCGTCCCGCTCTGCCAGAGCGATGCCGCCCCACCGGGCGGTTACGCTCGACCAACCAACATGGGCCATAGCATAGGTCGATGTGATGTCTTCGGTTCCGCGAAACGCTGCGAATTCGAGAACGCGGTTGGGCGATGCGATTGACAGATGCGCACCATCAACAGAGGCGTCAGCCACCCATTTATGCGCATCGGCAAACCGCAACCGCCCAACCGACAGCGTGGTTGTGGGTGAGAGAGAAAAGGCAACCAACGCCTCTTTGACCCGTGGGTCCATGATACGACCATAGGACGCCGCATGGGTCTTTTTGTCTTTCAAGCTGGCTTCCAGATGCACAAAAGCCGCAACCGAGTGGCTTAACTGTGCGCGGCCAACCAAACCGAGGGACAGGGCAACCTCTTCACGCATATCGCGCTGACCGTCGTCTCTGGCGATGTCGCGTTCTGAGAGGAAACGGACATTGCCATAAGCTGAATAGCTCAGACGATCAGAGAGGTTATGTTTGGCTTTCTTCCGCTTGGCAGCATCAAAGATTGAAGCAGGCTTTTGTGCGCCCTTAGGCTTGGCCTCTAAAGGCGTGCCAAGGGCAAATGCCCCAATGGCCGCAACAGCCATCACTACACTACAAAACTGAACCTTAGGATCACGCACCACTTCAATCCTCGCTGTTTAGACGAGAAGAAATTTACCGGTGGTTGAGCTTTTGCATCAGCTCCACAAAGGCACAGAAGATCGAGCAAGCGGTTAGGCACACTATCCCAAAGGATAGCCTTCGGGCTTGGTCACACGATTTCAGCGCTTTGCGAGACGTTTTTGACGACCATGTAGTTTTCCAGGCCTTCGGTCCCGCCTTCGCGCCCGTCGCCAGAATGCTTGATGCCGCCAAAGGGCGTTTCGGGCAAAGAGGCTTCGAGCGTGTTGATAGACAGGTTGCCCACCTCGACCCCGTCGATCAGCCGATCAATATAGTCGGCCCGGTTTGTGAACGCATAGCCCGCCAACCCGTAAGGCACGTCATTGGCAAGCGCGATCGCCTCGTCCAGCGTGCCGAAGGGGTTGAGGATTGCAAGCGGTCCAAACGGTTCGATCTGCATGACATCAGCCGATTTCGGCACGTTGCACAGAACCGTCGGCTCAAAAAAATAGCCCGGTCTCGCAGGTGCTGCGCCGCCCAAAACGCATTCTGCGCCCTTTTGAACGGCGTCTTTCACCAACGCCTGTAAGGCTGGCACGCGCCGATGATTGGCCAGCGGCCCCATCTCGACGCCGGCTTCAAATCCATTGCCGACGCGGGTTGTCGCAGCCTTTTGGACGAAGGCCGTTTTGAACGCGTCAAAGATCGATCTGTGCACGAAAAACCGCGTAGGCGACGTGCAGACTTGTCCGGCGTTGCGATATTTTCGAATGGCGCCGCTGATTGCGGCCTTTTCGACATCCGTGTCCTCGCAGACGATCACCGGCGCATGCCCGCCCAGTTCCATCAGCGGGCGCGTCATGTTTTGCGCAGCGAGGGTCGTCAAATGCCGTCCAACTGGCGTCGAGCCGGTAAAGGCCACAAGCCGGACGGCAGGCTTTTCAATCAAATAGGTCGAAATCTCTGCAGGGTCACCGAAAACGAGGTTCAAAACGCCAGCAGGCAATCCTGCATCATGAAACGCGCGGGCGATGTGAATGGCGCCCGCAGGCGTTTCTTCGGCTGCTTTGAGAATGATCGAGCAGCCGGATGCAATCGCGCCTGCAACTTTGCGGCACGGCTGGCTCATCGGGAAGTTCCAGGGCGACAAGCCAAGCACAACGCCAATCGGTTGGTGATGCACAACATATCGCACGCCCTGCGCCGAGGGGATGACCCGGCCATAGGTCCGCACCGCTTCTCCCGCGTCCCATTCCAGAAATTCGCAGCCCCGTATGACCTCTAGCCGAGCTTGCGACAGTGGTTTTCCGTGCTCGGCGGTAATGTCACGCGCGATGTCATCCTGCCGCTCGCGCATCAGCGCCGCGGCTTGCATCAGCACCGCTGCGCGGTCGCGTGGGGCGGTCTTGCTCCAGATAGCAAACCCGCGCTCTGCCGCGTTCAGCGCATCGTTCAAGTCCTTTGACGACGCTTTTGGCAACTGGCCCAGCTCTTGTTCCGTCGCCGGATTGACCACCGGAATACGCGCGTCTGTTTTGCGCCATGCACCGTCGATATAGAGGTTCAGATCTGGGTAATCGTGCATGAATTCTTACCTTTGGCTGGCACGGGTCTGGGCAAGGCGCGCCATTACGATGCAGTCGCATCTTGGAAAACGCAACCTAGGCACAGATTACAGCGAAACCGGCTTTCGCAACCTTTCAACCGTCGCAACCATACTCATCGCGGCCAAGGCCGAACTGCGCGGGTTGTCGGGCAAGGACAATCCTTCAATCGCAAAGGACATGCGCCCAAAGGCACCATCGGCTTTGATTTCGTGCAGGTTTCCTGAGGCGCTAGGGTCCGCAATCAGTCGCACTTGCGTCTGGTCAAAGCCAACCCCCGCCAAAGCGACTGCCGCCGCGACATTTGCGTTCTTGGGATAGGCCAAGGCCGCTTCTCTGGCTGAGCCAGAAAAATGCTCGGCTGGTTCGCGCAACGTTTCGAGGTTCAACACGTCTTCGGCAGGCGAGCCCTTCCAGCCTAGCGGCGGCTTGCGCCCGATGTACGTGACCTGATCCAAACCGCCGATTGCGGCGGCGCGCAGACTGTCCAAGGCGCCAATCGCGCCGCTGGCCAAATGCAGTTGGGATTGCCCGCGTTGCGCCGCTTGGGTCAGCGCCTGTTCAACCTTGGGATCAGCCAACGCACCGATGGACAACGTCGCCACGTCAATGCCGCGCTCCAAAAGTGCGGGACCATGCTCGCGCAACGCAGCATGCCCAGCGCAATCCAACGCGAGCGAGACGTCAGACGGCACATCCCGCGCGCTGAACACAGTCGGAACACGTCGGAGGTCAGCCGGGGCTGCGCTGCCCTCTCGCAAAATCAAAACGCTCGGCGCCAGCCCAAGCCGATCCAGAGCGTCGAACACAAATCGCCCAATCGCGCCCTTACCGATCAGGGCAATGTTTGGTGGCACCGTCATAGCGCGATCATACGTCCTAAATCTTGACCGCACAGATCGATTTTGCCCTTATCGCGCTACTTTTCGCGGCGCGGACAGAAAGACGTTAGGTATGAAATACAAAAAAACCGAAGCCAAAGCCTATGCGCGGGAAATGATGCGCGGCATTTGGGCTGCCGCGCTCAACCCTTTCGACGACAACCTGGCTTTGGATGAAGCCGGTCTGCGACGGAACATTCGACATTGGATTGATGACCTGAAGATTGACGGTCTGTTTATCGCTGGAAAACAAGGCGAATTCTGGTCGATGAGCCTTGAGGAACGCAAACGCAACATGACAATTGCGGCAGAGGAATGCGCAGGCACCGCCGGGACGATTATGTCAATCTCGGATCAGAACGTAGAGACCGTGTTGGAGCTGGGCCGTCACGCGCAAGAGTGTGGCGCGGACTATGTCGTTGTGCATGCGCCAATGCTCAGCTTTTGCCATGATCGGGACGATGTCCTGTACAATTACTACAAACACATCTGCGACCGTCTCGACATCGGCATCGCAATGTGGAGCCACCCAGACAGCGGCTATCTGATGGAGCCCGAGACCTGCGCCCGCATCGCGGACCTGCCCAACATTATGGGCATCAAATACTCGGTCCCGCGCGAGATGTACGCGCGTCTGACAGAATTGGCGGGCGATAAAATCCTGGTGTCTACATCGCTAGAAGACGACTGGCTGAGCAATATAGAAGAGCTTGGCTGGCAAGTGTACCTTTGCTCTTCGCCCCCCTACCAGCTGCAAACCGCAAAGGATTTGCGCATGCGCGAATACACCGATCTGGCGTTCGCAGGTCGGTTCGATGCCGCCAGACGCGTGCGCGACAGCCTCGACCCCGTCAGACATGCCATTCGTTCGACCAAGCCCGCGGGCAAACCGACGGCGCATGGCAAATATTGGCAATCGTTGCTTGGGCAGGTCGGCGGTCGCGTGCGCCATCCGATGTTGGAACTGACCGAGGCCGAGAAAGCCGCCACGCAAGCAGCCTTTGAAGACTGCGGCTTGCATATGTGAGGAACCTGACTAGCCTGAATACCAATCCTCAGGAGGAGCACAACATGTCGACACATCCGTCTTTGAAGCCGTTCAATTTTTCGAAATGGATCGAAGATCACGCAGACAAGCTCAGGCCTCCGGTGGGCAATCAACTGCTGCACAAAGAAGGCGACATGATCGTGATGGTCGTTGGCGGCCCAAACACGCGCATGGATTTTCATGATGACCCGGTGGAAGAATGGTTCTTTCAGCAAAAGGGCGACATGATGCTCAAGATTGCCGATCGCGGCAAAATCTATGATGTGCCCGTGCGCGAAGGCGAAGTGTTTATGCTGCCTGCACATGTGCGCCACGCGCCGCAACGGCCGCAGGAAGGATCGGTTGGCATCGTCGTAGAAGCGCCCCGCCAACCCGGCATGGTCGAAGGGTTTGAGTGGTTTTGCTTTGAATGCGAACACCGGGTCCATCGGGCCGAAGTCGCCCTGGACGGACCAGATGGCATCGTCAGCCAACTTCCGATCATTTTTGAAGCCTATCACAACAGCATCGAGGCCAGAACGTGTCCGAACTGCGGGGCCATCCATCCAGGAAAGGGCAAACCACCTGAAGGCTGGGTCCAGCTCTGACGATTGGCCAAGACATGACGCACGACACTCCGATCCTGTGGTCTTTCCGGCGCTGCCCCTACGCGATCCGCGCGCGACTGGCTGTCTTGAGCGCAGGATTGACGGTCGAGTTGCGCGAGATCGTGTTGCGCGACAAACCTCAGGCGTTTTTGGAAACGTCTGCCTCGGCCACGGTTCCGGCGCTGCGCCTGTCGGATCAAAACCTGGACGAAAGCATCGACATCATGGTCTGGGCTTTGCGCCAAAGCGACCCAGAAAGCCTGTTGGATGTGCCTGCGGGGGGCTGGGATCTTGTTTCAGCCAACGACGGCCCATTCAAAGCGGCACTGGATCACACAAAATACGCGACCCGCTATCCGGATTTGGATCACGTTGCCGAACGGGAAAAGGCGGCGACGCATCTGCGGTCATTAGATGAACAGCTTTCCGGCAAGGAATGGCTGTTTGGGCCGCAGGCCACGATAGCCGATCTGGCGATTTTGCCCTTCGTTCGGCAATTCGCCTTTATCGACAAAGCCTGGTTTGACGCCCAGCCGTGGCCTCACCTGAGCGCCTGGTTGGAACGGTTCCTGGCGTCCCAACGCTTTGCCGCGGCGATGGAGAAATATCCGCCGTGGACAGACGGCGATCCGCCCCTCTGGTTTGGTCGAGGCGAGGTTGATCCCGCGAGCGTCACCGCAGCCTAGCCGGTCAAGAACGCGCGCATGACCTTTTCCGCGCGCTCCGGCTCGTCTCGGTGAACGCCGTGGCCGCAATTGTCGAAGATCACCAATTCGGCGTTGTCTCCGATAGAGGCTGCGATCTCTTCTGAGCAGATGACCGGCGTTACTGGGTCTTCGCTGCCGCCCAAGACCAACGTGGGACAGGCAATCGACGCGATACCAGCGCGCATGTCCATCCGCTTCATCTCATCTTGGAAAAAGTGGACGGCAACCTCTGGCCTTTGGATCGCGCGATTTCTGAAACCTTCTGCGTCCGGCGCGGGCGCAGGGCTGTAAAGCGGCACGCAAATTTCGGAATAGGCTTTGAACTTGGCCTCTGACGGGTCAGAGAAAAACGACCGAGCCAACTCGGCAGGCCCGTCGCCACCCAAACGCCGCATGACCTTTTCTGTTTCATCCAACCGAAAAAATGCAGCCGTCGACGAAAGGATCAGCTTTGCCGGGCCGTCAGGGTGGCGCGCCGCGTAATGCATAGCAACCATCCCTCCGAATGATTGGCCAAAAACATATGGGTTCTCGATCCCCAGCGCCGCACAAAATGCCGCAAGGTCATCTGCCCACCGATCCAAGGACAAGCTGTCCAAAGACCCGGTCGACTGTCCACAGGCGCGATGATCAATGTAGATGACCTGCATCACGTCCGCGAAGCGGTCAAAATACGGGCGCAACGTTGTGTGATCGTATCCGGGACCGCCATGCAAAACGATCAGTGTTGGCTTTTCGGCCATCACGTCGCCTTGGGGGGCCAGCTTGGGGCCTACAACGTCGAAAAACAGGGTAACGTCATCAAGCGTTATGAACATCGCGGGCGCCGCCTTTCTCAGTGTCTTGAACGCGCCGAGACTAAGCCTCGGCATCAAGAAAAGGCAATTGCTGCGTTTCAGTCAGGTTCCGAGAGCGTGCGCCCAATGTCATAACTGCGCTCTAACAGAGCTTCACGGCGTTTTTGCGATCCTGTTGCACCGTACAGAATTTCCAAACGCCGCGGTTTGAGCCCAAAGTAGCCGAACGTACCTTTCAGCCACGCAGTCTCCAGCGCGTCGAGATACCCTTCTTTCGCGATGTCATCCGAGTTTCCGCCAGCCGGAACCAACAAGACGCCGGTCCGATTGCGTTGCAACGACACCTCTCGTTCGCCCAGCTGATCATAGGCCCAGCCCCATGTCCAAACCCGATCGACCCAGCCTTTTGTCATCGCGGGCATCCCCCACCAAAAGAGCGGGAAAGCAAGGCAAATTGCATCTGCACGCGCAATACGCTCTTGTTCTGCGCGAATGTCTGGCAAGGCGGCCATGTCCTCGTCAACATCGGCTTGGGTCCAGCGCGGATCAAACCCTTCTGCGTTCAAATCGGCAAGCTCGACACTGTGTCCGGCCGCGCGCGCGCCGTCCATAAAGTGACGCGCTGCTGCGGCGGTAAAGGACGCTTTGTTCGGATGATCCAGTACCGTGAGCACGTGCATTCGCTTTAGTCCTTTGTTGATGCGCAAAGCGGCATGCTTTGCGTTTCGACGTTGCCCCGGACGCTAATTCCTCAAGGTAGCTTTAGGTCAACCGCTTTCTTTCACCAGCCCTTTCAACGGCCGGACTGTGCTCTTTACAGCGCTTGTGCGGGTCATCATTGGCTTGACGCTGCTTGCTTCCCGCGCATGCTGCTCGAAAAAGGAGTCTCGGTCATGGGTCAGCTGTCATCACGGCTTGGTGGGCATATCTTAGCGGATCAATTGCGGGTCTTGGGCGCTGACACTGTCTTTTGCGTCCCGGGCGAGAGTTTTCTTGATTTGCTGGACGGGCTGCACAATCACCAGGACACGATCAAAACGGTCGTGTGCCGGCAAGAGGGTGCCGCCGCCAACATGGCCGACGCCTACGCCAAGATGACGGGCCGCCCGGGTATTTGCGCCGTCACACGCGGCCCCGGCGCGACGAATGCGTCCAACGGCATCCATACGGCCTTTCAAGACAGCACACCGATGATCGTTCTTATCGGTCAGGTTGGCCGATCCATCACGGATCGAGAAGCCTTTCAAGAAATGGACTATCGGCGCATCTTTGGGGAAATGGCGAAATGGGTTGCCGAAATCACCGATCCGGCGCGCATTCCCGAATACCTGTCGCGGGCTTGGAAGACGGCGCTGTCGGGTCGGCCAGGCCCTGTCGTGCTGGCTTTGCCAGAAGATATGCTTAGCGAAGAGGCGCTGGTCCCAGACCTGACCCCGACGCCTGTTGCCGCCCCAGCGCCGTCGCCAGACGCAATGTCCGATTTGCAAGCACGCCTGTCGGCTGCGAAAAAGCCGCTGATGCTCGTTGGTGGCCCAGGGTGGAGCGCATCGGTCGCTCAATCCGCAATGGCCTTTGCAGAACGCCTTGGCCTGCCCGTTGCGACCAGTTTTCGATGCCAGGACTATGTTGACAATAGCCACCCGAACTATGTCGGTGTCCTGGGCATTGCGCCTCTTCCGAATTTGCGTCGACGAATTGCCGATGAGGTGGATCTTTTGATCGTCGTTGGATCGCGTTTGGGTGAGATGACGACGCAGGGCTATACGCTCATCTCAATACCTGATCCGCAAATGGATTTTGTCCATGTCCATCCGGGCGGAGAGGATTTGGGCCATGTCTACAATCCAACTCTTTCGATCCATTCAAGCGCCCAGGCATTTTTCGACGCCGCAGAGGCGATCGCTGTCTCAGACGGTCCGGCAAGGTGGAACGATTGGGTAAAAGAACAGCGCGCCGATTATGAGCGTTTCCTTGAGCCGACAGAGGTGGCAGGCGCGTTGAACATGGGCCACGTCGTGGCGCATATCTCACGCACAATGCCAAAGGACACAGTCTTTACGAACGGGGCTGGCAATTACACCGTTTGGCCGCACCGCTTTCATCAACATTGCCATTACCGGACGCAAGTTGCCCCAACGAGCGGGTCAATGGGCTATGGTGTTCCTGCGGCGGTGGCGGCGAAAATCGCGTCTCCCGCGCAGCCGGTCATCAGTTTTTCCGGCGATGGGTGCTTTATGATGTGCGCGCAAGAGCTTGCGACAGCACGACTTTATGATTTGGACATCATCTATCTTGTTGTGAACAATGGCATGCTTGGAACAATCCGCATGCACCAGGAACGGCACTACCCTGACCGCAAAATCGCGACGGATCTCTTTAACCCAGACTTTGTCGCCTATGCCGCGGCCTTCGGCATCGGCGGCGAGCGCGTTGCGCGGACGGAGGATTTTCCCGCCGCCCTGGATCGCGCACGAAACGCCAAAGGCGGATATTTGATCGAACTGGTCGTTGATCCTGAGGCTTTGACGCCAACACAATCCTTGTCCGAGGCAACAGCCCAGGGTCGGGCAAAATAGCAAAGGATCAAAATCATGATCGTTGAACAACGGATATACACACTCAAAATCGGCACTGTCCCCAAGTATTTGTCGCTGTATGAGGCCGAGGGCCTGGACATTCAGCGCGGCATCTTGGGCAGGCTAGTTGGCTATTTCTCCAGCGATATTGGTACTTTGCACCAAGTTGTTCATATGTGGGCCTACAAAGATTACGCGGAACGAGAAGAACGCCGCGCGCGGTTGAATTCTGATCCGCGCTGGCTGGCCTATATCGCAAAGGTGCGCGATTTGCCGATTGCGCAGGAAAACAAAATCTTGATCCCGGCGCCTTTCAGCCCTTGGGCCAACGATGACCCCACCCTCGATATGGCGAGGTAAACGCTTTGCACGGAAGTTATCCCAATGATTGACCTATACACTTGGGCAACCCCCAACGGCCGCAAGATTTCTATCATGCTGGAAGAGCTTGGTGTGGATTACACGGCACATGCGGTTGATATTTCACAAGGCGAACAAAAGACCCCATCGTTCCTGAGTATCGGTCCGAACAACAAAATCCCCGTGATTGTGGACAACGAAACGGGTCAGTCTGTCATGGAATCCGGCGCGATCCTGATCTATCTGGCGGAAAAGTATGGCCGGTTCCTGCCTGCCCAAGGTCATCCGCGCACCGAAGTGTTTGAATGGCTTATGTGGCAAATGTCGGGGTTGGGCCCGATGTGCGGCCAGGCCCACGCTTACTTGCGTTTCAACCCCGGCCAAGCACCATACACCGAAGAACGCCTTCGCGCAGAAGTAGATCGCCTATATTCTGTTCTCGACACGCGCCTGAAGGACAGAGAGTTTATCTGCGCGCGGTATTCGATCGCGGACATGGCCGTTTGGCCTTGGGTTTCCAGATACGAATGGCACCAGGCTGATCTGACACAATTCCCAAACGTGCGGGCCTGGTACAAACGCCTCTTGGCCCGGGAAGCTGTGCAAAAAGGTTATCACGTGCCGAACAAAGTCGGCGAAATTCCAGAGGGTTAACCGACCAACTTGATCTATTGAATCGACTTAGCGCGCGGCGGGAACAGACATCGACGGGCACCCGCCTATCGGACATCGCCCCCTCGCCCAACCCACCTGGTATCCTAGACGCCCAAATGGTAGACGCTGGCGGTACAGATAACTGATCCATTGCTTGGCGAAACACGTAGACTTGCCTAGAAGGACCAAAAATCTGCGCACAGGTCACGAAAGATCTGGCCAACAGGGACAAAGTGAACTCAACGATGCTAGAAATCTCAGGATTTTTGGAGCGAAGAACGACAGCCGACGTTGTCTTTGAACATCTCTATAACGAATTGCAGACCCTGACGCTGCTGCCCGGCACCAAAGTGTCGGAAAGTGAAACAGCAAAGCGTCTAGGCGTGTCACGCCAGCCGGTTCGCGACGCATTCGCGCGCTTGTCGACCCTCGATCTCTTGTTGATCAGGCCGCAAAAGGCGACCGAAGTGCGTGGCTTTTCAATGCAACGCATCTTGCACGACCGCTTTGTTCGCTTGGCCGTAGAACTCGAAGTCATCCGCAGCGCTTGTGCCGTATGGGATGACATCCGTGCGGCCGAGTTGCAGATCAACATTGTGGCCCAACGTAAGGCCCTAGACATGGGCGACACAGCCGAATTCGACCGGCTCGACTTTGAATTCCACAGCTTCATTTGTGAGCTCGCCGGTCATCCGCTGGCCTCCGAAACAATCGACGTGGCAAAGCGCGCTGTTGACCGGTTGCGCCATCTGACCGACGCGCCCGAGCGCGAGGCCGAGTTTCTCTGGAATGATCATTGCCGTTTGGCGGATGCCTTGCGGCACAGAGACGAAGCCACTGCTACTGCGGCAATTCGAATGCACCTGTCTCGCATCGAAGGCATTATTTCCGATGTGCACAAAGCGCACCCAGAATACTTTGAATAACGCCCCCGAAAACCTCGTGCGTTCCGATTATTCTGAACGGCGCGCCACAACTTAGAGCAAAAAACGAGACAAATTTGCTCATTGTTTAAAAGCTATGCAAAAGCGGAAATGGAACGTTACGTTAGTTTGCGTTCTTGGGCCCCTTCCCCGCTTTTGAGCCTTGGATAAAGCCCAAGCAATATACTACCTACTGCCCCAGGCCGTATTGCAGCTTTTTAGCGCAAAAGAACTCAAAGACGTCGGTGGCCTGTGGGAGGAGATATATGGATTTTCTGCAGCTGCTGCTGAGCGGCTTGGCCAATGGGTGTGTCTATGGGCTGATCGCACTTGGCTTTGTGCTTATCTACAAAGCGACCGAGGCGGTGAACTTTGCCCAAGGCGATTTCATGATGCTGGGCGCATTCGTCTGCATCGGGTTTACCAACCATGAATATTTAGGCTTGAATTTCTGGCTGGCGGTGCCGCTGTCCATCTTGGTGATGGGCGTGTTTGGATATCTCTTTAACTGGGGCATCCTGCGTCACATGTTCGGACAATCTCAGACGTCGATTGTCATCATGACCATCGCTATGGGCTTTATCATCCGCTTTTTCGCGGGCACGTTCTGGACGCATGAACCGACCTCGCTTGAAACACCTTACGCAGGCCAGGACATTCGGTCTGGTGGATTGGTTTTGGGCGTAGACGAAGTTCTGATCGTCGTTGTCACAGCGGTGCTGACATTCCTCTTTTACCTCTTCTTTTCGCGCACGCGGATGGGCCTTGCGATGCAGGCTGCGTCGCAAAACCAGTTGGCGGCTTACTATATGGGCATCCCCGTGCGCCGCATTCACAGTCTTGTTTGGGGTTTGTCGGGCATGGTGGCGGCGGTTGCCGGTATTCTTTTCGCCTCCAAAGGCGCGATTGATCCTGCGACCGGACTGTTGGGCATCAAAGCCTTTGCCGCTGCGGCCATCGGCGGATTTGGCTCATTGCCGGGCGCATTGGTCGGTGGGTTGATCATCGGCGTGGTCGAACCTTTGGCATCGCGGTATGGCCCACCGGGTGTCAGCCAGATTGCGCCTTACGCGATCTTGCTGTTGATCTTGATCTTCCGTCCCGGCGGCATCTTCTCGCAAACTCAAAAGAAGAAGGTGTAAGCTCATGCGCTTTGTATTCAAAACATCTTACGACGCAGATATTCGCCTTTTTAAACACAGCACGCAGGCGACATCGTATGCGCTTTTGCTGCTGCTGTTTCTCGCCACACCGCTCTATTTCGTAGCGATTGGGGATCCGTACCTTTTGGGGGAAATCACTGGTGTTCTCATCCTTGCAATCGCGGGCATGGGATTGATGCTGCTCACCGGTCACACCGGCCTGCCGAGCCTGGGGCACGCGACCTTTATGGCTCTGGGGTGCTACATCAATATCAACCTCTTGAACGCAGGTCTTCCCTGGATCGTGGCCTTTCCGCTGTCCGGCATTTTGGCTGGTCTCTTGGGGACGCTCATCGCGCTGCCTGTGCTAAGGCTGCACGGCGTTTACCTGGCTCTTGCGACGCTTGCGATGTCCATTCTGACCAGTGACTTTGTCGTTTTGGCAGAACCTTGGACAGGTGGTATCGCCGGGGCCGCGGTGCCCGATATCAACATCTTCGGCATCGAAGTGAACCGTTATTCGACACCCTACAAGTTCTACTATCTTGTCCTCTTCATCACCATCTTGCTGGTCTGGTTCTACCGCAATCTGCTGCGCACCCCGACCGGGCGCAGCTTTACTGCGGTCAGAGACAGCGAAATCTCGGCCCGCGCAATGGGCATCAACCTCACGCGTACCAAAGCCACGTCGTTCTTCCTGTCCGCCACTGCGGCCGGGCTTGCCGGGGGGCTTTTTGGCCACTCTGCGGGCTATGTGACGAACGAGACCTTTGACCTGGTTATGTCCATCACGCTCTTGCTGATGATCGTCATCGGCGGCCTTGGCTTTATTCACGGCGCCTTTTTCGGCGCGATTGTCGTGGGGATCATCCCGGTTGCCATTGCAAACGGGCGCTCGTTCCTGGCCAACACCTTTGACGTCAACATCAACATTCCAGGCCTGGAAAGTGCGATGTTCGCCTTTATTCTGGTGTGCTTCATCCTCTTTGAACCGATGGGTCTCTATGGGCGTTGGCTTAAAATCCGCACCTATTTCGAGCTCTTCCCCTTCTACCGGAAAGACATGTTCAAGCGGCAGAAGTCTTACCTCAAAACGGACCGTATCCAATGAGCTTGCTTGAGATCGAAAATGTCACGCTGCGGTTTGGCGGCCTTGTCGCGGTCGATAACGTGTCGCTCAGCGTCGAAGCTGGTGAAGTCTTTGCCTTGGTCGGTCCAAACGGTGCGGGCAAGTCGACTGTCTTTAACCTGATTTCGCGCTTTTATGATCCGGCAGAGGGCAAGATCCGCTTTGACGGCCACGACCTCTTGACCAATTCCGCGGATCAAGTGCCGGAATTCGGTATTGCGCGCACGTTCCAAAATATCGAGTTGTTCGAACAAGCGACCGTTTTGCAGAACCTGCTGGTGGGCCGGCATCGCCATCGCAAGACGGGCGTTCTGTCTGACATTCTGTTTGCGCCGAAAGCATACAAAGAGGAACTGCGGCATCGCGAAGCCGTGGAAGAGGTCATCGAATTTCTCGACCTTCAGGCCTATCGCGACAAGATGATCGGTGGCCTGCCCTACGGCGTGCGCAAGGTTGTCGAACTTGGGCGCGCTTTAGCGTCTCAGCCAAAACTCCTGCTGCTGGACGAGCCCGCGTCGGGTTTGTCGGTCGAAGAGACGCAAGACATGGCCTTTTGGATCGAAGACATCCAAAAGCAGATGGGCATTTCGGTGATGATGGTTGAACACGACATGGGCCTCGTCTCGGCGGTGTCGAACCGTGTCATGGCCCTGTCGGACGGCAAAGAACTCGCCACCGGCACATCAGCCGAGGTGCAGTCGCACCCTGCAGTGATCGAAGCTTACCTGGGTACGGGTGAGATTTCTAAAACGGGGACATCACGCGCATGAGCTCGGTAGAAACATCAGGCAACGTCGTCCTGCAAATCGACAATCTAGAAAGCTACTATGGCCCGATCATGGCCATTCGTGGTGTCAGCCTCAAAGTCAACGAAGGCCAAATCGTCACTGTCCTGGGCGCGAATGGTGCTGGGAAAACGACGCTGCTCAAGACCATTTCTGGCGTCATGGACCCGGAAAAAGGCACCGTCAAAATGGAAGGTGCCGACATTCAGCGCATGGAGGCTGATGCCATTGTGCGCAGAGGTATCGTGCACGTGCCAGAAGGCCGCGAGATCTTTCCGCTCATGACAGTGGGCGAAAACATCGCAATGGGCGCCTATACGCGGACTGACCGCGGTGCCATCGGCACGGACGAGGAAATGGTCTATTCCTATTTCCCCATCCTGAAAGAGCGCAAAGATCAGCGCGCCGGCACATTGTCCGGCGGCCAGCAGCAGATGTTGGCGATCGGACGCGGATTGATGTCCAAACCCAAGCTTATGCTTTTGGACGAACCAAGCCTGGGCCTGTCCCCTCTTTTGACGCAGGAAATTTTTGAGATCATTGTGCGTCTGAACAAAGAGCAAAAGGTGACGATGATGCTGGTCGAACAGAATGCCAAAGTGGCTCTGGACGCAGCAGATTATGGCTATGTCATGGAACTTGGCCGGATCGTTATGGACGACAAAGCCGAAGTGCTTGCAGCTTCAAAAGACATCCAAGAGTTTTATCTTGGAGTGAGCCAAGACGAAAACCAGCGCGGACAACGGCGCTGGAAACAGCGCAAAACGTGGCGATAGGGATCAACGATGGAAAACACGCTGCCCCCACAACAGATGATGCACGGTCTGTCGATCAACGCAGACCTTTCCCAAGGCCCGTTTTACATCGACGGCCAAGACACCACGCCCAAGCTCTTTCGGCTGCGATGCCAAACGCTCGGAGAGCGCACTGCGATGCGCGAAAAAACGTTCGGCATCTGGAGATCGCATTCGTGGAACGACTATTTCACACGCGCCAAACAGATTGGTCTGGGGCTCGTATCGCTTGGGCTGAACCGGGGCGAAGTGGTTTCTATCCTGTCTGAAGACAACAAAGAGTGGATGTACACAGACATGGGCGTGCAAGGCGCCGGTGGCATATGTTCCGGCATCTACACGACGGATTCCGCGAAACAGCTGGAATATCTCGTTAACAACTCCAGCAGCCGATTTCTCTTTGTGGAAAACGACGAACACTTGGATAAGTTCCTGGAAGTGTGCGAGAAAATGCCAGGCTTGGTCAAGGTCATCGTCATTGATCGCGACGGCCTGCACGATTTTTCCGACCCGCAAATCATGTTCCTGGACGAACTCTACGAGATCGGCGCAAAATACGACGCGGAAAACCCGGGCGCGTTTGACGCGTCTATCGACGCGACCAAACCCGAAGATACGGCGATTTTGGTCTACACGTCCGGCACCACTGGCATGCCCAAAGGCGCAATGATCGGCCACGGCAACTTGATGTATTCCGTAAGCGCCGGCATCAAAGACGCGCCGACCTTCCCGACAGACGATCAGATCTGCTTTTTGCCGCTGTGTCACATTCTGGAACGCGTGTTTTCGGTCAACGCCTCCATTGCTGCGGGCTCCACAATCAACTTTGCGGAAAGCCCGGAAACGATCTTTGACAACCTTCAAGAGGTCAGCCCACAGACCTTCGTCGCGGTCCCACGTCTATGGGAAAAGATCTATTCACAAGTCTCCATCCGCATTGGCGAGGCGACGGGCCTGCAAAAATGGGCTTACGCACAGGCTGTAAAAGCCGGCGGCGCGCGCGCGGACGCAATGGCCGAAGGCAAAGACGTTCCCTTTGGCACAAAGCTCGCTTACGGATTTTGGGACCTGATGCTCTTGCAAAACCTGCGGCGCATGATCGGCATGGATCGTCTGCGACGCGGTGGCTCGGGTGCTGCGCCGATTTCGCCGGATCTTCTAAAGTGGTACGCATCGATTGGTGTGCCGGTTCTCGAAGGGTACGGCATGACCGAAAGCTCAGGCGTCATCGCGATCAACAATATCTCTAGCAACAAGCTTTCCACAGTGGGTCAGCCGTTGCCGGGCGCCAAGGTGCGCATCGCGCCCGATGGTGAAGTTCAGTACAAGGCCGGGAACGTGTTCCAGGGATATTGGAACAATCCCGAAAAAACGGCTGAGACATTCACAGAAGACGGATGGTTGCGCACAGGCGATGTTGGGATGGTCGACAACGAAGGCTTTGTCACCATTACAGGGCGTCTGAAAGACATCATCATCACCGCAGGCGGCAAGAACATCACCCCGGCTGAAATTGAGAACCGTCTCAAGTTCTCGCCCTACATCTCGGACGCTGTCGTTATCGGTGACAAGCGCAAATTCCTGACCTGCCTCGTCATGATTGATCAGGAAAACGTGGAGAAATTCGCGCAGGACAAGCGCGTGCCATTCTCCAATTACGCCTCACTCTGTGCAGCAGCAGAGGTTCAACAACTGATCCGAGACACCATCGACGAGGTAAACAAAGATTTCGCTCGCGTTGAACAAATCAAAGATTTCCGCCTGATTGACGTGCTTCTGACGGCGGAAGACGATGAGCTTACACCAACCATGAAGCTGAAACGCAGCTTTGTGGAGACCAAGCACCAAGACCTGATCGGACAAATGTACTGATCGTTTCAAAGAGACCAAAATCAAAAGGGAGAATTCACATGAAAGCATTGTCCAAAAAGCTGGCCGCCGCAGCGCTTGTCGCTGCAACAGCGGTTGCGCCAGCTTATGCTGAACAAGGCGTTACAGACACAGAGATCCTGATCGGATCCAACAATGATCTGTCTGGCCCATTCGCAGCCTTTGGCGCACCTGCGACCAAGGCGGCTCAGCTCGTATTTGACGAAGTCAACGCAGCGGGCGGCATTCATGGCCGCAAGATCCGCTTTATCGTAGAAGACCACGCCTATCAGATGCCCAAAGCCATTCAGGGCATGAACAAGCTGATCAACGGCGACAAAGTCTTTGCGATGCTGCTGTCCCTCGGCACGCCGATGAACATCGCGGCGTTCAAGCTGCAAGACGCCAAGCAGGTGCCAAACATCTCGCCATTGTCGGCAGCCCGTCAAATGGCCGAGCCTTTCCACCCGCTGCACTATGCAGGAACGGCCACGTATTATGATCAGATCCGTCTCGGCGTCTCCTATCTGGCCGAACAAAAAGGTGCGGACACCGTATGCGCGATGTACCTGCCGACCGACTTTGGCAAAGACATCAAAGAAGGCGCGGCCTCGATCGCGGCAGACACAGAGGGTTTGACCTTTGTTTCCGAAACCACGCACAAGCCCGACGACAGCGACTTTGTCGGCTCGCTCCAAAAGCTGAGCGCTGACGGCTGTGATATCGTGGCGCTCGCTCTGGGCGTTCGTCAGGCAATCACCGTGTCTGGCACAGCCAAGAAACTTGGCTTGACTGAGATGTCGTTCCTGAACTCGTCCGCGGGTTTCCACACCGTTATGGCGAAAGTTCCAGGTGGCGTGACCGAAGGCATGTATGCCGCGGCTGGCTGGGCCGATCTGCTGTCGCGCATGGATCAACCCGAAGTGCAGAAGTTCTTTAAGCGCTACACCGAAGCAACCGGCGAACAATTGCCAAGCACCGGTGCCGTCCTCGGCCACTCTGGTGCTGTGACGCTTGTCAAAGCGCTCGAGGCAGCAGGACCAGACCTGACCGCCGCGTCTTTCCAGGCGGGCATGGAAAGCCTGAACTACGAAGACGTGGTTTCTGGTAACACTGTCACGTATTCCGCAACCGACCACCAAGGTGCGGATGAGGTTGTCATCTCTGTCATCAAAGACGGCAACTGGGTGGAACTGGCGCGGCAGTAATCGCCGGCACAGCGAACCAAAACGGCCCGGCCTCTGAGATCCAGAGGTCGGGCTTTTTGATGCAGGGGTCTCAATTCGCGCGCGGGCGTCCGGCATCTTGCTGGCGACGCGGGCCAAGCACCCCCGCCCACCAGCCTAAAAAACAGGCAAAATCCTGCAGAAACGACCAGAAATTGAACAAACACCCCGAAGGATGTCTTGGTGGTGACGGCCGTAGCAGTGTATCTGACGTCATCTAAGATCAGAAAACGGCGAACGAAATCGCCAAAACAAGAGGATGTCGCCCCATGTTTCACCGCGCCATTGCTGTCGCAACGGGACTATTCGCTGCCACGCTCGCCAGCGCCCAAACCGAAGTTCCCTTTGCTCTGGACTGGAAATTCGAAGGCCCCTCCGCCGCTTATTTTGCAGCGATCGACAACGGTCACTTTGCCGACGAAAACCTGAGCGTAACGATCGAAGCAGGGTCAGGTTCTGTTCGGACCATTCCGAAAATCGCCACCGGGGCATTCCCCATCGGCTTTGGTGACATCAACTCGGTTATCAAGTTCCTCGACCAGAACCCCGGCGCGCCGGTGACCGCGGTGATGATGGTCTATGACAAACCACCTTTCGCCATTGTCGGTCGCAAGAGCCAGGGCGTATCGGAACCCAAAGACCTCGAAGGCAAGATCTTGGGCGCGCCGCCCCCCGATGGTGCGTGGGCTCAGTTCCCGGTCTTTGCCGCTGAAACCGGTATCGACGTCTCGACAGTCACCGTTGAGCCCGTAGGCTTTCCGACCCGCGAACCCATGCTGGCCGAAGGCAACGTTGACGCGATCACCGGCTTCTCCTTTTCCTCTGTCGTCAACCTCAAGCGTCTCGGCGTGGCTGACGAGGATGTCTCCAACATCCTGATGGCGGATCACGGTCTTGAGCTTTACGGCAACGCCATTTTGGTGAACACGGATTGGGCAGCCGAAAATGGCGATACGGTCCGTGCGTTCTTGCGGGCGGTTGCCGCCGGATGGAAAGACGTCATCGCAGACCCCGCAGCGGGCATCGATGCGCTGATCAAACGCAATCCAGCCGCCGACAAGGCGCTAGAGCAAGAGCGTTTGCAAATGGCCATCGATCAAAACGTGGCCACAGATTACGTCATGACGAACGGCATGGGTGGTATTGATACCGCGCGTATGGCCAAGGCAATCGCGCAGTTGGGTCAAACCTATGACTTTCAAAATACGCCTGACGCATCGCTCTACTTTACTGATGCCTATCTGCCTGATGGCCTCTTCGCTTTGAAGTAACCGGCTTAGGGCGCCGCGGTCTCGCGCGGTGCCCTACCTTCTTATGACGAACGCGCTTATCGACATCAAAGACGTCCGCCATACTTATGCAACGGACGCAGGCCCGCTTCCCGTGCTGGACGGGCTCACCGTTTCGGTTCCCGAAGGCGGTTTCGTTGCAGTTGTCGGCCCCTCTGGCTGTGGCAAGTCAACTTTGACAAGGCTGATCGCTGGTTTGATGAAACCCGACAGCGGCGAAGTCTGGCTTCATGGTGAGCGTGTGAAATCGCCCCGGTCCACCGTCGGCATGGCCTTTCAAAACCCAGTTCTTTTGGAATGGCGCACGATCTTAAAGAACGTGATGTTGCCGCTCGAGATCGTGCCAACCCGCATGTCCAAAGCCGAACAAAAAGACCGGGCGATGCATCTTTTGGAACTGGTTGGCCTGAAGGGTTTCGAAGACAAACGCCCCTCAGAGCTGTCGGGCGGCATGCGTCAACGTGCATCACTGTGTCGGTCGTTGGTCCACAAGCCAGAGGTTTTGATATTGGATGAGCCCTTTGGCGCGCTTGACGCCTTTACGCGCGAAGACCTCTGGCAAACCATGCACGAGCTCAAGGCCGAAGAGCCTTTCACAGGCTTCCTCATCACCCATGATCTGCGCGAGTCGATCTTTCTGGCGGATCAAGTTGTGGTGCTCTCTGGCCGCCCTGCCCGAACGCAATTCGTGATGGACATCCCCCGCGCGGGGCCACCCAATCTGGACGAGCTTTACACCCCCGAGGCGGCCACGCGCCTGAACACATTGCGCCAGCAAATCGAAATCGCGCAAGGTCGTGCACCGGTCAACGAGGGTGCGGCATGAAGATCAGAAAGATTGCTGTTCCGCTCGTTGCTATGGTCGTCTTCCTCGCCCTGTGGGAGCTTTTGGTTTGGGCAAACGGATGGCCCAATTATATCATGGCGTCTCCCTCAGATTTGCCTGCCGCCTATTCAAAATTCTGGAACTTGTTCCTGGTTATGGGATGGCAAACCCTTTGGCGCACCGTTGTCGGTTTGCTGATTGCCATCGCTTTCGGGGTGCTTGTCGGCATGATCATGGGCTTTTCCCGCACCATGCGCGACGCCCTTTACCCTTTGCTCGTTGGTTTCAACGCCGTTCCAAAGGCCACTGTCGTGCCCATCGTCGCCCTTCTTTTTGTGGGGGCGCATGACTTCAACACGATCTTGATCGCATTCATGATCTCTTTCTTTCCAATCGCCGTATCGATCTCTATCGGCCTCTCCACGTTGGAGCCGGAATACCGCGATATCTTGCGGTCGCTTGGCGCGAACCAGGCGACGGTCTTTTGGAAAATCGCGCTACCTAAGACGCTGCCAGAGTTCTTTGGCGCGCTCAAAGTGGCGGTCACCTTGGCTTTTATTGGCACAAACCTGATGGAGATCGTCTCTCCTCATGGACGCGGCTTGGGTGCTCTGTTTGACAGCGGCAAAACCAATTCCGACTACCCGCTGATGTTCGCTGTCCTCATCGCCTTGGCGTTTTTGGGCATCGTGCTCTACTACGTTGTCGTGGCGCTGGAAAAAATCTTCGCCGGCTGGGCCGAACGCCGCCCGACTTAGGTTGGGCAAGAGCGGTCCAGACCGCATTTCGCAACGGTTCCAAATCAACAAAGAATGAACCGCGCCTGCCAAGATCGTTCTTTGCTGACCAGGCTTGAACCTGCCTAAATCGCAGATGCTTTTGCGTCCAAGGCTTCAGATTAAGCCACCCGCCTGCCCGTGCGAATAGACCCTAAAAATCAGCCCTTAACGCACCGATTTGGGCCGAAACACGCCATCCTTTCGCCATTTTGACTTTCTAACTTTCTCGTTGAACGTGAACTGGGCAAACTGCCCGAAAACAGAACCAAGAGTAGGGTCGATCCGGGGGCACATCACTCGGACGGCGCGCAAAGCACCGGGCGAATGATGAACCAGGCGAACCTGATCGGTCTTGATCACATCTCTGAGCCAAGGAACGACGCCAACCCAAAGCGCGTGCAGGGCTGAGCGGATGTCTTTCACGATCAAATTCGACTACCGCTTTGACTCCACCGGGTTTTTCAATGACCCGGCCCGTCGCGCCGCGTTGGAAGCGGCGGCTGATGCGTGGGAATCGATCATTGGCGACGAATTTGACGACATCCCTGCTGGCGTCTCATTCCAAATCACAAACCCGACCGACCGTGTCACGAGCGAAACGGTCACGCTGACCCAAGCGATTGATGACGTTCTGGTTTTTGTCGGGGCATCGGCCTTTCCGGGCGCCACACTCGCTGTGGCCGGGCCATCGGGGTATTCCGCATCGGGCGACATATTCTCATCCCGGATCAGCAGCAATTTCCGCAACCAAGGTCCGGTGACGGATTTTGAACCCTGGGCGGGAACGATCTCATTCGATACGACGGCCAGTTGGAACTTTGACCTTGCAGGCCCCGCGCCAGGGACGAGCGACTTTCTGACCGTCGCCATTCACGAACTTGGCCATGTTCTGGGGATCGGTGTATCCGGTGCGCATGATGCGTTGGTGTCCAACGGCACATTTACGGGCGCAAATGCGCGATCCCTAAACGGCGGCAATCCCATACCACTGCACAGTGATGATGTTCACATTCAGGACGGATATCTCAACGAAACGGTTGTGATGGACCCGACACTGACCGTCGGACAGCGCAAATTGCTCAGCGAAGTCGACAAGGCAATTCTGGCTGATATCGGCTATGAAGTGACCGGCTATACGGCTCAAGGATCGCAGCCTGAGATCGCGACAAATGCGGGCGAGCTGATTTTCGGCACAGACGTCGATGACACGATCGACGGTTTGGGCGGAGCGGACCAAATCCAGGGCGACCAAGGCGACGACACCCTGAATGGCGGATCTGGCAATGACGTCATCTTTGGCCAGGACGGCAACGACGTCCTGATCGGTGATGCGGGCAACGACCAACTGCAAGGCGGCGACGACGATGACGAACTGAAAGGCGGCGCAGGCTCTGACGTTTTCTTTGGTCAGGGCGGTGTCGATGTCTTTTTGCTGGGGCTCGGTGACGAAGGAAACACAGTCTATGACTTTGACCTTTCGAACGAAGTCATTCGCCTGATCGACAGCAACTTTGCGAGCGCGGCAGCCGCCGCCGCCGCGGTTACCAAGTCCTTTTCGAATGTCTCACGCATTTCGTTGCAAGACGGCAGCTATCTGGACGTTTTCCACAGTTCGCAATCCGGCACGCCGCTGACCGCCTCGCATTTTGAATTGGTGAGCACGGGCCCCGCCAACACGCCCGCGTCAGGCACACCCACGATCACCGGCGCCGCCGTTCAGGGCAACACGCTGGGCGTAGATATGAGCGCGGTGTCAGACCCGGACGGTTTGGGCGCTTTTAGCTATAGTTGGGCGCGCAACGGAACCGCGGTGGTCGGGGCGACCGGCAGTCAATACACGTTGAGCCAAACCGACGTTGGATCGACGATTTCGGTCGAGGTGAGCTTTGTCGACGGCGGCGGCACGGTCGAGAGCGTATCAAGCAATGCAACCAGCCAAGTTCAAAACCTGAATGACGCGCCAACTGGCGGGGTAACGATTTCGGGCCTCGCACGGCAAGGCGTAACTTTGTCCGCGGTCACAGGCACGCTGGGCGATCTCGATGGCCTTGGGACGTTCTCATACGCGTGGCAGCGTGGCGGCAATGCGATCAGCGGGGCCACATCAGCGACCTATGCGCTGACCCAAGCAGACGTCGGGCAACAAATCGCCGTCGAGGTGAGCTATACCGACGGCGGCGGCACGGCAGAGACTGTCACCAGCGCTGCGACGGGGTCGGTGCAAAACATCAACGACGCCCCAACGGGAAGCGTCACCTTGAGCGGCACGGCGCGCCAGGGTCAAACACTCACAGCAAATGCAGGCGGCCTTGCGGATGCAGATGGCCTGGGCGCGTTCACCTATGAATGGCTCCGCGATGGTGTCGCGATCCCTGGTGCGGATCAAAACCAATACGCCTTGACCCAAGACGACGTAGGCGACCGCATTTCGGTCCGTGTCCGCTATACCGACGGCGAAGGCACGGCAGAGGAGGTCACAAGCGCGCAAAGCGGCGTTGTTCAAAATGTGAACGATGCGCCGCAGGGCGGTGTGTCTGTTCAAGGCACTGCCACTCAGGGCCAAACACTTACGGCCGTAACCGCATCGCTTAGTGATCCTGACGGCTTGGGTGTGCTCAGCTATCAATGGTTGCGTGATGGCACCGAAATCGCAGGCGCTGCGCAATCCACCTATCAGTTGGTACAGGCAGATGTCGGGGAACGGATCTCGGTCGAGGTGACCTATACCGATGGCGAAGGCACCGCAGAGGCGGTGACATCTGCCGAAACGACAGCCGTTCAGAACATCAACGATGCGCCCCAAGGGGCCGTTGCCATCAGTGGCACGTTGCGGGAAGGTGAAGTTCTAACCGCGAACACCGCGGGCTTGAGCGACCCCGATGGCTTAGGCCCCCTGGCCTATCAATGGCTGCGGGGCGGCACCGAAATTGCGGGGGCGACGAACGCCACATACCTCCTTTCGCAGGATGATGTGGGCGCGGCCATGCAGCTGCGCGTGACCTTCACCGATGGCGGTGGCACGTCTGAAAGCGTGACAAGCACGACGACGGCAGCGGTTGAGAACGTCAACAGCCTGCCGACAGGCGGCGTTTCACTCACCGGCGCTGCGCAACAAGGCGAGACCTTGGTTGCCGATACGGCGGCACTTGCCGATGCCGATGGGTTGGGGGCGTTCTCTTATGCCTGGTTGCGCGACGGCCAAGTCATTTCAGGCGAAACGCAGGCCAGCTATCAGCTGAGCGAAGAGGACGTAGACGCCGCAGTGCAAGTCCGCGTGCGCTATACCGATGGCGGCGGCACGACCGAAACAGTCATCAGCGCGGCGACACCAGCTGTGCAAAACGTGAACGACCCCGTCTTGGGCAACGTCACGATTTCTGGAACGGCCCGTCAGGGTCAAACCCTCTCGGCGTCCACCGGCACGATTTCCGACGCGGATGGGCTTGGGGCGTTCGGCTATTCTTGGTTCCGCGATGGCCTTGAAATCCCAAATGCCAATGGGTCGAGCTATGCGCTGACGCAAGCCGACGTGGGTGCATCGATTTCGGTTCGCGTCACGTTTGAAGATGGCCACGGCACTGACGAAAGCCTCACAAGCGCCGCCACCGATCCGGTGGAAAATGTAAACGATGCGCCAAGCGGCGCGCCGCAGATAACGGGCGTCGCAGAAGAAGACCGGACGCTCACTGCGACGCAAGGCACATTGCAAGATGCCGACGGTTTGGGCGCGATTTCGTTTTCCTGGCTGCGCGACGGTGTGGAGACCGGGGAAACGGGAACAAGCTATACGCTTGACCAAGACGACGTGGGCGCGCGCTTGTCCGTCCGGGCCGCTTATGCGGACGGCGAAGGCACGTCCGAGGCCGTCGACAGCGCCGAGACCAGTTTGGTCCAAAATCTCAATGACCTTCCGTCTGGTGATGTCTCGCTCGAAGGCGTTGCGCAGCAAGGCGAAACGCTGGCCGCGAATGCCGACAACCTTGCGGATGAAGATGGGCTGGGTGCTTTGTCGTTCACGTGGTTGCGTGATGGCTCTGTGATCAGCGGCGCTGGCCAGCAGTCGTATACACTTCGGCAAGACGACGTGGATGCCCAGATCAGTGTCCGTGTTCACTATACCGACGACGAAGGAACCGCGGAAAGCGTCACCTCCTCTGCCTCGGCGCGCGTAGAGAACGTCAACGACGCGCCGCAAGGCAACGTCTCCATCAGCGGCACGGCCCTCGAAGGGCAAACCCTGCAAGCGGTGCTCGGCGCGCTGACCGATCCTGACGGCCTCGGCGCGCCCACGATTGAATGGATGCGCGATGGGTTTGCCACGGGCGAGACAGGTGTTTCCTATGTTCTTGGGAACGACGATGTCGGGACGCATATTTCGATCCGCGTCAGCTATACCGACGGGGGCGGCACCGAAGAGACCATCGAAAGCGCAGAAACAGCAACCGTTCAAAATCTCAACGCGCCACCCACCGGCGCGATCACGATCAGCGGCGTCGCCATCGAGGATGGCACGCTAGAAGCGCACATCGGCACGATTGCGGATGAAGATGGGCTTGGCCTTATCGACATTGAATGGTTGCGGGACGGATCCAGCACTGGCGCCAGCGGCGCAACGTATGACCTGGACGACGCCGATGTCGGCGCGCGAATTTCGGCCCGCGCAAGCTATACCGATGATGAAGGCACGTTTGAGACGCTCACAAGTGCGCAATCCTTGGCGGTTCAGAATGTGAATGACCCGCTTTTGGGCACGCTAACGCTGAGCGGTCAGGCCGTTCAGGGCCAAACGCTCAGCGCACAAACATCGGGCTTGTCTGATGACGACGGGCTTGGGATCTTCAGTTTCGCTTGGCTCAGAGGCGGCACCGCCATTTCCGGTGAAACCGGCAGCACCTATCGGCTGACACAATCCGATGTGGGTCAGACCATCGCCGTCGCGGTGAGCTATCAGGACGACAACGGCACTGCAGAAAGCGCAACCAGCGCGCCAACGTCATCGGTCCAGAACACCAACGACGCGCCGGGCGGTAGCCTTTCGATTTCAGGCGCGCCGTCGGTTGGTCGGACGCTGGTCGTCTCTGAGAATTTGACCGATGCAGATGGCCTGGGACAGATCAGCTACACTTGGCTGCGCAACGGTTCTGACACGGGCGCCAGTGGAACGGCGTATACTTTGCAGGACGACGATGCAGGCGCGCGGATCTCTGTCAGAGCAAGCTATACAGATGGCTTTGGCACAAACGAGTCTGTCCTAAGCGCGCGTACGCAGCCGGTATACTTCGTCAACAAACCCGCAACCGGCGTGCTAGAGGTCAATGGCCTCGCTCAAGAGGACGCGACGCTTGAAGTCGACGTCAGCGACATTTCCGATCCCGACGGGCTTGGAACGATGACGATCCTGTGGCTGCGCGATGGCTCTGAGATCATCGGAAGCGGTCAATCCCACACGCTTGGCGATGACGATGTGGGCGCGCGTATCTCTGCACAGGCCCGTTTCACCGATGGTCGCGGCACCGACGAAGTCGTTCAAAGTGCGCAAACCACCCCAGTGACCAACGTCAATGACGCCCCGCAGGGTGAGGTCACGATCGCGGGCATCATCGATCAGGGTGTCGAGCTTATCGCACAGACCCACGGGCTCTCTGATGCGGATGGTCTGGGGCCGTTCGATTACACCTGGCTGCGCGATGGGGCACCCATCGCCGGTGCAACAACCAACTCCTACGTCCTGAGCCAGGATGACGTCGCTGAATTCATCTCGGTCGAAGTGATCTACGAAGATGGCCAAGGCACTGAGGAACGGGTGACAAGCGCCGCGCGCGGCCCTGTTCGCGACGTGAATGACGCACCAACGGGCGATGTTGCCATCGCCGGTCAAGCGCAGCAGGGCGCCCTGCTCTCGGCTGTGACTGGCGATTTGGACGATCCCGAGGGCCTTGGCCCGTTCGCCTATCAATGGCTGCGCGACGGCACCTCGATCGACGGAGCAACTGGTGCGAACCACCGAACCGGCCAGGATGACGTCGGTGCGCAGCTCTCGGTCCGGGTCAGCTATATCGACGGCGGCGGCGCGCTCGAAGCGGTGACAAGCGGCGAGACCGCGGCAATTTCGAACGTCAACGATACGCCGGATGGCCAACCAATCCTGATCGGAGAGGCGATCCAAGGCAATGTGATAACCGCCTCAACGACCGAGATCTCGGATCCCGACGGCCTCGGCGCCTTTGCCTTCACCTGGTTCCGGGATGGGCAAGCGCTGCCGTCTGACGGCTCTCAATACCAGCTGTCCCAAGCTGACGTGGGTACGACGATTTCGGTTCAAGCGCGATATACCGACGGCGGCGGCACAGTTGAAACGCTGCTGTCAGACGCCACAGCCCCCGTTCAAAACATCAACGATGCACCACAAGGTCTGTTGACCATTGTCGGCCAAATCGATGAGGGCGACACGCTGACCGTCGACACAAGCCAGTTGCAGGATCCTGACGGGCTCGGCGCGTTCAGCTTTGCCTGGCTGCGCAATGGCCAAGAAATCGGAGCGACAGACGCCAGCTACGTGACAAGTGGCGACGATGTTGACGCGCTCATTACTGTGCGGGCGCGCTATACAGATGGTGGCGGCACGATTGAAACTGTCACCAGCACACCGGTCGGCCCCATCGGCAACACCAATGACGCACCAACCGGCGCCTTGGTGCTCATCGGCGGCGCGGCACAGGGCCGAGAGCTTACCGCTGACACATCCGGTATATCAGACGCAGATGGGCTGGGCGATTTCCGCTTCCGTTGGTATCGCGATGACACACTCATCAGCGGCGCGACTGACGAGAGCTATACGCTGACGCAAGCAGATGTCGGCGCCCGTATTCAGGTCGAAGCTTATTACACCGATGCGCGCGGCACCGAAGAAAGTGTCCTTAGCGGCCAGTCTGCCACAGTCACAAACGCCAACGATCCCGCGCAGGGCACGATCCTGCTGTTGGGTACTCTGCGCGAAGGACGCACGGTACAGGCCAATGTCGGCACGATCACGGACCCCGACGGTGTCGGCGACTTGCGGTTCGCCTGGACCAGAGACGGCGCTTTGATCGAAGGCGCGGACGCCAGCAGCTATCGGCTGGAACAGGCGGATGTCGGCAAAGAGATCGCGGTTCAGGTTCGATTTACAGATGGCTTGGGCACAGAAGAGTTTCTGACCTCTGCCGCGCGCGGCCCGGTCCAAAACATCAATGATGCGCCGACCGGTCAGGTGGCTGTTGTTGGCGAGGTGTTGGAATATGCCCGACTGACGGCTGACACCAGCTCGGTCGCCGATGAAGATGGCTTAGGCGATTTCGCATACACATGGCTGCGTAACGGCGTTCAAACCGAACAGACAGCCGCCTTTTACGATCTGACCGCCGAGGATATCGGCGCCCGGATTTCCCTTCGGCTAGAATTTGTCGATGCGCAGGGCACCACCGAGCGACTGACCAGTGCGCAAACCGCGCCGGTCGAGAACGTGAATGACGCGCCCCAAGGTCGCCCCGTTATCCAAGGCACCCTGACCGAAGGCAAAGCGTTGAGCGTCGACACCAGCCAGATCCAGGACAGGGACGGTTTGGGCGCGTTCGGGTATCAATGGCTGCGCGATGGCGCGCCGATTTCATCGGCTCAGGCCAGCAGCTATGTCCTGGGCCTGGACGACGTTGGCACCGCGATCTCTGTGACTGTCTCTTTTGTCGACGGTTTCGGCCAGGCCGAACAGATCACCAGCCAGCCAACCGCCTTGATCGCCAGCATGGACGAAGTGCTGATCGGCGATGATGCCGACAACTTCATCTTTGGCGACGACGGTGATGATGTCCTGTCCGGCGGACCTGGACTTGACGAATTGGAAGGCGGAAACGGGCGCGATATCTTTGATATCAACCCAGGCGATGACCAGATCATCATCCTCGATTTCGAACGCGGCCTCGACACGATTGACCTTACCGACTTTGACCGGGCGCAAGCCTTGGCTGCGTTTTACAATGCCCAGTCCGGCAGCGTGATCCTGGAGCTGCCAGATCAGACCAAGCTCATCATCCGCGGCGACGATGTCTCTGTTGAAACCCTTGAACTTGACGACCTGACCTTTGCCGCAGGCAATCTTACCCCCGAAGGCGCTGTCGTGATCAGCGGAACCCCGACCGTTGGCCAAGCGCTTTTTGCAGATGCCACCAGCGTCATGGATGCAGACGGGATTGATGCCGCGACACGGCGTGTTGAATGGCTCCGCGACGGCGAAGCGATCCCAAACGCCTCCGGCCCAAGCTATTTGCTGACCGAAGACGATGGCGGTGCCCACATCGCCGCGCGCCTGGTTTTCACCGACAATTTTGGCACGGCCGAACAGGTGATCAGCACCCCGACCACGCCAATTGCCTTTGTGCCGCGCGTCCTCACCGGGTCGAGCCAAAATGAAACAATAGAAGCCGGACTTGGGAATGACCGCATCTCTGCGGATGCAGGCGATGATATCCTCAAAGGTGGCCCTGGCGATGATATTCTGGATGGCGGCGACGGGATCGACACCGGCCTCTTCACCGGCGATCAACGCAGCTATACTCTAACCCTCAGCCCCGAAGGCACATTCCTCGAAGATCGCCGCGACGGCGGCGATGGCAAAGACGAGATCACCAATCTCGAATTCTTGGACTTTGAAACCAAATTGGACCTCTTTCAAGGAAACCCAATGGACCTGCAAAGGTTCGGCGGACCAGCCGCGCTGAGCGCTGAAGAGCTCGAAGCCTTCACCGAAATGTACATCGCCTATTTCAACCGCGCACCGGACGCGTTGGGCCTGTTTTTCTGGGCCACAGCTTATGCGAATGGCGTGTCACTAGAAGACATGGCCGCAGGTTTCATCAATCAAGCAGAAACAAAAGCTGCCTACCCCGAAGGCACCACGAACTTGGAATTTGCGACAATCGTCTATGGCAACGTGCTGGGCCGGGTGCCGGATATCGCAGGTTTGAATTTTTGGGCAGGCGTGCTGGACGCTGGCACCGTTGGAAGGGACGTCTTCATCCTTCGTGTTCTGGAAGGCGCCAAAACCGGCCCGGCCCCGGGTGACGACGCCGACACCATCGCCCTGCGCGCCGCAGACCAGCTGTATCTCGAAAACAAAGTCGACTTGGGAAGCTACTTCGCCATCCACAAAGGCATGTCCGACACGGACACAGCCACCGAGGTGATGCGCATTTTCACAGGCACCAACGAGAGCTTTGACGCCGCAACCGCGGCAATCGACGAGGCCTATTCCGACGCGCTCAGCGCGGATTCCGGCGAATTCCTCATGCCCTTGATCGGCGTTCTTGATTTGCCGTCAGAGCTTTGAAGACCCTCGGCTCAAGCGATCATCTCGTATCCAATTGGTGCGGTTTTCTTAAGACCAGATCATTCGCTTGGACAAGAGGCGGCATCGACCTTCGATCGATGAACCTCAGACGAATATTGCTATTCGGCTTGGGGTTTGGCTGAGGTTGTTACAGCGACGCGAGGTCGGCGTCTTCGAGATTACTTTTAGGCCAAGTTGCAGGTTTCTTGCTCAAGTATGTCGTAAAGCGTCGCTTCCAAACGGTAAGTGTTTTGTTTGCGATAGGCGAACGGTGGACGGCTAGGGTTTGTCAGCTCGAGGCAAATTAGCAAGTTTTTTTGAAAAACTTGTGCCGATGCCATTTAACGAAAGCGATTTTCTCTCCGTTGCGCCATTGGCACCGTCGATTATGCTGTGACCTATGCGCGCCGCCTTGCTAGGTCAGAGTTTGGTGTCTACTTCAAGGCAGTTCTTTCGGGCCGCGATCTTTCTGGATTGAAATGGTTGTAAACGGAGGTTTGAGCGTCCACAATTTTTGCAAACTCAGCCTTTGCCTGTCGCTTAGCATGACCCGTTCCGTTCGTCAGGGTGGCAGGTGTCAGTTTTTAGCGCAGTTTTTCAGCCACCCGCCCAATTACTGATTAACCAGCGCAGCAAATTCCATTAGGGCAGCTTTACAATGTGTAAAGCTATCCGAGACGAACTCGTCAGCGGACCAGCGGCGCTTGTTGTTTTTTGCGTATTTTGAGTGCCGCAGATCAGTTGCACCGTTTTCTGGCGGCAGGTTCCAGCACGTCCAGTTCATGATCTCCGGCGCGCTGAATCCAATGACGTCTACCATGCGGCTTAACAAAAATCTCGTCCCAATACCGCATCCATTTCAAGAAGGGCCAAAGTTGCTGTATACGGGAACTGACTTATTCCAACGATGGCGGACAGTTTCACGGCTGACTTCGATCCTCCGTTCATCCAGATGATCTTCGGCTTTCCCCGGCGAAAGCGGGAAATGGATGTACGCCATCAACGCGAGTCGGCCGATCTCAGGACAGGGTTTGAAGTAAATGAAGGAAACCGGCTTGATCATTTTCTAAGCCGACGAGATCACCCCACCCCGCTCAAGCCAAGTTTGTCTGCCAGGCACAACCAAATCCGGTCACATCGTGCGCTCAACTTACGCCGCCAGTACCGAAAGCCTTATTGGCATAAGGTGTCATCAGTGGAACTGAGACGCGGGTCGCACACTTCGCTGAGTGTTTTGTTGTTTACCTTCAGTGCGCAAACCCGAAAGTCGGCGGCTCCGGGGGGCGACTTCTCCGAAGCTTAATAGATCTTCGAGCGTAAACCGAGACACTTTATCTGTGTTGAGCTAACCCCAAGAGTGCGCGCGCTTGGGCGGGTGTTGCCACGGGACGGTCGAAGTTGGCGCAGATCTCAGCGGTGCGCTTCACCAGGGCGGCATTGGAGGGGGCCAAAGTATCCCGGTCTAGGCGGATATTGTCCTCCAAGCCGGTGCGGGCGTGTCCGCCTGCTGCGATTGACCACTCGTTGATCTTGGCTTGCTCGCGTCCGATACCTGCCGCACACCAGGGGGCGCCCGGAAAGAGGCGTTGAACTGTTTGCACGTAGAAATCAAAAACATGCCGGTCTGCTGGCATGGCGTTTTTGACGCCCATGACAAACTGCACATACGGCGTATCCACAATATCGCCTGATGCATGCATCTCAGCCGCCTTGAGAATGTGGCTTAGATCAAACGCTTCGATCTCTGGCTTTACACCATAGGTTTTCATCTCACCCGCCAGCCACCCAACGAGATCCGGTGGATTTTCGTAGACCCGCGTTGGGAAGTTATTCGAACCCACCGATAGCGAGGCCATATCGGGTTTCAGCGGCAACATTCCACCCCGGGTCTTGCCCGCGCCAGAACGGCCCCCGGTCGAGAATTGGATGATCATGCCGGGGCAGTGTTTCTCTAGCCCTTCCTTAAGGGCCGCGAACTTTTCAGGGTCGCTGGACGGACTTTGGTCTTCGTTGCGCACATGGGCATGGCAGATCGTGGCGCCAGCCTCAAAGGCTTCTTGCGTGCTTTCAACCTGTTCCGAAACCGAAATTGGCACCGCCGGGTTCATTTCTTTGCGCGGCAATGAGCCGGTGATGGCCACGCAAATGATGCAAGGCTTGGTCATGCGGCTACCATCACAAAGTCAAAAGGCGCGTGCCAGCGCGTCTCACCCGAGGCGGGTTCAAAGGGTGCGATGAGGGATTCCTTTACCCCGAACACCGCGTCCGAACTGAGCCACCTGTCTTCGCCGTCGAAAATATGTGTGACGATCTTCTGATAACCCGGGGCCGTGATCAGAAAATGCAAATGAGCGGGCCGGTTTGGATGTCGTCCCATCGCTGCAAGCATTTTACCGACCGGACCGTCATCCGGGATCGGGTAAGCGACTGGTTTGATGCCGATAAATCGGTACGCGCCGTCGGCACCGGTGACAAAGCGGCCGCGATTGTTGAATTTCGGTTGAATGTCGGGTTGCTGCACATCGTAATAGCCGTCGGCGTTGTCAGACCAGACATCGACGGTGGCTCCTTCGATCGGGTTTCCGTCGACATCGACCACGCGGCCTTCATAAAGGCAGGTCTCTCCTTTGCCGTCGAGGCAGATGTTGTCCCCCATAGCCCGGATCGGCGCTTCGGCCACGTGAAAAGGGCCAAAAACCGTGTTCTCGGTGGCGCCTGATGGTCGGCGGTTGTTGATCGCATCAACCAGCATCGAGAAACCGAGCGTATCCGAGAGCAGGATGAACTCTTGCCGCTCGGCCGAGCAAATCTGACCAGTGCGGGTCAGGAAATCGATGGCGAGGTCCCACTCATCCTGTTTCAGATCAATCTCTTTTGCAAAGGCATGTAGATGGCGCACCAACGAACTCATCACCTCGGCCAAACGTGGATTGATGTCATCGCCCATTCGGGCGTTGACGGCCTCTGCTGAGCCTTCTTCGCTAAAGTAGCTTTCTTTGGTCATGGCTGCCTCCTACTCAACGGGACAAGATGGCGGTGAGAGCGCGTGTCAGTTCGGCAAGTGGATCCGCGGCCATATCTTCGGCGCGCCAAGCGACGTGTTGGTCGGGGCGAACAAGCAAACAACCGGTATCTCCAATCTCGCTCGCGCGGGCCCAATCGCCGGTGTGATCGACATAAGTTTGTCTTGGCCCGATGACGTGCACACGCAGCGGAAGGCCCATTTCGGCGGTCACTTTTTCGGCAGCTTGCGCCCAAGCCTCGCCACCAATGCCGGTGAGGATTGTGAACTGGCCACGCCCGCACAAATCCAGCGTCGACACCTTTTCGCCGGTATCGTGTTCAAACATCCAAACATGCGGGATGCGTGCGCCAGGCCAGGTGGTCGGTTGGTAATGCAGCTCAGCGTCAAGCTCGAAAGCGGGCTCCATCTGGCCATCCGTTAGAACCGCGCCCGATTTGTAGCGCTGGTTCATCTCGACCCCGTGAGCGTCAAACTCGTATTTCTTGAACGCGATTGCTTCGCGGATCGCCTCGCGCTGCTTTTCGGCGGTTGTCCCTGCATCGCAGCGCGCGTCCATATTCGCCCTGATCACGTCGTGATCGGTTCCTCCGGTCATCCCGAGGCTTTCGAAAATCGGACCAAACTCGCCAATGGATTGGTTTGCCCGCGTTACGATTTGCTTTGCCACCGGCGCGCGCTCCTCACTGTAGCTATCGAGCAGCTCGGCACCCGCTTGTCCCTTGAGCACTGCGGCGAGTTTCCACGCCAGGTTAAAGCCGTCTTGGATCGACGTGTTCGAACCCAACCCGTTGGACGGCGGGTGGCGGTGGGCCGCGTCGCCCATGATAAACACGCGGTCTTTTTGCATATTGGTCGCGTACATGTTGTTCACGGTCCAGGTATTGGCGCTCAGAAGTTCGATCTCCAGCTCGGGATCGCCTACCAGCTGCCGGGCCACCTGCGTTGCCATCGCCTCGTCCACAACGGGTGGCTCTTCGTTGATGTCATAGCCCCAGACGATCAACCACTCGTTCCACGGCCGCACCATACGGACAAGGCCCATGCCAATCCCACCCACGTCCGAGCCAGGCTGCATGACCCAGTAGAGAACGCTGGGACGGTGTGCGACGTATCTGGAAAGATCAGCGCGGAAGACGATATTCATCGACCCGCCCACACCCATCTGACCCTCAAAGGGGAGACCGCAATGCTCGGCAACCAGCGAATTGCCGCCATCTGCACCGATCAGATACTTCGAGCGCACCTCGAACTCGCGTCCTGAAAGACGATCTCGGCACGTGGTCGTTACGCCATCCGTGTCCTGTTCATGGCTGAGATATTCCGTGCTCATCCGCGCCTGGGTGCCGCGCTTACAGGCCGTGCCAAACAGGATCGGCTCCATGAAGGTTTGCGGCAGATCATTCATCATCGTAGGACTGCTGAGCAAATGCTCGGCCTTTGAGAGCGGGTGATTTCCCCAGCTTTTCATCCGGCCGATCTCTTCCCCTGCGAGGCTCTCACAAAAGACGTTCTCTCCCATCAGATCCTGATGCGCGCAGTGCATGTAGGCCTCGGCCTCGACCTCGTGACCAAGATCACGCAGCACCTCCATCGTTCGTTGGTTGGTGATATGCGCGCGCGGCGTGTTGGCCAGCCAGCGGTAGCGGTTTATGGCCATGTTCTCGATCCCGTAGGACGACAACAGCGCCGCGGTGGCGGACCCGGCAGGCCCGGTACCTACAATCAGAACGTCGGTTTCTATCTCAGCCATAGGGTCCTCCTTGGGAAGGTTTCGTTGTCTTAGCGTTTCGGAGTGTTGAGCATGCCGCCGCTTAGGCGCCGACGCACAGGAAAAAGTTGAATGCCGGTCTTGTCGGTAATCAGACCCCAGATGCCGCGCGGGGCGACCAGCATAACGACGATGCCGATAATGCCGAGGGTAAAGAGGTACCAACTGCCGTAATCGGCGAGCAGCGATTGCAGCAGAAAGAAGACGATCACGCCGATGATCGGCCCCTCGATCGTCCCGATGCCGCCAATGATGACAATGAAAAGAACGTAGGCGGTCCAGTCCGTGACACTAAAAGCTGCGTCCGGGCTAATCCGTGCCTTCTGAACATAGATCAACGCGCCGGCGAGCCCGGTGCCAAAGGCCGATGTCAGGAAGACAAACCACTTCATTCGGCCCGCATCCACACCCACGGATTTCGCCGCCTCGGGGTTGTCCCGCACCGCTGATAGCGCAAGGCCCGGCTTTGAACGCAACAGCGCGTAGATCGCGGCGATGGTTGCAACCGCGAGCGCCAGGGCCAGCCAGTAGGTCAGAATGTCCCGTGCCGCAGAGTTGCGCACGTCAAAAAGCTCGGCAATCCATTCGGTTGCCCACATCTCGCGCGTGGCGGAACGGGGCAGTGACGTGCCTGTACCACCGCCCAGCGCTTTGACCTGGGCCATCACAAGGCGCATCACTTCGGCGATCACCCATGTCCCAATAGCAAAATAAGGGCCTTGCAACCGAAAGGCGAAAAAGGCGGTCGGCACGGCAACGATCAGCGCGGCGACGCCGCCCAATAGGATCGCCGGGATCGGGTCCATACCAGCAAGGATCACACCGCCAAACATTGCATATGCGCCCATGCCCACAAAGGCTTGCTGCCCGATCGACACCATCCCTCCATAGCCGGCCAGAAGGTTCCAGAACTGCGCCAGCACCAACATTGTCAGGATAAAAAACATATCTTGGATAAGCCCCCGACCCGCAAAGAACGGCAGGGCGATGAGCGCAGCAATCAGGACCACAGCGACCATCATGGTGATCTGCGACGCGCGGGTTCGCGTTGTGACAACGTATGGTGTGGAAGACGTTTGCGTTTGCATCAGTCAACAGCCCTCGGAAAGAGGCCCCTTGGGCGGAGCAACAGGACAACAAGAAAGGCAATATGCCCGGCGAGGATCTGCCATTCGGGGTTGATGGCCGCACCAGTCGTTTGCGCAAGCCCTATGATGATCCCGCCGGCGAGCGTGCCCCAAAGGCTGCCCAACCCGCCGATGATCACCGCCTGAAAAGCGTAGATCAGACGCGCGGGGCCAATGTTGGGGTCAAAGTTCGAGCGCATGCCCAGATAGAGCGCGGCCAGCGTTACAACGAGCATTGCGATAGCCGTGGCCGTCGCGAAAATATTGCTCGGACGGATGCCCATCAGGCTCGCGGTTGTCGGATCGTCCGAGGTCGCGCGGAAGGCCCGGCCCAACTCCGTCCGGTAAAACAGCTGGTTGAGGCCCACGATCACCGCCACAGCCGAGCCGAAGGTCAGCAGAGGCAGCACGCCTACTGTCAGCGCGCCAAGGTCAATTGAAGCGGTGGAAATCGCACCCGTCGGCAAGCGCTGACTGTCTGCGCTGAACCCTTCCAGCAGCGCGTTTTGCAACGCAATCGACAAGCCAAACGTGACCAGCAGTGGTGGAAGTATGTCATTGCCCAACGTCCGGTTCAGCAGGTACTTTTGCAAAGCCCAGCCCACACCATACATCAGCGGCGCGGCAATGGCGGCAGCGATAAAGGGAGACAACCCCAACAGCGTGACAAGAAGGAGGATCAAGTAAGCCCCCATCACGATGAAATCGCCATGCGCGAGGTTCACCAGGCGCATAATCCCAAAAACAAGGCTCAGCCCCGCGGCAAAGAGAGCGTAAAGTCCGCCCAACAGGATGCCCTGAACCAGAGTGTCGATCCAAATCATGCGCTCACTCCAAAATAAGCTGCGTGGATGTCATCACGGCTAAGGCTGTCCGGTGTGCCTTCCAGCGTCACCCGGCCTTCCATCATGCAATAGACCCGATCAGCAACTTTCATTGCCTGCCCGATGTCCTGCTCGACCACGATCAGGCTTGCGCCGCTTTCCTGGATTTTGGGAACCGCGGCATAGATGTCCTTGATGACAACAGGCGCCAGTCCCAGGCTGATCTCATCACACAGCAGCACTTGGGGGTTCGACATCAGCGCCCGGCCGATGGCGACCATCTGCTGCTGCCCACCCGAAAGCGCCGTGCCGGGGTTCTTGCGGCGTTCGGCAAGGATCGGGAACAGATCGTAGATGGTCTCAAGGGTCCAATAGCCGTCGACCTTGCGACCGTAGGTGCCGATCAGCAGGTTTTCCTCGACGCTTAGAGAGGGGAAAAGTCGACGCCCTTCTGGCACCATAGCAAGTCCGAGCGGAAGGATTTCATCCGCGTTCATCCCGCCGATGGGCTGACCGTTAAGGGTGATCATGTCAGGACCGTTCACCAGCACGCCCGAGAGAGAGCGCATCAACGTCGTCTTGCCAGCTCCATTGGCACCGATGATCGCAAGTGTCTCACCTTTGTTCAGTGCAATATCGACACCGAACAGCGCTTGAAAATCGCCGTAATGGGCGGTCAGACCCTGCGTCGTCAAAAGACTCATACGTCGATCCCCAGATAAATCTCGCGCACGTCCTGCCGGTTCATGATCTCGTCTGGCGCGCCGATGCCGATGACCTTGCCAAAATCGAGCACCAGCAGCCGCTCCACCACGCTGGTCAGCGCGTGCAGCACATGCTCGATCCAGATGATCGTGACACCCCGGGCATGTACGGATTTGATCGTGTCAATAAGCGCCACGCATTCTGCATCTGTAAGACCCCCCGCGATCTCGTCGAGCAAAAGCAGCTTGGGGTCTGTCGCAAGAGCCCGCGCCATCTCTAGCCGTTTGCGTTGGAGGAGCGATAGTCCGGCGGCAGGGCTGTTGGCCACGGGCATGAGTTCCGTCTGCTCGACGATCTCTGCGCACACCTGCTCAACGGCCTTTTGACTGGCATTTTGCCCATGCATGGCTGCCACGAGCAGGTTTTCGAAGACAGTAAGGTTGTCAAAAGGTTGCGGGATCTGAAACGATCGTCCGACACCTGCAAAGCAGCGTTGCATCGCTGGAACCTTGGATACGTCAAGACCTTCGAACGAGATGCGTCCGGCGTCAGGCGTCAGGTTCCCGGTGATCAGATTGAACAACGTGGACTTTCCGGCCCCGTTCGGGCCGATAATCCCAAGCGCTTGCCCCACGGGGACCTCAAAGCTGACGTCGTCGGTCACCTTCAGTTGACCAAAGCTTTTGGAGACATTTTGCAACGCGAGAATGGGCATGGCTGGTCCTTGGCGCGGCCCCAAAAGTGCCGCGCGGGTCGAAAGAAAAGGTCCGCGCCCGAAGGCGCAGGCCAGCAGATTTAGGCGGTGATTTCTTCCATGACGCCACCGGTCGGAATGCTCGGATGGTCAGAATTGTCCACGATCACAAGATCATAGCCACCACCATCACGCAGCCGCCATTGACCGCCGACAAGCGGGGTTTTTGCGACATTGGCCGCCGCAAAGGGCGGCAGGCCCGCGCCATCAAAGGCAATGCGACCGACAAGACTGTCGAGTTGCGTGGCTGCGATTGCCTCTGCAACCCCGTCAGGATCGCCACTGTCAGAGACACGCCCCATCACGTTGGCTGCCATTTCAAAAAGCGCATGCACAAAGCCAATAGGCTGCGTCCATTGCCGACCTGTTGCAGCTGTAAAGCCTGCTGCAACTTCTGCGGCGCTTTCGCCTGTGACAGACGAGGAGAACGGATGCGACGGCGACCACCACACCTCGGAGCTGAGGTTGTGCCCGGTGTCGCCAAGCGCTTCGACCGCTTGTGGAAAGAGGATCGCTTTGCCGATAGACGCGGCCTTGGGCGTGAAACCCTGCTGTTTGGCTTGGGTCCAGAATGTCGTGAAGTCCGGCGGGATTGGCACACCGGTGACAATCTCAACATCCGCCGACCGGAATGCGTTGATCTGGGCAGAGAAATCATCAGTCAGGTTCTGATACCGGCCCGGGTCAGTCAGCCCGTAACCCAGATTATCAAGAACAGGAGGGAAGCCTACATTTGGGTCACCCCAAGCATTGCCATCCCCATCGTTGGGGAAGAGCCCGCCGACCTGTTTGTTGGTCGAGAGCTGGTTCCACATGGACGTGAAGACGGAGATCACATCTTCCAGCCCCCAGAAGAAATGGTAGCTGTAATAGAACCGCTCCCAAGACCCTGGATCGCCAGGATTGCCCTGCTGACCGATGAAATAGGGCTGCCAAGGTGCGACGGTGGAAATGCACGGCACTTCTTCGGCCTCGCAAGTGGTTGCAACGGGGTTCGTCGTTTCCGGTGTCGAGGCCACAAGCATGAGGTCAACTTCGTCATCGATGATCAGCTCGCTCGCAACATCCGCCGCGCGGTTGGGATTGGATTGACTGTCCTTAACGATGACTTCGAAATTCGCGCCAGCCTCTGAGCGCGCGAATGCGTCGAGAATGAACTGATCCGCCTCAGAAAACGCGGCCAATGGTCCTGATTGTGGGCTGACGTAGCCCAGTTTGATTTTCGCCCCCTGCGCTATGGCCGGGGCCGCAATGCCACCCGCAGCAAGAGTGATGCCCGCGGCGCTGGTCGATTTCAGTAGGTTGCGGCGTGTGATCATGTGTCGTCCTCCCAAACGTTTTTTGTTCTTCAGCTTTGTGGCGCGACGCCTTCCCAGGCGCGCTCAAGCAATGCGCGGATCGCGTCTTTGGTGATCTCGCGCGGGTTCCAATAGGGGTTTTGCGTGGCCAGATCGGCGATGCGATCCAAGTCACCCTTGTCGACACCAAGGTCCTTTAGAGCCATTGGCGCATTCAGAGACTTCGCAAAGTCCCACAGCGCCTGGCCAGGCTCGGTGCCACCTAAAAGGTCTGCTACGGGGGCCAGTTGTGTGGCTGCGGCAGATTGGTTGTATGCTGTTGCGTGGGGCAAAATGATCGCATGGGTTTCCGCATGCGGTAGGTTCAATGCCCCACCCAGCGTGTGGCAAAGCTTGTGGTGCAGCGCCATGCCGACTTGCCCCAGCACGGTCCCGCAAGCCCATGCTCCTTCCTGCGTAGCCTGCCGCGCGTCAAGATCGCTTGGGTCTTCCATGACCGCAGGCAGCGCGCGATGAAACGCAGAAATCCCCTCCAGTGCCAGCGCCGTTGCAGCGTCGGTGCGGTCTTTGGCGTAGAGCGCTTCCACAGCATGCGCCATCGCATTAAGTGCGCTGGTGATTGTCATCCCGGCAGGCAGCGTTGATACCAATTCAGCGTCATAAAGCACAGCACCCGGGCGCAATTTGGGATCGCTCATCGTTGTTTTTACGCCATTTTCAGTCTGGCCAAGGATCGGAGTGCATTCACTGCCCGCGTAGGTCGTGGGTAAGGCCAAATGGCCAACATCAGTGTGCAACACCAAAGCCTTGCCGAGCCCAATGGTTGAGCCGCCACCCACCGACAAAACGCTGTCGGCCCCCGACTGGTGCAAATGCGCCAGCGCTTCTTCGGTGACATCGGTGGGAGTGTGCATAGTGGCTTTCGAAAACACCCCGGCGGCTATTGGCCCGAGCGTTTCGGCAAGCTCTAGTCCCAGGCCGCATTGCTGTGGCGTGGTCAGGATCAGCACCTTATCGTAGCCCGCAGCCGTCAGATATTCGCCAGACCGCTTGCGCTGTCCCGCCCCAAAGGCCACGATCTGATCTGTCGCATATTGTGCGGTGTCCAACACTCTTCCCACTCCCTGTTGAGCTTCAACTTCGCACACAAAACAGGCAGCTTGATCGAATTTAAAAGCGAGAATATAACCCAGCGTTATGAAGCTGGACCCGCGCCATCTGGAAATGCTGTACGCCATCGTCGAAAAAGGCGGTCTAAGCGAAGGCGCAGAGATGCTGGGCAAGTCGCAGCCAAGCCTCAGCCGTTCTTTGGCCATCCTCGAACAGCGCATTGATACACCGCTTTTCGAAAAAGACCGCCGCCCTCTGCGCCCAACAGAACTCGGGCTTGCCCTCGCCGCTGAAGGGCGCAAGGTTTATGAGGCTGGGCGGATCAGCTCCGAAGTGTTGGCCCAATATCGTGATGGCAAATCAGGCGCGGTCTGCGTCGGCGGCACACCTTTCTTTTTCGACGGCGTGATTTCAGGGATGCTTGCTGGCTTTCAGTTTGAACGCCCCGATGTGCGCATTGATCAAGTCTATGGCTACATGAATGAGTTGCTGCCAAAACTACGCGATGGCTCGCTGGACATAGCGGTTCTCCCGATGCGCGACAGCTCCATTCCAGATGACATTGAGTTTCATCAAATTCTGCCTGGCCGAAACGTGATTGCCTGTCGAACCGGACATCCTCTTGCGCGGCGGGGTTCAATAAAACTGGCCGATATCGGGCAATATCCCTGGATCGCTCCGCCCGCTGGCAGCCCGCTCTACCAAGACCTGCGCAATGTACTTCAAGAGATCGGCATCAAGAATTTCAAAGTCAGCTTTACGGGAGGGTCGCTGAGCGCCACAGTCAACATCCTTGCTGGGTCCGACGCGCTGACGGTTTTGCCGTTCTCTGTCGTCTTTATGATGCGAAACCAACGTTCTGTCAGTGCGTTGTCCATCAAAATAGGCGATCCAGACCGGCATCTGGGTATCCTGAAAATTCGTGCAGCCAAAATGAAACCGGCCGCACAAAAAGTCTACGCGCATATCCGCCACGAATTCGATGTTCTAGCCTCAAGCATTACGCGCGTCAGCCAAACAACCGTGTGGCGGCCATAGCCGCTCGGCTCTTCATTTCGAAATGTGTGGCCCGAAGGGAGCCAACGAGACCGAAACGCGAACAACCGTGTAGTTCGTAAGAAAACCGCAGAAATTCAGCGAAATCAGAAAGGTGCGCAATGATATTGGGTAAGGTGGCGGAGACGAAGCACTTCTGACTTTGGTGGAGAGATCCTGACCTGCCCCCCGAAACTTCCCTCGTTCTGATGTATAGTTTGCTCAACCTTTTGAAGGAGCAAACGCATGCGAAAGACCAATTCAGCGGGGGAAGACCACCGCCGAATGAGCTCAGTCGATTGGGTTTACTAAGAGGTGACGCGATCCGGCATTTCGAATTAGGCGCCACAAACGCATTGCATCAACGCGTTCGCTGACCCGTGGAACCAAGGCCTGTGCCAGGGCGTCACCCATTGGATCGTTGAAACTGAGCGCCTTTTCCCTCAAAGCGCCAGAACAGATTTCTTCGTCCGAATACCGGTCCAAGCCGCCACCGTTGAGGATCTCCATCAAAACTTGAGCGGTTGAGTAAACATCCATGGCCTTGGATTCGAACCCAAATTCCTCACCATCAACGCACTCCGGGGAAGGATTCCACTTGGCCTTGTGCTTTCCTCGGCGCAAATACTTTTCCGGGATCGCTAACCCCAAGTCACACAGCTTTACGCCTACGGGGCGGTTGTCGGACGTAAGCTCAAGAAGCGCATTCCCCGGGTTTATGTCGGTGTGGACAAAACCTTTGTCATGCATGAAGTGAAGTGCCTCAAGCATACATTTCGCTGCGAGCATCAAAATCAATTGGCGTTCACGTTCATCCGATAGGTTCACGCGGCCAATCGACAGACCTGCGTATTCCATCGCGATGTAAAATTTTCCCTCAAGAGCAAATGCGCCGTACATGTAAATGATCTTGGGGTGTTGCAACTGCATGTAGTTGCTCACCTCATTCTTCCACATCGCTTCGCTTGCTTTTTCGTTGAACTCTTTGATCGCGAGCGCGTTGCTCCACGTATCTTGCGCCTGATACACAGTACTGTACCCGCCACGCGCAATCTGATGTCCCAGACGATAATGGGTATCCCCGTATTTCAGATTGCGGTGCGGCGGAAAATTCTCAGTATCCACCATCGGGACTTTGCTGCTGTCGTATTGAGAGTCAGTGAGGGGCATGAAAGCTAAAAAACCTTAAACCGCAGGAAAAAGGCCGGCAGTCAGTGCTGCCGGCCTGACAGAAATCGGGGCGTTTCGATCACGCGAAGTGGAAGTTATCCACATCAATCAGGTTCGCATCGTAGCCAATCAATACGATGGAACCATAGAACGCCGGATCGTTCCCGTTGCCATCAACTGCCGTGATCACGGAAAGATCATTTCCACCGAAAATGTTCAACTCGTTGATGCTTTCCACGCCAAAGTTCGAAACATCGAGTACATCAGACATTTCAAATCCGAAGATGTTGATGTCTGCGTTGTCATCAGACGCGAAAACGAATGTCTCGGTCGTGCCTTGCGCGGCAAAGAAGTCGACAAAGCCATCGCCGACAAGAACCGTCAACTCATCCCCGAGCGCCGCTGGTTCGAAGAGTTCGCCGTTCCCATTGCGATCGCCGTTGCCGTTGTCGTCGTTTCTGTTGCCGTTGAAATTGCCGTTACCGTTGTTGTCATTTCCGTTGAAGTTGCCGTTGCCGTTGCCGTTGCCGTTGTTATCGAACAACTCATTGTTACGTGGACCGGGGAAGCCGCCTTGTCCTTCTCCGAACGATACAGACGCATAGCTGTTGTAGTTCATGTCCGACAAATCGATCACTTCCAGGCTGGACTGGTCGCCAAGGAACAGCAGGCTCGCTGCGTTGTCCGCTGACGCCTTTACCGATGTCAGCTCGGAGGTGTCTTCGGCCACGAAGGAAATCACACCTTCGTAGATCGTAGACAGGTTCACATCCAGATCGTCCCCATTCACGCCGATCAACTGAACCAACAGATTTCCACCGCCGAAGATCGGTCCGTTGCCGTTGCCGTTGTCGTTAAAGTTGCCGTTGAAATTACCGTTGCCGTTACCGTTGTTGTCCAGACCGTTCAATCCAAATGGCAAAAGAGGTCCACCAAAAGTGCCCGCGCCATGCATCTCGATGCTGTTGAGCGCGTCGAAGCCTCCACCATCATTGAGCGCCATCAGCGTCAGTTCGGACGTCGCAATATCAAAAAACGGGTTAAACGGTCCGTTGGGGTTACCGTTAAAGTTACCGTTACCGTTTCCGTTAATGTTCTTGTTGAAGTTGCCGTTAAAGTTGCCGTTGATGTTTCCATTGCCGTTTTCATTCTTGTCAAAGAAGAACGGCAAGAAGCCGGCTGTATTCGCGAGAATGTCAATCGAGGTGAGTTCCTCAAAAGACGAACCCGTGTCAGTGAACAGCGTCACATCCGCGTCAAAGCCCGTTTCGACGGCAATTTCGTTGAGGTCCATCATAAAGTCCTCACCGCCGAACGGTCCGACCTCTGCGCTGCCTCGACTCAGGATGTCTGCAAGGAACAGTCCCGGGAAAATCGGGCCTTCAAAGATCGGGAACCCAAACGGGAAGCCAACCGGAACCGGCCCACCTCTCAGTGGGAAACCGAATTCGAAGAAGAAATTCTGCAGAATTTCGCCCGGAACACCGTTGCTGATTGTAACATCGGCATTGATACCGGACGTCAGCGAAACGTGCTCAAGGCTTGACATAAAGTCATCGCCAGCAGGCTGGTTGCCCTCTTCGGGACCTTCTTCGAGTTCGCCAAAGTAGTTTTCGATCAGGAGTTCATCGCCGATTGGAGCGTAAAGTTCCGGGAATTCGTCGGCGTCCCCAAAATACTCGGTGTTCCAGTCGGTCAGGTAATATTCTTCGAAGTCTTCATCACCGAACAACGCATAATTCGCATCCGATCCCATGACATCCAGCGACGACAGGCTTGACATGAAGTTATCGCTGTCTTCGTTCCGCAAGCGCAGGTTCGTATCTGATTTGCCGCTGACAAGGATGCTTGTCAGGCTTTCCATGAAATTGTTGCCCGACGTGTGATCGATGGACAAGTCGGCGATGCCGTAATCCGAGTTCACAACAATTGATTCAAGGCGCTGCATGAAGTCTTGGCCGGTACCCTCCACATTCGGCACGCCAAGTAAGTCAAAGTCGTTGTTATTATTGTAGTTTCTGTCCGTGTTCACGTCACCCATTACGCCAAAGTCACTCACGTGAATTTCGGCCAATGCCGCGATTTTGCCGTCGACGAATATCTCCCGGATATTCCTCATGAACTCGTCGTGCTGATGCGCTTGAATATCCAGCGACGCGACACCCGATTCAGACATAACGTCGATGGTGCGCAAAGACTCCATGAACGCCTCACCGGCCGCGCCCTCAAACGCCAAACGCGCCGCAATCTCTAGCTCCGCATCAGGTTTGAGCGCAGGTGGAACGTAACTGTCATTCAAGTTACGATCAAAGTTCGATCCGCCAACGGGACCTTCTTCACTCGTATTTGCAACATAAATCGACCGCAGGTCGGTCATGAAATCGTCGCCGCCTTCATGAGAAATCGACACCTCGGCGCGGGCCGCGCCGTGCGAAAGAACGGTGATTTCTTTCAACGCCGTCATGAAATTGTCGCCGTGAAGGTCACTTTCCGAAACGCCCGGCAGAGGGATCGGAACATAGGCGTTTGCGTTGTCATCGTAGTACGATGTGTACACCCGCCCGACGTTCGCGCTGGCCTGAATGTCCAGTTCCACGTCAAACCAATAGTCAACGGGGTCAGGTTCGCCGCGCCCTTCAAGGAAGATGCTCTCCAGGCTGTTCATGAAATTGGCGCCGCCAGAATGAGAGATCGAAACGGACACGTCATGCGCCGCGCTGACGATTTCAATCGTCTTCAAGCTCGACATGAAGTTGCGGCCGAGGAAATCGTCAGGCCGGGCAGACCCTTCAAAAAACACGCCTCCGCCAGAAGCGCTGTAATCCCGCGTATATCCGTTGTGCAGGTTAGCGCTCGCCGAGATGGAGATCTGATTTCGCGCTTCTGATGCGAAACCGTCAGGCCCATTCAACGTCTCGAGCCGGATTTCCTCGAGCGACTTCATAAAGTCATTCGTACCCGACGCGGAAATGGACACGGAATTGCCGGTTTTCTCAGACGTCAGCGTGATGCTCTTGAGCCGGGGCATGAAATTTTCGCCGGTCAGGTCCGGCAGGTCGAACGTGTTAACACTGGCGGAAATTGAAAGTTCGTTGGACCCAGGGAACTGTGGGTAAATGGGACCAGTGAAGTTTCCGTTGAAGTTCGCGTTGACGTCATGTTGACCGAACGCCTGCAAGTCGATCGTTTCCAGATCCTTCATGAAGTTTGCGCCGCCGGAATGGGAAATGGACAGGCTTGTATCGCCTGCGTTTCCGATCACGGTGATGGACTGCAAATTCTTCATGAAGTCTTCGCCCGCGCCACCAAACTGCTCGTGGAAGCGTGGGTCTATTTGATACGAATTTTGCGTAAACAGCGCCTCTTGCGGATCGTTGTTGGCGCTTGCGGAAATGGACACATCGGCGCTGGCGTCAGGGCCCGTACCACTTTCTACGTGGATGGTACGCAGCGACGCCATAAATTCGTCACCGCCATCGTGTGAAATAGAAAGAGACGCGTCGTCCATTTCCGAGATGACTTCGATTGAGCGCAAGGACTCCATGAAGTGGTCACCGCTGTGACCCGGTATGTTGGCACTCGCCGAAATCTCGAGGTCCGCCTCATATTTAGCGTGCACAACAATTTTACGCAGTTCGTTCATGTAAAGGTCCGAACCGCTTCCCGAGATATCTACTTCGGCATTGCCATCCGTCGCATCAACGAGAATCTCGGTAAGGGCCTCCATGAACCGTGAGCCCAAGATGCCATATTCACGCACGAGGTTGGCATCATTGTAATTCAGGTTGTTGTCGTCATCCTCCCGCGACCGATTGTTGCCAATCTCAAGCCGCGCCGAGGCACCGACCACACTGATGGTCTCCAGCCGTTCAGCGAAGCGATCCCCGCCTTCGTTGTTGATTTCAACGTTCGCGTGACCGTTTTCGCTGTTGACGTCGACAAATTCGAGGCGCCGCAGGTTTCGGTCAAACGGCTCTTCTTCTTCACCATCTGGGATGTTGAACAGAAGATCAATATCGCCACCAGCTTCAGCAAGCACCGTACGGATCGAATAATCCTCCACATCATCATCGAGTAAGCCATTGAAAAAATCCACAAAAATAAAGTTCGTGGCTTCCAGTGTAAGGCGTTCCCTGTTGCGATCAGGAATGTATCCGCTGATGTTAATACTGTTATCTGAAATCGTGCGTCGTGACATAAATCTACCGCCCTAAACAAATGTTTCGTTATGGGTAGGCAAGGAAGTTATGCACGTCAACGTTATTTGTTTGTGAAGTTCAAAGAAGGGGTGCTTCAGTGTCAGCCGCGCGCGCGCAAAACCACGTCCTGTTTGACAAGGAGGCCGCTAGTTTCAATATGGACCTCGGCCAGATTGGTTCGGCGTCGATTTAGTGGCTAGCAATGTTCACGTTGTTGCAAGAAAAGTTTGAGCGGGTTCCGGCGCTAGTGGTCTTCCCCCACTGAAGTGGTCCTCCCCTATGTTTAGGAAAAAAGGAGGAAGACCATGGCGAACAAGCGCCCAAAGCCCGAAGAGATTGTCATGAAGTTACGGCAGGTTGAGGTTCTGACGGGGCAAGGCATGCCGCGTCTGGATGCGATCCGTCAGATTGGTGTGACTGAACAGACGTTTTACCGCTGGAGTGCAGGCGGATAAAGAAAAGCGTCCAGTGGACGGTTTTCCCGCCAAACAAGTACGGTGGTATGGGCACGGATCAATTGAAGGAACTAAAGCGTCTTCAGAAAGAGAATGAACGGTTACGCAAGGCCGTTTCGGATCTGACTTTGGACAAGCTCATCTTAGCGGAAGCTGCGAAGGGAAACTTCTAAGCCCCGCTCGTCGCCGTGCCTGCATTGATCGTGTTTGCGCTGAATTGAGCGTCTCTGAGCGCCGGGCATGTCGTGTCCTGCGACAACATCGATCCACACAACGCAAAGTTCCACGAGGCCGCGAGGACGAAGATCTGTTGGTGGCCGACATGATCGAGTTGGCTCGGCAATATGGACGGTATGGCTACCGCCGGATCGCAGCTCTGCTGAGAGATGCTGGTTGGCAGGTGAACGACAAACGCGTCGAAAGGCTGTGGCGACAAGAGGGGCTGAAAGTGCCAATGAAGCAACCAAAGAAAGGACGGCTCTGGCTCAATGATGGATCGTGTGTCCGGCTTCGACCGGAGCGGCGCAACCACGTCTGGTCGTATGACTTCGTGCATTGCCGTACCGATGATGGAAAGGCGTTCCGCACGCTCAACATCATCGATGAATACAGCAGAGAATGCTTGGCGATCCGCGTCGACAGGAAACTTAACTCAGGCAATGTCATCGATGTTTTGAGCGACCTGTTTATCCTGCGCGGCGTACCTTCGTTCATACGTTCCGACAACGGCCCGGAGTTCGTTGCTAAGGCCGTGCGGGATTGGATCAAAGCTGTCGGAGCGAAAACGGCTTACATCGAACCAGGCAGTCCCTGGGAAAACGGATATTGCGAAAGCTTCAACGCCCGGTTCAGAGACGAGTTCTTGAACGGCGAAATCTTCTACAGCCTGCGCGACGCCCAAATCCTGATCGAACAATGGAGAAAACACTACAACACGAAACGCCCTCATAGTGCACTGGGCTACCGCCCACCGGCTCCAGAAACCTTCGTCCAGATGGACCCAAGGCCGGTCATGCACTAAAAATCAAATTGGACCACTCAGGTGGGGCTGATCATTAGCACAGTTTCACAGTGTTTGAGTACAACAGACTGCGAAACGAGGTTGTCACAAAAAGCAAATCTGTCGATGAGAACTGAAACGTAGATGATTTAGGCGGTAGACGATAGGCTAGGATCACACAGCTTTTTTGGGCCCTTCGGGGAGGAAGTTTCGGGGGAAGAGATTTTCACTTAAACCCGTAAGACCATGCTATATTTTAGTTTTTTCGAGGTTAATGGCGGTGCTGTCAGACAAATGCGAACCAGTCTCTGCTAGGACAGTCGCCCTGCCCTTTACCCCGCGCAAAGACCGCGCCATTCGGCGAGTGCGGCAGCGCGTGTCTGCTTGAAGTGATCTCGGCTGGTGAGGCTGCGTTCCTGATTCAAGTGGTTGTGAACGGAGGAATGAACGGTGGCGAACTTCTGTAGACTTCGCATTCGTTGAAACCGCTGCATTGCCCGTTCTCGTCGTCGGAGTGGGAGGTGTGTGTTCTCCACACGGTTGTTGAGCCACCTGCCCGTTTGCTGCTTGTCGGTCGCACCCAGCTCTCGAAGTGCTGCTTTGTAAGATGCAAAACGATCGGTAACGATCTCTTCAA